>DASUGH010000118.1:0-17825 GCA_036274155.1 Vicinamibacterales bacterium | reverse complement strand
GAGACGACCGACCAGACTCGCCTGACCGCGCGAGAAGGCTGTGGGGATCAGCGAGCTCACGGAGCTCGCGTCCAGCGGTCCTCGACGCCCTCGCAGCGCGGTCCGGTCGCCGGAACCGGGATTCGCATCCTCAACACAAGTGAGCTCTGGGTTTAAATGCGTTCGGTCCAAGCCGCCGCGAACCGGACGAGATCGGTCGCGTCCTTCAGATTCAGCTTGGTCTTGATGTTCGAGCGGTAGGTCTCGATGGTCTTGATGCTGACCGCCAGCTGCTCGGCGATCGCTGCGGTATTCAATCCCCGGCCGATCAGGTCGAAGACCGCCATCTCCCGGTCGGTCAGGCTGGCCAGCGGGTTGTCCGTCGCGCGACCTTCGTGTCCCAGCCTCTCGAGGATGGCCTGCGCCATTCCCTCGCTCACATAGATGCGCCCGGAGAGCACCTGGCGGATAGCACCGACGAGGCCGGTAATCGCTTCCCGCTTCATGATGTAGCCGCGAGCTCCGGCGCGGATCACGCGCTCTGCGAACAGCGCTTCGTCGTGCATCGACAGGACGAGCACCGGCAGCGTCGACTCCGATTCGTGCAGCGACCGCACCAGATCGAGGCCACTTCCCTGCGCCAATGACAGATCGACGATGGCCAGATCCGGACGGGTACTCCTGATCAACTGCCGCGCCGCATCGGCCGACTCTGCTTCCCCGCACACCTCCAGATCGCGCTCTGCGGCGAGCATCTGGCGGATACCGAGCCGCACGATCGGATGATCGTCGACGATCAGAATACGAGTCTTCGATCGCACGTCTGCGCTCATACCGTGTTTCGAGCCGACATCGGCGGCTCCACGAGCGTGCAGGTGACGACGGTCCCGCCTGTGGCGCCTCGTTCGACCGACAACGACGCGCCGATCGATGTGGCCCGATAGCGCATGATCCGCAGCCCCGCGCCGTCACCCGGCTCGGGACGGGGGATGCCAATGCCGTCGTCGGCGATCTGCAGCCGCGTGAGGCTGTTCACGCCCTCGAGGCGAATGGTCACGGTTTTCGCCTGCGCGTGCTTCACACTGTTGGTGACGGCTTCCTGCGCGATGCGGTACAGCTCTGTGGCGATCTTGCCATCGTGGAGGCCCTTTGGCGGCTCGCCCGCCACGCGAACGTCAATCTTGTGCAGCGACCGGGTGGCCGCGGCGAGATCGCGCAGCGCCACTGTCAGGCTCTCGGCCTCTACTTCCACCGGGAACAGGTTCTTGGCCAGCAACCGCACGTGGCCGAGCGCCTGCTGCGTCTGGCGTGCGATCTCGGCTGCCGTCTCTGCAGTCTCAGCATCGGCTGCCGCCAGGCGCTGACACAGTGACGTACTCAGCATGCCAACGCCGGTCAACGTCTGACCGAGCGAATCGTGGAGCGTGTGCAACAGATCCTGCTGCTCCCGCCAGACGAGGTCGGCCATACGCGCGGTCGCGCGCTCCCGTTCCAGTACGCGGCCGACCTGATCGCCAACGTCCTGCATCAGCGTCGCGAGCTGTTCGTTCGGTGGGTGTCGATGGGCCGAGAAGAGTTCCAGAACAGCGATCACCTCCTCTCGGACGGCGACTGGCAAGGCGACGCCAGCTCGCAGACCGGCCGACGTGGCAGTGACTGCCCGCATCGGAATGGCTGCCATGAGCGCCTCGGTGTCCGGCGCCCAGAAGGGCTTGTTCTCTGCGTACACGCGCCCCGGCAGCCGGTCGCCGCGGGTGTACGTGTGCTGCATCGACAGGTCGTGAAACGAACGGAACCGTTCGTCCCCGAAGCAGCTCACGACTGGAACGATCGTCTCCGGCTGCCGCGGGTCGGGGAGATAGACGAAACCGATCTGCCAGTTCTCGGTGTGACAGAGCCGGCGCAGCACCTGATGCAGCGCATCGTCCCACGTCGTTGCCTCGTTGATCGCCACTGCCACATCGTGCATGAGCGACAGCCAACGAGTCCGCTCGGCAATGCGTGTCTCGAGGTCTCGCTGCGACCGGGCCAGCAGCTCGCCCGTTCGCTGGCGGTCGATGACATCGGCGGCGTGTCGTGCGAGCAGGTCCAGCCAGCGCAACTCAGCCTCACCGAAGTGGTGTACGTGGCGATAGTGCGTCGACAACGTGCCAAGAAAGCCGCCAGATCGGTCGTACAACGGCGTGGACTGCAGGGCGCGTACTCCGGCGGCTTGCATGATGGCCAACGAGGCTGCACCGGCAAAGATTGTGCTGGTTTCCACGTCGTCGACCAAGATGCGCCGGTGGCCGACCATTGCTGCGGTACACGCGCTGTGGGTGTGCGAGTCGACGCGTGCGAAGAAGTCGAGAAACGGCCGCTCGAATCCGATCTGCGCGGCGATGCTCAGCACGCCCGGCTGATCGCAGCGCTGGACGTGACCCATGTGAGCAGCCGTGACGTCAACGGCCGCGCGAATGACGTTTTGAAGGGTGTCGCTATCGGCAGCACCCGCGAGCTGGATGCTCAACTCGTGCAGTCGCGTCATGCGCCGCAGATCCTGAGCGGCCTGCTCTCGCGCGCCCCGCAGGTCGTGTTCAGCCTGCTCGACCGTCGTCACGTCCACCAACGTCAGCACCACCCCCTGCACCGTCTTGTCCCCGCGGCGATACGGCAGGATGCGCAGGAAGTATCGCCTTCCATCCCGGGCGGCCACGCGCTCTTCAAAGGGGACGCCCGAGTCGAGCACTGTGCGCGCGTCGCGCGACAGGTCGATGTCGATCAGAGTCGACGCGAAGTCGCTCATTGGACGGCCGATATCCGATTGCCTGACGTCGAAGATGTGCGCGGCGGCGGCCGTGCATCGCTTGATGCGGAGACCGGTATCGAGAACCAGCGTTGCGATGTCGGTGCTGACGAGGAGGCTGGCGAGATCGTCGTTGACGGCCGTGAGCTCCTCCACCTTGTCCTGGAGCTGAGCGTTCAGCGCCGACAGCTCATCGGCCATCGACTGCAGTTCCTCATTCGAGGTCGTCAGCTCCGTGTTCGTGGACTGCAGCTCCTCGTTCATCCACACCACTTCGTCATTGGCCGCTTTCAACTCTTCGTTGCTGCTCTCGACCTGCTCGACCAGTTCCCGCCGTTCCTTCTTCGCCGCCCGGAGTTCGGCTTCCAGCCGAACCAGATTCACGTGGCTCACCTGCGCGCGCCGGAAGATGCGCCAGCGCTTCGAGACCGTTTCGAAAGGCCCGGCGGGCGGATCGACACCTGCGGAGCCGCCGAGACACAGGTGCCCGCCAGGATTCAGCGCGAAGTGGAAGATCGACAGGAGCTTCGCCTGCATCTCCGGCTCGAGGTGAGTGAGGACGTTGCGGCAGCTCACCAGGTCGAGCTTCGAAAACGGCGGATCGCTGACCAGGTTCTGAACGGCGAAGACGATCGACCCGCGGATACTCTTCGCAATCGTGTATCGATGGTCGTGCCGAGTGAAGAAGCGCTGGAGCCGCTCGGGCGTGATGTCACGCGCGATGCTGTCGGGATATGTGCCGGTCCGCGCGACCTTGACCGCGTCGTCGTCGGCATCGGTCGCGAAGATCTGAACAGGGCAGGCCGACCGCGCAGCCGCCATCTGTTCGGCAAGTACGATGGCCAGTGAATAGGCGTCCTCACCCGTCGAACAACCGGGGATCCAGATCCGAATCGGCGTCTCCCGCGTTCCCTCGTGCACGAGCGCGGCCAGCACCCTGGTACCAAGCTGCTCGAGCGATAACCGGTCATGGAAGAACGTCGTCGCGGCGATACCGTCGAGGGGGGTGGTGCCTCTTTTCACACGCCCGGCTCTGGACGCACGGGAGCGTTGCACCGGCGTCTTACGCTTGTGAGCAGATTGCATGCTCGCCTCGCCGCATCGGCTCATGCCGTGAGCGCAGACGCTATGCTAGCGGATCGACTCGACCTCAGGGAACCAACGAGCGCTCCGCTTTACCCGCGATCCCCTTCCGCTCCTTCGAGAAGGCGACGAACGCTCGCGCGCGCCCGCTCGAGAACGGCCGGCGGCAATGGAGTCGCAGCAAGCTGGCGGCACAGGCCGACGGTTTGTTTCAAGCCCGCCAGGACTGCCGCGCAATCCGCGCAGGTCGCGCAATGCCGTTCAATGCTCTCGCATTCGGCCCGCGTGAGGTCCCCGTCCAGATACGCGGAGATCTCCGCGAGGAGATGCCTGCACTCGGGCTTCATGATCGACCGCCGGCCAACTCGCGCCTGATCATCAGGCGGGCCCGCCGCAGACGCTGCTTCACATTGGCCTCCGAGTAACCCGTGATCGCGGCAACGTCCTTCGTCGGAAGGCCTTCCATCTCACGCAGCAGGAGGACGACCCGGTACTCCGGCCGCAGCTTCCTCAACGCACCCCGGAAACGCGCGTCCGCCCGCTCATCGATCATTCGTTGATCGACACCAGGCGTGCTGTCGGCGACGTCGATCGGCGCGTACTCATCGCCGAGCGCCGGCGATCCCTGCTCGATTGACTCGAACCTGACAGGCTCGCCCGCTCGCCTCCGGCGCTTCATCAGACATGCGTTGCGTACGGTCGTAAACAACCAGGTCCGAAACGCCTCCGGGTCGCTGATGCGGCTGACGTGCTGATAGGTCTTGAGCAACGCGTCCTGCATCACGTCCTCCGCGTCTTCCGCATGCCCGCACGCCAGCAGGCTGAACCGGAATGCCACCTCCTGCGCCCGCATGAGCAGTCGCTCCATGGCCGCGCGATCGCCGGCCGCGGCGGCGCGGACAAGAGTCGCGTATTCGGCCTTCGTGGTATCGACGCCCGATCCGCCCTGCCCGGCCTGGTTCGTGAGGACAGCCACCCACGCCATTGTACGAGCCGCCGAGAACGACGCCGACGGGTGCATCACAAGGGATGCAGATCGGCTGCGATCGGTGACACACCGCGGCAAGCGGCAGTTGTGTCACCAAATGACCGGTCCGTGCATCCCTCAGCCGATGGCTCTCTCCGCCAAGGCAACCGCACTCGCCCTGATGCTGTGGCTCTGGGCGGCCCCGGGCGCCGCCCAGGACACGCTGACCCTGGACGGCGCGATCCGCGAAGTGCTCGCGCACAATGCCACTCTGCGCTCGGCCCGGGCCGACGCGGCGGAAGCCTCCGAGCGCGTCACCGAAGCCCGGGCCGGCTGGTTCCCGCGTGTCTCGTTTGCCGAGAGCTGGCAGCGGGGCGGCCAACCGGTCTTCGTCTTCAGCTCACTCCTGGCATCGCGGAACTTCAAGGCCTCGAACTTCGCCATCGACTCGCTCAACCACCCTGACCCGATTGGTTTCTTCCGCGGCTCGCTCGCGGCCGAGCAGCTGCTCTTCGACGGTGGCCGGCAACGGACGGCCATCACGGGCGCACGGCTGCGCAGCGACATGTCGAAGCTGGCCATAGACGAAGCCGCCGCGTCGCTCGTGTCGGCGGCGACCGAGACGTACGGCCGGATTCTCGTCGGCGAGGCGGGCGCGCGTGCGGCGCATGCCGCCGTTGAATGGGCGCTCGAGGACGTCGCGACGGCCGAGCGGCGCCGTGATGCCGGCATGGCGACCGATGCCGACGTGCTTGCGCTCGTCTCCCGGGTTGCGACGCTCCGTCAGCGGGAAATCGACTCCCAGGCGGACGCCGCGGTGGCCATGGCCGAACTGAACCGCCTCACCGGGGCGCCGATCGATCGCCACTACAAGGTGTCAGAGCCATTCCCCCGCGGCGACCTCGCGGGGATGACATTGAGCGCGGCGTTCGCGGAAGCCGATGCCAACCGCCCGGAAATGAAACGTGCGACGGCGGCCATCCAGCTCGCCGAGACCGAGCGCAAGGCCGGGCGCGCAGCGGTGATTCCGCAGGTGACCGCGCAGGCGGCGTTCGATCTGAGCGGCACCAGCGTCAACGACCGCCAACCGGCGTGGATCGTGGGCGGCGAACTGCGCTGGAGTCTCTCGCTCGGCGGGGCCGAGCTGGCGCGGTCGAAAGCCGCCAGCCACGCGCAGGTCCGTGCCGCGGCGGCGGCCGACGATATCCGCGCCGCCGTCCGTGTCGAAGTCGTCACCGCCTTCCGCCGTCTCGAAGCTGCCCGCGCCCGCCAGGCTGTCGGACAGGCGGCAGTCAACCAGGCGCAGGAGCGGCAGCGCATCATCCGCGACCGATTCGCAGCCGGTATGACCGGGGTGACGGAGGTTCTTCAGGCATCGAGCGCCCTGACCGACGCCGAAGCACAACGCATCGGTGCCGTGGTCGACGCCGTGAACGGCGAAGCCCTGCTCCGCCGGGCCATCGGCCGCAGTCCATAGCGACGAGGTTCACGTGCACAGAATCATGGTCTTCGTCACGTCCGTTGGCTGGGCGACGCTGCTCGCGGCCTGCCGTGAATTGCCGGCCCCGCAGGCGACGCCCGACGCGCCAATGGCAGTCTCCACGGCTGCGGTCACGGCAGCGACGCTTGCGTCCCCTGTCGAGGCAGGCGGCGTCGTGAGGTCACGCACGACGGCGGTGATCTCGAGCCGGATCATGGCAGCTGTCGTGGCTGTCGACGTCCGTGCCGGCGATCGCGTGAGACGTGGCGCACCGCTGCTGCGACTCGACGACCGCGAAGTCGAGGCCAATCGCACCCGCGCCGCCGCCGCAGTCGTGAGCGCGGCGGAAGAGGTTCGCGCGGCGCAATCCGAAGTGCGTTCCGGACAGGCGGCGTTGACGCTCGCACAGACGATGCACGAGCGGATCAGGACGCTGCACGACAAGCGATCGGCGACGCCGCAGGAGCTCGATCAGGCAGTGGCGGCGCTGGACGTGGCCGACGCCCGGTTCGCCCAGGCGCAGGCCCATCTCGCCGCCGCAACCGCGGCTCACGAGGCGGCGCGCGCCGCCAGCGACGCG
Source organism: Vicinamibacterales bacterium (assembly GCA_036274155.1). Classification (GTDB taxonomy): domain Bacteria; phylum Acidobacteriota; class Vicinamibacteria; order Vicinamibacterales; family UBA2999; genus Gp6-AA40. Next base: position 10,951 of record DASUGH010000118.1, on the reverse strand, counting down.
GCAGCGGTCGCCCGCTCCTACGCGACGCTGGCGGCGCCATTCGACGGTGTCGTCACCGAGCGGTCCGTCGATCCCGGATCCATGGCGACCCCGGGAATGGGCCTGGTCACCGTCGAGGACATCGCGCTGTTCCGCCTCGAGGTGTCAGTGGACGAATCGCGCGCGGCCAACGTCAAGGCCGGCGACGACGTCCGTGTTCAAATCGGCGACGGCCAGGTCCCCAATCCGGTCTCGGGACGCGTCAGCGAGATCGCGCGCGTGGATCCGTCCTCCCACAACGCCGTCATCAAGATCGATCTCCCGTCCGTGAACGGCCTTCGCTCGGGCGTCTTCGGGCGCGCTTTTTTCAAGGGCGTGCCCCGGCAGGGACTCGTCGTCCCGGCGTCGGCTGGGATTCGCCGCGGTCAGCTGACCTTCGTCTTCACGCTGGACCGCAACAATCGGGCACGGCTCCGGTCGGTTTCACCCGGCATTGTGGACGGCGATCGGCTGGAGATCCTCGCCGGCCTTCGTGAGAACGACATCGTCATCACCAATCCGCCGCCTTCGTTGATGGACGGCGCCCCGGTGACGCGAGCCGATCGATGACGCACGGAAAGGGCATCGCGGGGCGGCTGGCGGGGGCGTTCATCCATTCGAAGCTGACGCCGCTCATCGTGGCGGCGTCGCTGCTGCTGGGACTGTACGCGGTCGTCGCGCTTCCCCGTGAAGAGGAGCCGCAGATCATCGTGCCAATGATCGACGTCTTCGTCGACATGCCGGGAGCCTCGCCGACCGAGGTCGAGCAGCGCGTGACGCGTCCGATCGAGCAGGCGCTCGCCGAGGTTTCCGGCGTCGAGTACCTCTATACAACGTCGAGCCCCGGCCGATCGATGACGGTGGTGCGCTTCCTGGTCGGCGAAAACGAAGAACAGGCACTCGTCAGGCTCAATCAGAAGCTCGCCGCGACACTGCCATCGCTTCCCTTCGGCGTCTCGGCGCCTTCGGCGCAACTCCGGTCAATCGACGACGTGCCTGTCATGTCGCTGACGCTGTGGGGGCCGGAGTACGACGATGTGCGGCTCCGGGCCATGGCGCGGCAGCTTCAGGAGGCGCTGAAGGAAGTGCCGGACGTCTCGGCCGTCACCGTCATTGGCGGCCGGCCGCGTCAAGTCGCGGTGGAAGTCGACCCGGCGGCGCTGGCGGCGCGGCGCATCGGGGCGCTCGCGCTGACGCGCGCGATCGCCGAGAGCAACGTGCGTTCGGCTGGCGGCGACGTCGTCGCCGGCAATCGCGCATCGCGCCTCGAGGGTGGCCGCTGGGCCGAATCGATCGAGGCGGTCCGCAATGTGGTCGTCGGCACGGGCAACGGTGCCGCTGTTCGTCTCGCCGACGTTGCCACGGTCGCCGAAGGCGCCGCCGAGCCCGATAGCTACGTGACGCAGCATCCCGGCAGTGGCCAGTCGTTCCCCGCGGTCACGCTGGCGATCGCGAAGCGCAAAGGCACGAACGCGATCGACGTCACCGCAGCGGTCGACAGGAAGATCGGCGACATCCGCGGATACCTCCTCCCCGGCGATCTCGAGATCTCGACGACACGCAACTACGGAGAGACCGCGGCGCAGAAGTCGAATGAGCTGCTGTGGCACATGCTTCTTGCGGTGTTGTCGGTCTCGGCCCTGATCTGGCTCGCGCTCGGCAGGCGTGAGTCTCTGGTGGTGCTCACCGCCATCCCGGTAACCCTGGCGCTGACGCTCTTCGTCTTCTATCTCTACGGCTACACGCTCAATCGCATCACGCTCTTTGCGCTCATCTTCTCGATCGGCATCCTGGTGGACGATGCCATTGTCGTCGTCGAGAACATCGTCCGGCACGAACGGGATGCCGCGCAGGGTGTGCCGCTCGAAGCGCTCGCCGTCCGTGCGGTAGACGAGGTCGGCAACCCCACTATCCTGGCGACGCTGACGGTGGTTGCCGCCATACTGCCGATGGCCTTCGTGGGCGGGCTGATGGGTCCCTACATGCGTCCCATTCCCGTCGGCGCTTCGGCGGCGATGCTCTTTTCACTGCTCGTCGCTTTCGTGGTCACGCCCTGGGCCGCGGTCCGTCTCCTGCGCCGACAGATTGCCTCGCATCACCGGGATGAAGACCGCCTCACAGCAATCTACCGTCGCGTGATGGGACCGCTCATCGGTCGGCGCGGGCCGCGCCTCGCCTTCATCGGCCTCGTGGCGCTCCTGCTGCTCGGCGCCGTGGCGCTGGTGCCGCTTCAGTTCGTGTCCGTGAAGATGCTGCCGTTCGACAACAAAAGCGAACTGCAGGTGATCCTCCACATGCCGGAAGACACGCCGCTCGAGGCGACGGCAGCGGCGGCATCGGCTCTTGCCGACGAAGCGCTGCGAGACGCCGCGGTGACGAGCGTTCAGAGCTACAGCGGCACGGCGTCGCCGTACACGTTCAACGGACTCGTGCGTCACTACTTCCTGCGCCGGACGCGGAATCTCGCCGATCTGCAGGTGATGCTCGTTGCCAAGGAGAACAGGCCGCAGAGCCACGATGTCGCCAAGCGGATCCGCACGCGGCTCGAGCCGCTCGCAGCACAGTTGGGTGGGCGGATTCAGGTGGTCGAGGTGCCGCCGGGCCCGCCGGTGCTGCAGACACTCGTCGCCGAAGTCTATGGACCAGATCCCGGACGCCGCCTGGCACTCGCGAAGACCGTCCGGGAGATGCTCGAGCAGACCGCCGGCGTGGTGGACGTCGACTGGTACGTCGAATCGCCGCAGCCGAAGTTGCGCCTCGAGGTGGACGACGAGAGGGCGGCCGCGTTCGGCCTGTCGGCTGCGCACGTCGGATCGATGGTGACCCTGGCCACCGCCGGGGTGTCCGCGACAGTGCTGCACGACCGGGTGGCACGCGAAGAGGTGCCGATCATCGTGCGGCTTCCCCGCGCGCAGCGCAGTTCCCTGGAGGCGGTGCAGAGCCTTCGGTTCGAGGGCAGGGGCTCGGTGGCGGTTCGTGAGGTCACACGCGTCGTCACGACGGAAGAAGAGCCCAGCCTCTACCACAAGAACCTGCTGCCGGTGACCTACGTCACCGCTGATGTCGCGGGCAGCATCGAGAGCCCCGTCTACGCCATCCTCCAGACCACCCGGGCGTTGTCGACGCTGCGGCTGCCCGAGGGCTACGGCTTCGAGATTTTCAACGCCCGTCAGCCATTCGACAGCTCGAAGTATGCAATGAAGTGGGACGGCGAGTGGCACATCACCTACGAGGTCTTTCGCGATCTCGGGCTTGCCTTTGCCGCCGTGCTGGTCCTCATCTACATCCTGGTCGTCGGCTGGTTCCAGTCGTTCTCGACGCCGCTCGCGATCATGCTGGCGATTCCGTTCTCGCTCGTCGGGATCCTGCCGGCGCACGCGGCGCTCGGCGCCTTCTTCACCGCGACCTCGATGATCGGCTTCATCGCCGGCGCCGGCATCGTCGTCCGCAACTCGATCATCCTGGTGGATTTCATCGAGTTGCGCATTCGGGATGGCATGTCCATCGAAGACGCAGTCGTCGACGCCGGTGCCGTGCGATTCAGACCGATGGCCCTCACCGCCGCCGCCGTCATCGTCGGCTCGAGCGTGATCCTGTTCGATCCCATCTTCCAGGGGCTCGCCATCTCACTGATGGCCGGCGAAGTGGCGTCGCTGCTGCTCTCTCGGATGACGGTGCCCATCGTTTACTACATGACCCACAGACACAACCTGCGCAGGGCCGGCTGAGCACGGCCGGATGAGGAGCACGATCATGACTCTTGAAGCCATGCTGCGACTGATTGCTGGCGCTTTCGTGACGGCGAGCGTGGCGCTCGGCGTCTTCGTCAGTCCGTACTACTTCCTGTTCACCGCTTTCGTCGGACTCAATCTCGTGCAGTCCGCCTTCAGCGGCTGGTGCCCGATGATGACATTGCTCAGGCGGGCAGGTTATCGCTGACGCAGCCGGTTCGATCACGACCGCACCCGGTCGCTGGTTCCAGTTCGCGCGATCCCGATCACGTCAACGATCCGCGGTGCGGGAGCGCACCGCGAGGCTCCCGCACCGGGGCTGCTCCCGCTACGCGGCCGGCTTGACGGCTTTCTCTCTTTCGAGGCCGATCTCCACCTTCCGTCGCGGTGTCCTCTCTTCGGCGGCCGGCAGCGGAACTCTGATCTCGAGCACCCCGTTCGTATACGTCGCCTTGACCTCCTCTGTCTTGACCCCTTTGGGGATCGGAACAGTGCGGAAGAAACGTCCGTAGGCGCGTTCGGTCCGATACCATTCGGGCGCCCTTTTCTCGGCCTCGTACTTCCGCTCGCCTTCGATGGTCAACTCCTCCTCGGTAACCGTGACCGTGATCTCCTCCTGTTTCAGTCCCGGCAGATCCACACGCACCAACAGTTGACCCTCGCGCTCGACGACCTCCAGCTCGGGTAGCCACGTGAACCCTTCGATGGGGCGCGGGAAGGCAAAGAACGGTGTTTCCCCCTTCCCGAGCCACCGATCGAAGTCATGCAGCACCCGGCGGATGAAGGCAGGGGCCTCAGCTGCAACGAGTCCTCGATTCTCGATTGCCATGACAACCTCCCTTCATTTGTCTGCAGAGGAGGAGAGCAACGGATGTGCCTCGCGACCCCGGGCCGTTTGTCGCTCCAAAACGGTGGTTCACCTGCCACCCGGCGCAGGGCGCCGGGAAGTTTCCCCATTGGCTGGGAACCTCTTCGCGTGCATGACCGCAGGAACCGCGATGCTGAGAGTGATCGAAAAGTTCCGCACTCCTCGGACGCGTTCGGCACATGACTTGCTCGACGTTCAACGACGCTCGAGGAGCCCTCGAGGGAGAACGCCAATGACTACTTCCCTTCGTCGATCCCGGAATCAGGGTCTGCTACGTCACCTGCGCCTCTGTCTTGGAGTGGCGGTCCTGCTTCCCGTCGCACTGCCCGCCTCGGCGCAGCAGCCTCCCGGTCACGGGCCCTTGCGACCGGGTGACATCATCGTCGTGACCCATGTCTATGACCAGGATCTGGACGGCGGCACGCTCGTGAAGATCGATGCGGCGACCGGCGCGGAGACGACGTTGAGCGATTTCTCCGATCCCAGCCAGGGTCCGGTCGCCATACCGAGTTCAGGTCCGCCGCCACACTTTGCAGCCCGTCTGCTGGTCGAGGATGCAACGTCCGTCCTCGTCTCTCATTCCTTGTTTGGAACGGCGCTTCTCCAGGTCGACCCGGCGACCGGCGTGCGCACGATCATCGCCGAGGGCGCCGACCGCGTTGCCCCGCCTGTCATCGAACATTCGGGTGATCTTCTGATCGGAAGTGAACCTGCGCTCGTCAGAGTGGACCGATACACGGGAGCGCGTACGATCGTCAGCGACTTCCAGGATCCGGCGCAGGGTCCCGTCGCTGAACACCTCCGTGTCGTGGCGGTGGAGGAATCAGGACAGATCATCGCACTCGGGTACGACGGGACCTCGGTCCTGTCCACGTTTTACAAACTCTTCCGCGTCGACCCATCCGACGGCACGCGCACGCTGCTGAGCGACTTTGCTGACCCGGCGCAGGGTCCCGCGCCGCGCTTCATGGGCCCCCTGGTGTTGGATCTTTCAGGGTACATTCTTCTCTTCGACTGGGACACGGCGAGACGTGGACTCTTCCGCATCGATCCGGTGACAGGCGCGCGTGCGCGCCTGAGCGCACCCTGCTTCGAGGGACCGACGTTCGGAGCTGTTGCGCTTTCAGCGTCCATCGACGAAAGGGGCGATCTGCTGGTCGTAGTCGGCGCCGATCAACCATTTCCTCATTCTCTCATTCGAATGGATGCGGCCACCGGGCAATGTGTATCAGTGCGCGCATCGACCGAGACAGCGAGCGCCGTTCCGACACCGCTCGTCAACGGAATGGTATCGTTGTCGGTCCGCGGCACCGCCGTCGCGACGAAGGCGGACGATCCATACGCGCCGACGGGTGTGCTCACGATCAGCGCTACGTTCACGAACGAGACGTCCACTGCGCTGCGGAATCCGTTCTTTCGTGTCGCCGAACTCTCTGGCGGCAATACGCTGATCAGCGGCGACCGGTTGCCGGATCTCATTCGCGAGGGCGGCAAGGGCACCAGGCAGACCCCCGACGTCGGAAACGACGGCGTGCTCTCGCCTGGCGAGTCGGTCGACGTCGAGTTCGGTATCGGTCTGCAGACCCGGCACCCGTTCACGTTCTTCGTCAACGTCTTCGGCGAGCCCGCGGCGGCGCAATGACCATCAGTCACCCACTCGCCGCCCTGGGCACTTTTCCGCAGCCGCGGGGAAATTTCTTGTCGCTGTTCGGAAAGGTTCGCGGGTGATCTCGCTTTGCTGGCGCCCTCAGGCCTGCTGATCACGAGTTCCGGAGTCGCGTCCAAGGCAAGGGAAATGCATCTCCTTCCAATCAAAGCCCGATTCACCGAAGGGCGGTAAAGGGGCACCAGCGCAATCGCAAGAGCGTCCTTCGGAGAAGCTTCGGAGGCACGTATGTCCAGACTCTTTGCAGCCGGTGTCGCCGCGGCAGCGCTGATTGCCACCACGACGCTTGCGACCGCGAACGGTGTCACGTATGACAAGCTCGCGTATCTGACCTTCAGTGCGCCGGTGCAGGTTCCCGGAGCGACGCTCGGCGCCGGCACATACCGTTTCCGTCTTGCGAACCCAGGCGACAGCCGCAACGTGCTGCAGGTACTCAGCCGTAACGGCTCGACCGTGTACGCGAACTTCCACACGATCCCGGACAGCAGGACGGCGCTCACCAATGAACCGGTCGTGACCTTCAGGGAAACCCCCGCCGGTGTTCCGCCGGCGATCAGGTCGCTGTTCTATGGAGGGGAATTGAGCGGCTACGAGTTCATCTATCCCAAGGGCGGTCCGAACATGATCCCTGAGCTGGCGCCGCAACCGGCAGTCACGTATACGCCGATTCCCGCCGCGATTCCAGAGCCGGTGATCGAACCGAAGGTATGGAGAGAGCCTCGGCCGATCACGGAACCGGTCGAAGAATTCGCGGAGCCGGTTGAAGAGGAAGCGGCACAAGTCCCGCAAACGGCCACACCGCTGCCGTGGGTTGCCATCGGCGGCCTGACATCGCTTCTGGCCGGACTCGGACTTGGCGTACTCCGCCGCCGTCGCGGCTGATGACAGTGGCGGACGGCCTGGTGACTGTCATGCCGGGCCGCCCGCTCGATGCGTGAGAACGTCATCATGACTCGGACGACCTATGCGGCCCTGTTGCTCGTGGCGGTCGGGAGCGTCGCCGACGGCTCTTCCGCACAGCAGGGCCTCGAGCGCCTCATCCTCTCCGTCAGGACGGATCTCGTGAGGCTCTCTGTCACGGTCGTCGACCGGCACGGCGCCGTGGTGACCGGCCTTCACCGCGAACATTTCACGGTCTACGACAGCGGTGAACCGCGGACGATTCAGTTGTTCACGAGCGAAGAGCTGCCGGCGACCGTCGGCTTGATCGTGGACAGCAGCGGCAGCATGCGCGGCCGTCGCGACGAGATGATGGAAGTCACCGCTGCCTTTGCGGCGATGGCGCGTCCGCTCGACGAGCTCTTCACGCTCTACTTCAATGAGGCGGTCTGGCCCGGATTGCCGCCGCGTCTGGCTTTCACCGCCGATCCGCTGCAGCTTCGCGCCGCCATGGAAGATGCCGTCCCGCAGGGCACGACGGCCTTGTACGACGCGGTCGATCGCGGGCTGCAGCACCTTCAGTCCGGCACGCACGACCGTAAGGCGCTGATTGTGTTCAGCGACGGGGGCGACAACGCGAGCAGGCATACATTCGGCGACGTGCTGGATCGCGCCAGACGTACGACCGCCGTCGTTTACAGCGTGACGCTCTTCGATCCGGACAATCGCGACGAGAGGCCTCAGGTGCTGAAGGCCCTTACAAGAGAAACGGGCGGCCGCGTCTTCACGGCGAAACGATTGGAGGAGCTCACGCGCTCGGTTGCGGAGATCGCGCAGGAGATCAGGAGCGGGTACACAGTCGGCTTCGTGCCCCCGGAAACATCCGAGAGCGGGTTCCGGCCGATTCGGGTTGTCGTCGACGCCGGTACCGGTACCCAGTTCACCGCCCGAACGCGAGCGGGCTACTATGCAGAACGATCAGACGAGCCGGCGAGGTAACTTCGTCACCCGGTGTCTCGGCTCGGCCGAACGCCTGCTCGTGGCCGCTGGCCTCGCGGCGCTGACGTGGTGCGGCGTCGTTGTCACCGACGCCTTCGTGGCGCAGCGCGCCGCGCGAAGATCTCTCGAGACTCGCGCGGTCGTCGAACGGCCGGTGCCCCCGGAGCGCCCGGCGCCTGCGCCGGCGGTGCTGCCCGCTGAACCGGCGCTCACCCGCGGCGCGGCCATCGGTGCTCTCTCTATCCCGCGCGTGCATCTCTCGGCCATCGTCCTGCACGGTTCGGATGCGCAGACGCTTCGCCGTGGACCCGGACATGTCGAGAACACCGCCTTGCCAGGCCAGCCGGGAAACGTCGTGATTGCCGGGCATCGCGATTCCTTCTTTTCCCCGCTGCGGAACATCAAGGTCGGCGACGACATCTTCTTCGACACACCGGACGGCCGGTTTCACTACCAGGTGACATCGCTGAAGGTCATCAACCCGCACGAAGTCGGCGTGATGGCTCCCACCAGGGAGAACGTGCTGACGCTGATCACCTGCTTTCCGTTCTGGGTGCTCGGGCCGGCGCCGGACCGGTTCGTCGTGCGGGCTTCCGTCGCCGGGGGCCTCCATTCCACGCCGACGACAGACGCCATATCGGTCAACGACGTTGAACCATCGGCCGGATTCGATGGCCCGCCGCCGGCGGACCGGTCGCCGACAACGGCTCGCCGACCTGACGACGATCAGAGCCTCGTGCGCCAGGCCGTTGAACGCTTTCGACTGAGTTATAACGCTCGCCTTGCGGCGGAAGGGATCCCTGCGGACGAGTGGCTCACGTTCACCACGTGTGATGTGGCTGTCAGCGCCGACACGTCGACGACGACGTGCGTGAACGGACGCAGCCTGAGTCCGGAGGTGCGTACGTTCTCCCTCGAGCATGGCTCGCACGGCTGGGCGATCAAGAGCGTCGCCGTGAGATGACCTGGCAACCCTCAGAACTGCACCTTCAACTGCATCCTGACCGTGCCGCCTTTCGGCAGCGTCACCTTGGCGTTTTGCAACACCATCCCGCCATCTTGATTCTCCGCGGTATCGGCGGTGACCAGGACGCCGCCGATGTTGAAGGTGACATCGCGAAGAATCCGCACGCCGTCCCTCGTGGATTGACTGCCGGAGATGGTGATTTCGGGAGCCTGGGTCTGGGCGCCAGCCAGGGCCGTCAGTATCAGGACAAACGCCACGGCGATTGCGGTCTTCATGTCGCCTCCTTCGGGCTGGGCACATCCTGCGCCCACTGCTCGGGAAAGGGTCAAAGCGCGTGACGGGAGTTCAGACGGCCGAGACCCAGCCGTGGTCGTCTGGCTATCGCGCAGGTTTCCGGCTGGCGACGAACGACCGCCATCTCCTGGCCCGCTCCTTTGCCGTCATTGCAAGTGCGACACGCCACGCGCCTGGATAGTCGACCTGCCCTTTGCGTGCGCTCTCGACCTTCACCTGTGCGTCGGCGAACTCGCTGCCCCAAAGCTCCACCCACGCGTCGTACAGGAACAGGAACGGATGGTCATCCTCGTTCCCAGGTACCAGATGCGAGAAAATCCGATGACCGAGCTCATGAACGAGCGTCCCCTGCTTCGTTGCCGGAGGATAGCTGGCCCGAAGCCGCATCGGAACATCGGCGTACCCGGAGTGGCTGGTTCCCTCGAAGACGATCGCTCGAATCGGCGTGGATTCCCACGGTAGATCAGTGAGCCGCTCGATTACCTCAACGATCCGCGAACCGTCCCTCGACCAGATCTCCTGATACTCCTGGCCGCCGCCTCGAACGCCGGGGCTTCGGGAGTGAACAGCACGACTCCACGAGAGGAAGGCGACTGCTGTTTCGCTGTAAGTACTCCGGCGGTAGCCCAGTGGAGAGCCGCCGAAAACGCCAGCGTCAGGCCCAAGGACCACAGGACACAGGCCTTTCGGTGCAGCATGACCACCTCCGGTATGACAGTGCCGTGCGTGTCAGGAGCGTGAGCAATCATGGCACGTCCAGGAGTGCGGACCTCGGGTTGAGTGAGGTTGCCGCGCCGGCGGCCGGCGCCGAGCGCAGGATAGCGGAAGAGGTTCCAGCACAAGACGGCGTCCCTGGGTCGTCCTCATACATGCGAATCAGGCGGCCCTGCCCTTGTCGGTTCTCTTGATGCCGCGATGTGACCATCACCCGGCCGTCTCATAGGCCAGCAAGTGCTTTGGCGAAGGATGGCGTCCCCGGAGAGATACAGGCCCTTCGTATTCGATTGGTGGGCTGCGTCCGAAGGTCACAAATGATTCGTGACAGCCCGCCTTCGCTGCTTCGCAGCTTAGGCGCGCAACCTTCGCGTGGCCCGCCAACCGTAGCTTACGCGCGTGTTGTCAGGCGTGAGCGAAGGCTGGCGTCCCCGGGCGGACTTGTCAAAGGTGGAAACATCTTTTTCCTGGGGATCGCAGCGTAGCCGATCGGCGCGCGGTTGCTAGAATTGTCACCATCATGGGAACCATCTTCGGCAAGGAACACGAACCGCCGACACCTGAGCCAGGCGACACCGCTCATGCGATCGTCAAGAATGCTGTGTCGCTTTTGCCGGCAGCCGCGGGACTGCCGCCGATTCCCGGGATTGGGTGACTTGTTCTCATTTCTGATCGCGCCCCCGCTCGCGCAAATCCCCTTCACCCGGTTACAGCGGCCGCACAGCGCGGAGAGGTTCGACCAGTCGTCCGTGCCGCCAAACTTCCTCGCGACGATATGGTCCGTGACGGTGGCCTTCACCTGGCGCCCGGCTTGA
>DASUGH010000117.1:0-3069 GCA_036274155.1 Vicinamibacterales bacterium | reverse complement strand
CACGGCTTCCCAGCGGCGGGGATCGACGATGATCTTGCTGCGGCCGGTCGAGCCACCGGAGCCGACCGACTTGCCGGGGTGGGCGACCTTGTCCGGCAGTGGTTCGTCGGCGTAGCCGTCGAGCGCGTGGAGCTCTGCCGTCGTCACATTCTGGTAAGCGATGCCCTGCCAGTCGCTGACGACGACGGCCGGGTTGCCGACATCGAGGATGCCGTCGCGCTCGATCGGCGGCAGGTTGGCACGGACCGGCAGGACCAGCGCGCCGAGCTTCCAGCCGGCGTAGGCGGCGACGTAGTGCTCGAGGCAGTTGGGCAGGCCGATCGCGAGCATCGACGTCTCGTCGAGCCCCAGTTCGGCGAGCCGGCGCGCGAGCCGGTTCGACCAGTGGTCGAGTGCTTCCCAGGTCAGCGTCTGATGCTCGCCCGCGACCGGAACGAAGATGATGGCCGGCTTGTCGGGATGCTCGGCGGCCAGGTCCGACAGCCGCTTGCCCCATGAGACGGGCTGCGGGGGGTCCACAGCCGGCTCTCGACTTGCGACGTCATCGGTGACCACGTTCACCGCCTTCCACTCCTGCGTCTCCCACTTCCTGTGTGACCATTCGGTCGGCACGCATCGCTGTTGACGCCCGAGATCATGCCGGGCAGTATCGCATGCGTCTCAACCGAGATCATGTCAGAGATTGGTGACCGGCTAGGTTGATCAGCCCATTACCTTGCCCGGCCGCTACCGGACAACGACGACCCGGACCACATGGTGACAACCTCACTGGTTGTCGCGTACGATCGGGCGTCACGAGTGACTGACTGCAGACCACCACAGGGCTGGGCCTGCGGTGGTCTGCAGTGCTTGAACTGGGAATGAAGGAGCCGTTCATGGTCAGCAGCGAGCCCATCTCTTCACTCGTCGCCAAGACGGATTTCCTGCGTGTTCCCGAAGTCGCGCATTTGTGCGCCGGTGGCGAAACGGCGATCCTGCGCAGCCATCACGACGCTGTCCAACGCTTCTTCGAGGGCAAGAGCGACGGGATGGCCGGGCGGCTGGAGCAGTCGATGGGGTTACTCGAGCGGGTCCGCGAGCGCGCGGCGACCCTCTTCGGCGTCTCGGCCAGCGACATCGCCTTCCTCAGTTCATCGACCGACGGCATCAACCAGCTCACCAACGGCCTCGACTGGCAGCCGGGGGACAATGTCGTCGTCGAAGACATCGAGTTTCCCTCCGGCATCTTTCCGTGGACTCGCTTTGAGCAGCGTGGCGTCGAGTTGCGCGTCGTGCGCCAGTGGGGAGCGGATGCGTCCATCGAGCGGTTGGCCGACGCCGTCGACGGTCGCACGCGCGTTGTGGCGACCAGCCAGGTCAGCTACCTCACCGGCCGCCGCTATGATCTCGACGAGCTGGCCGCGATCGCCCATGAGTCGGGAGCGCTCCTCAGCATCGACGCGACGCACGCGGCCGGCGTGTTGCCGGTCGCGGCTCACCACGCCGACATCGTCGTCTCCAGCTGCTACAAGTTCCTCCTGGGCGTTCATGGCGCAGCCGTGTTCTACTGCAATCCCGAACGGCTCTCCCACCTGCAACCGCAGCAGCTTGGCTGGAACAGTACTGCCAGCCAGCCCGGCGTCCAGGATCCAACCGGCTTCACCCTGCGCGATGACGCCAAGCGGTTCGAGGCGGCCAACCCGCCCTTCCTGGCGCTGGCCGTGCTCGACAATGCGCTTGCCTATCTCCAGGAGATCGGAATCGAGCGGATGGAGCAGCACGTCCTGGCGTTGGGTGATCTTCTCTGGGATGAGCTCGACCGGCGCGGCATTCGTCCGATCAGCCCGCGCGACGCTCGCCGGCGCGGACCCAACGTCGCCTTCCTCTGGCCGGACCCGGCGCTGCTGACAGCGCAGTTGGCCGAACGTGGTGTCCTGGTCTGGGGTGATTCCGGTCGCGTCCGCGTCTCGTTCCACGCCTACAACGACCAGGCGGACATCGAGCGCTTCCTCGCGGCACTCGACGAGGTGATGGGGTCGCACCCCACGGCATAATGCTCGGCGCGGCAATCGCCTCGCCGGACGAGAATCGCCCGGACCGTTGACACGCGAAAAAACGCTACGTACGGTTGCGCCACCGTCACACGCGAGTGGCTCCGTCAACTTCCCGGGCATCGTCAGCGTCGGAAAGCGAGCGCTACCGTGATAGATGAACTGGCCGGCGACCGTGCGGACCTCGCGCTCAGACTTCCCGTGCCGATTGGGCGGCGAGCATGACGGAGCGCATCGCAGGCGTTGACGTCGGCGGCACCTTCACCGATGTGCTCGTGCTCGACGGCGAGTCCGGCGTCATCCGCACGGCCAAGGTCCCGACGACCCGGCACGACCACGGCGAGGGGATGCTAGCCGGTCTAGCGGCCACCGGGCTGCTGGAGAGCGGAACCTCAACCGACGCCACGATGGTCCTGATCCATGGGACGACGGTCGGCACGAACGCGATCCTGGAACGCACCGGCGCGCGTTGCGGCCTGATCACGACCCGCGGCTTTCGCGATGTGCTGGAGCTTGGCCGCCGCACCCGGCCACACGCCTACGGCCTGGCGGGAAACTTCGAGCCGCTGATTCCCCGCGACCGCCGTCTCGAGGTGACCGAACGCATCGATGCCGCCGGGCAGGTCATGCTTCCGCTCGCGGAAGACGAAGTGCGCGACGCCGTCGAGCACCTGCTGGCGGCCGGCGTCGAGGCGATCGTCATCCATTTTCTGCATTCATACGCCAACCCGGCTCACGAACGCCGGGCGTCTGAGATCGCGCGTGAACTCTGGCCGGACGGCTGCATCTCGGCCGGCTCGGCGATCCTGCCGGAAGTGCGCGAGTACGAGCGCGGGACGACGGCGGCGCTCAACGCCTACATTCAGCCGCTCGTGTCGCGCTATCTCGAGCGCCTCGAACGGCGGCTGCACTCGGAGGGACGGCACGACGAGCTGCTGGTGATGCAGAGCAGCGGCGGGACGATGGCGGCGGCGCTCGTGCGCGAGCACGCGATTCAGACTGCCCTCTCGGGGCCGGCCGCCTGCGCCCTGGCGGCGGC
>DASUGH010000116.1:0-45687 GCA_036274155.1 Vicinamibacterales bacterium | reverse complement strand
CTCGCCTGACCGCGCGAGAAGGCTGTGGGGATCAGCGAGCTCACGGAGCTCGCGTCCAGCGGTCCTCGACGCCCTCGCAGCGCGGTCCGGTCGCCGGAACCGGGATTCGCATCCTCAACACAAGTGAGCTCTGGGTTTAGGTTACCGCCGGCTCTTTTCGCACCTGTTGCCACACGTGCGGCACGTCGCGCTTGAGGGCGGCGATCGGCCCAGACTCCATTGCCTTCTTGAACGCTTCGTCCATCACCTGGAAGTCCGGCTTCTTGCCGGTGACGTCGGTGAACCCGTACTCGTCGGACAACGCCCGCGCCGTGTAGATGCCGCCGCTCTTGGTGATCACCTTCGGGTCTCCGGCGAGCGCAGCGACGGCGCGGCCGACGAAGCAAGGCGTTTCCGAACCGCCCCAGCCGTACGCGACCGCCTGCGGGTTCTCGAGCGCGTCGCGCCAAGTGTTCTCGGTCACCCCCATCGCCTCGAGGATGGCTTCGGTGCGCATGAAGCCGGGGGCCACCGCCACAGTGGCAATGCCGCTCGCTTCGAGATCGTGCGCGAGTGCGAAGATGAGCCGTTTGAGCAGCGTCTCCATCACGTCGAAATAGAAGGCGCCGTGGTAGCCGACGTTGTCCTGCTCGACGAGCTCGACGATCAGGCCGGATGTCTTCTTCGCCATGATCGGCGCCGCATGCCAGGCCGTCACGACGCGCGGCCAGAACCAGGCGTCCACGAACTTCCGGCCGTCTGCCGGCGTCTCCTGGAGGAAGTTGGCCCACGTCGCTGGCGGGCCGGTGAAGACGTTGACGAGCAGGTCGAGCCGGTTCGACTCCTTCTCGACCCGGTCGAAGAGCGCTGCGACCTCTGCGTCGACCGTGTGATCGACCCGGACGGGGATGCCGACGCCTCCCGCTGAGGTGACCATCTCGGCGGTTTCCTCGATGGTCTCCGACCGGCCACTCGGCGACGACTGGCCGCGCGCGCTGCGACCCGTGCAGTACACCGTTGCCCCGGCCTCGCCGAGCATCCGGGCAATTCCGCGGCCCGCGCCTCGCGTGGCGCCGGCGACGACCGCCACGCGTCCGCCGAGTGATGTCATGGCAGCCTCCTTCAATCCGGTGCATCTTACAGGCGGTTTGCCGAAGCCGGATCGATAGTCACCGGCGACTCCGCGATAATCTCAACGGCGAGAAAAAGGCCGCTGAAACCGGACGCTACGCACGATGACCCTGTACGCGCCGCCGCTCGCCTCGAAGTCCGCCGGTCGGTACGATCGTTACTTCTACACCGGCGCCGCACTCATCGCGGCGCTCACCGTCTTCGCCGGATTCGCGCCGACGTACTTCCTGCGCGCGCGATTCGACTCCACGCCGCTGCCGCTGTACCTCCACGTGCACGGCTTCCTCTTCACGTCGTGGATCGCACTCTTGGTCGCCCAGGCGGGGCTCGTCGCGGTGCGTCGGGTCGATCTGCACCGCAAACTGGGTTGGGCCACTGCCGGCCTGGCTGTCGCCATGGTGTGTGCAGGCGCGACTGCCGGCATCCTGTCCATGCGTGGCGAAGTCGCAGCCGGATACGAAGACGAGGCAAGGACGTTCCTGACGACGCCGCTGTTGTCGATGGTCGTCTTTGCCGCGCTGGTCGCGGCAGCCGCCTCGTATCGTCGTCACCCACAGACGCACAAGCGACTGATGCTGCTCGCCACGATCAGCCTTCTCGACGCGCCGATCGCGCGGCTGCCGTTTGCGATCGTGTCGGCCACGACGTGGGGACACTACGTGTTCACGGATCTGTTCATCGTCGCGGCGATTGGTTACGACCTGCTGACCAGACGACGGGTCGATCGCGCTTATTTATGGGGCGGCCTCCTGATCGTCATCGGTCAGGTGCTGCGGACGCCAATCGGTGAGACGACGGCCTGGCACTCGGCCGCACGGTTGCTGATTGGCTGATGCGGTGGGTCTCGCGGTGGGAAGAAAACGACCGCTTCCGGCGTCTGATTTCCACATGAAGAACTATCTCCGCGCGGTGTTGACGCTCGTCATCTTGACTCTCCCGCCCGCGCACCGGGCCCAGGGTCAGGTGTTCGCGCCCGGTTCACGGCTGATCGTTGCTGAGGGATCGGGCGAGATTGTTCTGGTGGACCTGAATCGCGACGGACATCTCGACTTGCTGACCAAGCATCTGCTGAGCCGGCTCGTGGAGGTGCGCCTCGGCGACGGTACCGGCTTCAGCGTGGCCGGGCACCGCGTTGTCTTCGACTATCAGCCAGGCGCCATTGCCCTCGGCGACATCAACGGAGACCGTGTCCACGATCTGATCGTCGCTCGCAAGGACGATCGCAGAGAGTACGTGCACGTCTTTGCTGGCGACGGCAGCGGCCGCTTCACCGAGGTTCGAACCTCGCCAACCAACGTGAGCGCGGCCATCCAGACCTATAAACCGGCCCTCTTCATCGTCGACATCAACGAGGACGGCAAGTCCGACATCGTCACGGCCAACGGACGCCGGAACACGGTCGAGATCCTGTTCGGCGACAACCTCGGCCATTTTTCGTTGGAACGCACCTTGACGATGGAGGCCGGTCACGACAACTACTCCCTCGGGATCGGAGACGTCGATGGCGACGGCCATCTGGATATCGCCACCGCGATGAGCGTCGATGCCACCAGGGGGCGCGTCGCCGTCATGCGCGGCAACGGCAAAGGCGAGTTCACCGACATGCGGGCACCGCTCTCAGTTGCGGCGAATCCTGCCGCGCGCGCACTGGCCGACCTCAATGCCGATGGTCACCTCGACATCGTGCTCACTCACGGAAGAGGCACGACGATCGACGTTCTATGGAACGACGGGAAAGGCGTGTTCAGAGCAGCCGCCTTCTCTCCGTACCAAATCGGCGCAGAGGCATTTGCCGTCGTCGCCGTCGATTTGAACAACGACAGGAAGACCGATCTCGTTGCCGCCACTGTGAACAGCGTGACCGTTCTCCAGAATGCTGGTGACCGATTCGCTGGCGCCCCAGGCTCACCGTTCAGATCGGGACCGGGCACCTATCACGTGGCCGTCGGCGATGTGAACGAGGACGGAAAGCTCGACGTCGCTGCATCGAGCTTCGAGGGTGACAGCGTGACGCTGATGCTTGGTCTATAGCGAATCGTCAGCGATTCTCGAGGGAGCACGCCGTTTGGTTTCGTCACGTCGTGTCAGGCGGCCACTGTGCGCCGGCGCCGATCTGTAGGACAATGCTGCCGACTCTGCTGACTCGAGGAGTGTCTATGCGCGTCCTGATGATCGCCGGCCTGGTGTGTGTCACTGCATCTCCCGCGGCCGCCCAGGCGTTCGCGAATGCCAGCCGTTCGCTCGCCGGGTACTCCACCGCCGATTCGACACCCGGCAAGTCGTGCGAGAGCCTGTCGTCCTTCAAGGGCGAAGGCATCGTCTCGATCGCGGCGCGGGTGGTGCCTGCCACGGCCGATACGCCGCAGCACTGCCGGGTGGTCGGGACGATCACGCCCGAGGTCGCCTTCGAGGTCAATCTGCCCGACAAGTGGAACCAGCGCTTCTACATGGTCGGCAACGGCGGCCTCGCCGGCGATGCCCTTGACGGCCCGACGAACGGCGACAGGACCGCGGCGCTCACCAACGGGTTCGTGATCGCCCGCACCAACACGGGCCACGACGCCCGCAAAGAGCCGAGCGGCAGCTTCATCCTCAGCAATCCGCAGAAGGCGCTCGACTACGCGTATCGCGCCGTCCACGTCACGGCGGAGGCCGCCAAGAAGATCGCCGCCGACTACTATGCCAAGCCGATCCTCTTCTCGTACTGGAACTCGTGCTCGAACGGCGGCCGGCAGGGGCTGCTCGAGGCGCAGCGATACCCCGACGATTTCGACGGCATCGTTGCCAACGCCCCGTGGGTCGACCAGACGGGCTTCACGATCGGTGCGATGTGGAATCAGAAGGCGCTCACCGAAGCGCCGGTGCCGGTCGCCAAGCTGAATCTCGTGGCCGAGAAGGTGATGGCGAAGTGCGACCAGGTGGACGGGCTCAAGGACGGACTGATCGACGATCCACGCAAGTGCAGCTTCGATCCGGCGCGCGACGTGCCGGCATGCAGCCAGGGTTCCGATGGCCCCGATTGCCTCACCGCAGCGCAGGCCGGGACGATCAAGAAGATCTACGGCGGTCCGGTGAGCCGCGGCAAGTCGTTCTTCCCGGGGTTCATGCCGGGCAGCGAGGCGGTGAGCACGGGCGCGAACGGTGCGACGACGAGCGGGTGGGTCGGCCCGATCGTCGCCGCTCAGCCGGGGGCGAAGCCGGCGGACTTCAACCTTGCCGAAGGTGTGATGCGCTACCTGATTCTCGAACCGCCGCAGCCGGAGTACGACTCGCTGAAGTTCAACTACGACAGCGATACCGCCCTCCTCGCAAGGTGGAGCAAGCTGGCCGACGCGAAGGATCCTGATCTCTCGAAGTTCCGCAAGAGCGGCGGAAAGTTAATCATGACCTACGGCTGGGCCGATACGATCCTTCAGCCGATGATGGGCGTGAACTATTACGAGGCGGTGGTCGCGAAGAACGGCAGGAACACCGACGACTTCGCGCGGCTGTTCATGGCGCCAGGCATGGCGCACTGCGGCGGCGGCGTGGGCCCGGATCGCAACGACGCGGTCACCGCGGTGATCGATTGGGTCGAGAAGGGGAAGGCGCCGGACCAGTTGATTGCATCGAAGGTCACCAACGGCAAGACCGTGCGCACGCGTCCGCTGTGCCCGTATCCACAGGTGGCCCGCTACAAGGGGCAGGGGAGCATCGACGAGGCAGAGAATTTCCGCTGCGTCGCGCCGCCGAAGTAGCGTCACGCGTTCGGCCCAGCCGGGTGTTGTCGGTAACGTGGAGAAGCGGAATCATGAGATACCTTTTGGCCTGTATTGCGGCGGCGGTCGCGACGGGAGCAGCCGTTCTCGCCGTGCATGCGCAATCCGGCACCGCTCCTGCCCGCGAGGTCACCTTCACTGAGGATGTCGCGCCGATCATCTTCAACAATTGCACGTCGTGTCATCGGCCCGGCGAAGCGGCGCCCTTCGCGCTTCAGAGCTATGCCGACGTACGGCCGCGCGGAAAGCTGATCGCCGCATCGACCCGTGCGCGGCAGATGCCGCCATGGAAGGCCGACACCGGCGATTTCGCGTTTCAGGGTGACCGGCGGCTGTCCGACGCGCAGATCAGCGTGATCGAGCGATGGGTCGACGGCGGCATGCTGCAAGGCGATCCCGCCAAGCTGCCGCCGCTGCCTCGCTTCACCGACGGCTGGCAGCTCGGCGAACCCGATCTCGTTGTCCGGATGCCCGAGGCATACGCCGTGCCGGAGAAGGGGCGCGACATCTATCGCAACTTCGTCCTGCCGCTCAACCTGAAAGAGGACGTCTGGGTTCGAGGCGTCGACTTTCGACCGTCGGCGCGGAGCGTGGTGCATCACAGCCTGTTCTTCCTCGACGCGACCGGCGCCGCGCGTCAGCTCGATGAGCGCGACGCGCTACCCGGCTACAGTGGCGGGATGGGCGGCGGGCTCACGCTGGCCGGCGGCCGACTGGCCCTGGGCGCCGGCCGCGCTGGCAGAGGTGCGCGCGCCGGCGGTCGCGGCTCGAGCGCCGGCAGCACGCTCGGCGGGTGGGCGCCGGGCGCGCAGCCACGCCTCCTGCCAGACGACCTGGCCTTCTTCGTTCCCAAGGGTTCGGACCTGATTCTCTCGACGCACTTCCATCCATCCGGGAAGGCCGAGGCGGAGGCGTCGACGATCGGCTTGTACTTCGCCAGGACGGCGCCGACGAAGGCGTTCACCGGAATTCAGCTGCCTCCCATCTTCGGACTGCTCTCCGGCATCGACATTCCGGCCGGCGACACGACGTTCTCGATCTCCGATTCCTTCGTGCTCCCGGCCGACATCAAGGCCTTCGGCGTGTCGGCCCACGCGCACTATCTCGGAAAGACCATGAAGATGACGGCGGCGCTTCCGAGCGGGGAAACGAAGACGCTGCTGTCGATTCGCGACTGGGACTTCGGCTGGCAGGAGCAGTATCTCTTCGCGAACTACGTCACGCTGCCGAAGGGCACGAAGCTGGACGTAACCGTCACCTACGACAATTCCGCCGCCAACCGGCGCAATCCGTCGACTCCTCCGAAGCGCGTCACCTGGGGCGAGCAGTCGACCGATGAAATGGGCAGTGTGACGTTGCAGGTGATCGCCGCACGCCAGGAGGAGCTGCCCGTGCTCCAGCAGGCGCTCGCCGACCACGTTCGCGAGGTGGCGCTCACGACGCCGTTGGGCAGGCTCCTGCTGGGTGCGAGAGGCGCGCAAGGCCGCTGAGTGGAGGGTCCGCCTGACGTCGGCTACGAGGTCCGGCTGAAGCCGGACACTACGGGAAGCTGCACCTCGACGATGCCGTCGACGATCGCCGTCGGGTAGGTGCGCACCTGATGCGGTTCGCCTGCCGGCCGCTGCACGCAGCCGTCCTCCAGACTCACCTTCCAGCCGTGCAGCGGGCACACCACCGAGCTGCCGGTGACGATGCCGTCGCAGAGCGGTCCCTGCTTGTGAGGACAGGTGTTGTCGGTGGCGAGCACCCGGTCGCCGAGATTGAAGAGCGCGATCTCTTTCTCGCCAACCGTGACGGCACGGCCTTCCCGCTCGGGGAGCTGCTCGTACCTCGCCACGCGAATCCATCGTTCGCTCATGCCAGTGCTCCGCTGACGTCTTCGAGCGGCACGAGCGGGATGAACTGCGTCGGATGCCGCGGGGTCTGTCCCTCGTGCCAGGCGTCTTTCGCCCTGGCCTTCGATTTCTGCAGACGATCCAGCAGCCCTTCCTGCACCGGCGCCGGCGCATAGATCGTCTCCTTGCGCACCTTCTCGATGCCGAGCCGCTCGACGAAGTCGTAGGTCCGTTCGAGATAGTTGGCGTTCTCCCGGTAGTACTGGAAGAAGAGACCAGCGGCCTGCAGCGCCTCCTCCGTCGTCTCGACCGTCGTCAGCAGGTCGGCCTTGCGGACGCTCTTGCCGGCGGCGCCGCCGACGACCACCTGCCAGCCGCCCTCCACGCCGACGAGGCCGATGTCCTTGACCGTGACTTCGGCGCAGTTGCGCGGGCAGCCGACGACGCCCATCTTCACCTTGTGCGGCGTGAAGAGCTGCTCGAAGCGCCGCTCCAGCTCGATGCCGGCCGACGTCGAGTCCTGGGTGCCGAAGCGGCAGAAGTCGGTGCCGACGCAGGTCTTCACCATGCGCACACCTTTGGTGTACGCCTGGCCAGACGGCATGCCGAGATCTGCCCAGACCTTCGGCAGGTCCGCTTTCTTCACGCCGAGAAGATCGATCCGCTGGCTGCCGGTGATCTTCACCATCGGCACGTGGTACTTGTCCGCCACGTAAGCGATCCGCCGCAGCTCGTCCGGAGTCGTCACGCCCCCGCGGATGCGCGGTATCACCGAGAACGTGCCGTCCTTCTGGATGTTGGCGTGCACGCGGTCGTTGATGAAGCGCGCCGATCGGTCCTCGTCGTGGTCGCCGCACCAGAGCATGTCGAGCATGTAGCTGAGCGCCGGCTTGCAGACTTCGCAGCCGATGCCGTTGCCGTAGATCTCGAGCACCTCCTGCACCGACTTGAGCCTCTGGCTGCGCAGGATCTCGCGCAGCTGCTCCTCGGCGAAGGGCACGCAGGCGCAGATGACCGTCTTCTTCTCTTCCTCGAAGTCGGGTGCTACCGCGCGCAGCAGGTCCTGGCAGAGGCGAGTACAGCTGCCGCACCCGCTCGTGGCGCGGGTTCGTTCCTTGAGCTGCGAAAGGGTGCAGACACCCTTGTCGTGAATCGCCTCGATGATCGCTCCTTTGGTGACGCCGACGCAGCCGCAGACGGTGGCGCTGTCCTGCATCTCGGCCACGTCCTGGCCGGCATCGGCGGCCGGTGGCGGAAACAGCAGATGTCGCCGTTGTTCGGCGAGGCTGGTGCCGGTACGCAACCATTCCATGTAACGGTGGCTGTCGGAGGTGTCGCCGACGAGAATCACACCGGCCAGCCTGCCTTCGCGGAGAGTGAGCTTCTTGTAGATCCCGAGCGCCCGGTCCTCGTAGCGGACCGGCTCGCTGTTCTGTTCGCTCCAGTCGCCGGCGGAGAACACGTCGACGCCCATGATCTTGAGCTTGGCCGCCTGCACGGTGCCGGTGTAGTCGGGGCCGCGCCGCCTGGTCATCGTGGCCGCCAGCACCTTGCCCTGCTCGAAGAGCGGCGCGACCAGGCCATAGCAGACACCGCGATGCTCGACGCACTCGCCGACCGCGAAGATGTCCGGGTCGGACGTCTCCATCTGATCGTTCACGACGATCCCGCGGTTCACCGTCAGGCCGGCCTTGCGCGCGAGGTCGACGTTCGGACGGATACCGGCCGCCACGACGACGATGTCGGCGTCGAGATGGCTGCCATCCGACAGCGCCACGCCCTCGGTATGACCGTTGCCCAGGACGGCGATCGTCGTCCGCCCGAGCAGCACCCGGATGCCGATCTCTTCCATCTTGCCGACGAGGTACTGTCCGCCGTCGGGATCGAGCTGCCGCTCCATCAGCGTCGGCATCAGGTGCACCACTGTCACGTCGCAGCCCTGCACCTGCAATCCGCGTGCGGCCTCGAGACCGAGCAGGCCGCCGCCGATGACGACTGCCTTTACGCCGGGCGCTGACCGTCGAATGAGCTCTCGTGTATCGCCCAGCGTGCGGAAGGCGAAGACGCCGTCCTTCTCGAGGCCGTCGATCGGCGGCAGCCATGCCGAGCTGCCGGTGGCGAGGAGCAGCGTGTCGTAGGGGGTGCAGCTCCCGTCGTTGCCGGTGACCGTCTTGCCGATCGAATCCACGTCGACGATTCGCACGCCGACGTGCAGATCGATGCCGTTGGTCCGGTACCACTCGGGCGTGTGGATGATCACGTCATCTTCCGCCTTTTCGCCGGCCAGCACCGACGAGAGCAGGATGCGGTTGTAGTTGACGTGCGTTTCGTCGCCAAACACGGTGATGTCGAACTGCCGCGGGTACTTGAGGATCTGCTCCACGCAGGCCATGCCGGCCATGCCGTTGCCGACGACGACGAGGCGTTTCATCGATGGCCTCCGCCTGCGACGGAGCGCTCCACCCGCACCGCCGATTGCTTGTAGTTCGGCTCGCGCGAGATTGGATCGAACTCGCTCAGGGTGACCTCGTTGGCGTTGGCTTCGGCGTAGTGAAACGGCGCAAACACCTGGCCGGCGGCGACCGTCTCGGTGACGCGCAGCTCGAGGCTGCGGATGCGCCCGCGCCGGGAGACGACGTCGACGCGATCCTGCGGCTTCAGACGAAGCACCCGGGCATCACGCGGGTTCATCTCGAGCCACGCGTTCGGCGAGAGACGCTCGAGAATCGGCACCTTCCACGTCTTCGTCCGCGTCTGCCAGTGCTCGACGGTGCGTCCGGTGTTCAGCACGAACGGGAACGCGGTATCAGGCTGTTCGCGGAATGGCTCCCATGCCGCGGGGAGCAGGCGCGCCTTCCCGTCGTCGGTCTGGAAACGTCCATCGGTGTACAACCGGCTCGTCTCGCGCGGCGTGGTCGACCCTGCCGGGAACGGCCATTGGATGCCGCCATGCTGCTCGATGGCTTTGTAGGTGAGTCCCGAGTAGTCGCACAGACGTCCGGCCGAGACGCGCTTCCATTCCTCGAAGGCATCGGCCGGTCGTGTCCATCCCGGGTAGATCTCGTCGCGCACGCCGAGCACCTCGGCGAACGACAGGAAGATGTCGAAGTCCGAGCGTGCCTCCCCGGGCGGCGACACCGCCCGGTTGACCTTGCTCACCCGGCGCTCGGAGTTCGTGTAGGTGCCCTCCTTCTCGCCCCACATCGCTGCCGGCAGCACGAGGTCCGCGCACTCGGTCGTCGGCGTCGGGTGGTAGCCGTCCTGCACCACCAGGAACTCGAGGCCGTCGAGCGCCTGCTGCAGCGACTTCAGGTTGGGGAACGAGACGATTGGATTGGTGGCGATGATCCAGAGAGCGCGAATCTTCTTGTCGAGCGCGGCCTCGATGATGTCCGGATACGCGAGGCCACGCTGCGACGGAATGCGCTCGGGTGCGATGTTCCAGAGGGCCGCCAGTTCGGCGCGGTCTTCGGCGACCTCGAACTTCCGGTATCCGGGGAGGCTCGACGCGAAACCCGCCTCACGGGTGCCCATGGCGTTGCACTGGCCGGTAATCGAGAACGGCGCGGCGCCGACGCGGCCGATATTGCCCGTCAGCAGCGCGAGGTTGTTGATGGCGTTCACAGTCGCCGTGCCCTGGGTGCTGTGATTGACGCCCATGGTCCAGGCGATGAACGCGGCCTGCGCCCGCGCGTAGGTCCAGGCGGTACGGATGACGGCCTCTGCCGATAGCCCGGTGATCTCGGCGACGCGTTCCGGTGTGTACGCGCGGACCGCCTCGCGAAGCTCGCCGAACCCGGTCGTGTGCTGCTGGACGAAATCGTGATTGTAGAGATCGTGCTCGATGACGAAATGGATGATCCCGTTGAGGAGCGCGAGGTCGGTGCGCGGACGGATGGGGAGATGCGTGTCCGCGAGCATCGCTGTCTTCGTCACCCGCGGGTCGACGACGATGATCGTGGTGCCAGGGTTGGTGCGCAGGCGCCAGCAGAGGATCGGATGATTCTCGGCGACGTTTGCCCCGATGAGGAGGATGACGTCGGCGCGCTCGAAGTCTTCGTAGGCGCCTGGAGGACCGTCGCTCCCGAACGAGCGCTTGTAGCCGGCGACCGCCGTGGACATGCACAGCGTGGTGTTGCCGTCGTAGTTCGAGGTGCCGATGCCGAGCTGGGCGAGCTTGCCGAGCGCGTAGAACTCCTCGGTGACGAGCTGTCCGGTGCTGATCACGCCGACGGCACCCTGACCGTAGCGGCGCTGCACGTCGCGAAACTTGCCGGCCATCGTCTTCAGCGCCTCGTCCCAGCTCACGCGCGTCATCCGGCCGTCGCGCCGCAGAAGGGGGTACAGGGCGCGATTGTCGGCGCGGATGGTGTGATGCTCGGAGAGCCCCTTCGGGCACAGCATGCCGCGGTTGACCGGATGATCCGGGTTGCCGCGAACGCTGACCGCCCGGCCGTCCTTGACGCCGATGAACATGCCGCAGCCCACCGAGCAGTAGCCGCACGTGGTCGGGACCCATCGATCGGGGATGCGCTGGGCCGACGTGTGTCCGGCAACCGGATCGACGCCGTAGGCGTAGCGGTCGGCGCGCGTGTCGAGTCCGAGCATCTGCTTGAGGGTCATGCCGCCTCCCGCGCGGTGGCCAGATACGGTGCGGCCAGGTGTTTGGGCACCACGCTCACGAAGAAGAGGTATCTGCCGAGGATCTGCGCCGCCAGCGCAAGGACCAGGGCGGCGGCGAAACTCCAGGACCCGGTGACCGCCAGCGGCAGCACGATGGCGCCGAGCCCGAGGAGGAGCCCGCGCCACAGCACCAGACGGGCGAGCACGGTCGAGAGGAGGCGCGCCGTTCCTCTGAGCTCAGGGCTGTCGGATGCGATACAGCCGAGGAACCGCAGGGCGATGAGGGCGAAATGTGCGCCGGCCATGATCGCGGCGCCGAGTGCCAGCGCGCGCGTGTCGCCGGCGCCGACGGCGGCAGCGAACAGCGGACCGAGTACTCCAGCCGTGAGCGCGAACTCGCCGACGGTGTGCCACGAATTCCACGACGGCCGCGACGGCACGAGGTAGATGCACGCGCTCGCGGTGACGCCGGCAAGGCCGAGCAGCGCCGTCAGCGCCCCGACACCGAGGCTGGCGCCCATGCCGAACCAGAGCATGCCCGCATAGATGCTGGCCACGCCCGAGAATGCCGAGAAGAGCAGCACCTCGCGGCTCAGCCAGGAGCGGCGCCACATGCGGACCGCGCGATAGGCGTGCACCGGCCGCCCGAGGTGCAGCGTGGAGGCGCCGAGCGCGAGCCCGGCGACTGCGAGTGAAATCAAGGCAGTCAACCCGAGCCTCGTCTCCACGCCGAGGAGCTGCAGCAGCCACACCGTGATGAAGGCGCCGACCGAGAGCTGCGTGAGCACCGTCATGATCACCAGCGGCCAGTGCGGATGCTCCGGCACCGCGTGCGTGAGATCGCGTGGCCGGGCGTCGGGCGGCAAATCCGCCGGCAGGGTGATGCGGGTGGTCGACAGGCTGCCGTCGTTCACCGGCGTGCCGCCGGGCGGCAGCACGGCGGCGACCTTCTCGCGCCAGTCGTCCACCTTGACGATCTCGATTGCGATCGCGCCTTCGGGGCAGGCACTCACGCACGCGGGGGCCTGGCCCATGGAGAGCCGGCCGTGGCACATGTCGCACTTTCCGACGACGCCGCGTTCCGGGTTGTACTGCGGCACGCCGTACGAACAGTTCCAGGTGCAGTACTGGCAGCCGATACAGGCGTCGGCGCTGTGCCGCACCAGCCCGGTCAGCGGCTCCTTCGAGTACGCATCGACCGGGCAGCCGGCCAGGCAGGTGGGCTCGAGACAGTGGTTGCAGCCCGTCGAGAGATACGACTGCGTGGAGTGCGGGTACCAACCACCCTGGATTTCGCCGACACGACGCCAGTTGATCGACGCCGGGTTGCCGTTCTGCTCGTTGCAGGCGACGACGCAGCACTTGCAGCCGATGCACTTCCCCATGTCGAAGTGGAAGCGATACTGCTCGCCGGTCTGCGGCGCGCGATCGGGCATGCGCGCCGTGACGCCGGTGCTGCAGGCGCCGCGTTGCGGCGCCGCCGCGAGCCATTCGAAGAGTGGCAGTTCATCGAGCCCGCCGGGGGCGGGCGCCACGGAGATCGAGACGGACATGTGTGCTCCCGGGACGACAGGGATCCCGCTTGCACATCGCATGCGCGATGGCTGCTGCTCGTCGGGGAGCGCGAGAAAGGAAGGCCCGGACGCGGGGCGTGGTGGCTGGAGTGGCGCGCAACGCGGCGCGTGACTCCGCGATCGAAGATACACGCCGGAGACGGTTGCGACAAGGGGGTGCGCTCCTACGGAACCGTCATGTGAGGTGATGCATTCGACATTTTTGAATCGATCGCGGCTCCATGGCCTAAGTCGCTGAAACGAAAGACGTGCGAGCCGGCGCCTCGGTGGCCGTCCCCGCCTCGCACCAGCGCATCCGCGGTTCGCGCTCCGCCACCAGCCGGCGTTCGGTGCCGTGCTGCGCCACGAGGCTCGAACGCGCTCAGTCGCTTGGCGGGGTTCGAGGGCACTCAGACGAATTCGTCGATCGATTCAGCCGGCGGCACAATCGTGTGCCGGCGATCGCTCGACGCCGCGCCGGTGTGCTGTACCGCGCGAAACCGAACGAAATCCCCGCAGCAGCGCCTTCGCTTGAACCGGTGTTGCGGCGGAACGGCACTTGCTCAGTTCCTGACCGACGGCAGTGTTGCCGTCCCCGCACAGCCGGCCACGACGCCTCTCCGAATAGTCGCTTCGATTTCGAGAAGGAGTGTCGTGTGATCCGAGCGCAATGTGCCAAGCTGCAGGTCAGAGTCTGGCTCTGTGCCTGCGCCCTTTCCGTTCCGTTGTCGGGCCATGCGCAGCAGGCGCGCTCGCCGTCCGCCGCTGCACAACCTTCCGCGCCGGCACAGTCTGCCGCACCGGCGTCACAGATCGTCTCGTCGGCGCCAAAGCCGCCGTTTCCGAACCGCCTCAATTCCGTCCTGCCGACGTGGCTGCGCACGCGCGGCGAGTTTCGCGAGCGCATGGAGGGCTTCGACGGGGCGAACTTCAACAGCACACGCGACGACCTGTACTGGCTGACGCGCTTCCGCTTCGGCGCCACGGTGACCGCGTCGAAGTCGCTGTCGTTCCAGGCACAGGTCCACGACGCACGGGTTGGAAAGAAGACGGTTGGAGCGACCGGCTCGCCGTTCAGGGCGCCCTTCGATCTGCGAATGGGCTTCGCCGACATCGGCTCCTCGACGAGCCGCCTGAGCGTGCGCGCTGGACGGCAGGAGCTCGTGTACGGCGACCAGCGTCTCGTTGGGCATCTTGGCTGGACGAACGCCGCGCGGAGCTTCGACGCGGTGAAAGTGACGATGCGCGGCAAGGCCGCCTCGCTCGACCTGTTCGGCGCGTCGGTCGTCCGGACGATCGAAGACGGCTTCGATAAGAGCGGCGCCGGCAACCGCTTTGCCGGTGCCTATCTCACGCTGCCGAAGCTGGTGAAGAGCGGCTCGCTGGAGCCGTATCTCTTCTGGCGGCGCGACACGAACCTGCCGGGAGAGACAGGCACCGTCGGTGATCTCAAGGCGAGCACGGCTGGTGCCCGGTTCGCCGGCAAGCTGCCGCTGGCCCTCGACTACAACATCGAGATGGCGGTGCAGCGCGGTTCGCTCGGCAGCGACGACATCCAGGCGTGGGCGGGGCATTGGCAGCTGCGCGAATCGCTGAGCGGTCCCGGCGCGATCAAGCTCATAGGCGAGTTCAACTACGCGTCGGGCGACGAGAATCCGACGGACGGCGTTCGCGGCACCTTCGATCAGCTGTACCCGACCGGACACGACAAGTACGGCCTGGCGGATCAGATCGGGTGGAGGAACATCCAGCACGCCCGCGCCGGCTTCGAGTTCACCCCGTTCAAGACGACGCCGGTGACCACGAGCTATCACTCGTGGTGGCTGGCCGAGAAGCGCGACGGCATCTACACCGCGGGTGGCGCGCCGCTCGCCCGCGTGGCTGGCGGCGCGGCCAGCGCGCATGTCGGGGAAGAGATCGACGTGCAGATCTCGCGAGCGCTCACGCCGCAGATGCAGGTGTCGGGCGGCTACGCGCACATCTTTCCCGGGGCGTTTCTCGAACAGGCCACTCCCGGGGCCTCCTACAGCTACCCGTACGTCCAGGTCACATACGTCTTCCTCGCGGAGCGATAGATGAAAAAACGCAGCGCACACGGCAAGGCCCACACCCTCTCACGGCGCACATTCGTCAGAACGGCTACGGCCAGCGCAGCTGGAACGCTGCTCGCCGGGCTGCCGCGCGGGTGGACCGGCAGCGTCTACGCCGACGATGGTCCGGAGACCAGGGCGATCCGCTTCGGCATCATCGCGCTCACCGACTGTGCCCCCATCGTCATGGCGCACGAGCTCGGCTACTTCAAGAAGTTCGGCATCGAGTCGACCATCTCGAAGGAAGCGTCCTGGGCCGTGATTCGCGACAAGCTCTCGATTGGCGAGAACCAGGCCACGCACATGCTGATTGGCATGCCGCTCGCGTCGACGATGGGGCTGGCGGGATCGCCCGTGAAGCCGATGGTGATCCCCTGGCTGCTCAATCGGAACGGGCAGGCGATCACGCTCAACAACAAGCTGAAGGCCGCCGGCGTCCGCAAGCCGGCCGACGTGAAGCCGCTGGCCCTGAAAGCAAAGGCGGCCGGCGAGCCTTTGACCTTCGCGATGACGTTCCCTCCCGGCACGCACGCCATGTGGATGCGCTACTGGCTGGCGGCGGGCGGGGTGAACCCGGACAAGGACGTGAGCCTCATCACCATCCCGCCGGCGCAGATGGTGGCCAACATGAAGGTCGACAAGATGGACGGCTTCTGCGTTGGCGAACCGTGGAACAACCGGGCGATCGAGGACGGCATCGGCTTCACGGTGACGACCACGCAGCAGATGTGGAAGGACCATCCGGAGAAGGTCTGCGCTTTTACCGAGGAATTCGCCATGAAGAACCCGAAAACGGTGAAGGCGATCCTCAAGGCCCTGCACCTGGCGAGCGTCGACCTCGACAAGATGGAGAATCGCCCGAAGTTCGCCGAGGTGATCTCACGCCCCGCCTACATCAACTGCCCTCCGGAAATCATCCGCGAGCGGCTCCTGGGCAAGTACGAGTACGGGGACGGCCGGGTCGAGCAGGATCCCTTCTACATGGTCTTTTCGAGTCGCAACTGCAACTACCCGCACCAGATCTACGCCGCCTGGTGGCTCACGCAGCTCCGCCGCTGGGGCATGACGAAGGGAGCGCCCGACTACGCCGGCACGGCGAAGCGCGTGGTGCGCTCGGACATCTATCTCGAGGCGATGAAGGAGCTCGGTTCGGCGCCGAAGGTCGCCGAGGAACAGAAGATCACGCTGTTCGATGGTGAATTCGATGGCAAGGATCCAGAGAAGTACGCGAAGTCGTTCGCGGTCAACAGCATGACGACGTAGCAAGGATCCTTCGCAGAGCGCACAAGGATCCGTCGCAGAGCGGATCTTTAGATCCGCTAATCACCATTCAGCGATCAACCACATGGAGGTTGCTTGAAAACACGATTCGTCAACCTGTTGCTGCCGCTCGCCGGCATCGCAATGGCGGTCGCCGGCTGGTGGGCGGCCAGTCAAGCCGTTCCCGATCTGCCGTCACCGCTGCGGACGTGGGATGAAAGCAAGCTGTACATCCTCGAACCGCTGGCCAAGCGCGGTGAAACGGACCAGGGCATCCTGCTGCTGGCCTGGTACAGCCTGATGCGGGTCGCTCGAGGGTTCCTCCTCGGCATCGCCATCGCGACGCCGATCGGCCTCCTGCTCGGCGTCTCCTCGACTCTGACGCGCATGTTCGATCCGATCATGCAGGTGCTGCGTCCGATCTCGCCGCTCGCCTGGCTGCCGCTCGGCCTGATCCTGTTTCAGAAATCGGAGCCGGCGGCGCTCTTCGCCATTGCCGTCTGCTCGATGTGGCCGACGGTGATCAACACGATGGTCGGCGTGCGCGCCATCCCGCAGGACTACTGGAACGTGGCGAAGGTGCTGCGGCTGTCGCGGATGACGACGTTCACGAAGATCATCCTGCCGGCGACGCTGCCGTACATCTTCACCGGTTATCGCCTCAGCCTCGGGATCGCGTGGCTGGTGATCGTCGCGAGCGAGATGCTGACCGGCACGCCTGGCGTGGGCGGGTTCCTCTGGCAGGAGTACAACAGCCTGGTCTACGCCCACATCCTGCTGGCGATCATCACCATCGGCGTGGTCGGATTCGCCCTCGATCGTCTGATGGGACTTGCCGAGACCAGGCTGCGAGCGGTGTGAGGCGGCTGGACTGATGGCATTCATCGAGGTCAGAGGGCTGTCGAAGTCGTTCACCGCCTCGTCGGGGATGCGGCACGTTCTGCGCGACGTGTCGCTCACGGTCGAGCACGGGCAGTTCATCTCCATCGTCGGCGCGATGGGCAGCGGCAAGTCGACGCTGCTGGCGCTTCTCGCCGGGCTGGCGCCGGCCGACGCCGGCACGATCACGATTGGCGGCGAAGCGGTTCGCGGGATTCGCGCCGACTCCGCGTTCGTCTTTCAGAACTATTCGCTGCTCCCGTGGTTCACGGCGCTGGAGAACGTACGGCTGGCCGTGGAAGCGGCATTTCCGGCGCTGTCGCGCCAGGAGCAGCGCCGTACCGCCACCCAAGCGCTCGAGCGCGTCGGTCTCGGCGCGGCGCTCGACCGGCGGCCGCGGCAGCTCTCGGGCGGCATGCGGCAGCGGGTGGCGCTGGCCCGAGCCTTCGCCACACGGCCGCGCGTGCTGTTCATGGACGAGCCGTTCGGCGCACTCGACGCGCTGACCCGCGAGACGCTGCAGCAGGACCTCGTGCGCCTCTGCAGCGACGGGGATCAGCCGGTCACCACTGTGATGATCACGAACAGCGTCGAGGAGGCCATTCTGCTCTCCGACCGTATCGTTCCGATTCTGGCGGGGCCGCCGGCGACCCTCGGCGCACCGATAGCGGTCGACCTGGCGCGCCCGCGCAGCGCCGCGCAGCTCGCCCACGAGGAGCAGGCCACGCACGTACGCGCCTCCGTCATCTCGACGCTGACGGCCGCGCTGGCGCGACCGAAGGCAAGCGCTGGAGGCCAGGGACGCGGACCGGTGGCGCTTGCGGTGGCCGAGGAGACGCGATGAACGTTCCGCTGGAACTGACCGGATTGAGCAAAGTGTTTCCGACACCCACGGGGCCGTTCGTTGCGGTGAAGGACGTCAACGCCACCGTCGGCCTGGGCGAGTTCGTCGCGATCCTCGGTCACTCAGGATGCGGCAAGTCGACCGTGCTGTCGATCCTCGCCGGGCTCGATCGCGCCACGCTCGGCGGAGTGATCATCGACGGCACCGAGGTGACCGGGCCGGGACCGGAGCGGGCAATCGTTTTCCAGGCGCCGTGTCTCCTGCCATGGCTGACGGCACGACAGAACGTGGTGATTGCCGCCACGCAGGGAGCCACGAAGCGGAGCAGTCGCGATGCTGGCGCCATTGCCGATCGCTATCTCGACCTCGTCGGCGTGAAGGACGCGGCCGATCAGCTGCCGCCTCAGTTGTCGCTCGGCACGCAGCAGTGCGTCTCGCTGGCGCGCG
This sequence comes from Vicinamibacterales bacterium, assembly GCA_036274155.1. Taxonomy (GTDB): domain Bacteria; phylum Acidobacteriota; class Vicinamibacteria; order Vicinamibacterales; family UBA2999; genus Gp6-AA40. Next base: position 27,288 of record DASUGH010000116.1, on the reverse strand, counting down.
CGCTCGCCGTGGAGCCGCGGTTCCTGCTTCTCGACGAGCCGTTCTCGCAGCTCGATTCGCTGACCCGCTTCGAGCTGCAGGACATCCTGCTGCGCGTCTGGGAGGCTTCCGGGCGCACGGTGGTGATGGTCACCCACGACATCGACGAGGCGCTCTACCTGGCGGATCGGCTGATCCTGATGACTGACGGACCGGAGGCGACCGTCGGTGACGTTTTGACGGTCCCATTTCCGCGTCCACGTGCCCGCGCTTCGGTGCTCGGGCACCCGCAGTACCACGCCTGCCGCCGTCACGTCATCGACTTCCTCGAACACCACGCGCACCAGTCGCGCCCGAGTGCGCTGGACGACGTGCTGCACCGGCAGCAGTAACGCGCTTTGTCACGCGATTCGCCGACTATCCGCCGCGGGCCAGTCGGGTCGATGGTGCACGCAGACGCGGATGAACCTATCGAAGGCGTCGGATCAGCGACTTCACCGTCCTGATCGAGGGTCGATGGGAGACGGTGAAGTTCCACCCGATGTCATCGTCTCTTTCGATCCGGCGATCGATTTCTACGAAGGCGATGGCCGGTTCTCGCCCAACGGCAGGTGGATCGCCTATGTTTCCGAGGAATCCGGCCGGCCGGAAATCTACGTTCAAGCCTTTCCAGGGCCTGGCAACCCCGTGGTGATGTCCGTCGAAGGCGGCTCACAGCCCATGTGGCGCGCCAACGACGGCCGCGAGCTGTTCTACATGAGTCCGGACAATCACCTGATGGTCGTTCCCATCTCGTTCGCGGGCTCTCGAATCGACCACGGAAAGGCGGGGGCGCTGTTTCCGGTGAGGGCCGGCTCCAGATTAGAGAAGCCCGCCGGGGCGTCGAGTAACGTGCGGCCTGTTCCGTCAGGACAGAACCAGTCCCCCGGGGAAATCCGGTCGCCAGCCTGAAATGAACGCCGCGTTCGCACGAATCTTCCCGGCCAGGGATTGATAGGGTATGGTTCCAGGAAGTCGACTATCTCGTGCAGGAGGATCACACATGACAACCAGGTCAGCCGCCCTCCTCCTTGCTGTCCTTGCGTCGATCCATGTTCTCTATGGGCGAGAGCTTCGCGGTGCCGCAGTCGCGCAAGCGCCGGCGGCCGGGCAAACGACGAGTGCTGAAAGCCTGCGACAAATCATTCCCGGCCACTTCATGTACTCCGCGTTCACGGCCGGCCGGCCTTTCAGCAGCGGCATCATCGTCACCAGTGAAGGAGCGGTGGTCATCGACACCTTGGGATCGGAAGCCGTCGGCCGCGCCCAACGCGAATCGATTACGAGCGTCATCAAGCAGCCCGTTCGGTATCTTGTGAATTCCTCTTTCCACGATCAGTACAGCAAAGGGAATCTGGCCTACCCCGACATCTTCAAGGTCGGCCATGAGAACTATCGCGTGGGCCTCGTCGAGCAGATGCAACGCGGAGGCGCGTCTGCCGACGAGCAGCGGTCGCGTCTGCCGAACGCAACGTTTCGCGATCGCATGACGCTTCACGTCGGCGGAAAGGAAATCCAGATTCTCTATTTCGGCCGGGCCCACACGACGGGAGACTCCGTCGTGTTCGTGCCACAGGACCGCATTGCCTATCTGAGCGAACTGTTCTTTTGCGAGGAGTTCCCGAACATGGCGCAGGGCTACGGCGTGTCGTGGCTGCGAGTGCTCGACGCAGTCCAGTCGCTCGAGGCCGATATTTTCGTGCCGGGCCACGGACCCCTTCCCGCTGACCCGAGGGCGACCCGGGCGAGCCTCCGACGCCTGCGACAGCTGCTCGTCGACGCTCGAGACGCCATTCAGAGCGAAATCGCCCGCGGGGCGAGTGAGGATCAGGCGGTCGGCGCGGTGAAGCTCCTGCAGTACGAAAAGATGCCGAACTTCGCGGCGCAACGGGAAACGACAGTGCGGCGGATGTTCAAGGAGCTGACGGGCAGCTTGCCGTAAAAGGTTCAGGTTAGCAGGAAGTGGATGGCCGGTTTGGGTCGACGTCGACGGACTGTAATTGCCGGCATTCGCGATCGGCTCGGGCGCGAAGCCGTCTCGAGCGCGGATGTCAAACGGAACTGGTCGCGCTCGGCGTGGGGAGGGAGCCTTGCGCTGATGGTCGCTCGGATTCGAGGCGTTCGGAGCGGGCGCGTTACAATCCGCGGCGACACACGTGCCGCAGCCGAACCGCCGGAAGACGTATCTCATCAATCCGCGCTTTCAGTGGCGCTTCATCGGGTTCATGGCCGCGGTCTCGCTGCTCGGGATCGCCGTGCTTTTCATCAGCAACGTCCTGTTCTTCAGGGAGATGGAGCAGGCGGCACTGTCGATCGGGCTCACGCGGGACAATCCGTATTTCGACTTCCTCGATGAGCAGAAGTCTTCCTTGTACCGGCTCTACTTCGGCGTGTCGGGCGTGGCGTTCGTCCTGATGATGGGGCTGGGCATTCTGTACAGCCATCGGATTGCGGGCCCGCTCCACAATCTCCGCAACAAGATGCAGCGGATCGCCGGGGGCGAGGAGCCTTCCAGCGTCGGGTTCAGACGGAACGACCAGTTCCGGGAACTGGCGGAGAGCTTCAACGCCATGATCGCGACGCTCGTGAAAGCGGGGAAGAAAGATCGTTAGGCGCCCGTGCGCGCCCGGTCGCGCTCTGCCTCCAGCTTCGACAGCAGCGAGTAGTAGTTTCGGATGCTGTCCACGTAGCGCACCGGTTCCCTGCCGCGGGCCTTTCCATATTTCAGCGTCGTGTAGTACTTCGGTTCTGCAAGCAGCGGCAGCGCGTCGCGCAGGTTGCTCCACAGGGTGTCGTCCCGGCCGCTGCGCCGCACGACCTCCTGCGCGTCCTCGACATGCCCGAGCCCAACGTTGTAGGCGGCGAGCGCGAAGTAACTGTTGTCGGGACGGCCGATGTCCTCGTTGATCCGCTCCCGGAGCTGGGTGAGGTACCTGGTCCCGCCGAGGACGCTCTGACGCGGGTTCAGCCGATCCGTCACACCGACGGCGTTCGCCGTCTCCTGGGTCAGCATCATCAGCCCGCGCACGCCCGTGAAGCTCGTCGCCTCCGGATTCCAGTGCGACTCCTGATAGGACATCGCTGCGAGGAACAGTGGATCGATGTCGTGCAGGCGGCCCGCCTGGTCGAAGAGCGCGCGGTACCTCGGCAGGTCCCGTGTGTATCGAACCTTCAACATCATCAGGTCGAACTTGTTGAGCAGACCGAGATGCGCGAAATACTTCACGTACAGGTTGGCCACGAAGAGCTGCGACGGAGCGGTGTGCGACCACTTGGCGAGACGCGCCGCGGCGCTGGTGAGCTCCTTGCGCAGCACCCAGACGAAGTCCTCTTCGTCCGAGACCTTGAATCGCAGCATCGGGAACTGCTGCCGCTCGAGCTCCGTCACCGTGGTCTCTGGAGACGCGCGCTCGATCGCGATCGCGGGGCACATGATGTCGCCCTGCCCGTCTGCAAAGGCCTGAGCCATCTCCTCGTAGGTGGCGAAGGATCTGATCTCCACGGGCAACCGGACGTGGCGCTGCATCCTGTCGATCAGCTCATGGTTGAAGCCTTCCCACTGTCCGATCTCGTTCCGATAGTAGAACCAGTGATCTTCCTGCACCAGCACTGTCAGCCGTGGGGGCAGTGATCGCGCAACATCCGTTGGTCGCGCGCACGCGCCGAGCAGCAGACACACGACTGGAAGAACCGTGCATCTGAAGACGCGCGGTGATACGGTGTGAACGCTGCGAAGACCGGGCACGTCGCCGATCGAGCACGGAGCGTACCCCTTCAGAATTCAGGGCAGGACGAAGGTGCCCTTCTGGCCGGCCGACAGTTCTGACGGTTGGACGCGAGAACTGTCACTGGTCTGCGTAACGCCCTTCACGGCCTGCCGCATTCCTGCACGATCCCGGTACAGAGACGAGCATGTGCCGAGGACGCACGAGACCCGCCGTTCAGAACGTCGGCGGCCGGTTTGCGCCGGCGCCGGTGGTCGACCTCTCTTGCAGCAATCGAGGGTCGCGCGTCAGTTCTGCCGGCGAATCCGGCGTTCAACGATTCGTCACAGTCAGCCACTCGGTCGCACGAATGAGTCCCAGCGTGATGACTGCCGCCAGCAGCAACATCACGATCACGGAGATCGGCGTCTTCAGTCGAAACAGAATCAGTCGGATGCGGAGAGCCAAGGGCATTGGTCACACGCTCGGGTGATGGGTAGAGCCGCGCCGGTCTTAGAGGACAGCGAGTCGCGCACCGGCGACCGCTGAACGGCTTTCGGCAGGGCCGCGAGCCGGCTCACCGCGTGTCGCTCCGCGAGATCACTTCTTCACCGTTCGCGGCCGCAGCCATCGTTCGAGCCTGGAAAGCGTCCGCTGTGCCAGGTATACGACGAGCACGGCAGTCGCGTACTTGAGAATGAGAACCAGTTGTACCCGCGTGAACGCCATCGGCTCGGCCCCGTGATCCTGACCCTGTGTGCGACGGCGCGGACATCCGCCAGCACACCTGATATTTCTTGAGTTTAATTCCTAAGCTCGTGTTTTTTTCATAAGAAATTTCAACGTGCACAGTCCTGCGCAGCCTGTCGGCGTTCGACCGGGATGATGCGCGTGCCGTGGTGGTCAAAGGCGTGCAAGTGAAGGCGCCGACCGCAGGAGGCGGCTCGCCCCGGGCATCCGCGGAAGACTGCCGCTTACTGCGCTCTCAACAGCATCAGCGGGTTGACGCGCGCCGCGCGTGACGCGGGTATCCAGGCCGCCAGAACCGTCGTGGCGACGAGGACTGCCGCGACGATGACGTAGTGGATCGGATCGCGGGCGTTCGTGCGAAAGAGCAGATCCTGCGCGAGCGAGGACATCCACCAGGCCGCGGTGAGGCCGATGACCATGCCGGCGACGACCGGCATGCAGGCGTCGCGCAGCATCAACCGCCAGAGGCGATTCGGAACGGCGCCGAGCGCGAGACGCACACCCATCTCGTACGTGCGGGTCGCAGCCGTGTAGCTCACCACCGCGAAGAGACCGGCCGCGGCGAGTGCGAGACCGGCAGCCGCCAGCACGGTGAGGAGGACCGCGCGAAAGCGCGGGTCGCGCAACGCGAAGTCCATCGATTCGGGTACGTAGTTCAGACGGAAGGTCGTCACGCCGGCGCTTGTGCGCAGCGCCGCCTGCACATCCGCGACCCGCAGCTGACGGCCGGAATGCAGCCGCACGAGCACCGAGGTGAGCGGTGAGGGTTGCGCCCCGAGCGGCAGAAAGGCCATCGCTCCCGGCTCCAGCTCCCCGTAGGTCGTCTTCGTGTCTGCAGTGATCCCGACGATCCGCCGCGCCGGCATCGTGTCCAGGCGCCAGATTTCGCCGGTCACTGTCACCGGATCGCGGTCGGGCCACAGGAGCCGCGCGGCGGCGCGATTGAGAATCACGACGTCGGCGCGGCCGGCCTGCTCCTCGGCCGTGAATGAGCGTCCCGCGATGAAGCCATTGCGAAGAGTCGCGAAGAAGTCGCGCGAAACCTGTGCGAGACCGACACGCCCGCCGTTGACCGCCACGCCGAAGAACGGCGCCGCGCCGGTAGTCCCGACGGGACTCCAGTCTGCAGCGGCGACCATCTCGGTACCTGGAAGCTGCCGCAGAGCCTCGAGGGTTTGATCGACCGTCAACCCGTTGGTGCTCGCCTGCAGCCGCGACCCCATGATCGAGATGCCATAGAGCCCCTGCGGTTGCAGCCCGAGATCATCGGCGGTCAACGCGATGAAGCTGCGGCCGGTCAAGGCGGCTCCAAGGACGAGGATCGCGCCAAGTGCTCCTTCTGCCGCGAGCAGGCTCCGGGCTCCAGGTCTCTGGTCGTGCGACTCGCGACCGTTCCCGCGCTGCAGGATGCCGAGGATGCCGACACGCGCGAGCCGCAGGCCCGGCACGAACCCGGACAAGAACGCGGTCGCGAAGGTGACGAGGACGGCGAAACCGAGGACCCGGAGGTCTGTGAAGCCGGCGGCGTAACGGCTGAAGAGCGGCGGAAGCAGCGCTGAAAGCAGCCGCTCCGTAGCGGTCAGCGCCACCCACGCCAGGGCCGCACCCGTGATGCACACGAGCAGGCTCTCCGCAATCGAGGTCGTCACGAGGCGAATCGAGGAGGCACCGAGCGCGTGCGCCACTGCCGCGAAATGTTCCCGGGAGCGCCCCCGCGCGAGAAACAGGTTGGCGAGATTGACACAGGCGATCAGCAGGACGAGCCAGGCAGTCGCCACGACGATCCACGCATAGGGCCGGACGGTCGCGAAGCTCTCTCGTTCGAGGGGGAGAACGCGAAGACGCGTCGGGGTCGCCGCTGGATTCGACGTGCCGCCCGGCGTGAGACTCGAAGCGGCAAGCGCGTCGAGCTCCGCCTGGGCTGCCTCGACGCTGCTGGCAGGTCTCAGTCGCGCGACCGGATTCATCGTTCGTCCCGTCGGCGGAAGGCCTGCCCACAAGTCTCCGGAGTGATCGAACACGAGCCCGGCCCAGTCGGACACCTGCGAGGAAAACGCCGGAATGATGAACCCCGGCGGGAGCACGCCGATGATCGTGGTCGGCGACCGGCCCGACCAGAGCACACGGCCGATGATGCCCTGATCGGATGCGAACCGGGCGCGCCACGTCTCGTGGCTGATCAAGGCGACCGGCGTTCTCTCGCGAATCTCCGTGTCAGAGATGTCGCGCCCGAGCAGCGGACGGACGCCGAGCACACGAAGCGTGCGCGCGGATATGCCGACGAGTTGAAAACGTTCGTCCTGGGTGACGCCGCCTTCGCGATCGCGCGTATAGGGACGGGAGAATCCCGCGACTGCGATATCGGCAATGGTGGCCGAACGGCTCTGCAGGCTGAAGGCCACGGCTGACGGGAACGACGCGGAACTGCATTCACCTGTTCGCAGCGCGCATTCGCGGAGCAGGACCAGCCGCTCCGGCTCGGCGTACGGCAGCGGCCGGAACAGCAGGCGATCGACGGCGGAGAACACGGCAACGTTGACGCCGATGCCGAGCGCGAAGGTGAGGACGGCCCCAGCCGCGAACCATCGGGTGGCCAGCAGGGAGCGGAGCGCGAAGCGAACGTCGCAGGCAACGGCGTCGAGAGCCGTTGCGAATCGCATTCTGATCCCGAGGCTGGCCAGCTGCAGCGCCAGCCGCGTTTCGCCCCAGCCCCGCCGGGTGGCCTCGTCTTCGAGGTCCGCCATCACCGACTCACGCCAATCCGCAGGGATGCAACGCCGCGCGGCGGTTCGAAGCAAGTCGGTCATGCTTTCCTCGGGACTGGTTTCGTCAGGATCGTCCCCGCCGCGAGCCGGTCGATGGCGCGCTTGCTCGCCCGCACGGCAGCCAGGCCCGATGGCTTGAGCCGGAACAGCCGCCGCGCTTTGCCACCGCGCACCGCTTGCGGGTCCGAGAACCACGAGGTGACGTAGCCCTTCCGCTCGAGCCGTTCGAGGGTGACGTAGATCGTTCCGCGCGACAGATCGACGCCGGCTTCCTCCAGGATCACTGCGCGAATCGAGACCGCATACGCCTCCTCGTCGAGCCGCAGCACGGCCAGGAGCACCAGCTGCTCGACCTCGCCAAGGAGCTGTTCGGGTTGTGGCGCCATAATGCTAATCGAGTTGGCATTATATGCGTGTCGGCCGGGAACCGCAAACGCTCATGGAAGCGAGACGTCGAGGCGAACCTTGTCAGCCTCGGAGGTGGGCGCTCCCCGCGCGAGCTCACGAATGGAAGCGAATCAGATTCTCGAACTGGTCGACGACGGCATCCAGCGTGTATGAGTGCAGGTCATTCGATCGCCGGACGGGCGGGGAGCGCCGCAGCGTGCGAAGAATGGCGGCTGACAGGGCGGAAACATCGCGGACGGGTACGAGCTCGCCGAGCTCGCCGTTCCGCAGAATCTCCCGCGGACCGCTCTCACAGTCGGTGGCCACGACCGGCGCGCCAACCGCAAGACTTTCAATCAGGACCGTCGGAAGACCTTCATAGTCGGACGAAAGAACGAAGACGGATGCTCTTGCCATCCAGGCATAAGGATTTGCGACGAAACCGGGCAGTGCCACCCATTCTTGCAGGCCGTGGTGCCTGATCCGGGCTTCGAGCGCCGGCCGTTCGGGGCCTTCGCCGAGAATGACGAGCCTGGCTTCAACCGTTCGTCTCACGACGGCAAACGCGTCGATCAGTGCGCGGTGGTTCTTCTGTCTGGTCAACCTGCCGGCTCCGAGGAGGACGGGATGAGTCGGTGCGTCCAGCCAGGCATGACGTGCCGGCTGTCGCGCCGCGCAGAGCAGCTGTTCCGTGATGACCGGATTGGGGATGACGTTGATACGTTCTCGCGGCACCGCCGCGTACCTCGCGAAGTCGTCGGCCACTCCACCGGAGACCGCCACGATCGAGTCGGCCCAGTGATGCACCCGGCCGATCATCTTGGCGATGAGCCAGTAGCGCAGCGTGCGGTCCGCCTGCACTTCCTTGCTCAAGGTGTTGTGGATCGAGATGACGATCGGCGTGCGTGCGCCCGGGGCGCGAGCCGCGATCATCGCCGCGAGGTTGGCATGGGTCAACGCCGCGATCACCACCAGCGGCTGTTGCTGACGCAGATACGCCGACAGCGGCCACACGGCCGAGACGAGTCGGGGAACCTGCAGATCAACGACCCGCACGTCCGCCGGCACCGCGTCGATGTAGGCGCCTTCAGCGCTCGCCAGCAGCAGATCGACATCGAAGCCGCGGCCGGTAAGACCCATGGCGAGATTCAACATGACGCGCTCGGCGCCCCCGCCGGCCAGCGACGGGAGGAACAACGCCACGGGCCTGCGAGCTGTCGCCAGTGCAGGTCCCGCCCTGGTAAGCGCACCCGCTGCTGCCATATGCGGGATTATGGCGGAACTGATGCTGTTCCTGCCGGTGGCGCACCTGGCATTCACCTCTGCGCTGGTCTGGGTCTACGCGCGGCTCCGGCTCGACGGGTCTCCTATCGCGCGCGGTCTCGCGCTCGGAGTGGTCGCCTGGATGATCGGCCAGGTCCCGCTGTGGCTGATCTGGTACGCGCAGCAGGCATGGCCCGGACCACTGGTGCTGAAACAGCTCGGGCTCGAGCTGCTCGCGTCGATTGTGGTGAGGCTTGCTATCGCGGATCTGGCGAGAGCGGGCGTGCCGAGCGTGGCGGTTACGTCAGGCTGAGTGTCGAATGAAGCGAACGCGGCGAAAAAGGGAATTGCCGAGCCGAAAGGTCGGCGCTGCGAAGACGAGCGGTGTCACGGGGAGCGTGACACCACCTTCCCGCCCCTGAGCCGACGCTCAGAACTTCGGCTGGCGCTTTCCGAGACGAGTGCGGCGGCGCATGATGTAAAGACACAGGGCAACGCCGGCCATGAGCAGCGTGACGGTCGAAAGGTTCATTTGCATGCTCCGTCTATCGGCCGGGATGTATTTGGCTTTAGTTCGATGACCGGTTCGTACCGATCCGTCGCGTAAGTGCACGGACCGTGGCATGGGCGAGGCCGGGAAGCCTCGGGAACCCCATCAGCAAGGCCGCTTCTTCAGCGTTTGAACGCGACTTTCTTGACGATGCCCTCGCCTTCGCGGATTGTGACGATGTGATTGGCGGGGATGCTCGAGAGGGTGTCGACGCGCCCGCTCGGCCAGCGGATTTCGAGGCGTTCTGCCTGCGTGGCGCGGCCGAGGCCGAAGTGCGCCCGGACGTCATTCTGTGAGAGATAGCTCGAGCCGGCCTTGATCTCGCGCACCTGGGTCCGCGACTCGGCGGTGAGCCTGAGTCTGGCGCCGATGCCATCGCGGTTGCTGGCCTTGCCGATGGCCTGAATCAGCAGCGCGTTCTGGCCATTCCCGCCGTCGTTGCGCAGCAGTTCCACCGGCCCGCCGTTACTCGTGATCAGCAGATCGAGGTCGCCGTCGTTGTCGATGTCGCCGGCCGCGAGACCGCGGCCGACGCGCTCCACCTCGAATCCCGGACCAGCCGACCGCCCCGCGTCCATGAAGCGGCGGCCGTTGACGTTGCGAAACAGGAGGCGGCGCTGCGCGTGCTGTGCACCGGCGCGGAACTGCGGAGCGTTGTCGATGACGTGCCCGTTTGCGATGGCAATGTCGAGATGGGTGTCGTTGTCGTAGTCGAACAGCGCCACGCCCCAGCCGACGTAAGGCAGCGTGGGCGCCGCGAGCCCGCTCTCGGGTGTCGCATACGCGAACAGCCTGCCGCCGAGATTCCTGAACAGGCTGTGCGATTCGAGGTCGAGGTTGGTCACGATCAGATCGAGCCGGCCGTCACCGTCGTAATCGGCTGCGTCGGTACCCATGCCGGCGCGCGCCCTGCCGTCGGTGGCGATCGCCACGCCGGCGGGCAGCCCCGCTTCCGTGAGCTTGACGCCGCGCTCGTTGAAGAACAGGAAGTTCGGCACGCCATCGTTGGCGACGAACACGTCCGGCCACTGGTCGTCGTCGAAATCGGCCACCACCACCCCGAGGCCGTTGCCGCGGTGCCTGGCAATGCCAGCCTTCTCCGTCCAGTCGGTGAAGGTGCCGTTGCCATTGTTGCGGTAAAGGATGTTCGGCAGCGGATCGAAGTTGAGCGGATGACAGTAGAAGCGCAGCTTGAGCTTGGCGTTGCCGCAGAACGGCGCGTGCTCGAGATCCGCCTGAACGTAATTGGTTACGAACAGGTCGAGGTCGCCATCCCGGTCGAGATCCGCAAACGCGCAGCTGGTACTCCAGAGCGTGGCACCGACGCCTGCTGTGCGCGTGGTGTCGACGAAGCTGCCGTCGCGGCGGTTGCGGAGCAGAGTGTTGGCGCCGAAGTTGGTGATGTAGAGATCGACCGCCCCGTCGTTGTCGTAGTCGCCGGCGCAGGCGCCCATCCCGTACTCGGGGTGCTGAATCCCCGACGCTGCGGTCACGTCCTCGTAGGTCCCGTCCTGACGGTTGCGATAGAGACGATGCCTGGCCGCGCGCGTGAGGTTGCGAGCGACGAGCGAGCCGCCATCGAGCAGCAGGATGTCGAGCCAGCCGTCGTTGTTGTAGTCGAACAGCACGCCGCCGGAGCCCATCGTCTCGACGAGGTGCTTGTCGGGGCTCGCGCCGTTGGTGTTGACGAAATCGAGGCCGGCCTCGCGGCTGATGTTCGTGAAGGTGACCCCGGTGAGCATGCCGGCCGGCGTTGCCGTTGCGGCGCTCCGCTGCCCGCGGGCCAGCTCGCCGGTCGAGACGAGGAGCGTTGCGACTGCGAGACAGAGCGAGGGGCGGAGTGCCCCGGTCAACGGAGCCCTCCGTTGGCGACCGGGACGAGCAGCGCCTGCTCGTACCTGGCACGGGCGAGCGCGCTGTCTTCGGCGCGTCCGAGCCGGGCGTAGAGCGAGGCGAGCTGCCGGTAGACGTTGGGCTGTCCGCCGAGTGCCGCCGCTTTCTCGTAGTGCTGGAGTGCCATCTCCGGCCGTCCGGCTGCAAGCAGCGCGGCGGCGAGGGACGCATGGTTCCCCGCCGCGCCAGGCTCCTGATCGACAGCTTGTTGCCACAGCGCCGCCGCCCGATCGAAGGCGCCCTCTGAGTAGCGGAGGGCTGCCTCCTCCTTGATGACGTCGAGTGCCATCAACCGGCGCTTCCGCTCGTTGAGCTGCTGCTGTACACGCTGGAACTCGGCGAGCTCTCTGGCGCCTTCGTCGGTGCGGCCGGCGCGCGTGAGCGCATTCGCCAGGGCGTATCGCGCTTCCGCGTAGGTGGGCTGCAGCATCACGAGCCGTCCCAGCGCAACCGCGGCGTCGCTGTATCGTCCGGCGTTCAGGTGCAGCTGGCCGATGCCCATGTAGGCATCGGCGTTCTCGCCGTCGATCAGGAGCGCCGCCATGAATTCCGCAGAGGCCTCGTCGCGGCGATCCTGATCGAGATAGGCGCGCGCCAGGCGCACGTGCGCGGCGGCGTCGTTCGGGTTGTGACGGACGCCGTTCGCAGCGGCCCGAATCGCGCTGTCGAAGTCGAGCCCGCTCGCATGCAGGCTGCCGATGGTCGAGTAGAGCGGCCCCTGGCCGGTGATTTCGGAGCGGACCGCCGTCTCGAGCGCGCGCGCGGCGTCGGTGTTGCGATTGAGGCCGACATAGACCGACCCGAGCCACAGATGAGCGAGTGTCGAGCGCGGCAACAGCGCGATGGTCTGATGCAGAAGCTCTTCGGCCCTGGACAGTGACCCGACCTGGACCAGCACGCCGGCGAGCAGCACGCGCGCCCGTTCGTCGGCGGGACGAAGTCCGATCGCCACCTCCAGTTCCTGGATGCTCTTGTCGAGCTCGAAATCCATCAGGTGAGCGACGCCGAGCAAGCGGTGAAGCTCGGACGACTTTGGCGCGGCGGCGACCGCCGACTGGAAACGCTCGCGGGCTATTGCGATTCGACCCTGCCGGAGCGCCGCGCTCCCTTCCGCCGCCGTCGCGGAACGAAGGGCCGGATCGGCAAGCAGCGGATCCTCCGTCAACGCTGCGCGGAAACTGTCGATTGCCGCTTCATAGTCGCCACGCGACAGCAGCGCGTAACCGTCCGCGTAGATCGCCGGAAGCGCAAGGGGGACGTCTCGAGCGGCCGGCCACGTCAGCGTCAGGCTCGGAAACGGCTGTTTCTGCGACGGCTGTTTGTCGACGACCAGGCGGTAGGCAGCCGCCAGCGCGTCGAGCGCCTGTTGCCGATCGGGGTGAGGACCTTCGAACGCCCGTACGAGCCAGTAGGCGGTCACCGGATTGGCGCGGTCGCGTTCCCAGGCCGCTCGAAACGCCTTCGCCGCCTCCGAGGCGCGGCCGTCGGCGTCGTGTATCAGCCCCTGGTAGAGAGTCGCATCAGCGCGGCTGCCGTCGAGACGTGCTGCGGTTTCGAACTCCCGAAGTCCTTCGGTCCGGCGCCCGCGCGCCACGTATGCGAGGCCGAGGTCGATGTGGACCCGAGCGCCGCCGGCGGCAGCCCCGGAGGGCGTTGCGGCGGCACGTGATTCGAGCGCGCGCAGGCTCCGATCCCAGTCCGCCAGCGAACGCGCCATCGAATCGAGCGCTGACGTGATCTGTGGGCCCTCGTCGCCGTAGCCGCCGTTCAGCGCATTCGCAAAGCGAATGAGCGCGGCCGAGAACGCTTCCGGGGTTTGCGCAGCCGCCAGGGCCGGGGCGCAGACGAGCACGGCGGCGAGGCAAAAGGCGACGTGCGGGAATGCGACGCGGACGCGCAGCCCGTCGTCGTCCCGCAAATGGACATCAGGGTGACGCTGTTCGCAACCTGCGAACAGGAACCGGGCGAGAGATACCACCGAGGGAGGGCCCGTCATGGTCCCAGCGAGTCGCGAGGCGGATTCTAGAGCACAACGAACAGATTTGTCTCACACATTTTTAATATTCTTTACGTTTTGTTAACGCTCAGGATGGGGCTCCACTCCGCGCAACGGTCCGGGCAAACCGTTCAATACGATGGACTTGGACTCGAGGCGGGACGGGGAACCGGAAGCGGCTGACGTGCAGACGTGAGCAGCGAGCGCCGAGAGCTCAACCCTTCTGTTCGCGCTGCGAAGCGATCAGATCCTCGTAGAGGAGGGCCGCCGGTCCGACGAGGAACAGAGCGTAGAAGGGCGCATAGATGACCTCTGCCAGTCGCAGCACCATCTCGACGAACGCGACGAGCACCACCACCAGACATTGACCACGCTTCGTGCGGACGGTGGTCCTGGGGTCGGTCACCATGAAGAAAATGAAGAGCTGATACATGGGCCCCGTAATCGGCGCCACATTCGCGAGCCATGGGGAGCCGGTGACGAGCGTTCGGACGAAGGAGAACACGAAGAACGACGCGACGTAAGTGGCGGAGATGTGCAGCCGTCCCACCCGCCAGACGATTGCGAACCCCAGGATCCAGATCACCGCCATCGGCGCCACAGCGTTGCCCCACTGGATGCTGAGCAGCGTCACGGTCTCCGGGGCGAGCAGCAGGAGAGTGCTGACGCCGAAGTTGGAGGGGTTCCACAGATGGCGTCCCCGGAAGCGAAGCACGTACTTCGTGGTGATCGAAATCAGGCTGCAGAGGAAGTAGGGCCAGAGGAACGGCGACCGGACGAGAATGCCGACGCTGATGCCGGTGATGTAGGCGCTCGCCGGGTGCGGCCACTTTCCATAGGTGATGCGCCCCATTACCAGCTCAGCGCCGATCGCCGTCGCGATCGCCAGCGCCGTGCGCTCGTAGCTCTCGAGGATCCCGAACGACAGGTGCGCCGCGAGCAGGATGCTCGTGATGAGCAGCGGCGGCAGGAAACGGTTGTCGATGGCGAGCAGCCGCCTGCCACCGGCTGCAGCCGCTCGCGTCCCCTGGACAGCGGTCTCAGCCGGCATGGGATTCCCGCAGACGGTGCAGCCGATCGATGGCTGGACGCTCGATCGTTTCGGTACGCCCCGACGGCCAGCGAACGATCGCCCGCTCAACGGTGGTTCGAGCGCCCAGACCGAAGTGCAGGCGCCGGCCGTTCTGCGCGCTGAAGCCGCTTGCCGCCATGACTTCCTGCATCTGCCGGCCGCCGTCCCACTGGAGCTCGACGCGCGCACCGATGGCGCTGCGGTTGCTCGCGCTTCCTTCGAGCGCGAACTGGATCCAGTGACGATCGGGTGCCGTCGTGTTCCGGTAGACGAGGAGCGGCCCGCGCTGGTTGGCCACGAGCACGTCGAGCGATCCGCGGTTGCTCAGGTCGGCGAGCGCGACAGCGCGGCCGTCATAGGTGTCGGTTGCGCCGACCACCTGCGCGACCTCCGTGAAGCGTCCCAGCCCGTCATTGAGCCACACGCGCTTGCGCTGATAGCCCGACAGGCTGCGGCCGCGCATCGGCGGCCAGTTCTTCGCGTCGGCGATGATGGCGCTGTGGCCGACCGCGATGGCTGAGAAGTCGTACCAGTAGCTGCTCCGCTCGCCGGCCGACACGTAGCCATTCACGAGATAGAGATCGAGATTGCCGTCGTTGTTGAGATCGCCGAACTGCGCTCCCCAGCTCCACCCTCCGAGCTCCACGCCGAGGCTGGAGGCCAGGTTCTCGTAGGCGGGCGGACCTTCGGCACGTGTCCTCGGCACCCAGAGATCGTTTCCCTGAACCAGCACCCCTGGCTCCGAGATGTTCGTCTTGTAGATCGCCAGGCGGCCGTCGTTGAACACGTCGCCGAAGGAGGCGTTCATGCCGCTCTTCGGCGTCAGGCTCAGGCCCGTTTCGCGTCCGACGTCGACGAACGACGTCCCGGCGCGGTTCGCGTACAGCTCCGACACACCGTAATCGTTCGCGAGGAAGAGGTCGGGGTATCCGGTTCCGAGGAGATCGGCCGCGGCGACTGCCAGCGTCCAGCGGCGGCTGTTGATGCCGAGCCGGGCGGTTCGATCCTCGAAGGTGCCATCGCCGCGGTTCCACAGCAGATACTTGCGGCCGCCGTTGTTCGCGTACTCGAAGCTCTCCGGCATGATGCGCGTCGTCGGCAGCTGCCAGAGATTGACGTCTTCGTGCCAGTAGCCGGCGAGGAACAGATCGAGCCGTCCGTCACGATCGTAGTCGAGCCATGTCGCGCTGTTCGCGTTGACCCACGCCGGCAGTCCAGACCTCGCGCCGAGCGGCACGAACCTCCGGCCTCCTTCGTTGTGAAAGATCTCCGGGCGGCCGTAGCGATACAGGAAGAGATCCTCGTAGTCGTCGTTGTCGTAGTCGCCCCACACCGCTCCCATCGACACGCCGGTGTCGCGCCCGTTGACGTCGGCAACGCCGGCAGCGGCGGCCACGTCCTCGAAGGTGCCGTCTCCTTTGTTGCGGTACAGGCGATTGAGGCTGCCTTCCCGGCTGTTGGTGACATAGAAGTCGTCCCAGCCGTCGCGATCGAAGTCAGCGACCGTCACCGAGGCGCCCATGGACGCCACCTGCGGCATGATCGGCTCGAGCTTCGAATCGAAGGTCGGGCCCTCGTGCACGAAGCGCACGCCCGCCTGATCGCCTGCCGAGTCGAGGCGGAAACCGAATCGGGCCGCCGCCGTTCCGGCGGGATGGCTGGTGGTGCCGGCCGCACGCTCATTGAGTGCTGGAACGGCGGCGATAGAGACGACCAGGAGGACCGCCCAGATCAGCCAGGCTGCTCGTTGTCGACGCAGGGTGTTCGGGTGCGGCGCAACAGGATTCAACGGCACAGCTCCATTATCCGACGATTGACGGCGGCTGTTTTTCGGCGAAGATGAGTCATGGCGATCCGCTTCGCGAAATGGATGGGGCGTCCTGGCCTGGCGGCGGCGATCGTTGCCGACCTCAGACTGGCAGTACGTCTGCTGCGGGAGCCGGCCGTGCCGATGCTCGTCAAGTCGCTGCCGTTTGCCGCAGCGCTCTACGTCGTGTCGCCACTCGATGTCATCCCCGACGTACTCCCGGTGATCGGCGAGATCGACGACCTCGCGATCGTGCTGCTCGGCATCAAGACATTTCTGCGGTTGTGCCCGGCCGCCGTCACGGCGTTCCACCGCGAAGCGATCGCGCAGGGCCGCGCCTTCTCTCCGATGACGCCGCGGGACGCCGTCCTCGACGCCGAGTTCCGGCCTGGTCCGTAGAGGCGGACCTTCCAGGTCCACCTGCGAACGCTAACGCGGAGCAACCATCTTCGTGACGCGGCCCACGCTCGTGTCACCGGCATAGAGATTGTCGTGCTGGTCCATCGCCCAGTAGCTGGCTTCGATGAACTGGCCGGTCCCGATCCCCATCCCGTTGCCGACTGCGCCGAGCACCTTGCCAGTTCGATCCAGCTTCACGAACTGCCCGTCCTGCCCGGTCGCCATCCAGGGGTTGCCGTGCGCATCGAAATAGAGCGCGCACACCAGATTTCTCATCTGCATCGTCTTGATGAACGTGCCATCGCCCGAGTAGACGACGATGCGGTATTCCTCACGGTCGCCGATCCAGACATCGCCTGTCCGTGGATCGACGGCGAGCCCGTGTGCCGAGCTGAACTTTCCCTGTCCTACCTCGTTGCCGAACCACTGGTTGATGAACCTGCCGTTCTTGTCGAGATGGATGATCCGTGCCGCGCCGATGTTGTTCGCCGGATCGTCTGACTCGCTGTCGTTAGGACTCTCGTTCGCATGACCCTCGCCGATGTAGACGTCGCCGTTCGGCGCGAACGCCACCATCACCGGCTGCCAGAGCAGACGCTGGCCTTTGGCTTCGTCCCAATCGCCTCGGCGTCCACGTGTGCCAAGGGTCAGGAGCAGCCTGCCCTCGGGACTCAGCTTCATCACAGTGGCGCTGTTGGCTGCCGTGATCCAGACGTTGTCCTCTGCGTCGACAGCCATGCCGTGCGCTTTGTCCTGGTAACCAATCACCTCCGGACCGACCTGCAGGATCAGCTTGTAGTCCGCATCGAATTTGAACAGCTGCGGCTTTCCAGCATCTGCCCGTTGAAACACCCAGAGGTTTCCTTTCGAATCGAGAGCGACGGCCGGAACCCCGCCAAACCCCGGAGGCAACACGTACGGATACGAGAACGTGTAGCCCATCGTCTGCTGCCACTGCACGCGCTGCAGCGACTGACGGGAGCGGCCAAGGCGGTTGCCGCAGAGAGGCGAGCGGCGGCATGGTGGTGTCTCGCTGGCCGTTGACACGGGAGGCGGAGTGCTGGCGGCGGCGCCAGCGGCGCCCTGACCGCGGCCACGGGGTGGCACGGTGACGCGTCCGCTCGAGTCGACGATCGTCCGTCCCGTCGGATCGGGAAACGATCCCTGCAGGAACCACGCGGGTGATCCGTCGACTGCCGGCCCCGCAGTGGCGGGCCCGGACTGCGACACGGCAGGCATCACCCTCAGTATGAGGACCAGTGCGACGACGGTTCCGGCGGCAAGACTGCGTCGCTTCATGTGATCACCCTCCTGAGAACCGGAAAGTGTCTACCTGCGCTCGAATCCCAGTCCCTTGGCGAACGCACCCGGGTTCACGTACCGAGTGTGAAAGAGCTCCCAGTCTTCGCGGTGCTTCCGGAACACCGGATCGTCTTCGAGCCTGGCCGGCGGCGAGCCGGCGTCGTACGGCTTCTTCCCATGTGCCGGCAGCGGCAGCACCGTTGCTGAGAACTCGGTGTTGAAATCGCCGTCCTTCTCCCACCCGTCACCGATCAACACGAAGTCGCGGCGCCAGCCCGCTGACGGCGGTGGCGGCGCCGGAAACTCGATCGCCAGCTCGTCGCCGGCATTCATGATCACGTAACGATCGTCGACGCCCGACAGCAGCTCCAGCACGTCGCCAAACCGGGTGTAGTAGCCGGACAGGTCCCGCCATCGTTGCCCCGCATATTCGACAGGCGCGTAGCGCGGCGTCTCGGGTGACTCACCACGCGGCGAAGTCGTCTTCGAGAAGCCGCGATACCGCAGCTCCGCTCGCGAGGCTGTCAGGCGCGACGTTCGAACGTCGGCGGGCGCGACGATGGCCGAGGCGAGCGAGTTCCACGACACCTCGAGGTTGGTGCGCAGCCTCAGCCGCTTATGGCCTGCCACCCTGGTCACGTCGATCAGCATTGTCTTGTTCTTGCCGGCGGGGAAGCCAAGGCCCGAGTCGGCCACCACCCATCCGCCTCGCTCGTTCTGGTACTCGAGCGAGAGACCTTGTGGCGGCGTGTGTTGACCCTGCGCGATGGCGACGTTGATGCTGCTGTCCGTGGGGTAGACCCACCCGCGGGCGACGAGAGTCATCCGCTCGCCTGGAGCAGGTGCGGGGCGATCGAGCTCGAACTCCACGAAGTGCTCGCCGGCGATGCCCTGGTACCTGCCTCGTTCGAACGCGGCCAGGAAGCGCCCATCCTGCCGGGCGACGAGATCGGTGACGTCCTGTCCGCGATGATCGCGCGCACGCGCCACGGGAAGAATGTCGCGGAGCGCCTGGACGGCGAACGTCACGGGCGCCGGCGTGAATCGCTCGTCGACGTAGACCTCGGTATGCTCCGGATGGTCGACCGTCATCAACGAGACGTGATCGAAGAAATGAGTCTCCCAGAGCTCCGCCGTGATGCGCACGTCGTAGCGCCCGTCGCGCGCCGCGAGCTCGTCGCCGCCGATGCGCACCCAGTCCTCGGTCTGGCTGGTGGCGGTGTCCTGGGCGTTGATGCGCAGTCCGAGCGGCGAGCGCCAGAGGAAGTCGGTGACGAATCGCATCTCGCGGCCGTCGTAGGCGAACACCCACGGGCACGACCCTTTCAGCCGCTGCTCGGCGACGATGGTGTCGTCGGCTTTGGCGCCGAACTCGGCCTGTGGCACGCCGTTCGGCCAGACGATGCGCGCGACGTCGATGGAGGTGCGGGTGCCGAGGCCGAAGTGTGCGGGACTGCCTGTGAGGAGCTGCTTCTGGCGCAGCAGGCCGGATCGCACCTCGATCTCGCCGCCCACGGCGAACGGGTTGATGCGCTGGTCGCCGGCTGCCGACTGTGCTCGAACTCGAATCTGCTTCCAGTGGTAGCCCTTGCCGGTCCGACCGCGTAGCCTCGTCGGTGTGCCGCTCGCGACGCCAAGCAGATCGAGCACGCCGTCTCCATCGAGATCGGCGACCTCCGCGACGATCGCTGCGGCGCCGTTTGCCAGCTTCTGCAACGCAAGACGGTCGTCGGCGAGCCAGACCGTTCCCCGGCTGATCAGATCCAGCGCGCCGTTGTTGTCGAGATCGGCGGCGACCAGCGCCACCACGCTGTCGTCACTCGCGATATCACCGGTCGTGAGCTCCTGCTCATCCCAGCCGTCCGCTTGCAGCGAGGCACGGCGGATGGCTCCGGCTCGAGTGATTGCAATGATGTCGAAGTTGCCGTCGGCGTTGATGTCGGCCACAGTGACGCCGCGTGCGTCGCGAAGCCCTGGCGGAGCGGCCAGCTCGGCGAAGGCACCGGCGCGGCCGTTGAGAAACACCCGCACGGCGCCTTCGGAGAGGACAACCGCATCGGGGTCGCCGTCACGATCGAGGTCGGCCCACGCAAACCCGCGGACGTCCTGGAGCGATGCGAAGGTGTCGAGAGTCGTCCAGGTGCCGTCGCCGTTGTTGCGAAGTACGACGGCGGCGCCGCCAGCGACGCCCAGCACGACGTCGAGGTCGCCATCCATTTCCACGTCGGCGGCCCAGGCGCCAAGGCATCGACACGAGATCGGCGCGTTCTTCGATGCTGCCGAGGTCGCGTCGTTGAAGCGGCCGCCGTCGTCCTGCAACAGCAACCGAATGCCGCCGGCGCCGGCGGCGAGAAGGTCGGTCCTGAAATCGTTGTTCCAGTCGAGCGGCAGCAATGTAACGGGATCGGTCGTCGGCAGGCTGCCCCCGCCCGGGAAGGGCCATGTGGTCGCCGGGTCGTCGATGCGGCGGATGGTTGTCTGCGTTGCGGCAAACACGACCGGTCGATCGGTGCCGTCGAGCGAGAACGCCACGACCGCCGAAGCCGGCTGCGCATCGAATGCTTCGGCGGCGTACGTGAGAGTCAGGTCTGCTGGTGCGGGTGTGGATGGAGGCGCCGCAAGCGCGATGAACTGTTCGAACGGTTCCGAGACGATCTCCGGCGGCGTGCGGACCGCGGCCAGGTCTGTCGTGTAGGCAGGCACACGCGCCAGCACGTTGCGGAGCATCGCCGTGCCGCGCGCGGCGTCGGGCAGGGCGCCGTTCTCGGTCGATCGGCGCAGGGCGTCGTACTGCTCGGGCGCCGGGGCCGCCCACGTCGCGGCCGGCTTCTCCAGGCGGCCGACGGCGTCGCGAAGCCGCTCCAGGTCTCCGCGTGTGGCGGCCACCCGCGCGCGCTCGAGGATCACCGCGAGATTGCCTGGTGCAAGCTGCTGCAACTCGTCGAGCAGCATCAAGGCCTCAGCGTTGCCCGCATCGCTGCCCGTTCGCTCCAGCTCCTCGGCCAGCGCAAAGCGGGCGCGCAGATGACGTGGGTCGAGCATCACCGCGGCGCGAAGCTGCCCGATGGCCTCGTCGAGACGTCCACGCGCCGTTTCCATCCGGGCAGCGAGCAGCACGAGGTCAGCGTTGCGGGGTGCCAGCGCCAGTGCCCGTGCGACCGGCTCGGCGGCAGCATCCGCATCGCCGAGCCGCAGGCGCGTGATCGCCAGGTTCGCCCAGCTCGCCGGCTCGTCAGGCACCAGCGTGGTCGCGCGCGTGAAGTCGGTTCCGGCGTTCTCCAGCAAACCGACCTGCAGCGCTGCCAGCCCGCTGTAGAAAGCCCGCGTCGTGTCCTCGTAGACGGCCGAGCCCGGTCCCGGCAGCGTGCCGGCTCTGTAGCGCCAGATCACGAGCGCCACGACGGCCGCGACGAGCAACACGGCGATCGCGATGACAGTGGGACGAGGCGCGAACCGCGAGTCAATACCCACGAGCTGTCCAGCGAATACGAGGAGTATGCACCGGAACGCCGCTCAGCGATGGAGTCTGACGTAGACGTGGCGCCGATCCGCGTCGGGCAGATCCGCTGGCGGCGGGGGATCGTGCATCACGACCGTGGGAAAGATCTTTGTCTGAAAGCCCTCGAAGTCGCGCGCCCACTCCTTGTGGTTGTACGCGCACACGGGAAGACAGATCGAGCAGTAGTTGTATTTGGCGAAATAGGGAAAGCACCGCCCGGTGTCCACGATGTACCGGTCGTATCCCAGATGATCCTTACCCGCCTCGCGAGAACGCTCGTCCGGGATGGCGTTGGCCGGACAGAAGCGGCGGCATGCGCGGCAGGCGTCGCAGAACTTCGCGATGCCGGCATCGATCGGGTGATCCACGGCTAACGCAATCGACGTCGCGACGCTGCCCATTCGAAAGAGCGGGCCGAGCTTGGGATGGATAATCGAGCCGTGGCGGCCGAGCTCGCCGAAGCCGGCCTTGAGCCCGATCGGGATGTGCAGCAGGTCGGCGTCGCCGATCGGGTGCTCGATCGTGCACTCGTATCCGAGGGCACGGATACACGCCGCCAGCTGGATGACCGTCTCGCCAAGCGTGAAGTAAACCCGCAGGCACTCGATGGCCGATTCGCGCGACGGCACCACCTGAAACTCGCGCCAGCGCATCCGCTGCCCCACGGCGATGGCGTAGGTGTGGCTGACCGTGCGCCCGCGATACACGTCGCCCGGCTCGATGGCACAGATCCCCACGATGTCGGCGCCGAACTCGAGCGCCTTGCTCTTGAGGTGTGCTGCGGCCGCTTCGGGTGAATCGAACTCGCAGCGGGCGGAGGCGACCTCACCATGAAAACGGGGATATTGGTCGTCGTAGATTTGCCGCAGGTATCGATCGACCTCGTCTATGCGGATGGAGCGGCCGCCGATCTGTTGGTACCAGTCGTCCCAGGCGAAAGAAGGAGGGGGCATGGGGAGTGGAGGATTGACGGATTGACGGATTTACGGATTGTGGATTGAGGGATTGTGGATTGACGGATTGTCGATTGACGAATCGACCGGAGGCTCTCCTTCCTAGCCGCAGCGTAGCCGTCACCAGCGCCAGTCAGCAATAGTGCGTCCGCACTACCCCCGCACCCTCGCACCCGCCTCCGCGGCTTTGCCGCTTCGGCGAGGCAGGCTCCTCGCACCCCTCGCACCTTCGCACCCCCTCTGCACCCTCGCACCCCCGCACCCCCGGGCACTACAATCGTCCCATGATCACGATCCGCAAGAGCGATTCCCGTTTCAAGGCCGATCGCGGCTGGCTGAAGTCGGCCTTCACCTTCTCGTTTGCCGACTACGACGATCCGGCGCATGCCGGCTTCCGCTCGCTGCGGGTCATGAACGAGGATCGCATCAGCCCGGGCAAGGGCTTCGGTCCGCACGCGCACCGGGACATGGAAATCATCACCTACGTACTCGAAGGCAAGCTCCTGCACCGCGACAGTATGAGCGGTCCGCACACGATGGGCCCGAACGAGATTCAGACGATGTCGGCAGGCAACGGCGTGGTGCACAGCGAGTTCAACGCCTCGCAGACCGAGCCGGTGCACCTGGTGCAAATCTGGATCGAGCCGTCGGCCGAAGACCTTCCGCCCTCGTACCAGCAGGTGGCGGTCGAGCCATCGGCCAAGCGCGGGCGGCTGCACCTGCTTGCCGGCCCTGCCGATTCGCGGCAGATGCCCGCCACGACCATCAACCAGGACGCGCGGCTCTACGTCTCGGAGCTCGCCGCCGGCGAGGCGGTGTCGCAGGAGCTGGCATCCGGCCGTCACGCCTGGGTGCAGGTCGTTCGCGGCGAAGCGTCGTTGAACGGGCAACCGCTGCACGAAGGCGACGGTGCCTCCGTCAGCGGTGAGCCGCGAATCGAGGTCACGGGTGGCGCGGCTGGCGGTGAAATCCTGCTGTTCGATCTGGCCTGACCTGCCATGGCGCAAACCGTTGTCGTCGTGACGTTCTACTCGCGCGGAGGCACGACCGAACGGGTCGCGACCGCCGCGGCCGTGGGTGCCGTTCAGGCAAGGGCCGGCATCCGCATGCGGCGTCTTGCCGATGCCGATCCCGCCGCCACGATACAGCGCTACCCGGAGGCGCAGGAGTCGCTGACCCGGATGCATCGCGAGTACGTGCCGCCGCGAGAGGCCGACCTTCTTGCTGCCGACGCGCTCATCGTCGGCCTGCCTGACGGAATGACACCGGCGTCGGCAGAGTGCTCGGGCTACTTCGACATGCTGGCGAGACTTGGCGCCGACGGAAGGCTTGCGGGGAAGGCCGCCGCTGCCGTCGGCAGCGGTGCGACCGTCGATGCCATCGCCGGCGCGCTTTCGGCAGCCGGCTTGACCGTCGTCACGGGCGACCCTCGGAGCACGGGCGACGGAACCGAGGCGGCGATCGCGCTCGGACGCCGCGTCGTGGCCGCTGCCGAATCGCAACGCCGCGCGCCCAGTTAGATCGTGAGCCCGACCCGCTCGAGGCCTGCGGCGTCACGGCCCGCTCCGATTCCTCCGCGATCGGAGGAACGTGCGTCCGTCTGGCATCCGGCTACGCTCGCCGCCTTCCGTTTCAGCGTTGTGTATCTCGGGCTCTTCGTCCTGGTGACGCAGATCTCCGGGAGCATGACTCCCAATCTCATCTACTACTACCGTGGGCTCGGCCGGCTCTGGCCGATGCGCGACATCACGCTGTGGATCGCCGCTCACGTCCTCGGGATCACGCCCGGTCCCGAGGAGTTGCGCGAGGGCGGGGAACCGCTCGTCTTCTGGGTGCAGGCGTTCTGGGTCTTCGCGGCGGCAGTCATCGCCACCGCGATCTGGTCGCTCGTCGACCGCCGGCGTCAGCACTACGCCACTCTGCACAACTGGTTTCGGCTCTTCGTTCGTTTCGCGCTTGCCGCCTCGATGTTCGAGTACGGCATGACGAAAGTCATCCCGACGCAGTTTCCGGCGCCTTCGTTGACCACGCTCGTGACCCCGACCGGCCAGCTCACCCTTTCCGCGCTCCTGTGGACGGCCATCGGCGCATCGCCGACGTACGAGATCTTCACGGGCTGTGTCGAGCTGCTCGGAGGGATTCTGCTGCTGACGCCGCGGACCACGCTCCTCGGCGCGCTCATCTGCCTGGCGGCGACGACGCAGGTGTTCGTGCTGAACATGACGTACGACATCGGCGTGAAGCTCGTCTCGCTGCATTTGATGCTGCTGGCGCTCTTCCTGCTGGCCCCAGACGTCAAGCGCCTGGCAGACGTGTTCGTCTGGAACAGGCCGACGAGCGCTTCTCCAGAGCCGGCGCTGATGCGAACGCGGCGCGGCAATCGGATCGCGCTGGCGGCGCAGGTCGCCTTCGGCATCTACCTACTGGCGATGTTCGCGCACATCAACCTCAGATTCTGGGACGTGGGCGGCGGAGGCCGGCCGCGTTCGGCACTCTATGGTGTGTGGGAAGTCGAGCAGCTGTCGGTCGACGGAGAGCTCCGGCCGGCGGAGCTCAACGAGTACGATCGGCGCTGGCGCCGCGTCATCTTCGATACACCGGACATGGTCATTTTTCAGCGTCCGGACGATTCGTTCGCACGGTACGGTGCATCCATTGATGAGAATCGGCGAACGCTCGCGCTCAGGAAGGGCGAGAGCCGAACGTGGAAGGCCAGCCTGTCTTATCAGCGCCCATCGCCGGACCGGTTGATCGTCGAGGGCGACATGGACGGCCATCGCATCCTGCTTCAGCTCCGGCACGTGGATTTCGACACGTTCCGCCTCCTCAACAGCACGTTCAGATGGGTTCGCCCGCACGACCCATGAGGTGACGACAGGCCCTGCGAGCTTGCGGTGGATCTTGGACGGAAGTTCACTTGGGTGTGGAGACCACGAAGGCCTCCGGGCATGCACGAAGCACACGAAGACTAATGAATTCCTTCGTGGTCGATCACCAACGCAACCGAGCTCAGGGTTCAGCACTCGCTCAGACGGGCGGTCGTGACGCCGAGCTCGCCGAGCCGCGAGTGCGTCGATAATCAAGAGAGGATCCACAACTGGCGGGGCTGAAGCCGGACACTACCTCGCGGCGCTCGTGGCCGCAGCGTGTCTGTTCTTTGCTCAGGACCCTGACGTCCGGGTAGCCGCACAGCGTGGAGACGTCGGCTCGATCGTCGGCGCCGACATCTCCTCGGTACAGGCCGCCGAGGATCGCGGCGTCAAGTACAGCGATGGCGGCGTTTCGAAGGACATCCTGGAGATTCTGAGGGATCACGGCTTCAACTACATCCGGCTGCGGGTCTTCAACGACCCGACGAAGCCCACTCCGCGCGATCGGCCGTACGGCGGTGACAACGCGGCGACGCGGCGTTTTGTCGACGCGGCGCTCGGACAGCGGGTCGCGTTCGACGTGCTCGGTCAGTCGTGCTACACGCGCTGGCAGGGTCAGCCGGCTGGATGGAAGGCCAACTTCGACGATCTCGCCGCGCGATATCCAACCCTCTCGTTCGTCGTGGCGGAGGTCGGGTTCGAGGTCAAGGAAGCAATGGAGGTGATGCGAAGCCTTCCGGACGGCCGCGGGCTCGGCACGTTCGTCTGGGAGCCGACGTCCAACCTGAACGGTCAGTCGCTGTTCGATGGCAGCGGCGCCGTCATACCCGAGAAGATGGCGGTCTACGACGAGCTCACCCGGCGCCGTTGAGCGGCGGCGAGTCGAATCGCGCCGCCGCCTTCGCAAGCTGGCGGCGCAGACGATCAGCGCCGGTCGTACACCGCGGTGGTGATGACCGAGGTCCCGCTGGCGGTCCGCTCGTTGGTGGTGACCGTGAGCGTCCTGCCGTCAGGCGACACCACCGCGACGGCCGTTGCGGCAAGACGGCCATCCATCTTGACGGCGATCTCGTAGCTGCGATCGTTGATCCGCCGGTAGGCGTTGGTGAGCACGTAGTCGACGCCCTGGACCGGGTAGTCGCGGCTGTCGAAACGCCCGATCCATTCCATGTGCGTGACGCCGCCTCGCGTGCCTACCATGTCGTAGATGACCTTCAGGCCGTCGCTCAGCGGTTCGATGGTGATGGTCACGCGCTTGTACGGCGACGGCGTGGTTCTTCCCGCAGACTTTGCCGGATTGAGCTGCCACGTGCCGAACCATGGCGCCAGCTGGCGGCCAGCCAGAGCACACGGGCTCGCGAGCAGGACGGCGGCCGCGATCAGGCCGCAAAAGGCTGGCCATTTCATGCAGACGGCACCATCGCACCGGGCGGCGGACACTGTCAACGCGACATGGACACTGGAGGGGGAATCCACTACCATTTCGGGGCGCTGCCCCGGACGCGGCAGGTACAGGTGTGATCGTTCCCGAGCCGTCGTGGGGTTCTTCGAACAGCGAAATTGTCCAGCGGACCCGCCTGCAACCTGGGATGGAAGGGTTTCCATTCCGAGCCCGTGTTCGGCGGCGGTGATCGAGCAATGCCGAACACGCCTGCGTCGTTCCGACGCGACAAGCCCCGGGGAGCGGCCGCTGCCGAGAGGCGGTGAGGCGATGGGACGCGTTTCTTTGCTGATGGACCGGATATCTCAGGAGCATCTGATGCACGGCCGGAGTCGACTAGTCCCGCTGCTGTTCCTGGCGATGCTGCTGGCGGGCGCTCCCGCCTCTGCGCAGGTGGATTTCACCGGCGTCTGGCAGGGAAACACCAACGCGGAAGATGGTCCCGAGCGCGCGGCCGGTCCGTCGCTCGTCGAGTTCCTGGGGCTGCCGATCAACGATCAGGCGAGACAGTGGGGTCTGTCGTTTCGCTCCGGACGCCTGGCGCTTCCCGAGCACATTTGCCAGGTGCACGTGGTGCACTACATCCATCGTGGTCCGTTCGCGGCACGAATCTGGGAAG
>DASUGH010000115.1:0-2961 GCA_036274155.1 Vicinamibacterales bacterium | reverse complement strand
CTTGGCGCCGGTGGCATGGGCGAGGTCTACAGAGCCCGCGACCGCAGGCTCCAGCGCGACGTCGCGATCAAGGTGCTGCCGGAACATCTGGCCGACGATCGCGACCGGCTCGCACGGCTCGAGCGCGAAGCGCAGATGCTCGCGGCGCTCAACCATCCGCATATCGCGCAGATCTACGGGCTCGAACAGTCGGCAGGCGCGCGCGCCCTCGTCCTCGAGCTGGTCGAGGGAGAAACACTCGCCGCGCTGATCGCGGGCCGACCCGAAGGTCGGCCCTTGCCACTCGACGAGGCGATCTCGATCGCCAAGCAGATCGCGCAGGCGCTCGAGGCAGCGCACGAGCAGGGGATCGTCCACCGCGATTTGAAGCCGGCCAACGTGAAGATCACCCCGGCCGGCGTGGTGAAGGTGCTCGACTTCGGCCTCGCGAAGCTGGCCGATGCGGCGTCCAGCCCGGGCAGCGCGTCATCGATGTCGCTGTCCCCCACGCTCACATCGCCGGTCCTCCTTCGCCCGGACGCCGCTGGCGCGGGCGTGACCGGCGTCGGCGCGATTCTCGGCACCGCCGCCTACATGGCGCCCGAGCAGGCCCGCGGACGGGCGGCGGACAAGCGCAGCGACGTGTGGGCGTTCGGCTGCGTGCTCTACGAGATGCTCACCGGCCGCCGCGCGTTTCAGGGCGAGGACGTCACCGACACGCTCGCCGCGGTGCTCAAGAGCCCGCCGGACTGGACGGCGCTGCCGCCCGGTGTTCCGCCGGCGATACGCACGCTGCTCCAGCGCTGTCTTGAAAGGGATCGCGCCGCTCGCGTCGGCGACATCGCGGTCGCGCGCTTTGCTCTCGAGGAAGCGCGCTCGCTCGGCGACTCGACCATCGTCCACCCGGATCAAGCCACGTCGCGTCCGCGGCGATCGGTGGGGCGGCTCCTGGGCATCGCGGCAATCGCCCTTGCGGCCGTCGGCGCAATCGCGCCTGTCGCCACCTACTGGCTCTCGGAGTCCCCACCGCCGCGGGTCAGCCGCTTCGAGGTCATCCCGATGGAGTCGCAGTTGCTGGTGGAGCCCGCGGGGGTCAACATCGCGCTGGCGCCCGACGGGTCCACGCTCGTGTACCACGCCGAGATCGCGGGCGTTCCCCAGCTGTTGATGCGCCGGATTGGTGAGCTCGATCCGACACCGATTCGGGGAACCGAGCTCGCGCTGAACCCGGCGATCTCACCAGACGGCACGCGGCTCGTGTTTACGGCGCCAAAGCAGATGAAGGTCATCTCGCTGGCAGGTGGGCCGCCCACCGTGATCGCCGAGCTGGAGGGCGCCGTCCAAGGGACGACCTGGGTGGGCGACACCATCGTGTTCGGGATGTCAGGGTACGGTCTCTTCAAGGTGCCCGCTGCAGGCGGTCGTCCGGAGAACATCGCGAAGCCGGACGAGGCCGCTCAGGAAACGGACTACAGATGGCCGGCGGCAGTGCCCGGCACAGACGTCGTTCTCTATACCGTGTACGGATCGGGTGGCCCTCGCCAGGCCCGCATCGTCGCCCGGCATCTGGAGACCGGTGTGACGAAGGTGGTCGTCGAGGGTGGGAACGCCCCGATTTATACGAAGAGCGGGCATCTGCTCTACGCCGTTATTCCGGCCACGCTGATGGCCGCGCCGTTCGACGTCGGTTCGCTGTCGCTCACCAGACCGGCCGCGCCCGTCCTCGAAGGTTTTGCCGTCGTGAAAGGCACCGGATCGGTCAACCTCGCCGTGGCCGAGGACGGCACGCTCGCGTATTCTCGCGGCCAGGGCGGTGTCTTTCAGGGCGGCGCCGGATTCCAGTGGGTCAGCCGGGCGGGCAAGCCGCTCGAGGCCGTCGCCTCCAACGTCAGCGGCCCGCGCTATCCGCGCATCTCGCCGGACGGACATTGGCTGGTCGTCACCATCGGCGCCGCCAACCAGGGCCAGCTCTGGGTGATCGACCTGACCGGCAGCTCGCAGCCACGACAGCTGACGTTCAAGGCGCACAACGTCATGCCCATCTGGAGTGCGGACGGAAAATCGATCGCATTCACCTCGGACCGTGCCGGCCAGCGGAACCTGTTCCGCATCGCGGCCGATGGCAGCGAGCTCGAGCCGACGCCTCTGGCAACCAGCCGCAACGAGCAGTCGCCGTCGGCCTGGTCGGTTGACGGCCAGACGCTGCTGTACGAGGAAGGCTTCAGCTCCAGCGGCGATCTGATGATGTTCTCGCTCGCGGACGGCAAGTCATCACCATGGCTGAAGACCGATTTCGAAGAGGCCGACGCGTCGCTCTCGCCGAACGGACGATGGGTGGCGTATGTGAGCGATCAGACGGGACGGTTCGAAGTGTGGGTCAGGCCGTTTCCAGGACCGGGCGCGCCCGTGCGTGTGTCGTCAGACGGCGGGGCCGAGCCGCAGTGGGCACGCAACGGGACCGAGCTGTTCTATCAAAGCGGGCGGAAGATGATGGCCGCCGGCGTCTCGTACGGTGATTCGACGATCGAGTTCAAACCATCGCAGGTCCTGTTCGAAGGCGGGTTCGTGCCGCACGACGGCAACGTCCCGCGGACTTACGACGTGGCGAAGGACGGCCGGTTCCTGATGATCCGGGAGGCGCCCCAGGTCCGGCCGAGAACGCTCGTCCTCGTGCTCAACTGGTTCGAGGAGCTGAAGCGCCAGGCACCAACGAACTAAGCGGATCGTTCGCACCCACAGCACCAACCCCCGACGATCCTGATGCTCTTTGGATCAACCATCGTCAGAGAGCTTGAAACGGCATCCGCCTTGCTCTTACCTGAGCATGAACAACCAGACGCTGCCGAGAGACGATGACCCGTCGGACATGACGGATTTCGAGAAGAACGCAACGTCCGAGGAGTTCCAGCAGTTCGAGCGGCTCGAGCAGGAGCCTGACGTCCCTGTCGTGAATCGATTCACAGAAGAGCGTAAAAGCGAGGA
>DASUGH010000114.1:0-6295 GCA_036274155.1 Vicinamibacterales bacterium | reverse complement strand
GATCCTGCCCCATCTCCAACCGGTTCACCACCGGCAGCAGCACCATTTCCTCCAGGTTGCCGCCGCGTTCATCCCAGAAGAATCGTCCTCGCGGGTGGTAGCGGAGATTGACAAGGTTCATCGCGTGCCGGTCGGTCGTGCCGCCTTCAAAGCCGCGGCTGCCCGGCTTCGGGTCGGCGAAGGCGTTCTTCTGCACATGGCACGTGCCACAGGACGTCGTGCCGTTTGCCGAGAGCCGTGTGTCGTAGAAGAGCACGCGCCCGAGGGTGGCGCCGGCATCGGTGATCGGATTGTCCTGAGGCGTATTGTCGAACCGCTGTGCGTCGCCCTGCCTGAAATGAATCGGCAGCTCGACGAGGTTGTCGTAGTGAAAGGGAACCTCGGGAAGGCTCAGGACCCGGGTCGCGAGCGAACTGCCGGCCTTGTCCTGTGCGGCAACTCCCGCGACGAGCAGGGCTGTCCACAGAGCGAGTAACACACGGCCGGCAGCACGACTTCGCATCGCGACAGCTCTGGTCTCAGGGAGCCGTTGGAGCGGTCACCAACCCGATTTCCCTCACGACTGCCGGCTGGGGCTGAGCGTTCCTGAGCTGCTGGACGACTCCTCCGACAGTGCCAACGGCGAAATTGAATCCGGTCGACTTGACCAGAGGGCGACGAGCGAGAGCGGCGCTGAAGTTCTCGCTTTCTTCGTCGTTGAGGACGTCACTCAATCGATGCGCGAGCTCGGCGCGCCGTGCGTCATCCAGCTGGGTGTCGGCCTTGTAGGCGTCGACAGCCGCCGACATGGTTCTCATGTTCTCTGCCTGCACCTTGAACGACATCGCGGGCAGCAGCACGACCGTGTTCGTGCCATCCTTCGCCACGGCCAGCCGAACCGTGCGGGCGACGACGCCGTCGTGCGTGACTTTGGTTTCCACCTCGGCGATTTCGTTCTCGGTGAAGATCGGTGCCAGCGTTCTGCGCAGGTTGGCAAGGGCCGCCCCTTCGATCTCATCGGCAAACAGCGAGCCGATCCGCCTCGCCTCCTCGTTCGCCTGTGACGCGAGCTTCAGATCTTCGATGGTGTTCTCGATGTGCTTGCGGGTGGACAACGTTCCGGTCGTGTCGCCGAACCCGTAGCTGCCAATCTGATTGCCCCGGAACAGAACCCGCACCGGCATCGGAGCCTGCATCAGCATGCGGATCTCACTGGCATCGAGCGTCCCGTCCCCGCTCTTGTCGCCCCTCCCCACGAGCGCCTGCATCCGTTCGGACAGCTCGCCGGCCGCGATCCTGCCATCGCCGTTCCGATCGAACAGCATCAGACGCGCAATCACGGCGTCGGGACTCACCTGCGCCTCCGGTGTCGCAGACCCTACCTTGAACGTATTCGGCACTGGCGCGAAAGTCGGGAGCGGCGCGAACGTACTCGGCGGCCCCGCGGGTGGCACGAGTTGAGGCGCGGACACACCTTGTGCCGGCGCCGTCACGACGGACGAAATCAGCATCAGCAATGCAGCGAAGCCGTAACGCATGGCAGTCACTCCTTCGAGTTGGACGACGCGTGGCCGAAGGGGTCCGAAAGCGCGGATCGCTCAGAAACATGGGATCGGTGAGTGTCTTCAGGACAGCCACCAGGGTGGCCTTTTCCAAACTGGTCAGATCGCCAGACGCTCGCCGTCAAGGCGAGCAGAGGAGCCAGGAGTAAGGCGTTACACGAGCGGCCAGCAAGACGAAGCATCGCCGTGTGCTCTGGACCATTAGACACCGGCGCGGCGAAATTAGTTGTTCCTTAATTCAGGCAACCGACTCTGCCGCAATACACTTGGACGGCGGAATCCCGGACTCTGGAGCGAGCGGCGGTGGCGGGCGCCTATTTGGCGCCCTTCGCGGCGAGCAGCTTCTCGATCAGCGCGGCGGTCTCGGGGTGCCCTTCTCCAGCGGCCTGACGCACGCCCGGGACGCCGACGCCCTTCGCGAGATCCAGCGGCGTTCGACCGTTGGCATCCTTCAGTGTCAGGTCGGCGCCGTTTTCGGCGAGGAACTTCACGAACTCGGTAAACCCGCGCTGCGCGGCGCCGTGAATCGCCGTCTGATGCGCCACCGCAAACGGGCTGGGCACCTGGCTCGGCCGTCCGCGGAGGTTGATCGCGTACGCGGCAGCCTGCGACGTCGGCTCCCCGGGGCCGCCACCCCGCCGCTCGGTCACCATCGTCGCATTCACATTGGCGCCCGCGGCGATGAGCAGCTTCATCGTCTCGATTACGCCCTCTCTGGTCCGGTTGCGCCCGCGCGTCACGCGATCGCCGAACTCGACTCCGGCGGCGGCCATGAGCGGCGTCACCCCTTCTTTGCTCGGAAGATCGACGAGCGCCTTGTGCTTCAGCAAGAGCTCGACGAACGGCGCGTCGCCTGCGCGTGCGGCACGCAGCAGCGGCGTCGCGCCCTGCGAGAGGATCGAGTCGCCGCCGCGGTCCTGCGGCACGTCGCGGTACGGCGGCCGGCGCTTGAGCCTGATGTTCGGATTGGCGCCCGCCTCGAGCAGCAGCTTCGCGACGTCGAGCGCGGTGACGGAATCCTCGCTCGGGATCACCGCCATCGCGCCGTTGCCCTTCACCGGCAGCGTGTTGACGTCCGCGGCCATGTAGACCGGTGAGCGGCCGAACAGGTCCCACTTGTCCACGTCGGCGCCAGCCTTGACCATGAACGCCGCGAACTCGAAATGCAGGTTCAGCAGCGCCATGTTCAGCGGCGTGATGCGCTCCGGATCCTCGAGGTCGGGATCGGCGCCGGCCGCGATCAGGTGTCGCGCGCACTCGACGCATCCCTCGCGCGCGGCATAGAGCAGCGGCGTGAAGCCGCCCTTGTTCATGTCCTTCGGGCGCGGCTCCTTGATGACCTTGCGCTCCCACTGGCGGACCACGCCTCGGGCGTTGAGGTCGGCGCCCTTCGACGCCAGGAACTTCACCATCTCGGGCTGGCTCCGCGCCGCGGCCCACATGAGGGCGGACTGCCCGCCGAAGTCTTCCTTCGCGTTGACGTCGGCGCGCGCCTCGACGAGCAGCCGCGCCGCCTCGACGTTGCCGCTGCGCGCGACGGCCATGAGCGGCGTCTCGCCTTCCGGGTTCTTCGTGTTGGGATCGGCGCCCGCCTTGAGGAGCGCGTCGATGACCGGCGTCGCGCCGATGATCGCAGCCTCCGTGATGGCGGTGGTGCCGAACTGGTTCTTCAGCGTGACGTTCGCGCCGGCCTTGATCAGCGCCCGCACCAGTTCGACGTCGCCGTTCGAAGCGGCGTACATGATCGCGGTCGTACCGTCCGGGCCGGCCTGATTCGGATCGGCGCCTTTCGCGGCAAGCGCTTTCAGTGCCGCCGCGCGATCGCCGCGCTCGGCCGCATCGAGCAGCGGCGAACCTGCGGCGTCAAGGGTCCCGGCAAACACGGCCGCGATGAGCAGCAGAGCGACGATCGCCACGGCCACGCCGAACTCCAGGCGCATGAAGACGTCGCGCCGGTGCAGAAAGCGAGTCGCGCGCATCAGACCTCCGAGAAGGTTCCGCCGCTGTCGCCGATCTTCTCGATCGGAATGTTGTTGCGATCGAACAGCGTGACGAGCAGGTCGGCGAAGCGCGAGTCCTGCGGGTACTTCAGGTGCTGGCCGCCCTTGATGCGCCCGTGCGCGTGGCCGAGCAGCGCCGCCGGCAGCGGATCGTTGTTGTGGCGATCGCTGTTGCTCATGTTGCTGCCGAAGAGAATCGTCGAGTGGTCGAGAACCGTCCCGTCGGATTCCTTCGCCTTCGCAAGCCGGTCGATGAACTTCGCGAACACTTCGGTGTGATAGCGCTGGATCTGCACCAGCCGCTCCATCTTCTGCGCGCTGTTGCCGTGATGCGAGAGCGGATGGAAGCCCTCCGAGATGCCGAGGTTCGTGTAGGTGCGCATGCTCGCTTCACGATCCATCGAGAACGTGATGACGCGCGTGATGTCGGCCTGGAAGGCCAGCGCCATCAGGTCGAACATCAGCGTGAAGTGCTCGGTGAGATCGTTGGGCGTGCCGACGGGCGCATCGGGAATCTCGAGGCGCGACATGTCCTGCTGCGCCGCCATCTGCACACGGCGCTCAATCTCACGCACCGAATCGAGGTAGTCGCTGACGACCACGCGATCGCGGACGCCCAGGCCGGCCTGCAGGCGCTGCGCCTGGTCCTGCACGCGATCGAGGATGCTGCCGGTCTCCTTCAGGATCTCAGCGCGCTCCTCCTCGGTGTCGCCATAGCCGAACAGCTTCTGGAACACCGCCCGCGGATTGCCCTCCTGCGGCAGCGACTGCGTCGGCGTCCGCCATGCGATCCGCGCTCCGCCCAGCGCCGTCGTCAGTTCGAGCGACGGAAGCCGTGTGTCCTGGCCGACGTGCCGCGCGGCAAACTGGTCGGCGCTGACGCCCCAGTCCTTGCCGTTGGTCCCGTGATCCCACGGCTTCACGCAGGTCAGCCACGTCATTTCGATGTAGCCGTGCGGCTCGGGCGTCTCGGCCGGCTTGTTGCGCAGGCCCGAGACGATCGTCAGGTGCTGGCGAAGCGGCTCGAGCGGCTGCAGGATCGGCGACATCTCGTAGTTCGGCCCCGTCTGCGCCGGCGACCACTTGTCCATGATCGCGCCGTGCGGGAAGCCGATGAAGGCGAAGCGCTGCGGTGTCTTGCCGGCCGGCGTCTGCGCCCAGGCGGTCGCGGCCGGATTCATCGCGTCGAGCAACGGCAGCGCGATGCTGGCGCCGACACCTTTCAATACCGTTCGCCGTGAGATGTGCTTCTTGAATACATGCATCGCCATTCTCCGCCGGGTCCGCTCGCATGGCCTTTCGGCTCACGGCACCCGGCCTACACGCCTCGCCGGGTCCGCTCGCGGCACCCGGCCTACACGACCTGCCGGGTCCGCTCGCAGCCACTTCGGCTCGCGGGACCCGGCCTACATCACTTCGATCCTTCCGCCGCTCCCTGGGGTACCCGACGCATCCTGAACTGATCGCTCCGAACAACCGCCTGGACCAGTGACGAGAACTTATAGTCGCCCGCTGCCGCGCCGCGCACGATCCGCCGGACGGTCGGCATGTCGTAGTACTCAAGTGTGCGCCCGGTCGCGTAGGTCATCAAGCCTTCGGTGAAGGTCTGCACGAATTGCTCGGGACGTCGCAGCAGCGCCTTCCGGAGGTCGTCCGGCCCCTTGAGCGGCGTGCCGTCTGGCAGCTCTCCGGTGGCATCGATCGTTGCGCCCGCATACCGATCGCGGTCACGCCACATGCCAGTTGCATCGAAGTTCTCGAGCGCCAGCCCCAGCGGATCCATCACCGCATGGCACGAGGCGCACGTCGGGCTTGCACGATGCTTCGCCATCATCTGACGCACGGTCAGCGCCTTGGTGGTGCCGATGTCCTTCTCGTCCAGCGTCGGCACATCCGGCGGCGGCGTAGCCGGCGGCACGCCCTGAATGTGCTTGAGGATGAAGGCGCCGCGCAGCACCGGCGACGTGCGGTTCGGATAGGCCGCCGCCATCAGCACTGCACCCTTCCCGAGCAGACCCCAGCGCACGGAATTGGTGAGCTCGACGCGCCGGAAGCGATCACCCTTCACCGTCGTGATGCCGTAGTGGAGCGCCACCCGTTCGTTGAGATAGGTGTGCGACGCGCGCAGCAGATCGACGACACTGCGGTCTTCACGGAAGATGCTGTCGGCGAAGAGCGTCAGCTCGGTGTTGAAGTCGTCGCGCGGATCGGCGCGGCCCGACGCGTACGGGAAGACCGACGAGTCGGGAACGATCTCGTCGAGCCGCTTCAGGTCGAGCCACTGCGGCACGAAGTTGTTGGCCAGCGTCTCCGAGCGCGGGTCAGCGAGCATCCGCTTCACCTGCCGGTCGAGCATGGCAGGGTCCTTGAGCTTGCCCTCACTGGCAATCTGCAGCAGCTCGTCGTCGGGAATCGTGCTCCAGAGGAAGAACGAAAGCTTGGAGGCGAGCTCGAGATCGTCAATCGCATACGACTGGCCGGGGCGGAGCCGCTGCGGCACGCGCTCCGTGCGATACAGGAAGAAGGGGCTGGCCAGCGCCCCGGTGACGGCGCTGCGAATGCCTTCGTCAAAGCCCTTCTTCACGCCGTCCTGGTAGTACTGGAACAGCTCGTTGACGTCTTCGGCCGTGACCGGACGACGATACGCGCGACGGGCGAACGACGCGATGATCTGCCTGGCGCACGCCGCCTGCTGCTCGGCGGTCGCGCCGCTCGCGGGACGGCAGACGAAGATACGCGACCGGCTCGGCGTCG
>DASUGH010000113.1:0-28703 GCA_036274155.1 Vicinamibacterales bacterium | reverse complement strand
CGGGTGGCGGCAGCTGTCCTTCGCGCTCGGGCTCGGACGAGACACCGCCGCGGCCATCGCCCGGACCAACGGCCTGCACCGTGAGCGCGCAGCGGAGGGTGTCGTGACCATCACGGCGATTACTCGGACGGACTCCTAGGCCCGGCGGAGCCGGGCAAGAGATGCTGACGGCAGTGAAGCGGAGATGACCGCTCTTGGGTCTCGGCGGTTTGAGGCGGAGCTTCACTGCCGGCCCGGGTGGTGGATACTTCATCAGAAGTATGCCCAAGGCGAAAGTCGCTCTGACCTTCGACACCGGACTTGGGTGACGGCACGTGAAGCACCTGGCCAGCATCGCCAGTGCATTCGTCGTCATCGCCATCGTCGGCATCGTCGGATGGCGCGGTTTCGCCGCGCTCTTTACCGAACCCGAGCGCGCCGCGCATCGCAAGAACGGTTCGGCGTATGCCGCCCGGGACATCCAGGCGGTGGGGACGCTTCCCGCCGAGCTCGCAGAGAGCTCCGGTGTCGCCGTGAGCCGCACGCAGCCGGGCGTGCTCTGGTCTCACAACGATTCTGGCGACAGTCCCAATCTCTACGCCATCGATCGGTCAGGGCGGCTTCTGGCCTCGATTCGGGTCGGCAATTCGGTCCTCATCGATTGGGAAGACATGAGCTCGGGGCCATGTCCGCGTGGCATCGCTTCATCGCGCTGCGTGTACATCGCTGACACGGGCAACAACAGCCGCGCGCGCACGGCCTTCACCGTTTACGTCGTTGCCGAGCCGATGCTCGGCTCGACAGGCGAGCGCGCCTCCGCGGCGGCTGCACAGTCCTTCCGATTCCGGTATCCAGATCGACCGCACGACAGCGAGGCGATTGCCGTCCATCCCGAGGGTGACGTCACGATCGTGACGAAAGGGCAGACCGGAACGATTGATTTCTTCGGTGTCGATGCCGCCGCCGTCGAACGGGCCATTGTCTCTCGCGAAGTCGTCGCAGCCGACCTGCTTGGCAGCAGCGGCATCACGCCGGACGGGCGCATCGGCCGGCTGGCCACCGGCGCCGCCATTTCACCGGACGGGACGATGCTCGCGGTCAGGACCTACAACGAGATCTTTTTCTATGCCGCGGCGCAGGACGAACGCGGCCGGCGTCAGTGGCGGGATCGCCAGCGTCCCTGCTACCTCGGCGATGTCGAGCCGCAGGGCGAGGCGATCGATTATCTCGACAACGAAACGCTGCTCCTCACGTCGGAATCGAGGCTGTTCTCCCGCGGTCGGATTTCCAGGGTTCAATGTTGAGCCAGGCTCTTCGTCATGAAGACCGACTGACCCTCGGAGCGTACCGGATTGTCTTCGATAGCGAAGCCGCAGCGCTGATAGAACCCCACGGCATCCGGCGCCACGAACGAGGCGAGCGCCGTGCAACCCCGCTCTTCGGCAAACCGCTCGGCGAGCGAGATGAGCGCGCGGCCGTGGCCGAGCCTCTGGACATCGGCACGAACAGCGACGCGGCGGAGGAGCGCGATGCTTCCGTCGATGTCGATTCGGACGACGCCTATCGGTTGCCCGTCGTAGACCAGCAGCCTCGGATGGTTTCCCGGGGCCCGATCATCCGGACGGTTCTCGTCGTACACGCCGAACTGTCCGCGCGCTTCGAAGAGGACCTGACGGCGGATGTCGTGATACGCGCGCCACTCGCTGGCGCTGACAGGTGTGACGAGCTCGTAAGTGGCTTGCAACTCCATCCCTGTCCTGATCTATCGTGGGATATGACCGTTCAGCTCGACGACGCTGCACCTTCCTGGTGTCGTCGTCTGACGTCAGAGCTGCATGGCGCCGACGCGCGCGCCCGCGCCATCGCGGCGTCGCTGACTCCCCAGCAACTGAACTGGAAGCCCGATCCAGCCGCGTGGAGCATTGGCCAGTGCCTCGAACACCTCTGCGTCGGCAACGAGATATACGTTCGCGCCATGTCCGGGTCGTTGACTGGTCGTCCAGCGGCCATCGTTCAGGACATCACGCCAGGGTGGTTCGGCCGCTGGTTCATCCGCAACTACATCGAACCGTCGCCGCACACGAAGCGGGCGCGGGCGCCGAAGAAAATCACGCCCGGTTCGAACGTCGACTCGAACGTGCTCGATCGGTTCGTGCGCAGCAATGACGCCGTGCGCGACCTGATGTTCCTTGCCCGGAACTGTGACGTCAATCGTATTCGCTTCCCCAACCCCTTTGTCCCTGTGCTTCGGTTCACGGTAGGCACGGGATTCGAGATTCTCTCGAAGCACCAGAGCCGCCACCTGCTGCAGGCCGAGCGCGTCAAAGGCGCCATGGAGTCGCACGCGAAACGAGCCGGCGAGAAGTCAACGGCCTAGCAACACTGTCACGCTGTCGGTCTCGAGATTGCTGGTTGCCACATCCAGCTTCCCGTCCGAATTCACATCGGCGACCGCAAGCCGCCAGCTTCCCTTGCCTGTTGCGAATGGCGACCCGGGCGCCGTGACGAATCCGCCCCGCCCATTGTTGAGCATGACGCGCACGCCTTCGTCTGCGGCGGCGAGCACGTCAGAACGTCCGTCGCGATTCAAATCCGCGATCCCGATGCTGAAGGCGTTGTGCCCGAGGTCGAGAGGAGAGCCCTGCGCCTCAGTGAAACCGCCACGACCGTCGCCGAGCACGACGCTCACCAGGCTGCTGCTGCCATGCGTGGCTGCCAGATCGAGGTTTCGATCGCCATTCACGTCGGCGATGGCCACGAACCACGTGCTCTTCGTACGCAGTGTGACATCCTGTCTCCTGAACCCGCCGCGGCCATCACCGAAGAGGACGGTCAGGAGATTGCTGGGGGTGCTCGCCGGCGCCCCCAATCCGGTGATCGTCACGACCGCGTCCATCGCGCCATCGTTGTCGAGATCGCCAACAGCCAGAGGATACGGGGCCTGACCGACGCTGAAAGGCGAGCCAGGTGCGCGAGTAAACCGTCCGTTCCCATCGCCGAGCATCACCGCCACGTCGTTGTCGTCGTTGCTGTTGACGCTCGCGAGATCCGACTTGCCATCGCGGTTGAAATCCGCGATGGCGAGGCCATGGGTGTGGGGTTGCCGGCCCTCTTTCATGACCACCGGCGAGCTCGGCGCCAGCCGGAATCCGCCGCGACCGTCGCCAGACAGCAGCGTCACGCCATAGCTGTCATGATTTCCGAGCGCCAGATCGAGGTTCGTGTCACCGTTGAGATCGCCCACCGCAAGCTCGTCGGGCGGCGCCGGTACTTTGATCGCACCGGGGAGCGCCGGCGTGAACTGTCCGTTGCCGCGACCCAGAAAAATGGTCACGGTGCTCGCCTGCGTCGCGACCACCAGATCGGGATGTCCGTCGTTGTTCACATCGCCAATCGCGATGTTGTTCGGCCGACCGATGCGGATTGGAGGGCCTTCCGCGGGCGTCAGCACTGGTGGGCCGGCAAAACCGAGTGTCATCGTCGCAGCCGCGATGAGCGAGGACAACACGAGAGCTCTTACGCGCATACGACCTCCACAAACGCATCGCGAGTATATGCTTGTCGTGACGCCGGAGGTTCAACCGATGGTGAAACGGCTTGCTGCGACGTTCCTGCTGTTGTGGGCGTTTCCCTCAGCTGTGGCTTCTCTGCAGACACCGGGGCCGGCAGCCCGGACCCTGGATGGCAAGCCCGATCTCTCGGGCTTCTGGCGAGGTCCGCTGCTCCGCAACATGGACAAGAATGTGCCGGGCGGCTTCAAGGCGATCCTCACGCCAGCCGGTGCGGCCGCATACGAGCACAATCGGACGAAGACGATCAATCCGGAAGGGCTGTGCCTCTTCGCCGGCATCCCGCGCGCGAGCATCAGCGGCGTCCCCTTCCAGATCGTGCAGAGCCCGACGCGCGTCGCGTTCCTCTACGAGCTGATGTGGACTTTCCGATCGATACCGGTCGACGGCCGGACGCTGCCGACGAGGCCGGAGCCGTCGTTCTTCGGCACGTCGGTCGGCCGCTGGGACCGCGACGTGTTCGTGATCGAGTCGGCCGGCTTCAAGGAGGAGCAGAGCTGGCTGGACGACGATGCGCACCCGCATAGCGAGGGGATGACCGTCGTGGAGCGCTGGTGGAGGCCCGACGCCGACCATCTGGCGCACGAGGTCACCGTGACCGATCCGAAGTACTACACGCGGCCGTTCACCTTCGACCGTGTCTTCGAGCACATGCCGCGCGGTCAGGAGCTGATCGAGTTTGCGTGCAACGAGAACAACCGCGATCTTCCGCGCCTCGGCTTCGGGCCGCACGAGCCGGAGGTCTACGACAAGCCGCAGCCGAGCGCGAAGTAACAGGCGGAGCACGGCGCGATCCTCTTGTTCGTAGTTCGTTCTCCCGCCGTTAACCTCCTTAGGAAGCCGGAGCGCGGTCGTCTCAGTGACGCATCGAGTGCTCCGCCGGAGGTCACATGGCCAAGAGGAAGATCACAAAGCCCGCACGCCGCGAGGCGCCGCCGCTCACCGATGCTCAGCTTCGACGACGGTTGAAGGAGCGTCCGCCGCTCAAGGATGCGCCAGCGGGTGCGCTCGAGTTCACGCTGCCCGTTCCCGCGTCGGCGCGTGTCGAAGCTGTCCGGAACGAAGGGCGCGAAAACGGTTTGAGAGTCGCCGTGTCGGGCGTCCGTCCGGGCGAGCGTTTCATTCGGCCGTCGGTGCCAGGCACGAGGCTGCGCAGGACGTCGGTCGGACGGGAATCAGCGACGCTCTCGGGATATCTGCCCGACCACCTGCGGCTGAAGCCGGTACCGGACCGTCTGCCAAGGGACCTTCGTGTGCGCCCCCGGCTCGACCTGTTCCATCCGCGCCGCCGAGGGCAGAAGTACACGACCACCGTGTTCAATCCCGAGAGCCGTTACACCTTCAACGATACGGCGTTTCCGTGGTGCACGGTTGGACGCGTCGACACGCCATCGGGCACCGGCAGCGGCGTGATGGTGGGGCCTCGGCACATGCTCACGGTGAGCCATGCCATCTCCTGGAACGGCGATGGCACCGCGGGCTGGGTGCAGTTTAGACCGTCGTACTTCAGCGGCGATACGCCATTCGGCGAGGCGTGGGGCATCCACTGGTACGCCTATCAGCAGGTCACTCCACCCACCATCGACGGCAACGAGGGTCTCGAGGACTACTGCCTGATCGTGCTCGATCGACGTCTGGGAGACACCACCGGCTGGATGGGCTCGCGCACGTATTCGGAGGATTGGGACGGCCTCAGCGTATGGCGTCATATCGGCTATCCTGCCGATCTTGCGGGGGCCGAGCAGCCGTCGTACGAGCGTGACATCAGCCTCGACGGCAAGAACGACGATACGGCCCGTGAGATCTGGCACCGCGCCGACGTGTCGGTCGGTCAGTCGGGCGGTCCGTTCTTCGCGTGGTGGGACAACGAACCGTGGCCGCGCGTCGTCGGCGTGCAGAGCTGGGAAAATGCCGCGGACAACGGGGCAAGCGGCGGCCAGCATCTCGTGCAGTGCATCATCTCAGGCCTGACCGACTTCCCCTGAGGGCGCCCGTCGGGTGACAAACCGAGCTGACACTCGGTTTGTCGAAACCTGTGATGAACCGACCATATAATCACGGCCATCCGGAGGTCACATGAGATCCCACGTCCGGCTCGATGCGGTTCTCGTGGCCGTCTTCGCTGCGATGCTGTTGCCGGCGATCGGCCGCGCGCAGTGGCTCAACTACCCGACGCCCGGCATCCCGCGGCTGGCTGACGGCAAACCGAACCTCGCCGCGCCGGCGCCTAGGATGGCCGACGGCAAGCCCGATCTCTCCGGAATCTGGAATGGCGCCGGTCCGATGTACCGCTTCAACATCGCTCAGGATCTCGAGCCGTCCGACATCCAGCCGTGGGCCGAGGCGCTCTTCCTTCGACGCGTGCGCGAATCGCGGAAAGACAGTCCCCTCGCGAAGTGCATGCCCGTCAGCCTCCCCTACCATCAGTTCTTCAATCTGACGAGGCTCGTGCAGACGCCGGCGCTGATGGTGATCCTGCACGAGTCTCCCAACAGCCCGAACCGCACGGTCTTCCTGGACGGGCGCGATCTGCCGAAGGATCCCAACCCGGCGTACATGGGTTACTCGGTCGGAAAATGGGAGGGGGACGCGCTGGTGGTGACCACCGCCGGCTTCAACGATCAGGGATGGCTCGACAGCGCCGGGCACCCGCAGACCGAGTCTCTGCGTATCACCGAGCGCTTTTACCGGCGCGACTTCGGGCACATGGACTTCGACATCACCATCGACGATCCGAAGGCGTTCACCAGGGCATTCACGATCAAGACGCAGCGCACGCTGCAGGCCGACACCGTGCTCCTGGAGGACCTCTGTGAGAACGAACGCTCGCGAGCACACTTCTCGGTCGACACGCGCTTCAAGCTCAGTCCGGCCGTCGCGGCCTCCTACGCGGGTGTCTACGAGGTGGCCCCCGGACAGGAGGTCACCGTCACCGCAGTCGAGGATCTGCTGTTCGTGAAGGGACTCAACGAGCCGAAGCTGCCGCTCTTGCCACAGTCGAACACCCGATTCATGTCGACGGCGACGCCGGCCGGCTTCGAGTTCGTGAAGGATGCGCAGGGAAAGGTCACGCATCTTGTCGTGCGCGGCCAGGCCGGAGAGCAGCGAGCGGTCAGGAAGAGCAGCGCGACGAAGTGAGGGGGCCCGGGACTCGGGACTCGGGATTCGGGATTCGGGATCCGACAATCATGCTACGTGGAGCCACCGCCCCGAGCCCCGGGCCCCGGATCCCGAGCCCCGGATCCCGAGCCCCGGATCTACTTCTGCGCCGGCGGTGAGCTCGGGTTCGCCGGTGATGCCAGGTTCTTCGAGAAGAACGGCAGTACGTTTCTCGCGATCCGTTCGCCGACCTTGTTGGTGTGATCGCCGTCGTACTCCTCGTAGCCGTGCGGAATACGCAGGCGGGTCATCGCCTCGTGCAGCTGACGGTTCGAGGCGAGCAACGGGTCCTTCGTTCCCACCTCCATGGCAATCGCGTAGTACTTGTTCAGGTTCTCCACGTACTGCCCGAGCATCTCGAGCGGCGAGTTGGCGACCCACTTGGCGACGATATCCGGCCGCACCTTGCCGTCCTTGACCGGCAGGTCGAGAAAGAGCGGTGGGTTCGCGGGATTGGGCGACCACGCGGCGGCTGATGCCAGATTCACGGACGGCCCGAACCCGGGGGCGCGCGCCGCTTCTTCCGCCTGCTCCCGCGTCTTGATCGCCTCGGAGGCGGCCATTGAATCCGGACGCGGCGTCCGGTTCGCCTCGAGGCAGCAGGCGCTCATGATGTAGAGGCTCGAGAACACGTCTGGCCTCTTCATGCCGACCCGAATCGTGCCGTATCCACCCATCGAGTGTCCGGCCAGCCCGCGGCT
This sequence comes from Vicinamibacterales bacterium, assembly GCA_036274155.1. Taxonomy (GTDB): domain Bacteria; phylum Acidobacteriota; class Vicinamibacteria; order Vicinamibacterales; family UBA2999; genus Gp6-AA40. The sequence goes on along the minus strand of DASUGH010000113.1, from coordinate 21,295 downwards.
CATGCGGTTGGCGAACGTCCGATAGTGGCCATCCATATAGGCGACCAGATCCTCTGCGATGAAGCGCTCCCAGTCGCCGGTGGTGGGCGAGCTCGAGTACATGCTGCCCTTGTGCAGAGAGTAGGCGTTCGGCGTCACGACGATCGGTTCGCTGAAGCCTTGCGCGCCGGCGAGCGTGTCGGCGCTTGCCGCGAGCTTGGCGAGGCGCTCCGTGAACGTGTCGTCGCGGCCGCCGTAGCCGTGCAGCAGGTAGATCACCGGGAAGCGGCGCGCCTGATCGCTCGCGTAACTCGGCGGCAGGTAGACGGTGACCTCGCGATCGGGTGAGTCGCCCTCGAGGTTCCCTTCGAGCGCCTTGCCGTGGACCGTGATGTGCTCGATCGTGCCGACGCGCGGGCCGCGTGCCGCCGGTCCGCCGCCGCGCCCCGGCGGTGCGCCTCCGCGCCCTTGTGCGTCCAGCGCGGCGGCGCCGGCCACCAGCGTCAGCGCGATCGCCACCGATCTCGCAACGTTCACCACCATCCGGACCTCCACTCGAGGTTTGCCGCCCCTCGGCCCTCACATAGGCTCGTGAGGCGGCATTCATTTCAGCGCTGGCAACAGTATCGCTCGGGATCCGGGATCCGGGGCTCGGGGCTCGGGGCTCGGGATCCGGGACTCGGGATTCGGGGCTCGGGATCCGGGACTCGGGATTCGGGGCTCGGGACTCGGGACTCGGGGCTCGGGATCCGGGGCTCGGGGCCCGGGACTCGGGATTCGGGATTCGGGGCTCGGGGCTCGGGATCCGGGACTCGGGGCTTGGGGCTCGGGATCCGGGACTCGGGGCTCGCGGCGGCGGCAGCGAGCGTCACCGAGTTGTCCTCACGAGGGCGGGGCGAGCCGGTCGATCTCGGCGAGGTCTTCCGGTCGGAGACGCCAGTCGACGGCTGCTGCGTTCGCGCGCACCTGTTCCGGCGACGTCGCGCCGGCAATCACCGACGCCAACTGCCCGTGCGCGGCCAGCCACGAGAAGGCGAGCTCCAGCAGCGTGTGGCCGCGTGCGGAGGCATAGTTCGCGAGCGCTTCCGCGATGGCGACGTTCTTCGGGGCCGTGAACCGCGCCGTCCGCGACAAGGACAGACGGCTGCCCTCCGGCGCTCCTCGTCCACGCTTGTACTTGCCGGTCAACAGTCCGCTGGCGAGCGGGAAATACGGCAGGAAGGCGAGGCCGAGGCGCGTGCACGCCGGCAGCACCTCGCGCTCGGGCTCCCGGTGCAGCAGGCTGAGCTCGTTCTGCACGCTGACGAAGCGCGCCGCTCCTGGCGCCGCGGCGCGGTGCGCCTCATCCATCTGATCGGCGGAGAAGTTCGAGCAGCCGATTTGCTTGACCTTGCCGGCCTTCACCAGATCGTCGAGCGCGCCGAGCGTATCAACGATCGGAACGTTCGGGTCGGGCTGGTGCAGCTGATAGAGATCGATGTAGTCGGTTCTGAGCCGACGCAGGCTGTCTTCGACGGCTTTCCTGATGTACTCGGGCCGCGCCCCGTGCCGGTTCTCGTCGAGTCGCATCCCGAACTTGGTGGCGATGATGGCCCGGCTGCGACGGCTCCCGAGCGCCCGTCCCAGGAACTCCTCGCTCTTCGTATCGCCGTAGATGTCCGCGGTATCGAACATCGTGATCCCGGCATCGAGCGCCGCTCCAACGACGCGTGCGCTCGCGTCGTAGTCGATGCGCATACCGAAGTTGTTGCAGCCGAGACCGACGATCGACACCGGCAGCGATCCGATGGCCCGCAGTTCCATCTCTGCTGGTCCGGCTGAAGCCAGACACCACTCCTGATCGTCAGGGTACTCCTGGTCGTCGGGCCGACACCAGCTGGCAGGCCGTGGTGAATTCAATCGGCCTGCGAGGCACGGAGAAATTCGCCACCGAGGCACCGAGGACACAGAGAACTAGGGCGCGACTACGAACGTAATGTTCTCGGTTGCCATGAGGGCGCCGTCGTGCGCCACGCATCGCAGGACGTACTCTCCGGGGGTCTTGAACGTCACACGCGTGCGCCAGGTGTTGTCTGGCGGAACCGCCGGCGTCCGCCATCCGGCGGCCCACGGCGAATTCGCCCCGTCGCGGGTGTCCTCCCAGGCGCTGAACTGCGGCGGGTCGAAGGTGACCTCGCCGGCGCCGCGGTACTTCAGCCATCCGAGCCGCAGGCCGGTCGCTGAGGTAGGAACCGTACGATTACCGCCGATGAACGGCTGTATCGGCCTCACACGTGGTTTCCCATCGTCGGTCGCTACGGCAACGAGCGTGATCGGCTCGCCGACCTTCGCGCGGCGAGTGCGTTCGCCTTCGACCTCGAGGACCGGGCTGATGTTGCCGACGAGATCCGGTACCGTTCCGGTTTGACCGCCGGCGCCGAAATTGGCGGCCATCACCGTGGCGTCGACGATGTAGTCGGGTTTCAGCGAGCCGTACGCCTTCTCGGTCTTGCCGTTGCTCGTGAGCGTCCAGACGATCTCGCCGTTCCCGAAGTCCATGGGGACTCGAACCCTGAAAACGAACTGGCTCCGGCGCGGGAGAAAGTGCGTCGGCTGACCTTGATCGGGACCGCCCGGTTCGAGGGTGTTGGCTGCACCCACAGGGACATCGATCGACTCGTCCCAGTTTCGATTGAAATAGCCGAAGATCAGGTCGAACGATCCGTCAGCCCGCCGCTCCCACCCCTCGTAGACCGGTGCGATGTTGAGCCCACGCGTCGGCTGCTGCGCCAGGGAAACGGCGCCAGCGCCGGCCAGCGCCACGACAACCAGCGACGCTGCGGCTCGAATCCTCACTGCTGCCTGCCCCCGGCTCCCGACCTGGCGGGGACCTTGGCGTACGCGCACAGTGGGCACCCGGGAGCTGCCTGTCCTTCGGCCAGGCCCAGCACCATGCGCCGCCTGGCGACCTCCTCGGCGAACTGTTCGTCGGTGAGGTTCACTCCCTGCGCGATCATGATCAGCATGTTGTCGATTGACCGATGTCCAAGGCCCGACCAGTTCCGGGGATCGACGACGTTCCGGTTTGCCGCGGTGTTGTCGAAGTAGCCGGTCACCTTCAGGATGGTGCCTCGCGGCAGGAGCGGCGCGGCGTCTTCCTGGTAGGCGTAAGTCTTCACCCAGTTGTGGTCGTAGCCCGCGCAGTTCAACGTCTCGACACGCGAGCCGTTGATCGCCTCGAGGCACATGCGAACGCCGGTCGAGTGCATGTGGGGCTCGAACACGGTGAGCTTGACCGGCTGCGAGAGCGTCGTATACGCGCTCTGCGTGACGGTGGCGCCGCCCGGGATGTCGAGATCGTCGGTGCCGATGCTGAGGATCGTGGACTGGATCGCCGGCTTGTAGCCGACCGGATGAAACTTGAGTCCGACCTGCAGCTTCGCGGTGGTGTCTTTCCCGTTGGCGTGCAGGTGCACCGACGGAAATGCGATGCTCGAGCCGGCACGCAGGAGCTTTCCGGCTTGCGAGTCGAAGACGTCGGCGTTGCGGCCAACCTCGTGCACCGGCCATCCGCCGCCGGCCGGCAGGCCGCCCTGGCCCACCACGCTCATGACGGCGTGGTGAAAGACGAAGAGTCCGCCGACCGTTGCCCGCCCGGGTGCGTTCCGGGAATTGTTGACCTCCTTGATTTCCATGGCCGCAACGTAGCGATCCTCGGACAAACCGGTTGGAACTGCGGCGAGCGCGCCCCAATAGTCGGGACTGACGGCCTTCATCTCGACGGAGGGAGAGGTGACGATCAGATCAGGGGTGCCGATCTGCCAGGTGTCGTTGTCTGCAAACACCATGGCGGGCGGCAGGTCGTCGGGATTGCCGCGCGGCGCTCCAGCGTCCACCCATTTCGCGATGGTGGCGATCTGCGCATCGGTCAGCGAGATGTCGTTCTTGAACTTCTGAATGCCGATTTCTTTCTCGATGAACCAGGGCGGCATCGCCCCGCGGCGATGACCGAGCGCGGTGCGCTGTCTGATCGCCCTGGCGTACGGACGCACCTCTTCGTATGTGAGCAGCGACATCGGCGCCACAGAGTCTGGTCTGTGGCAACTCTGACAGCTGCGCTGCAGGATCGGCGCAATGTCCTTGGTGAAGGTCACGTCGCCGGTCTGCGCCCCGACCGACAAGCCGGTGACGATCATTGCGACGCCGAGCACCACCGCCGTTCCGGCAATGGAATGTTTCATGGAAGCTCCTCGTCGATGACAATGCGTGACCGGTTCATTGTAGAGCCGACCCGCAGCCTGTCAACGTGCGCCGGGCGACGCTTCGGGGAGTATTCCGGCGCAGAATGCCAGGTCTTTCTGGCGAATGGTCCCGTGCGCCTGCCGGGACCTGCTGCTGACGCTGCGCCGGCCGTTACTCGCAGCGCAGCGCTGTTGCCGCGTCCACACCCGTCGCTCTGCGGAGGGGAAGGATGCACGCGGCGACGGCAGCCGCGGCGAGCACGACGACCGAGCCGATGAACGTCAGCGGGTCGGTTGGGGTCACACCCCAGAGTTGCGACTGGAGAAGGCGCGTGAGCGCCAGTGCTCCAGCCAGGCCGACGGACAGCCCGAGCGAGAGCACGAGGATGACGTGCTCGCCAACCAGTCGCACGACGTCGCCTGTGGCGGCTCCGAGCGCTACCCGGATTCCGATCTCGCGCGTGCGCTGCGCCACGGCGTACGACATCACGCCGTAGATCCCGATTGCCGCAAGCAGCATCGCCGTCAGGGCGAACGCGGTGATCGCCAGCACCATGTAGCCGCGCTGCGGCACGAACTCGCCGAGCTGGCTCTCGAGGGTCATCATGTTGGCCAGCGGACGGTCCGGGTCGATTCCGGCGACGAGGCGCCGGGCGGCCGGCAGCATGTCGATCGGGTCGCCCGTCGTCCGCACCATGAACGTCATCCGGCCGAGCATGTTCGCGCCCGGCTGCGGATAGTTCACCGGCTGCTGCAGGTACGACGTGTAGACGACCGGCGCCGGATCGCCCTGGCGCGTGAGCGGGATGTCGCGGACGACAGCGATGACCGTACGCGGCCGCTCGTCCGGAACGCTCGGCAACCGGAGTTGGCGGCCAATCGGATTCTCTCCGCGCCAGAAGCGCACGGCGGCGCTCTGGTTGACGATCGCGACCCACTGCGAGGTGGACGTGTCGCTGTCGGCGAAATCGCGGCCGTCGACGAGTCGTGCGCCGATCGAGGTGAAGAAGCCGGGTGTGACGAGGAAGTATGCGGCACTCAGCTGACGGCGATCGGCGACGTGGGACTGCGAGCTGCTCACACCGATGGCAAGGGCCTGCAGCGGACCGGCGGCCTGCGACCTGCCAGCTCCAGAATCATCGACGCTGACCGCCATGGAAGGCAGGACCACGCTGTTCAGCAGCGGGAACGACGTGCCGGCCACGGATTCCACGCCAGGCAGCGCCCGCAGGCCGCGATAGACCCGTTCGAGCGTCAGCGATGGAGGAGGATCGATCCGGTAGTAGGGAAGACCTTCGAGCGAGCCGCGCCGCTGCATGAAGTCGGCCAGCGGCATGTGGTACTCGAACGTGAGCAGGCGCTGCGGATCGAACTGAAGATCGCGCGAGATCACTTGCACGAAACTCTTCATCAGGAGTCCGGAGCCAATCAGCAGCACGAACGTCACGGCAACCTGCGCCGCGACCAGGCCGCCGCGGAACCGGGGCACGAGGTTCGTCCATGTTCCGCCCGGTGACCCCTTCAGCGTCGCGGTGACGCGCGTTCGAGCGCCGATCATCGCCGGCGCCAGACCGAAGAGCGTGCCTGCGACGATCGATACCAGCGCCGTGATCGTCAACGCGCGTGGATCCAGATTCACCTCGCTGATACGGATGCCCCCTGGCGGCGGAACCATATCGACCAGTGCGCGTATGCCGCCCCAGGCCACGAACGTGCCAAGCGCTCCGCCGGCGATCGACAGCATGACGCTTTCGGTGAGGAGCTGACGCACGAGCCGCCCCTGTCCGGCACCAAGTGCGGTGCGCACGGCCATCTCCGGCATTCGTGCCACGCCTCGAGCGAGCAGCAGCGCCGCCAGGTTGGCGCACGCGACGAGCAGCAGCAGCGCGACGGCGGCTTCGAGGGTGAAGAGCGGCGCGAGGCTCCAGCCGAGCATGGCTTCCCGCAGCGGCCGGACGCGCACGCCCCACCCGAGATGACGGTCGGGATCTTCTCGTGTGAGCCGGGCGGCAATGACGTCCAGATCGGATTGCGCCTGCCCGAACGTCACGCCCGGCTTCAAACGCGCCGTGACGACGAAGAATCGTTGCGGGCTTGGCGGTTCGATGCGGTTTGGTCGCAACGGGACCCAGTAGTCGGTGCCTTCGTTGGGGTAGCGGAAGCCCTCGGGCATCACGCCGACGATCGTGAAGCCGACGCGGTTCAGGCGCACACGCCGTCCGACGATGTCAGCGCGTCCACCGAACCGGCGAAGCCAGAGACGGTGACTGATGAGGATGACGCGGTCACCGCTGTCGATGCGGCTCTCTGACTCCGTGAACAGACGACCGACACGCGGCGGCACGTCCAGCACGCTCAGTGCTTCCGCCGTCAACGCCTGCCCCTGGATCCGCTCGGGCAGGGCGCCCTCATCGTCGCCAGCGAAGTCCGCCTGCTGTCCGAACCCTGCGCCCATCAGCTCGAACGACCGGCTCTCGTCGTGCCATGCGAAGAAGTCGGCCATGAGCGCATGCGTTTCCTGGCGCGGATTGTCCAGGGGAAACGTGCGCAGGACCACCAGCCGTTCGTCGTTCGGGATGGGCAGGCTGTCGCGAAAGACCGCGCTCATCACGCTGAGGATGGCGGTGTTGGCGCCGATGCCCAGCGCGAGGGAGATGACGGCGACCAGCGTGAACCCCGGGTTCTTCCGGAGCATGCGCACGCCGAAGACGAGGTCCCGCCTGAGATCGTGCATCCATGCGACGGCGCGATGGTCGCGACACTGCTCGGCGAGCGAAGGGATGTTGCCGATCGCTCTGCGCGCGGCTAGACGCGCTTCTTCTGGCGTGAGCCCCTGGTCAACGAACTCCTGGACCAGCTGCTCGAGATGGAAGGCCAGTTCGCCTTCGAGCTCGGCGTCGAGCGCGTCCTTCCGGAACAGGGCGCGCAGGCGCTGCCGCACGACGCGCAACAGGCGGACGGGCATCGATCACGCGCGTTCGAGCAGCAGGCCGACGGCGGAGGACAATCGGTTCCAGGATTCGAGCTCGCGTTCGAGCTGGCGCTTTCCCTGGCGGGTCAGGGAATAGAACTTCCCGGGGCGTCCCTGCTCGGTGTCGCGCCATTCGGCCGTGATCCAGCCCTGCTGCTCGAGCCGGTGGAGAGCCGGGTAGAGAGACCCCTGCTGCACTGACAGCACTTCGCCGGACAGCATCTGAATGCGTTTCGAGATTGCCCACCCGTGGAGCGATTCGCGCGCCAGTGTCTTGAGGATCAGCAGATCGAGCGTTCCCTGCAGGAGATCGGACGGTTTCGGCATGTTTCCCTCGCCTCGGCCAGTATACATCGATTATCGACAACACACGCGAGAGGGTGCGAGGGTGCGAAGGTGCGAAGGTGCGAAGGTGCGAAGGTGCGAGGGTGCGGGCGTGCGAGGGTGCGGGCGTGCGAGGGTGCAGGCGTGCGAGGGTGCGGGCGTGCGAGGGTGCCGCCTTCTTTATTTGGCGTTCGGGTACTCCGACAACCTCGGTGAGCCGCTGCGAGCAGCTGCTTGTAGCAGGGGACGCAGTTCGCGGATGTTGGCGACTTTTTCCAGCGCCATCACCCGATCGATCAGTCGCGTCGTCTGTGCCGCGCCGAGCACGGGCGACATCAGGTCGCGGCACTTCGCGATCAGCTGCTCGCGGGACATCGGGTTGGCGGCGGTGCCGAGCACGCCGGCACCCACGTTGTCCTGAGTCAGGCGCGTGCCGTCGGCGAGCCTGATCTGCACCAGCGGCGGCCGGACCGCTCCGGCACCGGTTGGAGCGGGCTCGAGCCGCACCTTGGCCTTCAGCCGCAGAACCGCCGGGTCCTGCATCCGCGCCTTGTCATGAATGGATCGAAACGTCAGCGCCCTGTCGATCAGCATGACGGCCAGCGCGTGCTGGACGTTGATGTCCGACGGCCCGCTGTTGTCGGTGATCGACCCTGGCTGATAGCGGACCACGACTTCCTGCACCTGGCCGGGATCGATCGTCTGCTGTTTGAGCAACGACTCGATGGCGTCGAGCGGCGCGTGAACCGGCTGCCCCACCGTCCATCGTTTGATGTTCGCGCGGGTGATCTCGTAGCGCTCGCCGAGCCGGTCGACGAGCAACTCGGCCTTGCCGGTCGGAGCGTTCGCGAGGATGAAGTTGCCGGGCCCCGACATGATGTCGTTGACGCCTGTCCAACCGGCGTTCACGAGCATGACCGAGGTGACGCCGCTGCGCGCCGGCATGCCGCCGAAGATGAATCCTTTCTCGATGTGATCGGGATCGCGCGGAAACGACTCGATGCCGGAGCTCTGCTGAGCGCTATACGAGAGCACCCAGCGCATCTTCTGCGGGTCCATGCCGGCCAGCGACCCGCCGGCGGCTGCCGCTCCAAACACGCCGGCGATGCCGTACGACAGCTTGTGACTGTTGGGGAGTCCGGGCTGGATGGCGGCCATCACACGCGTCCCGATGTCGTAGCCGAGGACGACGGCACGGATGAAATGTGCACCGCTCGCCCCGAACTGCTCGCCGAGCGCGAGCGCGGCCGGCACGACGTTACACCCCGGATGCCAGGGGCCAGGCGCGAGCGTGTCGTCGGTCTCGTCGGCGTGCGCCAGTGTTCCGTTGACCAGCGCGGCCTCGATCGGACCGCACAGCGTCGTGTCGCCGACGATGGTCGCGATCGATTTGCCGCCATAGGCGCGCGCGAACCCGATGGCGGCGCGGCCCGGCGCCAGCTCTGCCCCGGATACCATCGCTGCGAAGGTATCCAGCACGTGGCGTTTCGCCCGCTCGAGCACCTCGTCCGGGAGTGCGCGGTTGCGCGCCTCGCTCATGTAGGTGCTGAGGCGCATCATCACGTCGCTGACCGGGAGGTCGGCGGCTGTTTGCGCGGGAGTGGCGGCTGCCTGTGACGCGGCCAACAAGTCGGCTTGCCCGCCGTAGCCTTGGCGGAGGCTGGCGGCTCCGGCAACCATCCAGCCGGCGCGCTGCAGGACGTCGCGGCGCGTCAGGCGAGCCGCGTCATCTGGCCATTCAGGATTCGGCATTCAGCATTCAGCATTCGGCATTGAAGATCCAGGTCACCGCCCCGTCTTCAGCGTCAGCTTCTGGACTCGCCAGTTGCTCAACTCCCCGACCAGCAGCTCGTTCTCGTTGCGGCAGTCGATCGAATTGACCAGCCCGAACTGCTTGATCTCTTTCCCGGCGCTGCCGAATTTTCCGACGACCTTTCCGTCGAGCGCCATCTTGTAGATCGCAGCATCCTCCATCCCGTCCGGGTCGCCGGTGTGCGCCACGTAGATGAACTGCGGCTGGCTCGGCGTGATGCAGATGGCCGTCGGTGTGCCGATGCTGGTGAACTGCGTCTTGAAGTTGCCGTCGCCGTCGAAGGTCTGGATGCGCTTGTTGCCCTCATCGGCGACGTACACCGTGCCCTGCGCGTCGATGGCGATGCCGTGCACGATGTCGAACTGGCCCTGCGCCGATCCGCGGCTGCCCCACGACTTGATGTACTTACCGTTCGGATCGTATTTGGCGATGCGGGCGTTGCCGTAGCCGTCGGCCACGTAGATGTTGCCCGCCTTGTCCCAGGCGACGTCGGTGGGCCGCTGGAAGCTCTCGCCCTCGGCGCCGGCACCGGGCAGCGCCCCACCCCGCCCGCCACCGGCCGGCGGCGCGCCGGCGCCAGGCGGGGCCGCGGGTCCTTCCGCCGCCTTCTGCACCACCGGCACGCCGGTCGCGGGTGGCGTGAGCGGCAGCGCCGGAACGCGCATCGCCTCCGGTTTGCGGCTCAGCACCATCTGGACGCGCCCGTTCGAGTCGAACTTGATCACCTGCGTCGACATCTGGTCGACGATCCAGACGTTGTCCCCGGCATCGACGCGCACCTGCTGCGCCTGCTGCATGCCGTAGGAGCCCTGGCCGATCTCGCGGACGAACTTGCCGTTGCGGTCGAACTGAAACAGCCGCGAGCCGCCGTGCGACACGGCACGCGACGTACCGAGTGTCACGCTGGGGTTGCCGGTGCGCGTGTAGAGAAAGATGTCGCCCTTCGAGTTGGTGGCCACGCCGGCCGCCTCCCCCATGTGGACGTTCTCGGGGAACTTCAGCAGATCGGGCGTGCCGACCGACTGGAATGGAATCTCGGGCACCGGTGCCTGCGCCGACAGCACCGCCGCGGCGAGAACCGTTGCGGCGGCGAGAACGCCGCTCGTGCGGGTCATGGCACCCTCCCGGTGAGCGAAGCCGAAGAGGTCGATGACTTGGTGTTGAGGATTAACTTCTGCGCGCGCCAGGCAGAGATCTCGGAGACGAACAGCTCGTTCGGATTACGGCAATCGATCTCGTGAACGGTGCTGAACTCACCGAGGCGCTTGCCCGCCTTGCCGAACTTGCCGATGATGCGGCCGTTCAGCTCCATCTTGTAGATCTCGCCGGTGATCGCCCACGACGCGGCCGGGTTGCTGTCGGGGTTGGAGTTCGACACGAACAGGAACTGATTCGGCGGCGGCGAGACGCAGACGGCCCAGGGATTGCCGACGTTGTCGTAGGTCGCCTTCAGGTTGAGATCATTGTCGAACACCTGGACCCGCGCGTTGCCGCGATCGCCGACGTAGATGTTGCCCTGTGCATCGGAGGTGATCGAGTGCGGCGTGTTCAGCTGGCTGGGTCCGGCGCCGCGATCGCCGACGGCTTTGACGAACCGCCCGTTCCTGTCGTACTTCACGACGCGGGAATTGACGTAGCCGTCGGACACGAAGATATTGCCCTGCGGGTCGAACGTCACGTCGGTGGGGCGTCCGAAGCGGTACTTCACTGCCGGCATCGCCGGCTGGGTGCTGTCGAAGGCCCCGGCCACCGGCTCGGGCCGCCGGCCGAGGACCATCACCACGCGTCCCTCGGGGTTGAACTTGATGACCATGTTCGTCCCCTCGTCCACGACCCAGATGTTGTCCTGGCGATCGACGCGGACGGCATGGGCGAACTCGAGGCCGTAGAGGCCCTGCCCGATCTCGCGGACGTAGTTGCCGTTCTGGTCGAACTCGAGGAGGCGCGTGTCGCCGCTCCGCGTGTAGACGAAGATGTGCCCCTTCGAGTTCGTGGCGATGCCAATGCCTTCGCCAAAGTAGAGGTCGGCCGGCAGTTTGAAGAAATTGGGGACCGACGTGAAGGCAATCTCCGGGACGTTCTCCGCCTTGGCCCTGGTCTGGGCCAGGAGCGGCTGCACGCTCAGGATGAGCAGGAGACAGAACCTCAGACCTCGCGCCATGGCGCCCTCCGCGAAAATTCCGAGAACCGGGGCACTCTACAACTGTGACGGGGAATGTTCAAATGGCGCAGGCTGCGGTTTCGGGACGGAACCGCTGCCGGGCGAACGGGCCAGAATTCGGTAAAGTGTTCGCGACCGGAGTATCCTCCTAAACACCCGAAGACACTTGCTACCTGCTCGAGGGGCTCCTCCGGCGGACGGGACCGTCAGGTCGCGGCACCGGCGCCCCAATCCTGTCGAGCGGGCGACGGAGGATGGATGCGCGACGGCAAGCTCATAGTTCTGACCGCACCCCTGACCGAGATCATCGACCACGCCGGCTACTTCATTCAGATGAGCATGGCCTCGCTGCCGATGTGGCTCGAGGGCATCCTGAATCGCAAGTACCCCCACTGGCGAAACGTCGAATACAACGAGGACGGCTCGGCGCGCTCGATGCCTGCCGGCGTCCGCGTACTCGAAGCGGCGCTCCTGCGCGAGTATCCGGCAGACGACATCGCCGCCTGCTATCCGGGCGACCTCGACCAGTTCGTCGGCCCGCGCACGCGCGTCGTGGCGGTATCCACGCACAACCCGCTCGGCGTGACGTTCGCTGCCGGCGTCTACGCCTCGATATTCGGGTCGTCGAGCCAGCCGATCAACTCGCACTACGCCCGCGACGTCTTCGAGCGGATCAAGAACAGCCCGTTCCGCAAGAACTTCCAGGTCATGGTCGGCGGATCCGGTGGATGGCAGATCAGCCAGACGAACTCCTGGGACACTTTCAGTGTCGACTGCATTGTCGAGGGCCGGGCGGAGTCGGAACAGACCTCGGGGCTCTTCGCCAAAGCCGTTCGCGGAGAGAAGCTGCCACGCCAGATCGAAGTCGGCCATCCGAAGGACCGCGACGGCATCCTCGTCCCCGACAAGCGCACCACGTTCGGGGTGGTGGAGATGACGACCGGCTGCGGCCGGCGGTGCCACTTCTGTGTGCCCGATCTCAACCCCCAGCTCGACGTGCCCAAAGAGAACATCATGCGCGCCGTGCGGGCGAACGTCCGCGAAGGCAACAAGCAGATCTCGCTCGCCACCGAGGACATGTTCATCTGGGGCCAGGTGCACACCGACACGCCGTTCTACTTCCCGAACCGGGAGGCGCTGGTGGACCTGTTCTCGGCCGTGGTGGACACGCCGGGCGTGGAGCAGCACCTCCTCAGCCACGCCACGATCGCGCCGGCAGTCGTCGATCCGGTTCTGATCCGCGAGCTCTCGAACAAGCTTCTCGAGAAGAGCCCGATCCGCGTGCCGCTCCTCAGCTCGCACCCGGAGGGGCGGGCGCTCGTTCCGCTCATCGGCCTGGAGACCGGATCGGTCCGGCAGGCCAAGAAGATCATGCCGGGCAAGGGCGTGCCGTTTCCGATCGAGGAGTGGCCGAGCGTCGTGGTGCGCGGCCTGGAAGTGTTGAACGCCAACAACTGGTTCCCGGCGATGACGCTGATCGTCGGCAGTCCCGGCGAGACCGACGAGGACGTGATGGCGACGCTCGACCTGATCTACGAGGTGGAGCGGCGCGGCTTGTTCGCGTTCTTCATTCCCTCGCTCTTCACGCCGCTGCACGACACCCGTCTCGAGCAGTCGACCGGCGTGACCGAGACGCGTCAGTTCACGCCGCTCCAGTGGCAGCTGATGATGAAGTGCTGGAAGATGAACCTGCGTCCGGGTCAGATGAGCTGGTGGGGACCGCTGGCATGGCGGCTGGGCGCGATTGGACTCTGGGCGTACAAGCTCCGGAAGCTGAATGGCCCGCACTTCACCTGGCCGATGTTGATGTTTGCGAGCGCGCTCCCGGAGCGGCTGATGCAGCGCACCGGCCGGATCTACGAAGGACGGCGACTTCCGATCAAGACCCGGAAGGAACTGCTGGCGACGATCAAGCCGCACAACTGGCGGCACCTGCGGCCGGATACCGGCGACCTGCCGGAAGGGGCGGGAGCCGGGACGGGGGCGCCGCCGAGCGCAAGCAAGGCGGTAAGCCTGATCCCGGTCCGCGCCGTGTAGGGCTGAGGCCGACCCGCTGGGTCGGCCTCTTTCCGCGATTCCGCCGTCTCACCGACTCACCGACCTGCAAGTCGGTTCTGCGCCTGTAACCTTCCCAGCCATTCCTGGTATTCCAATCGTCGAAAGGGCCGTGACAGACGAGGCGCTCATGCGGGCCGTACGCGATGGCGACGTCGCCAAGCTCGGAGTCTTGTTCGAGCGCCATCACCGTCCTGTCTTCGAGTTCCTCGTTCGGATGACCGGCGACCGGACGGCCGCCGAGGACCTCGTGCAGGACGTCTTCGTCAGGATGCTGAAATATCGCGCCACCTACCGCGACGTGGGCAGCTTCGAGACCTGGATGTTCCGTATCGCGCGCAACGCCCGCGCCGACTACTTCCAGGACCGGCGCGCGACCACGCTCGTGTCGGACGCCGGAGTGGACGTGCCGTCGGCGGCGCCCGCGGCGCCGACGGTGCTGGAACGTGCGGAGGAGGTCGATCAGCTGCGGCGCGCGCTGCTGCTCATCCGCGACGATCGCCGTGAGCTCATCGTCCTCGCCCGGTATCGCGGCATGAAATACGAGCAGATCGCCGAGCTGCTCGAGGTGGATGTCGGCACCATCAAGGTCCGGATGCACCGGGCGATGAAGGAGCTGCGGGACACCTTCCTGCGGCTGACGAGTGGGAACCAGCCATGCGATGTGATGACGTCGCCAAGTATCTTGCCGACTATCTGACGGGCACGCTGTCAGCCGCTGAGCAGCGTGATGTGCAGCAGCACGTGGCCGCGTGCGCATCGTGCCGCGGCGAGCTCGAGGGTTTCGACCGCGCGTGGCGGCTGCTCGGACGCGTGCCGGCGCCGGCGCCGGACGGCGAGGCCATGCACGAGCGGTTCGCGCGGGTGCTTGCCAACGCCGGGCCTGCGGCACGTGACGGCTTCGGCAGGCCGGGGACCGGCGGGGTGTATGGAGGCGTCGCCCGTCACGCCCTCGTCGCGGCGGCCGCCGCAGCGGTGATGCTGATCGGCGTGACGGTTGGACGCCTGACGGCGCCGTCGCAGGCGGCAGACGTCGCCGCGCTGCGCGACGAGCTGCGGTCGACGCGCGTCATGGTCGGCCTCTCGCTCATGCAGCAGACCTCGGCGAGCGAACGGCTGCGAGGCGTGAGCTGGAGCAGCCAGATCGATCAGCCGGGCAGCGAGCTGGTGGAAGCGCTGCTCGACACGCTGATGCACGACCCGAACGACAACGTCCGGCTGGCCACCGTGGATGCGCTGCGGCGCTTTGCCGATCGCGAGGTCGTCAGACGCGGGGCAGCCGAGGCACTGCTGCGCCAGACGTCGCCGCTCGTGCAGATCGCGCTCATCGACTTCGCTGTCGAGACGAACGATCGCGCCGCGTCGGACGCGCTGGTGCGCCTGTCGCGCGACCCGATGGTGAATGAAACGGTCCGCGCGCGCGCGGCGCGCGCGGCGCAGCAACTGGGGTGATGCAGGGACGCGTTCACAGAACCGAGTGATGTGGCGACGCATTTCGCAGAACCGAGCTTCAGCTCGGTTGATCCCCGCAGTGAGAGAAGAGGGCAGAAGGGTCATGACACGAATCCAGGCAGCGTCCGCGTGCGTGCTGGCGGCCGTCTGCATCGGCGGAATCGCGCCGCACGCGCAGCAGACCACCCAGCAAAGCACCGACGCCGTCACCGTAGACCTGAGCGATCCATCGCGGCCCGGTACCGTAGAAGTACACGTGATGGGGGGAAGCATTACGGTCAGGGGCGGGAACCGAAAGGATGTATTGGTGAGCCCAAGTCCCTCTGGCGGTTCACCGGAGAGACCTGAACGCGGCGGTGGCGGGCGGCAAGGACGCGGTGCCGGAGCACCGGCGCCCGACGACATCCCGCCGGGGATGAAGCGCTTGACCCCGCCGGCCGGTTTTTCGGTCGAGGAGCGCAACAACGAGGTGTCGATCAGCGGCGGCCGCAGCCGCGACAGGTCGTTTGAGATTCAGGTGCCGGCGAGAACCAATCTGGATCTGAGCTCCCGCGGCGGCCCCATCGTGGTGGAGGGCGTCGAGGGCGAGATCGAAGTGACCAGCAATGGTGGCCCGGTGACGCTCACCAACGTTGCCGGTGCCGTCGTGGCGACGTCGCACGGGGGCCCCGTCACGGCGCGGCTCTCGCGCGTCAGCGCCGACAAGGCGATGTCGTTCATTTCGTTCGGAGGCAACGTTGACGTCACG
Organism: Vicinamibacterales bacterium; assembly: GCA_036274155.1. GTDB lineage: Bacteria > Acidobacteriota > Vicinamibacteria > Vicinamibacterales > UBA2999 > Gp6-AA40. Next base: position 5,572 of record DASUGH010000113.1, on the reverse strand, counting down.
CTGCCGGCGTCTGTGAAAGCCAACGTCAAGCTGAGGAGCAACCAGGGCGAGGTCTACACTGATTTCGACCTGCAGCAGAAGCCGGCAGCAGGGACCAAGACGCAGGGCGGCGGGTTCAGATTCGACGGCAACACAATCGTCGGGACGCTCAACGGCGGCGGGCCCGAGATCGTTCTGCAGACGTTTTCAGGACGTGTCCTGCTTCGCAGGGGTCCGTAAGGTCCGGCTTCAGGCGGGCCGGCGATTCGAGGGCGCCTGTCCTCGACCTGGCCCTGGCCTCGGGCTCCAGGCTTCGGGCTTTCAGCCTCGCGCCAGGTTCACCGCGCGTATGCGTTCATGCCTTTCGCGTAGTCCTCGCGAATCGGGCTGAACACATCGATCACCCGGCAAGGGCCCTCTACGGCCCGCGCCGAGTGAGTGACGTTGCCGGGGACGGTATACGCGTCCCCCGCACTGAGCGTGCGCGATACCCCGTCGATGATCAGCTCGAGCTGGCCGTCGAGCACCAGGCCCGCCTGCTCGTGCGGGTGCTGATGCGCTGGTATGACGGCATCAGCGTCGATCTCGAGCAGCGACAGCATCAGCCGTTCACCATGCGGTGTGCGGATGCGAACCCCTGGAGCGAGTGACTGCGTCGGGACCGCGGCCCAGTCGATGAACGCCATAGGGCGATCATAGCGGGTCGGGATCCGGGGTCCGGGATCCGGGGTCCGGGATCCGGGCTCCGGGATCCGGGATCCGGGGTTCGGGGTTCGGGGGATCCGGGATCCGGGATCCGAGCCCCGAGTCCCGAGCCCCGAGCCCCGAGCCCCGAGTCCCGAGTCCCGAGCCCCGAGTCCCGAGCCCCGAGTCCCGAGCCCCGAGCCCCGAGCCCCGAGCCCCGAGTCCCGGATCAGAAATCGAACTGCACGCTGAACTTCGCGAATCGCGGCGTCAGCACCGAATTCGGACGCAGCCACGTGTTCACCGCCTGGTTGGGCACGAACGCCGCGTTGTAGGTGAGCACGGGGTTGGTGTTGAAGACGTTGTAGACATCGATGCCGATGTTCGTCCGCGTACCGCCGAAGCGCAGGATCTTGGCCAGCCGGAAGTCGAACTGGTTGACGCGATCGCCGTAGAGCGTCCCCGGCTCGACCAGGTTGACCACGGCCGTCGCGCTTCCGCCGGCCAGCGCGCGGTTCAGCCCCACCGTATCGCTCTGGCCGAACGTGAAGCTCGCCGCCAGCTCGTCGCCCTGATCGCTCCGGAAAGTCCCGGCCACCTGCACGTCGATTTTCGGAATGTTGTACGACCCGAGCGCCGTGAACCGCAGGAGGTGCTGCGAGAAGTCGCACCAGGGTTGCGTCGGCGACGTCGTCGTGCTGAGGATCACCGAGTATTCCGGTACCGCTGCGCGGATGTCGCAGCGCTCCGTGTTCGTCACCGCGTAGTTGACGCCACCCTGTACGACCAGACCGAACGTCGAACGCGCCGTGCTGTTGATGTTGAGCGCATGCGACACCTGCGACTGGCCGCCGTAGCCCTTCGACAGGGTGACCAGGTTGTCGGTTGCGCGCGCTGCCGCGGTGGGGGTCACGTTGTAGAGCCCGTCGAGCACGTAGCCGCCGCCGTCGGGAAGGCGTGAATCGGCCGGCACGTTCACTCCGAAAATGGTGAAATCCCCATCCTCCGGGTTCCTGGCGCGGTTGTCGGTGATGACGAAGTTGCCGAGCCACCGCCGCTGATAGCCGACCTCCACCGAGACGCGCGGCACGATCTGCCGCTGCACGGCGACGCCGGTCTGCCAGTCGTACGAGCGGTTGCCCCATCCCGAAACGAGCGACGGGTCGAGGTTCTGCTCGGGGTTGAGCGTGCCGAAATTCGTGACCGACGACAGACCGCATTCTCCATTGAGTGCGGAGTCGAGCAGATCGCAGTCAGGCACGAAGTTGTCGCGGCGCGGGTCTCCCACCGCGAACATCCGGTCGTTCCAGTTTCGAGTCGCCGTCGTCGCCAGACGGCTCGTCGGGTTGAGCGCCGTGAACAGGCCGCCATTCTGAGCGGCCTCGAGGTACTTGCCCACGTTGACTTTGAGCGACGTCTTGCCGTCGCCGAACATGTCCCACGCTACGCCGCCGCGCGGCGTCAGGTCGTGATAGGCATCGACGCCGTTCGTCCGCGGGAAGAAGACCTCCATTGGCAGAAATCTCACTGGCCCGACTGTCTGCTCGGGGAAGAAGCTCGACGCGCGGTCGTAGCGGAGGGCGCCGATGAGCGTCACCCGCCCAAGAGTCCACGTATCCTGCGCGTAAAGGGAATGTGTCTCCACGCGCTGCTTGGTGGTGAAACGGTTGACCGACTGTGTGATCTGATTGGGCAGACCGTTGTTGAACCGATAGGCGACGAAGTCGCCGCTCGAAAAGTTTGTCCGGTTGTCGGAGAGGTACGAGCCCTGGTACCCGAGCTTTGCGTTCTGGGATCCGAGAACGTACGACGCGGACGCTTTCCAGTTGACCGACAGCTGCTTGTTCGACGACCAGTTCGGCGCCCGGTAGACCAGGTTCGAAATGCCGTGTTCGCAGGCGGTGCCAGGCGCCGTCTGTCCGGTCGAACACTGCTCGGTCACCCGGACGAGATCGGTGTTGGCACCCGGCATCTCCTTGCCGCCCCAGCGGCTCTGATACGTGCCGGCGCTGCTCTCGAGAAGCAGCTTATTGGTGAGCGGGTTCGTCCACCGCGCCTGCTGCACTCGCTGTCCGTAGTCCCGATACGCGGCGGTTTCCGGTGCCGCCATCGCGCTTGCCGTCGGCGTGGGCGACGCCCCTCCCGCGATGATCTCGTTGGGCTCCGAGTGGCGGCAGGCGTTCGCGTCGGGGACGAGCGCCGCGCCCTCGCACGGCTTCTGCTCATCCCAGAACACGCTGAACTTGTTCTTCGACGCCTGTCCAGTAAGACGCAGCGCCGTCGTCCGGAACGAGGCGGCAGCGACCGCGGGCCTGGTCGGATCCACGACGTAGGTCCACTTCGTCGGGTCGCCCATGTTGAGATTCGCGAACATGCCGGGAATCGTGCGATAGCTGCCTTCGTCGCGAATCTGGCCGAAGAACCAGAGGCGATCCTTGAACAGCGGTCCGCCCACGCCGAGATTGAGATCCCACACCTGCTGATACTTGCCCGGCGTCGTCAGCCCTCTGTCCTTGAGCTCCTGCGTGTAGTTGCTGTCGACCATCCGTTCCGAAACGCCCGATGCGTACGCGCTGCCCCTGAAGGTGTTGCCGCCTTCCTTGGGCACGATGTTCAGCGTCGGGCCGCCGACCTCGGTCTCGCCGAGCCCGCCTGATGCAGTGAGGACGACTTCTTGCGCGTTGCCGACATCGGCGATGTAGGCCGAGACGCCGGCTCCGTTGAACGCCGACCCCACGCTCAGTCCGTCCACCTGAAGCCGACCCTCGTTGCTGCGGCCGCCGGCGCCGCCGAACACCACCATCCCTGGCACGACCTGCGTGTCAGAGGCGGCGCCGCCCTGCGTGACCGTGCCCGGCATCAGCGTCATCAGGCCCGCGTACGACCGCGCGGCCGGAATGGCGGTGATCATCTCGTTGTCGATGACCGTCTGTCGCTTGACGCTCTGGACGTCAACGATCGGCGTCTCGCCCGATACCGTCACCGACTCGGCCACGGTGCCGACGCGAAGGTCGACGTTGACGGTGGCGGTGAACGTGCCCTCGATCGCAATCCCTTCACGCCGCACGGTGGTGAAGCCCTGCAGCGTGAAGCTGACTGTGTAGCTGCCGGCGCGGAGATCGACGATGCGGTATTGACCGCCGCTGTCGGTGACGGCCGTGCGCACGCGTTCGATCAGATCAGGGCTCGAAGCTTCGACGGTCACGCCGGGAAGCACGGCTCCCGAGGCGTCTTTGACGACGCCAGTGAGAACGCCCTGGGCGAACGCTGCGGACGGAACGAGGACGCAAAGCCCGGCGACGATGCACGCTGCGCTCAGTCTGCGCATGGACAACTCCCTCCCTGAGATCACGGGCCTCGTACGCTGCTGAGCCCGGCACGGCTCGCGCGAAGACGCGCGCGCTGTGCAGGTTTCGCCGATGTGGCCGGATTGTAGGGGTGCGCTCTCTTGACCCGTCCGCAAAAAACGGTCAAATTTCCCGGGCCGCTCATGGGTGGAATGTCATTCGGCCCGTTCGCGCTCGATGCGTCAGCTGCCAGGCTCGTCCGCGATGGCCACGGGATCCGGCTGCGGCCGCAGGCCTTCCGGGTCCTCGAAGTGCTCGTGGGGCACTCGGGTCGAGTTCTGACTTACGACGAGCTGATGGCGCACGCGTGGCGAGGCGTCGTCGTGTCGCACCACACGGTCGACGTCACGGTGGCTGAGGTTCGCAGAGCGCTGATGGAGTATGGCGGCTGGGTGCGCCATCACTCGAGGGAGGGATACAGTTTCGACGTTCCCCGTTCGAGCGAGCAGGTTCGACTGGGGTGGCACTTCTATAGCCTGCGCACCCGCGGCGGATTCGAGCAGGCCCTCCGTCGCTTCCAGTCAGCGGCGGATGAAAGCCCTGACGACTTCCGTGTGTACGAAGGGCAGGCCGCCTGCTACATGATGCTGGCCGCGTACGGCATCCAGCCTGGGCGCGACCTCTATCCAGCCTTTGCCGGCGCGCTTCGGCGCGCCGAGCGCCTCGTGGGAACGACGCCGGAGCTGCGCTGCACCTATGGACAGGGGTTGCACATGTTCGAGCGCCGGCTCGAGGAGGCCGAGTCCGAGTTCGCGCAGTCACTGCGCGACCGGCCGACGCTGGCGCTGGCGCACATCGGCATGACCACCTTGTACGCAACAATGGGCCGGCTCGATGCGGCGCTCGAGTCGGTCGAGCGAGCCCGGCGGATCGACCCGCTCCTGCCGGTGCTGCCGGCGGCCGAAGTCGCCGTTCGCGTCTGGCGGCGTGAGTTCGACGCCGGCGCCGCGCTGGGGGCCAGGGCCGTGGCCCTTCAGCCCTACGTCCTGCTCGGGCGCGTCTTCTACGCCGAAGCGCTGGAATACTGCGGCCGTGCCGAAGAGGCGCTGACCCAGTTCCGCTTCACCGCCACGCTGTTCGGCGACGTGCCATGGCTGCGCGCGCTGGAGGGTGGCTGCCTGGCTCGTATGGGACGCGGCCGGGAAGCGCAGGCAATTCTCGACCAGCTCGACGCGCGACGCGACACCGACTACGTGGATTCGTATGCGATGGCTGTCTGTCGGGAGGCGCTGGGCGACTCTGAAGGCGTCTTCGCCGAGCTCGATCGCGCCGTCGACGAGAACTGCGTGAGCCTCTACGCCATCGACGTCGATCCAAGAGCCGATTCCTTCAGAGCGGATCGCCGGTGGGCGCGCCTGCGCAGCAGACTGCACGCTCCGCGGCTGAGTGCCGTCTCTGCGCCGGTGAAACGCTAGTCCCCTGGAAACGTGATGAGTCACATAATTCCCGGGCGGGGCATCCCGGCTCGCTGCGTTGCTCCTCCCTCAAATATGCCCAATATTCTCAGTCGTCGCGCCTTGCGATCCGGGCGCCGCGCTCCGGGACTTATGCAACTCATCACG
>DASUGH010000112.1:0-2908 GCA_036274155.1 Vicinamibacterales bacterium | reverse complement strand
CAGAGCGTGAAAAAACCAGCGATTCAAGACCTGACCCCACAAGAAATGGCTGGTGAATCGTTCAACTGGTAAGGAGCACACGTGGCACGGTCCCCTTCGGATGATCCGCTCGACCGGCTCCTGACGCGCGCGCTGAGCTCGCGCGCCACCGCGGGTGGCGTGTGCCCGGAGCCGGAGCTGCTGGCGGCGTTCGTCGATGGCAGCCTCAGTCGTACGGATCGCGAGCAGGTGGAGCGGCACGCCGCATCCTGTTCGCGGTGCGGCCACATACTCGCAGCCACAGTGGCATCGGCGCCCGCGTCTGAGTTGCCTGCACAGGGCACCTCGTTGTGGTCCGGATGGCGTGCCTGGCGCTGGGCAGTCCCCGTAGCGACTGCAGTCACCGTGGTTGGCGTCTGGTTCGCCTCGACCAGGCCCGGCGACCTGCCCCCCCCGGCGGCGAAGATCCAGGACGGGCGGGTGCCGGCGCCGCCAACAGTGACGCAACCGCTGACGTCTTCGCCGGCCGAGTCAAAGCCCGAGTCGGCACTGTCGCCGTCGGGACGTCAGGAGTACTCCGCTGAGTCTGCGCTGGCGAAGAAGGAGCGCGACGCTACCGAGCGCGAGGCTGTCGCACCTCCTGCCATTTCGGCGCAGGAGGCCCGCGCCGATTCGCAGGATCGAGCGGCGGCCGTCGAGTCGACACAGACGCTCGCTGATGCCACGAAGCAGACGGTGACCGCGCAGCCCGCAAGCCCGCCTCCTTCGCGGACCGCGCTCGAGCAGCCGGCGGCCGGCGCCGCCAGCGCAGCAGCCGTCGCACGCTCGAGAGCCGAAGAGACGATGTCGTTCGTGCGCGCTCCGGACGCCACCGTGCAGTGGCGCATCAACAGGGGCAACGTCATCGAGCGCTCGACGGATCGCGGGACGACGTGGACCGTCGAGCACACCGCATCGCAGCCGCTCGCCGGCGGCGCGTCATCGTCGGCCGACGCCGCCTGGTTCTTTTCACGCGGCGGACTGGTCGTACGTCGCACGCCGGGCGGGTGGGTCGAGGCCATGGCGCCTGCAGGCGTGCAGATCATGTCGCTCGACGCGACGAGCGCCACGCAGGCCACGATTCGGACGGCAGACGGCCGGACGTTCGAGACCCGGGACGGCGGCGCCAGCTGGACCGAGCGCTGAGTCGGCGCTGCCTACCTGCTCCAGACTCGAGGCTGCAGCCTCCGCGTCTTCAGGATCTTCAGGCGCACTGTCTCAGTTCGACGGTGCAGACCCTCGCCACCGGGCCACCGCCGCCGCCGCCAATATGAGGCTCGTGGGATTCGGTCGCCAGTTCCACGCCGTGCGCGTTGAGGCTGGCGTGTCTCAGGCCGCAGCCCTGCAAGTTTCTGCCTCCTCCCCGTTCTCTCCATGAGGAGGCTCTCATGGGGTCAAGGTCAGGTGCACGCATTGGCGCAGTCGCGATTCTGTTGTGCGGAGCGGCAGGCGCATTCATCGCGGTTGGTGATCGGACGGCGGCGGCCGCTCAGGCGGACAACTCGCCGGTGACCGCTACCCTCGACGATCAGGTCGACGTCGCGGTGACGGTCTACAACTCGAACATCGCGCTCGTGCGCGACGTGCGCGAGCTCGCGCTGCCGGCCGGTGCCGGGCTGCTGCACTTCGCGGACATCGCCGCGTCGGTCAACCCGGCAAGCGTGCATTTCCGGTCGCTGACCGAGCCGTCGCGGCTCGCGGTGCTCGAGCAGAACTACCAGTTCGATCTGCTGGATCCGCCGCGACTGCTGCGAAAGTACGTCGGCCGCGACGTCAGGCTGCTGCGGACCCGCCAGCAGGGGGGCACCACGGTTCAGGAAGAGGTATCCGCGCGCCTGCTCGCGTTCAATGACGCGCCGGTGTGGCAGATCGGCAACGAGATCGTCACCGGGCTGCAGGCCGAGCAGTACCGCTTCCCCGAGATTCCCGCCAACCTGCACAGCCGTCCGACGCTCGTGTGGCAGCTCGAGAACAGCGGCCAGCCGCGGCACCGCATCGAGACGTCATATCTGACTGGCAACATGACCTGGAACGCCGACTACGTGCTGACGGTCGGACGTGATGACGCGCGGGCGGATCTCGACGGATGGGTGACGGTTCTGAACACCAGCGGCACCGCGTACCGCAACGCCCGCCTGCAGCTCGTGGCCGGCGATCTTCACCGCCTCCGGCAACCGGCGGCGGAGGCCGACGAAGCGTTTGCTCTCAAGTCGCTCGAGCGCTCGGCGTCGATGTCGCGCGAGGCGTTCTCCGAGTACCACCTCTACCAGCTCGAACGCCGGACGACGATTGCGGACAAGGAGACCAAGCAGGTGGCAATGCTGAACGGCAGCGGCATTCCGGTGCGCAAGCGATTCGTCGTCAACGGACAGCAGTTCTACTACCGCAACCGGCAGCAGCCCGGCACTCCGCTCAGGGATGCGGTGCGCGTCTTCTACGAGCTTCGCAACGATGCCGCGTCGGGGCTCGGCGAGCCGATGCCGGCCGGCGTGGTCCGCGTCTACCAGGCCGACTCGAAGGGCGGCGTGCACTTCGCCGGCGAGGATCGCATCGGCCATACACCGGCCGACGAGACAATCTCCCTCGAGATCGGCACCGCCTTCGACGTCGTCTGCGACCGGCGTCAGAGCGACTTCACGCGCATTGCCGACAACGTGTTCGAGGTGGCTTTCGAGTTGACGCTGCGCAACCACAAGACCGCGCCGGTCACCGTGCAGGTGAACGAGCCGATCGCCGGCGACTGGCAGATCGTCAGCTCGACGCACCAGTCGCGCAAGACCGACGCGTTCGCGGCACGCTTCGAGGTGCCGGTCGCGGCGTCGGGGGAGTCTGTGCTCAGGTATCGGGTGCGGGTCAAGTATTAGGGGGGGTGCGGGGGTGCGAGGGTGCG
>DASUGH010000111.1:0-43781 GCA_036274155.1 Vicinamibacterales bacterium | reverse complement strand
CCGGCGACCGGACCGCGCTGCGAGGGCGTCGAGGGCCGCTGGACGCGAGCTCCGTGAGCTCGCTGATCCCCACAGCCTTCTCGCGCGGTCAGGCGAGTCTGGTCGGTCGTCTCCACAGGGATTCGCATCCTCAACACAAGTGAGGTCTGGGTCTAGAGGATAATGACTGGCTAATCGTTCCACATCGGGTCTTCAGAGGAGAGTACGGCTTCATGTCAACTGTCGATTCATCCGCTGCATCGTCGGCCCCGCCGGACGCCGCCGCGGCGCGGCTGCTGTTTCAGGCGGCTACGGGATACGTCGTGTCGGCGGCGTTGCACGTTGCGGTCAGTCTTCAGATCGTCGAGCAGCTCTCCGGCGGACCGAAGGCGGTCCGCGACCTGGCGGCCGGCGCCGGCGTGCCGGAAGACGGGCTCTACCGGGTGCTGAGGGCGCTCACCACAGCTGGTATCTTCGCCGAGGTGGCGCCCAAGACCTTCGCGGTCACGCCGGCAGCGTTGCTCCTGCGGAAAGGCGCCGGCGCGCTCGGCGACGGCGTCGAGTTCTTTTGCGACCCGCTCCATCTCCGAGCCTACGGCGAAATGCTCTATTCGGTGCGGACGGGGCAGTCTGCCGGGGCCAAGGTCGTAGGCATGCCGCTCTTCGAGTACCTGGCGCGCAATCCCGAATACTCGGCGATCTTCAACGACGCCATGACCTCCTTCAGCGCCAACGTGATGCCGGCGGTGCTGCAGGCCTACGACTTCAGCGGGATCGGAGTGCTGGTCGACGTCGCCGGCGGACACGGCCACGTGTTGACTTCAGTGCTGCAGAAGTACCCGTCGATGCGCGGGGTGCTCTTCGATATCGCACACGTGATTGCCGGCGCTCAGCCGCTCATCGATGCGGCCGGCGTAGCCGATCGGGTTCGCACCGAATCGGGTGACTTCTTTCGCGAGGTTCCTGCCGGCGGAGACGCTTACATCATGAAGCACATCATCCACGACTGGGACGACGATCGGTCGCTGACCATCCTGCGCAATATTCACACGCGTCTCGAGGGGCGCCCCGGCGGACGTTTGATCCTGCTCGAGGCGGTCGTGCCGGCGGACAATACGCCGCATCTCTCGAAGCTGCTCGACATCGAGATGATGTTGATGCCGGGCGGCCGCGAGCGGACGGAGCAGGAGTTTGCGGCGCTGCTCGAAGCTGCCGGCTTCGCTCTGACACGCATCGTCCCCAACGAGTCGATGCTGTCGGTGATCGAAGGCCGGCCTAGATAGATCGTTCGGATCGTTCGGATCGTTCAGGCATCGGAGGGCAGAATGAGGAGAGTGTTGGCGTCATTTGCGCTGGTGGCGGCGTTCGCCGGCGGCTTCGCCGTGCGCGGCATCGTGCCGGGCGAGCCGATTGCGCGTGCACAGGCGGCTGGGCGCGTGTTCGAGCTGCGCACGTATACGACGAACCCGGGCAAGCTCGAGGCGCTGCATACCCGGTTCCGCGATCACACTCTGCGGATCTTCGAGAAGCACGGCATGCAGAACGTCGGCTACTTCCGTCCGATGGACGCGCCGCTCGCCGAGAACACACTCGTGTACATCATTGCCCACAAGAGCCGTGAGGCGGCCAAGGAGAGCTGGTCGGCTTTTGGCAAGGACCCCGAGTGGCAGAAGGTGTCGGCGGCCTCCGAAGCCAATGGTCGTCTGCTGGCCAAGGCTCCCGAATCGGTGTTTTTGACCGCGGCCGACTACTCGCCATTGAAGTAACCCGACGACGGGCGCGGTGCCGGCGGTGCACGTTGCGGAGTGTCACATCTGCTGCCCTGCGTGCTGTGGTAAAAACACAGTGCATTCACCACAGCACGTCGAGGTGGCGCGTCGGTCGCTGGCCGTAATGCCGCGGCCGGCGGCGCTGCCGGCATGCTGGCACCGAGTGTCTCCAGCCGATCATGGGCTGACCATCAACGATCTGCTGCAGACGATGACCCACTGAGAGCCGTTTGTCTCAGGAATTTCCTTCCGAAGCATCGAGCCGGCCACCCGGCGCAGCTCCCGGCGTCCACAGGCAGCGCGTCATCTTCATCGATCTCGCGCGTTCGCTGGCGGTCGTCTTCATGCTGTACGGGCACACGGTGGATGCGCTGCTGGCTCCCTCGTACCGCGCCGGGACGTGGTACGACGTCTGGCAGTTCCAGCGGGGGCTGACCTCGAGCCTGTTCCTGCTGCTCTCCGGCTTTGCCTTCAGCATCGCCACCACCCGCCGCTGGTCGTCGCACGTGCGCGTGTCGCGCGCCTTCCTCGATCGCACGCGGCGGTTCCTGCTGTTCGTCCTCCTTGGCTACGGGCTGCACTTCCCGGTGCCGACGTTCGGAGAGCTCTCGTCGACAACCGAGGCGCAGTGGCGGGCGTTTCTCGCGGTCGACGTGCTGCAGCTCATCGGCAGCACGCTCGTCTTCATTCAGCTGCTCGTGCTGGTCACTCGCACGCGACTGGCGTTCACGATCGTCGCTCTGCTGCTCGGCGCGGTCATTATCTTCGTGACGCCGGTCGTCTGGACGATCGACTGGACCGCGCGGCTGCCGCTCTCGGTCTCGTCCTATCTCTCGCCTTCCCCCTCCGGTTCGTTCTTCCCGCTGTTCCCGTGGTCGGCCTACATCCTGCTCGGCATTGCCTTGGGACAGATTTACGGACGCTGGGGCGCGGCGAACCTGGGACTCTATGCGAATGCGGCTCTGCTGCTGCCCGGGGCCCTGATGGTGCTGGCCGGTCTCGGGCTGCGCGAGCTCGTCGAGGTGCTCTACGGCCAGATCTCATCGAACTTCGTGCCGCCGGAAGTGCTCGTCCGGGCGGGAACGTGTCTGCTGATCGTCGGAGTGATCGCGCACGGCAGCCGCAGGCTGTCACACCTGCCGCACATCTTCGGCGCGGTTGCGCAGGAGACGCTGCTGATCTATTTCGTCCATCTTTGCATCGTCTACGGCTCCATCTGGAGTCCCGGCCTCTTCCAGTTGTACGGCGCCACGCTGTCGCCGATCCGCGTGCTGGCGATCGTGGTGGCGCTGCTCGCGGCGATGACCGCGCTGGCGTGGCAGTGGAACTGGTTGAAGCATGCGTCGCCGCGCTCAGCGCGATGGATCTCGGTGGTGGTCGGCACGGGGCTCGTGCTGTGGTTGGTGTGAGGGAGGTACCGGAGGTGACGGCGGTGACGGAGGTGACGGAGGAAACAGAGGTTACGGAGGAGAAACGGAGGGGGCGGAGGAACGGTCTCACACGGAGAAACGGGGGAACGGAGCCGAACGGAGGTTCTCTCGTCCGAGCACGCATGAGAAGTGGCCCGCGCGCGGGGCGCGCGGCAGGGCTCGATCGCACGCGGATCCACAAGCGCTGTCGGATGCTTGTCGCGCTTGTGATCCGCGCACGCTCGATCCCTGTCGCCGGCCTTTCGGCCGGCGGGCCACCTCCGTCGCTCTAACGCGAAGATTTTCTCCTGCATTCAGGGTTCATCAATCGCGTCACGCCGTCCATCAGTTTCGCGACGTTGAAGTTGATGAGCAGCCCCAGCTGGCACTTCGTGAGCTTGAGATACGTCAGTACCTGCGCTTCGTGCACCGGCATCACCAGAACCACTGCCTTGACTTCGACGACAACCAGCCCTTCGACAATCAGGTCCACGCGGTAGCTCGCATCGAGAGCTGCTCCCTTGTAGACCACCGGTATCGGGCGCTCCACCGCGAATCGCATTCGCTGCGACGTCAGCTCGTACAGCAGGCATGACCTGTAGGTCGACTCCAGCAATCCCGGGCCGAGCGTCTTGTGCACTTCGATCGCGGCACCAAGAATCCGGCCAGTCAAGGCATTCAACGGTGTGTCTATCAACATCGGCCACGATCTGGAGCAAACGCCACGCCTGCCGTTTGGCATCTTGCAAATCCAAGGAGTCGCTGCGATTTCGACCCGGGCGACGGTTCTCGTGGCAGATCTTGAACACCAGTGGAAGCGCCGAGTACGAGGAAACGTTTCCGTACCGAATCGGCGTGTCACTCGCAGCGTCACCGAGGTGGGCCGCGCTACGCGCGGCAGGGATCGAGGAGAACGCCGATCACAAGCACGCTGGGGGATCGGTGAGCGTGTTTGTGATCGGCGTTCTCCTCGATCCCTGGCGCCGGCCGGCAGGCCGGCGCCCCACCTTCAGCAACGAGGGGCTCATCGGGGATGGAGCTACCTGTCAGCGTGACATCCTCCGTTCGCCTCCGTTTCTCCGTTGCTCCGTGTTTGCTTGTCCCGTTCCTCCGTCCCCTCCGTTCATCCCCCAGTGAAAAAACCGTGACAGCTCTTTCCGCTGCCGAAAGCTGTTGTAGTCTGCCGTCAGGGAGGAGACCAGCGAGCCGTGCGGGCACAGGTGGTGGTTCAGATCGTGCTGGCAATGGCCATCGGCCACGCAGTGGCCGTGGGTCAGTCGTCACCGCCGCGCGACTCGCGGGCGCCGGCGCCTTCGGCGGGCGCGAGTCGGACGCCGCGTGAGAGCGTCCCGCCATTCATCGCACGTGGCCGCGTCGTCACGGCTGACGGCATGACATTGCGGCGTGTGCGTGTGTCGGTGCAGGGCGGTGAACGATCCGCCCCGACGTTCACTGGCGAGGACGGAAGGTTCGAGCTGATCGTCCCGGCGGCCGATGGCGGTGGGTTGCGGTTCACCAAGCCAGGCTTCGTTCCGGCATCGATCGGCCGTCAGGCAGCGCAGGCGGCTGGCGACCTGACGATCACACTGGTGAAGGGCGCGGCCATCAACGGCTCGGTCGTGGACCAGGCCGGTGCGGCTGCAGTCGGCGTTCAGGTTCGTGTGCGCCGCATCGATGGCACCGTGCCGGGTGGAAGCCAGATTGCGACTGACACCGACGATCTGGGAGCGTTCCGCGTTGGAAATCTGCCCGCTGGCCGCTACGCCATCAGCACCGGAATGGCCGACGGACGCCGGGGACGGGGAGCGCCGGCAGCGGGTGACGGCCGCGGCAGTCAGGGTCGCGGAAGGGCTCAGGGCGGTCGTGCCGGGCGCGGTGATCAACAGGGACTGGCCCCGGAGACGCCAACCGTCGACGTCGCGACCGGCCAGGAGGTATCCGCGGTTGTGGTTTACGAGGACGTCACGTCAGCACAGCCTCGTAGTGCAACCCTGTCGCAGCCTGCATCACGCGACGCTCAGACGGTCAGCAGCTCAATCCGCGGCCGCGTTCTCAATCACGACGCGACCCCGGTGCCGGGCGCGAGCGTGCAACTGGTACCCGACAGTGGAAACGGCGCACGCCGCTCGACGATCACCGACGCGTCCGGGCAATACGAGATCAGCGGTCTGGCACCCGGACGTTACAGAGCACGGGTCTCGAAGTCGGGGCTGCAGAACGTGGAGTACGGGCAGAGTCGCGCGCTGCAATCTGGCCGCGTGATCGACCTGGGCCGCAATCAGCGCCTGCAAGGCATCGACATCACCATGCCGAGGGGCAGCGTCGTCACCGGAACGGTCGTCGACGCGTCCGGCGAGCCGGTCGAGGGTGCGAGCGTGCAGGTGTGGCAGGCCCGTTTCACCGGCGGACGAACATCGGTGGCCCCAGCCGCCAGCGTGCGCGCCCGGCGCACCGACGATCGAGGGAGGTACCGCCTCTACGGACTGCTGCCTGGCACCTACTACGTGGTCGCATCCGAGAGCGACACACGCGGCGGCCGATTCTTCTTTCCCGGCACGCCGTCGCTGGCGAGCGCGAACACGATTCAAGCCGATTCCGGCCTCGAAACCGCCGGTATCGACATCACGCTCTCGCCGGGCCGGCCCACGGTGGTGCGGGGCCTCGCCAGACGCGCGTCCGGTCAGCCAGCGCGCGGCCGCGCCACGCTTGCCGTCAGCCACCGCTCGGGCGCGCCGGCGTTGCCGCTGCAGACGGCGGCGCTCGATTCCGAGGGTGGCTTCGAGTTCCGGAACGTCTCTCCGGGCGAGTACGTCGTCCAAGTGGTGGACGGCGGGCCCTCGCGTGGACAGAGCGGCGGGGCGACGCCGCGTGACGGTGGCGGCGCTGGAAACAGTGGCCGAGGTGGTGGGCCGGCAGGCGTGGGAGCGTCGCGAGGCCGCGGTGGACAGCAGGCCGGGTCGGCTGGCACTCGCGGCGGTGGCGGCGGAGGTGTTCGCAGCCGGGGTACCGGGCCTGGCACCGCCTCGTCCTCAGGGACTCAGACGGCAGATCGGGAATTCGGTGCCCAGTTCGTGACCGCGGTGGAGGGCGAGGTAGCCACCGTTGCCATCGACACGCTGCCCGGCGTACGCATGACCGGACGCATCGTGCTGGATGGCGACGCGTCGAACGTGCAGCCCTCCAGCTTCGGTTTTTCGGCATATCCTGCTGACCCGGATCTGTCGCCGCTGCAGGACGTTCGCACCCTCCGAGCCGCGATTCAGGAAGATGGGACGTTCGAGATCACGGACCTGATCGGGGCGCTGCGATTCGGACCGACGCGAATGCCCGACGGATGGTGGCTCGAGTCGGTCAACGTCAACGGCGTCAATGCCGTCGAAGATCCGGCAGTGTTCGGGAAGAGCGCCCTGTCCGGCACGAACGTGATGGTGGTGTTTGCCGACGGCGCCGGGACAGTCGAAGGGCGCGTGCTCAACGATCGCCGGCAGCCGGCGACCGAATTCAACGTGGTGGTGTTCGCTGCGAGCGCCGATCGATGGTTCAGCCAGTCACCATACGTGAAGTTCGGCAGTCCGAGCCAGGACGGCACGTTCTCTGTCACGGGCGTACCGCCAGGCGAGTATCTGGTTGCCGCCGTCGATCGCATCGATGGGGGAACCGATTACGGCGACTGGCAGGATCCAGCCGTGCTGACCTCATTGGCTCGAGCGGCCCGCAGAGTGAACGTCGCGACCGGGCAGCGCGTCACGGTCGACCTGCGTCTGCTCTCGCTGTCCCGCTAGGCTCACTTCTCCTTCTGCTGATCGCCGTCACGAGAATTGCCGGGGCGCAGCAGCCGGATGATCGCACCGCCGTCGTGCTTCCGGGCCGTGTCCTGTCCGATGATGCGCCGCCCGTTCCGCTCCGCGGAGTGCGAATACATGTCCTGTCGGCCGCCGCAGCCGTCGAGCCGGCGCTGACCGACGATCAGGGCCGTTTCGAATTGA
Source organism: Vicinamibacterales bacterium (assembly GCA_036274155.1). Classification (GTDB taxonomy): domain Bacteria; phylum Acidobacteriota; class Vicinamibacteria; order Vicinamibacterales; family UBA2999; genus Gp6-AA40. Next base: position 36,638 of record DASUGH010000111.1, on the reverse strand, counting down.
CCCTCGCGCCGCAGCGGGCGCTCCGGATCCGGATCGCGAAAGCAGGGTTCGTCACGCAGATCGTGACCAGTTCCAGACTGCCAGCCCGGCTCGACGTGACGCTTCCACGTGCGGCGGTGCTGTCGGGCAGCGTTGTCAGTTCGAGTGGGGAACCACTCAGCGCGAGCGTTTCGCTGCAACGCTCCGGCGCTGTGGAGTCGCCGACCGGCACCCGCCCGTTCTTCCTCACGCAGGCGACCACGAACGATCGTGGTGAGTTTCGGTTGAGCGGACTTCCTGCCGGCCAATACAGCGTCAAGATGCCGGGATTTCAGTCGTCCGTGAGCCTGCAGCGTGGCGAGGAATCGTCGCTGGCGATCGCAGGGCCGGAGCCGCTTCAACTGACCACACTGCCCGCCACCGTCTCCGAGATCGCGGCTGAGGTGGCGCGGTCCGCTGGCGAGAAGGGGCTGGTCATGATGCCGTCAGGCGGCAAGGGCTCTCTTCGCGGCCGCGTGGTCGGCTCGGATCAGCAGCCGCTTCCGGGCATTCACGTCTCGCTCATCCGAACAAGTGCAGGACCGACGGTAATGACGGCCGCCATGTTCTCGGACGGCCAAGGAGTTTTCGTGATCGACGGGCTTCCAGCGGGTGACTACCGGCTATCACTCTCCAGCCAGGGATACGCGCTCTCCACCGCGGATCTGGCGGCATACGAGAAGCCGATCACGCTCGAAGACGGCGAGCGGCGCGAACTGACCGACTTCGTGCTGAGGAAGACGGCCGTCATCAGCGGGCGCATCATGGGACCCACGGGTCTGCCCGCACGCGGCATCATCGTGCGGGCGACACCGGGCCAGGCGCGGACCATCTCTGCCGAGGATGGCCGCTACGAACTGACCGCGGTCGCGCCGGGCGCCCTTCGCGTGACCGCGTCATCCTCTGTGGTCGGCATGGCGTCGACCGGCAACGGCGTGATGGTGATGGAGGGCACGTCGCGCGCCCCTTCGCGAACCGGCACCATGACGGTAGGCGAAGGACAGCGGGCGGACGGCGTAGATCTCGTGCTGCAATCCAGGCGAGTGATTGCGGGAACGATCGTCGATGCGAACGGCGATCCGGTGGAGGGACTCCTCGTGCAGGCGCTGGATTTGGCGCCGGCGTCGACGCGCTCCGTGAGCGCTCAGGCCAGGACGGATGACCGGGGCCGCTACCGCCTTCAGATGGCGCGCCCGGGTACCTATTACGTGACGGCGGTCGACGATCATCCCGTCAACGAACGCAGTGGCCCCGATGCGGCGGCGGGGACCCGGCGTTATTACCCAGGCCGTGCATCGCTCTCTGAATCGGTGCCTGTCCGTCTGAGCACACAAAGCGATGCGCTCGGCGTCGATCTCGTGTTTGCGCCCGCGCCCGGCACAGGCGTCCGTGGCTTTGCTTTTCAGTCGTCGGGTGAGCCGATTCGCGGAACGGCTCTGCTGATGGTGAGGTCGCGCGCCGGCATGCCGACGCTCGAGTTGCAGCGCGCCTCGATCGAGCAGGGAGGCGCGTTCGAGTTTCTCGACGTGCCGCCAGGCGACTACGTCGTGCAGATCATCGGTGGCTCAACACTGGGCTCGACGCGCGAATATGGCGTGCAGCCGGTCAGGGTCGACGGGCGCGAGACGAAGACGCTGGTCATCCAGACGGTGGCAGGCTCGACCGTCGCAGGCCATGTCGTATTCGACGGCGAGCTGCCCTCAACGGCGTCGGCGGCCAGCTTCAAGCTGTCGGTCGTGCCGGCCGATCCCAGCGCCTCGCCCGTGGGCCTGACCCCGCGGGCCGTTATCAGCAGCAGCTGGATATTCGAGGTCAATAGCCTCTTCGGTCCGGCGCGCATCGCGGCGACGGCGCCGGACGGCTGGTGGCTGCGCTCGATTCTCGTGGACGGCGTGAACATCGCCGAGACGTCTTTCGATTTCGGAGTCACCGAAGAGACGCGCTCGGATGCCGAGGTCGTGTTCGCCAGCGGCGCGGCGACGATTGCCGGCCGCGTCGTGGACGCCAACGGACGGCCCGTGGTCGACGCCACGGCACTCGTGTTTCCGGCCGACGCGGCGCGTGACATCGCGAGCTCGCAGTTCCTGCGCGTGCTGCGCTCCGGTGCCGGCGGCAGCTTCAACGCCGCCAACCTGCGACCTGGCGAGTATCTCGCGGTCGCGACCGACGCGACGTCAGACGATGTGCGGGATGCGCGCGCCGTAGGCGTGGACCGGTTGAACGCGTTGCTGCCGTACGCGCGTCACGTCACGGTGGGTGTGGGACAGCGCCAGTCGGTGGACCTGACGCTCGTCGAGAACGTCGACTGAACGGACCGATTGGGGTCAGGTCTTGAATCAGTGGTTTTTTCACGGTGTGACACCTGGTAGCGATGACGCAAAGCGGCCGTGGCAATCGATCGCGGCCGGGGCCAGAGCATGAAAAAAGCAGCGATTCAAGACCTGACCCCTCTGCTCGTCATCGCCGGTGCGCTCGCGACGTCGGTTCGTATCAACGGCGGACAGAGCACCGCCCCGGACGTCGTGCTCGAGACTCTCCGCGGTGTGGTCGCATCCGACGAGCCGGTGTCGAGGCCTCTGGCCCGCGCCCACGTGTCTGTCGAATGGGATGGCGGACGATCCGATCAGGTGACGACCGACGATCAGGGCCGCTTCGAGACGCGGGTTCCGGCCTCACGGTCGCACCTGATCAAGGTCCGCAAGGCCGGCTTCGCGCCCGCGGAAATCCGGCGCGGCCGCAGTGCGACCGACCGTCGCGTCGACCTCCGTCTCGCGCCGGGCGCCGTCGTCACGGGAACTGTCGTGGATCGCGCCGGCGCACCGGTGGCCGGACTGACTGTCGTGGCACGGCGCGCCGCTCAATCCGGCGGGCCGGCACTCGAGCGTGAGGCCGACACCGACGACCGTGGTGAGTTCCGCATCGGCAATCTTCCCGCCGGCCGCTACGAGCTCGTCGTCAATCCGTTCAAGGACATTCACTTGGTGACTCCGACCAACGGCGGAGCGACCGAGATGCGTTTGAAGTACCTCGGCGCAGGAACCCCGACGACGACGGCGGTTCAACTGCGGGCGGGCGAGGAGACGGCGGTGCACCTTGTTCGCGACGAGCCCTCCGGCGACACGATGTTCACGATCGGCAAGCTCGCCGGAACTCGCAAGGAGGTCGAGCCCTCGGGAAGCTCCGGGTCGGCAGCGTCCAGACGGCGCGCGACGATTCAGGGGCGAATCACCGATGCAGGTGGACGACCGGTGGGAGGCGCCCTCGTGCGGGTGCTGTCGGACGATGGAGGCAGCCTGGTGGTCGACTCGGACGACGAGGGCCGCTACGTGGTCGCCGGTGTGACCGCCGGCGTCGTCCAGATCGTCGCGTCCAAGACCGGCTTCGTGCAGACGGCATACGGGAGCAGTGCCGCCAGTCGAACCGGGCGGCGGCTTCCGGTCAACGAGGGCCAGCGGATCACGGGCGTCGACGTGGCGCTGCAGCACGGCAGCGTCATCGCCGGAACTGTTGTCGACGAGTCTGGCGATCCGGCCGAAGGGCTCAGCGTCGAGCTGTGGCAGTCGCGGTTCAGGAACGGTCGCGAGATGGTCAGCCGGGTTGCCGACGTGACGTCGTCGAAGACCGACGATCGCGGCCAGTACCGGTTGTTTGGCGTGCAGCCTGGCGCCTATTACGTGGCCGTGATGCGGGAGCAGCGCGGTATCAAAATGACGGGGGCGGCGAGCCTGGATGGCGGCGAAATGATCATCAGCGCACGTCTGCTGCATTTCCAGTCGGCTGGAGCCCTGGATGCACCGGTGTTCTACCCCGGGCGGGTGGGAATCGGCGACGCGCTGCCGGTGGCGCTCGAGGTCGGCCAGGACGCGTTCGGCGTCGACATCTCCCTTGTCAGCACACGGCTTGCGAGGGTGCGCGGCGAGGTCGTCAACGGATCGGGCCAGCCGTTCATGGGCTCGGTGAGCCTCGACGTCAGTGACCGTTCGGACGCGCCGATTCTCGAGTCGCGCACCGTGTCGGTGTCGGATGGGACGTTCGAGTTTGCGAACGTCCCGCCCGGCGACTACGTCATTCAGGCGCACGCCGAGGGTTTTCGTCTGGATGCGGGCGATGTGCGCGAAGCGGACGACGGTGCGGCAGCCGCCGGACCCGTCGTGCGCCAGCCTGAGTTCGGCATGGCGTTCGTGACGGTGGCCGACGGTGATGAGCTGAAGCCACCTGTGTTCATTCAGACTTCGGCGGGTTCGACGGTCACGGGACGGCTGGTGCTCGAGGGAGCGACCGAGGCAGCGATGCCTGGATTGACGTTGCGCGCCACGCCGGTAGATCTCGACTACGCGCCTCGAGAGGGCAAGCCGGCCAGCGTTCCAGTCAGGATCGGCCGTGATTTCGAGCTGCAAGGGCTGACAGGTCCGCTGCGGTTCGACCTTGAAGGCCGTCTGCCCGATGGCTGGTGGCTCAAGTCGATCACCATCGACGGCATCAACGCCGCCGACGAGCCGATGACCTTCGGTACTTCCAGCCAGTCGCGTCGCGAGGTGGGGGTGGTGCTGTCGAACGACGCGGCGGAAGTCTCGGGTCAGGTCACGGGCGCCGCGACTCAGGGAAGCGGCGGCTCATCGATCGTCGTGTTCCCTGTTACATCAGACCGATGGGTCGAGGGTTCCAGGTACATGAAGGTCGGACGCGCCGGGCGGAACGGCCGATTCACGATCTCCGGACTCCCGCCAGGTGAGTACTGGGTCGCAGCAGTGGACGCCGGGCTCGCTCCGGAGGACGCCGGCGAGTGGCTGGGTCCGGGCGTGTTGTCCGCGCTCACGACGGGCGCCCGGCGCGTCACGCTCCGTGAAGGCAGCCGAGTGTCTGTGGAGGTTCGGCGGTCGCAGATGCCGCAGTAGGAGTGTCCATGACTCGCCCCGGCGATCGCTCTCATCTTCGTTCGCCACCGCCTTCCTGACCGTTGGCGGACCTTTCTCCCCCGGGCTCGCAGCGCGCTGAAAACGGTCGAGATCGATGGCGTCAACGCCGCCGACGAGCCGGTCATGTTCGGCGGCAGAATAGGTATCAGACGATTGGCGCAACCCCGACCTGCTTGTCGCGCTTGCCAAAACCGCGCGGCGGGTCACGGTGGCCGAGGGTGGCCGCGTCTCGGCGGACCTGAAGCGGTCGCAGATACGGAGATAGGCGTCTCGAGAGATGGGCGGACCCGAGGCGGCGAAATTTTGAAAAGCGTGTGACAAAAACGGCCGAGCGGGCCGGATTCCGGCGGAACTCACGTTTTCGGTGCGGTTTTACAAGGCGCTGCACTGTTGGCGGCTTCGTTCCTGGTCTTCCCGTCCGCCGGTACAAATTTAACGTCTCGTTTATGTACAATCGCGCACTCCTCACAGGCCGCCTGCGGCACCTGGCGGGTCGGGTGAGGCGCGAGAACGGCCCGAACGGGGCGAGTCGGGCATCGAACCAAGGCGGAGATCCGGAGATCCCATGTCAGACGCCGTATTCCAGGCGCTCTTTTCGTACCGTCCGGTGGTCTTCAACGAGGGCGATTTCACGTTCGACGTCACCTGGGCCTCGTTCGTCGGCGCGGCAGTCGTCGGGGTGATCGTCGTCATCGCGCTGTTCACCTACCGCCGCGTGCGAGTGAACGAAGGGCGAGTCCGGGACCGCGTCGTGCTGACGTCGCTGCGAATCGCCGCCCTGGCGCTCGTTCTCTTCTGCCTCTTCCGGCCGACGCTCATCGTCCGCGCCGCGGTTCCCCAGCAGAACGTCGTCGCGCTGGTTTACGACGATTCCCGCAGCATGCAGATTCCCGACGTCGGCGGCAAGCCGCGCGCCGATTACGTCCGTACTCAGATTGGAGACCCTTCGAGCGCCTTGATGAAGTCGCTGTCGGCGCGATTCCGCGTCCGCCCGTTCCGGTTTTCGTCAGCGCCCGGCCGCGTGTCGTCGGTGACCGACCTCACGTTTGGCGGCACCGAGACGAAAATCGGTCCGGCGCTCGACGGCGTGCGCGACGAGCTGTCGGGGCTCCCCGTGTCGGCGATCGTGCTCGTCTCCGACGGCGCTGATACGAGCGATTCCCCGCTTGCCGAGGCGCTGCTCAACATGAAGGCGCAGAAGCTGCCGGTGTTCACCGTCGGCGTGGGCAGCGAACGTCTGCCGAAGGATCTGCAGGTCGACCGGGTGAGCACGCCGCGCACCGTCCTCAAGAACGCGCTGCTGTTCATCGAGGTGGTCGTGACCAACAGCGGCTTTGCCGGCCAGACGGTCACCGTCGACGTGGAAGACGACGGGCGCATCGTCGGATCGGAGCAGGTCCGGCTGCCGGGCGACGGCAGTCCGGTGACGGTGAAGGTGAGGGCGACGGCCAGCGAGGCGGGGCCGCGGCTGTTCAAGTTCCGGGTGGCGCCTCTGCAGGGCGAGGTCGTCCTCCAGAACAACCAGCGCGAGGCGATGATCCAGGTCCGCGACGTGCGCGAGAAGATCCTCTATTACGAGGGCGAGCCGCGCTGGGAGATGCGATTCCTGCGGCGTGCCGTCGTCGACGACAAGAACCTGGAAGTCGTGGCGCTGCAGAGGACGGCAGACAACAAGTACATGCGGCTCTTCATCAACGAGCCCGACGACCCCAACGAGCTGTCCCCCGGTTTTCCGACCTCGCGCGAGGAGCTGTTCAAGTACAGCGGTCTGATTCTCGGCAGCGTCGAGGCGAGCGCACTATCGGGCGATCAGCTGCAGATGATTGCCGACTTCGTGGACAAGCGTGGTGGCGGCCTGCTGATGCTCGGCGGTGCGCGCTCCTTCGGCGAGGGCGGGTACGGCGCCACGCCGCTGGCCGACGTGCTCCCGCTCGCGATCGATCCCAAGACGCCGGCGTCGGAGGCCACGTACTTCGCCAGGTTGAAGGTGGCGCCAACCTCTGCCGGGCGTGAGCACGCGGTCACCCAGATCGCCGACACCGAGGCCGCGTCGCTGGCGCGCTGGCCGCAGCTGCCGACGGTGACCACCACCAACGCGCCGCTTCCGGTGAAGCCGGGTGCGTCGCGGTTGTTGACGAGCACCGACGAGCGCGGCCGCGAGTATCCAGTCCTGACGGCGCAGAAGTTCGGCCGCGGCAAGGCGATCGCGTTCCCGGTGCAGGACACCCTGACGTGGCAGATGCACGCGACGATTTCGGTCGAGGACCAGACACACGAGCGATTCTGGCGGCAGATGCTGCGCTATCTCGTCGAAGGCGTGCCGGGACCCGTCGACGTCAAGACCACGACGGAACGCGTGGAGCCGGGGCAGGAAGTCACGGTCGAGGCGTCCGTCGTGGACAAGATGTTCATCGACGTGAACAACGCCTCGGTCGTGGCCCACGTGGCGGGCCCGGGTAACATGCAGTCGAACGTGCCTCTGCAGTGGACGGGCGACCGCAATGGCCTGTATCGGGGCCACTTCGTGACGAAGGGCGAGGGGTCCTACGAGGTGACGGTCGACGCCACCCGGGCTGACAAGACCGGTGGCAGCGGCGTGACGTTCGTGCGCGCGGCGGCCGGCGAAGCCGAGTATTTCGACCCGACCATGCACGCGGCCGCGTTGAAGCGAATTGCGGAAGAGACGGGCGGCAAGTTCTACACCGCAGACCGCCTGCAGGGGATCGAAGAGGACATCCGCTATGCGGGCCGCGGCGTGACCTCGGTGGAAGAACGTCCGCTCTGGAACATGCCCATCGTGCTGATCGCGCTCATGGCCCTCATCTGTGCCGAGTGGGGCTACCGCCGCGCCGTGGGGCTCGCCTAGTCTGCGTCCATAATGAGGTGAACTCCGCGTGCGGCTGTCCCGGGGGGCGCGAAACCGATGGTGAAAGTCTTTCTGCTGATTATCGTGGGAGTGGCCGGTACTCCCGAGCATGGCGAGCTCTTCCACAAGTGGGGGGCGACGCTCGCCGAATCGTCAGAGCGGCTGGGCGTGCCGAAGGAACGTCTGATCTACCTGGTGGACCAGCAGGGCGAGGCGGACAAGCGCGCTACGGGGAGGGCCACCAGGGAAGACGTCACGAAGGCGCTCGAGCGGCTGGCAAAGGAATCGGGGCCCGACGATCAGGTCTTCATCATGCTGATGGGCCACGGCGACTTCGACGGCCGGACGGCCAAGTTCAATCTCGTCGGTCCCGACATGTCTGCCGCCGACTTCGGCGCTCTCGTCGGCAAGCTGCCGGCAAAGCAGGTGGTGTTCGTCGACACGTCAGCGGCGAGCGGCCCCTTCGTGGAAGCGCTCTCAGGTCCCGGCCGGACGATCGTGACCGCCACTCGCAACGGCGCAGAGAAGTACACCCCGCTCTTCGGCGGTCATTTCGTCGACGCGCTCACCTCCGAGGCTGCTGACGCAGACAAGAACAAGCGCATCAGCGTTCTCGAGGCGTTCCTCTATACCAAAGCGGAAGTGGAGCGCGCCTACAAGCGCGAAGGGCTGCTCCAGACCGAGCACGCCCTCCTCGACGACGACGGCGACAAGGAGGGGAGCCAGGCGCCGGCGATGAACAGCAAGGACGGGAAGGTGGCGGCGGTGCTCTCGCTCGGATCGGTCGACGACACGAAGACGCCGAGCGATCCCAAAGTCGCCGCGCTCTATCAGGAACGTCGAGAGATGGAGCGGCAGGTGGAGAACCTGCGGCTGCTGAAGGACGGCATGGATCCCGCGCGCTATCAGGCCGAGCTCGAGAAGCTCGTGACCGGCCTCGCGCGCAAAACGCGCGAGCTCCGCGAGGCGGAAGAAGCCGCGAAGAAGTAAATCTCCTAGGAGGACATGTGAACCCAATGGTCAGCGACGCCGTCGACCTCGATTCGCCGGATGACATTGCTCTCGCGGATCGGATGAACCTGGGCCGCCGGCAGATTGTCACCGAGCTGAAAAAGATCATCGTCGGGCAGGACGAAGTGATCTCGCAGGTCCTCTTGACGCTGTTCGTCGGCGGCAACAGTCTGATCGTCGGCGCCCCCGGGCTGGCGAAGACGCTGCTGATCCACACGATGGCGCGCGTGCTGCACCTCGACTTTTCGCGCATCCAGTTCACTCCCGACCTGATGCCGTCGGACATCACCGGTACGGACCTCGTGCAGGAGGATGCGACGACAGGCCGCCGCCAGATGACCTTCGCCCCCGGGCCGATCTTCGCCAACATCGTGCTCGCCGACGAGATCAACCGCACCCCGCCGAAGACACAGTCGGCGCTGCTCGAGGCGATGCAGGAGCATCGCGTCACGGTGCAGGGCAAGACCTATCAGCTCAAGGAGCCGTTCTACGTGTTCGCCACGCAGAACCCGATCGAGCTCGAAGGCACCTATCCGCTTCCGGAAGCGCAGCTCGACCGCTTCATGTACCACATCATCATCGACCATCCGCCCTACGACGAGGAGCTCGGCGTCGTGCGGACGACGACGGCGCTGCAGGATCCGAAGCTGGAACGTCCCGTCGCCGGCGAGGACCTGATCGCGTTCCAGCGCCTGGTGCGCAAGGTGCCGGTGGCCGAGCCGGTGATGCGGCACGCGCTCGATCTCGTGCGCGCCAGCCGTGCCAAGAACAATCCCGATGCGAAGGACTTCGTCACCAAGTGGGTCGCCTTCGGCGCCAGCGTCCGCGCGGCACAGTATCTCGTGCTCGGTGGCAAGGCCCGTGCGCTCACGAGCGGCCGGTATCACGTGAGCTTCGACGACATCAGGGCCATGGCCCACCCGGTGCTCCGGCATCGCATCATCATCAACTTCCACGCTCAGTCGGAAGGCGTCACCACCGACGCGATCGTGGATCGATTGCTCGAGGCGGTGCCGCGGCCTCGCTCCGGAATGTGACGTGGCCGTAGAGATTCACGCCCTGCCGGGCGCCCGCTTCATGGATCCGGTCGTGCTCGCACGCATCGGCAACCTGGAGCTCGTGTCGCGCGCCGTCGTCGACGGCTTCATCAACGGCCTGCACAAGGCTCCGTACTTCGGCGCGTCGGTGGACTTCGCCGAGCACCGCGGATACGTGCCGGGCGACGACATCCGCCGCATGGACTGGAAGCTGTGGGCGCGCACCGACCGCTACTACATCAAGGAGTACGAAGCCGAGTCGAACATGAACTTCTCGGTGCTGCTCGACGTGTCGAAGTCGATGGACTACGGCAGCCGCGGCGTCACCAAGTTCGACTTCGCGCGCATCCTCACTGCCTGCCTGACCAACCTGGTGCACCACCAGCGCGACCGTGTAGGGTTCGTGGCCTTCGACAGCGACGTCGTCGAGTTCGTGCCGTCGTCGGCGAAGCACATGGAGACCATCCTGCACGTGCTGGAACGGGTCAAGCCGGGCCGGCCAGGCAGCCTGAAGGAGCCGCTGCACAAGCTCGCCGAGCATTTCGGGCGCCGCGGCGTGCTCGTGGTGATTTCGGATTTCTACGAGGAGCCGGACGCGGTCCTCGATGCGATTTCCCCGCTGCGCTTCCGCGGCAACGACATCATCATCTTCCACGTGCTCGATCCGTCGGAGCTCGAGTTCGGCTTCGGCGACGCGCAGCCGTTCGAGGACCTCGAGAGCGGCGAGCAGCTGCCGGTCGTGCCGGAGGCGTTCCGCGACGAATACCGGTCGCTCGTGCGTGCGCACATCGATGCGCTGCAGCGGAGCTTTTCCGGCGTGCGCGTCGACTACACGCTGCTCGATACGTCGAAGCCGCTCGATCATGCGTTGTTCCGGTATCTGAACAGTCGTGCGAGGACGATGAAGATTCGATGACGGCTCCAGGCTCCGGTCTCCGGGCTCCGGGCGATGCGACGCCGGAAAGCCCGGAGTCCGGAGTCCGTAGCCCGGAGCCCCTGGTGGATTGATGCTCCAATTCCTAGCCCCGTTGTTTCTCGTCGCCCTCGCCGGTCTGGCCATTCCGGTCGTACTGCACCTGACGCAGCGCGAGAAGAAGCAGATCATCCGCTTTCCTTCGCTGATGTTCGTGCGGCGGATCCCGTATCAGTCGGTGCGGCGGCGCAAGATTCACAACTGGCTGCTGCTCTTCGTCCGGATGGCGGCGCTGGCATTGCTCATCGCCGCGTTCGCACGACCGCTCATCCCGCGCGCCAGCCCGCTCGTGGTACCCGGCGGAGGGGCGCGCGAGGTCGTCGTGCTGCTCGACACCAGCTACAGCATGGGCTACAGCGATCGCTGGGAGCGGGCGCGGCGGGCGGCCCGTGAGGCCGTCAGCGATCTCTCTGTTTCCGACCGGGGATCGGTGGTCCTGTTCTCGTCGAGCTCTGAGATCTCGGCGCGATCAGTCGAGCGCGACAAGGCGGTGGCGGCTGTCGACAGCGCGAAGCTCTCGGTCGGTGCCACGCGATATGCGCCTGCCCTCAAGGTGGCCGGGAGCATCCTCTCCGATACCAAGCTCCCGCGCCGTGAGGTTGTACTCATCAGCGATTTTCAGATGGTCGGTTGGCGCGGCGAAGAGGGCGCACGGCTTCCCACGGGCACGAAGCTGACGACCGTGCCTGTCGGCGGACCGGTCGACCGTCCGAACGCAGGCATCACCTCAGTGGCGCTGGCACGGCAGGTCGCCAACAACCAGGAGCGGGTCGAAGTGACGGCCGGCGTGGTCAACCGCTCGAGCCGTCCGGTTGAAAACCTCGCCGTCAGGCTGGAGATGGGGAACATCCCGCACGGGACGCAGACAGTGTCGCTGCCGGCAGGCGCGTCGTCGACCGTGAAGTTCGAGGCGTTCAACATCAACAGCCGCAACATGCGCGGCGTGTTGAGGATTGGCGACGACGCGCTGGCGACGGACAACGCCTACTACTTCGTCGTGTCACCGGCGCAGCCGCTGCGCGTCACGGTGCTCGACCGCGGCACCACCGAGTCGAGGCGCTACATCGTCGACGCGTTGGCCGCCGGAGATTCGCCGAAGTTCGACACGGTCGTCCGGCAGCCGGAAGCCGTGAGCGACGACGAGCTTCGCCGGAGCGCCGTCGTCGTGCTGAACGACGTCGGCATCGCCTCGAACGTCGCCCGCCGGCTCGATCGCTACGTCACGGAAGGCGGCGGACTGCTGGTGTCTGCCGGCACGCGCGCGACGTGGCCGGCCGAGGTGATGACCTTGCCTGGCTCGCTCGGCAACCCGGTCGACCGCCGTACTGGCGAGCCGGCGCGCATCAGCGTGCTCGAGTACGGGCACCCGGTGTTCGAGCAGTTCCGCGGGCCCCGGAACGGGAACTTTTCATCGGCCAAGGTCTTCTCGTATCGCAGTATCAGCCCGACGAAGGATTCGCAGCTGCTGGCGCGGTTCGACGGTGGTGCGCCGGCGGCCCTCGAACGGCGGGTCGGCAACGGGCGAGTGCTGCTGTGGGCGTCGGCCTTCGACCGCGACGCGAGCGACCTGCCAATCCGGGGAATCTTTCCGGTGCTGGTGCGGCAGTCGGTGCTCTATCTCGCGTCGTACCGAGCCGAGCAGGCGTCGGCGACCGTGGGACAGGTACTCGATCCATCGGTCGCGGCGGCGCCGAAGGGAGCTCCATCAGTGGCCCGCGTCGTCCTGACGCCGTCGGGCCGGCGGGTGCCGCTGCAGGACGAGGAAGCCGACGTGCTCGAGCTGTCCGAGCAGGGATTCTACGAGGTTCGGGGAGCGGTGGGGTCGGAGCCGTCGGTGATCGCCAGCAACGTCGACCCGGCGGAAAGCGACTTGACCCCGCTCGACCCCAAAGACATCACGGTGGCGGCCGTCGGGGACCCTGGCGCGTCTGACCCATCGTCAGGGCGAACCGAGCCTCTGACGCCGGAAGCCCAGGAAAACAACCAGCGGCTCTGGCAATACCTGCTGTTTGCGGGGGTTCTGCTGCTGGGGCTGGATACGGTGCTGTCGAACAGGCTGACAGCGAAAGGATGATTTTGGCGGCCGGACGGGCCGGGCGGAGCTATCTAAGTACTAACTGGACGGCGCATTTAGGCGTATTCTGAAGGTCGCACCGCGCGACCGGTTTGACTTCGCGTCCGGGCCCTGGCCCGGCTGTTCCGGGTCTACTCCCCGGCATCAACGAGGGCACTCATGCTCGAGTATCTGCGGCGTCGGTCAACCCCCCCTGCGAGCCTGCTCGACATCATCGCCGAAGTCCGCTCACGCTGGCGGCTCAAGCTGGCGATGCGTGGCCTCGTCTTCGTCACAGCGATTGGATTCGTGCTGCTCCTGCTCACCGCCTACGGGATGGACTGGGCGCGGTTCACACCCGGCGCCATATTCACCGGACGCGTTCTGCTGCCGGTCGCCATCCTCGCCTGCCTGGCGTGGTTTCTCGTCAGGCCGCTGCGCCAGCGCGTGACCGACGAGCAGGTGGCGCTCTACCTCGAAGAGCACGAGCCGTCGCTGCAGGCCACCTTGTTGAGCGCCGTCGAAGCGAGCCGGGTCGGCAATCCCGAGTCTGCCGCCCTGGTGCGACGGGTCGTCGAGCAGGCCATTGAAAAGTGCGCGGCGATCGACGCGCCGCGTCAGGCCGACCGTCTGCCGCTGCGCCGCTACGCGACCGTGCTCGCGACCATTGGCGTCGTGGTGCTCCTTGCAGTCGTGTGGGGGCCCGGCTTCCTGCGCAACGGCGTGACCCAGCTGTTCCGGGTGGTGTCCACGGACGTCGAAGCCAAGCTGCCCTACCAGATCGAGGTGACCCCTGGCAACGCAACGGTGCACCGCGAGGCGGATCAGCAGATCAGCGCCAAACTGATTGGCTTCACGAGCGAGGACGCCGTGATCATGGTCCGGCGCGGTCCCGACCAGAAGTTCGAACCGGTGCCGCTGGTACTCAACGACAAGGGGATCTACGAGGGGATCATCTTCGACATCCTCGCGCCGCTCGATTACCGCGTCGAGTCGGATCGAGTGAAGACGACGACGTTCCATATCAACGTCGTGGAGCTGCCTTACGTTCAGAAGCTCGACCTCGAGCTGCGTTACCCGGACTACACCGGGCTCGAGCCGCAGAAGGTCGAGGACGGCGGTGACGTTGCCGCCGTGCGCGGGACAGAGATCAGGATTCACGTCACCCCGACGATGAAGACGACCGGCGGTCGAATCGTCGTGAACGGGACGCAGATGCTCCCGCTTTCGCTTCAGACGGACGGCACGCTGACCGGCGCGTTCAAGGTCGACACCGACGGCCTGTATCGTATCGATCTCGTGGCGCCGAACGGCGAGAATACGCCGGCGTCGCAGGACTTCACCGTCGACATGCTCGACGATCAGGCGCCGCGTGTGTCCTTCAAGCGTCCGGGACGCGACACCACCGCTTCGCCGCTCGAAGAGGTGGCGCTCGAAGCCAGCGCCGAGGACGACTTCGGCGTGAGAGACCTCGAGCTGGTGTATTCGGTGAACGGCGGTCCCGAGAAGACGGTGAAGCTGTTCGAAGGACGGAAGCGCCTTGCCGAAGTCGCGGCCAAGCACACCGTCTATCTCGAAGAGCTCAACGTGCAGGCAGGCGACTCGGTCTCGTACTACGCACGCGCCATGGACAACGACGCCTCCGGTGCGAAGAAGGCGACGAGCGACCTGTACTTCATTACCGTGCGACCGTTCAGGAAGGACTTCCGCGGGGCGCAGTCGCAGGGCGGTGGCGGCGGAGGCGGCGGTGGTGGCGGTGGCGGCGGCCAGATGACCCAGCTCTCGGAGCAGCAGCGGCAGGTCATCGCGGCGACGTTCAACATCAACCGCGACAAGCGCGACAAGAAGGGTTACACGGCGGACCGCGTCAAGAAGGACGCCAGCGACGTCGGTCGCATGCAGGCTCGGCTGCGCGAGCAGGTCGAGACGATGATCACGCGCATGAACAGCGAGCTCGTGCAGCGCGATCCGGCCTTCGAGAAGCTCGGACAGATGCTGCCGAAGGCTGTCGATGCGATGAAGGACGTGGAAGGGAAGCTCACGGCTGCGACGCCCGACACGGAAAAGGCCATTCCGCCGGAGCAGCTCGCGCTTTCAATCATTCAGAAGGCAGAAGACGAGTTCCAGACCCAGATCAGTGTCAGCCGTGGGCAGCCCGGTGGCGGCGGTGGCGGCGGCGGCCAGATGCAGCAGGAGCTGGCCGAGCTGTTCCAGCAGGACCAGCTGAACAACATGGCGAACCGCTACGAGACCGCGAACTCCGCCGAGCAGTCGGGCGAACGCGAGGTCGACGAGCTGGCGGAGCGTCTGAAGGAGCTCGCGCGGCGGATGCAGCAGGAGGCCGAGCGCCAGAAGCTGGCCGGAATCCAGGGCCAGGGGAGCGGCAGTCAGCAGCGCGCGATTGCCGAGGAGCTCGAAAAGGCTGCCCGTCAGCTCGAGCGCCTCTCGAGCAGGGAGCCGCGCCAGGATCTGCGTCAGGAGCTCAATCAGGCGGCGAATCAGCTGCGCGACGCGGCGAACGCGGCGCGACAGGGCGCCACCGGCAACCAGGCGCAGACGCAGGCGGCGGTGGAGAAGCTCAATGAGCTCCAGCGCCGGTTGCAGCAGACCCAGACCAATCGGACCCAGCAGGATCTGCAGGCGGCCAGGCAGGCGGCCGACCAGATCCAGCAGCAGCAGCAGCAGATTGCCGAGCAGGCAAGGCAGCTCGGATCTCAGACCGGTGCGCAGCGGGGCCAGCAGATTTCCAGGCTCGGTGAGCGCAAGGACGACCTCGAGCGGAAGGTCGGTGATCTCGAAGGGCTGCTCGATCGAACTGCACGTGCGGCGTCAGCCAGTCAGGATCAGAAGACCGCCGGCCGAAAGGCTCGTGAGGCTGCGGAGGCGATCCGCGACAACCAGTTGCGGCGGGAGATCAACTACTCGCGCCAGACGCTCGGCTCGACCGGCAACACCCAGCGGAACATCGATCAGGTCGAGAACTCGATCTCGCAGACGATCGGTGAGGTGTCGCGGAAGATCGACGAGGCGATGGCGGCCGTCGGGCAGGGTTCGAACCGGAATGCGACTCGTGGCGAACGCGCCGCAGACCAGGCCTCGCAGCTGCGGCGTGCGCTCGAGACGCAGAACCAGCGCACGAACGAGCGGCTGACCGGACGGGGCCAGCGAGGGCAGCAGCAGAACGGCCAGCAGCAGGCCCAGAATGGCCAGCAGGGTCAGCAAGGCCAGCAGGGTCAGCAAGGCCAGCAGGGCCAAGAAGGCCAGCAGGGTCAACAAGGCCAGCAAGGTCAGCAGGGCCAGCAAGGTCAACAGGGCCAGCAAGGTCAACAGGGCCAGCAGGCTCGTGGTCAGCAGGGCCAGGGGCAGGGCGGTCAGCAGGGCCAACAGGGGCAGCAAGGGCAGCAAGGACAGGGTGGCCAGCAGGGTCAGCAGGGCCAGGGTGGCCAGGCCGGTGGAGACCAGCGGGGCGCCAACGGCGACGGCACGTTCAACGGCCGTCTCGGCACCTACGCCGGGAATGATTTCGGCGGCCCGCGTGGCGGTTACGACTACGGGTGGGGCGGATGGTGGGACGGCCGCCCGGTGGACCCGAACGACATGCGGCAGTGGCAGGCGGCGTCGCGGCAGTTCGCGAATCAGGTGCAGGAACTGCGTAACCTCACCAGAGGCATGGAGGGGATCGACGGCCGCGACCTCGATGCGTTGCTGGCCCAGATCAAGAGGTTGAACGACGAGCGTATCTACAAGAACCCGGAGGAGCTGTTGCGGCTGAACCAGGAGATCACCGAGCGCGCCAAGCGGTTCGAGTTTGCGCTCCGGCGTCAGGTGTCGGATCAGAACGCCATCGCGCTCAGTGGCACTGACGAAGTGCCGAAGGGACATGAAACGCTGGTCGACAACTACTTCCGCTCACTAGGCCGCCCGTCCAGGTGACGATGTGACCCGTCGCGCGCTGATCTGCGCCGCGCTGCTGTGCTGCTTCGCCGGCACCGCAGCGGCGCAGTTCGGCCGCAGCCGAGTCCCTCCCCGTTTCCCCAACGCCGACACCTTCGGACACGGGTTCGTCTTCTGCCGCGGCATCTACACCAGCGGCTACCGCGAGGCCGGAGGCAGCGGATGGTCGACCGACTATCCGGACGCCGAGCGCAACTTCGCCATCCGCTTCTCCGAGCTCACCAAGACCCGGGTGAAGTTCAACCCCGATCGGGAGCCCGATTACGTCACCGTGGAGCTCACCGACGATGCGCTGTTCGAGTGTCCGTACCTGCACCTCGAAGATGTCGGCACGATGTACTTGAGCAAGACCGAGATCGTCGCCCTGCGGCAGTACCTGCTGAAAGGCGGCTTCATCTGGTGCGACGACTATTGGGGCAGCCCCGCGTGGCAGAACTGGGAGGCGCAGATCTCACAGGTGCTGCCGCCGAACGAATACCCGATTCACGACCTTCAGCTCGATCACCCGCTCTTCAGGTCGCAGTTCGAAGTGAAGGAATTGCCGCAGATTCCATCGATCCAGTTCTGGCGCACCAGCAACGGCGCGACGTCGGAGCGCGGTTACGACAGCGAGACGCCGCACGTGCGTGCCATCTCGGATCAGCAGGGCAACGTGATGGTGTTGATGACGCACAACACCGACATCTCGGATGCCTGGGAGCGCGAAGGCGAGGACCCCAACTTCTTCTTCAGCTTCTCGCCGCACGGCTACGCGGTGGGCATCAACGTGCTGCTCTACGCGATGACGCACTAATCGGGTTGCCGCCGATTCCGCCGAGCTGAAGCTCGGCGCTGCGAAAAAGCCCGGCTTTGCAGAACCGAGCGATGCGCAAGCCCGGCTGCAGAACCGAGCTTCTGCTCGGTTGGGGCCCGGAAGCGCCCTCCACACAACTCACCTCAACATGGACAGAAATGCCCCGACGGTTCCCAGCCCGCCGTTGGTGACGGGCGGGCGCGCGGCGCGCGATTGGGCCTCGGCCGGGCATGAATGATGCTCCTCCACAGGTGAAGTCTGGTGGCTCAACAGGAGAAACGCCGATGAATAGATTCGTTCGCCTCTTTCCCGTCGCCGCCTTCGCGCTCACCGTCGCGTGCGGGCAGACGGACTCAGGCATCACCACCGCCGTCAAGTCGAAGCTCGCCGCTGATGACACGGTCAAGGCATATCAGGTCGACGTCGATACGCGCGATCACGTCGTCACCCTGAGCGGGACGGTGGACAGCATCGTGGCGAAGGAGCAGGCAGTACGCATCGCGCGCGAGTCCGACGGTGTGCGCGACGTCATCGACAATCTCCAGCTCAAGGAGACGGCGGCGACGTCAGGCGTCGGCACGGACATCAACACGGCTTCCGACGCGGCTGAGGTCAAGACCAGGGAGGGCGCCGATTCGGTTTCCGATGCGGCGAAGGATGCAGGCCGCGCGGCGAAGAAGGGCGCCAAGTCGGTGGCCGAGGGCGCGAAGAAAGTTGGGTCGGACGTGTCAGACGGCGCCAAGAAGGTCGGGTCTGACATCAAGGACACAGTGACCGACAAGGATCGCGACAGCGACAAGGACGGCAAGTGAGCTGACGCTGTGTCGGCGGGTTCGCGGGCGAGCGGCAGTGGCCGCCTCCTCGCGAATCCGTCGCCGCCCCGTTGTACAAGTTCCGTCAAAATGCAGCGGGTGCCGGCAGTTTCCCGTTTCCGTTTCGTCCCGTGAACGCGCAGCTCGAGGCGATCGTCGAAGCGTTCACAGCAGCCGCGCTGCGCTTCGAGGCACTGGCCCGCCGCCTTTCGCCGATCGAATGGTCGACGCGGCCGGCGCCGGATCGCTGGTCGCCGATCGAGTGCGTTGCGCACCTGAACCTCACCGCCGAGGCATTCCTGCCGCTGCTCCATGACGGAATCGAACGGGCCCGCGGCCTGCGGCGGCGGCCGCCGGCGCGGTATCGACGCGATCTTCGCGGCTGGCTGATCTGGCACGCGCTGAAAACGCCGGGGAAGTTCCGGACGAAGACTCCGGCGGCCTTCCTCCCCACTGCGGATCGTCCGCCCTCTCAGACGCTGGAGGCATTCGTCCGTCTCCAGGGCGAGCAGACCGCCTGCGTACAGGCGTCGGACGGCCTTCCCGTCGACAGAGTCATCGTCGTGTCGCCGTTCGACAAGCGCATGAAATACAGCGTGTATTCGGCGCTGACGATCCTGCCTGCGCATCAGCACCGGCATCTCTGGCAGGCCGAAGCGGCGGAGGAGGCCAACGCGAAGGCCGAACGCTGAAGCTCCAATGACAGGGCCAGGGCCAAAGCCCGACCATCATTTGGGGTTTCTGATTCGAAGATGATACAAACCGGGACGTGACCACTCTCGCGGGCAGGAAGATCTGCGACAGCATTCTCGACGCTATCGGCCATACGCCCCTCGTGCGGATCAACCACATCACGCGCGGCGTCACCGACGCCACCGTTCTGGCCAAGATCGAGACGTTCAACCCGGGAAACTCGATCAAGGACCGGATGGCCCTCAAGATGGTCGAGGACGCCGAGCGTTCGGGAAAGCTGAAGCCGGGAGGGACGATCATCGAGGGCACGTCCGGTAATACCGGGATGGGACTCGCCATTGTCGCCGCGGTCCGCGGCTACCGCTGCATCTTCACGACCACCGACAAGCAGTCGAAGGAGAAGATCGACGCGCTGAAGGCATTTGGCGCCGAAGTCATCGTCTGTCCAACCGATGTCGACCCGGAGGATCCCCGCTCGTACTACTCCGTCTCGACCCGCCTCGAACGCGAGCTGCCGAACTCCTGGAAAGCCAATCAGTACGACAACCTCTCGAACACGGCTGCCCATTACGAGCTGACCGCGCCCGAGATATGGGATCAGACCGACGGGAAGGTGACGCACCTTGTGGTCGGAGTCGGCACTGGCGGAACGATCAGCGGCGTCGGGCGCTACCTGAAGGAACGGAACCCGAAGGTCAAGGTCTGGGGCATCGACACCTACGGGTCGGTGTTCAAGAAGTACAAGGAGACCGGCATCTTCGACAAGAACGAGATCTACCCGTACATCACCGAAGGTATCGGCGAGGACTTCCTGCCGCGCAACGTCGATTTCGCCATCATCGACCGCTTCGAAAAGGTCACCGACAAGGACGGCGCGGTGATGACCCGCCGTCTGGCGCGCGAGGAGGGAATCTTCGCCGGCAACTCCGCCGGCTCAGCGATGGCCGGGGTGCTCCAGCTCAAGGAACACTTTACGAAAGACGACGTGGTCGTGGTGATCTTTCACGACCACGGGTCGCGGTATCTCGGAAAGATGTTCAACGACACCTGGATGCGGGAGAAGGGATTCCTCGAGGTCACCGGCATGACGGCCCGCGACCTCGTAGCGCTCGGGGTGTCCGGCGAGCTCTACACCGTGGAAGCGGCGCGCCCGGTCGAAGAGGCCGTCAGGATGATGAGCGATCACGATTTCTCGCAGATCTCGGTCAACCGAAACGGCCGCATCGTCGGCTCGCTGAACGAGGCGCACCTGTACGAGCTGTTCTGCAGCGATCCGGATCTGAAGAAGAAGCCGGTCGAGGCGATCATGCTGCAGGCGTTTCCGTTCGTAGATATTTCCACGCCTGTGGAGCTGCTGTCGACGATGATCACACCGCAGAATCCGGCGGTGCTGGTCAGAGACTTCAAGACCGACAAGACGTTCATCATCACGCGTTCGGACGTTATTCGGGTGTTGATGTAATTCGACGGGTTCCTGGTTCCGTGTTCCAGGTTCCGGGTTCGGTGAGTTCAGGTTCCAGGTTCGAGGTTCCAGGTTCGAGGTTCGAGGTTCGAGGTTCGAGGTTCGAGGTTCGGGGTTCGGGGTTCGAGGTTCGGGGTTCGAGGTTCAAACGTTCCAGTTTCCTGGTTCGAGCCATGTCAGACGACGAGGCTTTCGTCCTCATCGCCAGCGGCGTCCTTGCGGTCGTCGTCTGGCTGATCTGGTTCGGGCGCACGCTCTGGATCGGGCGCGCGCCCTCGACCGGGCGTCAGCTGCTGCTCTTCGCCCCGTTCGCGGCTGCCGTGCTGCTCTTCGCCACCTTGCGCCTGCTGGCGGCGCATGACGTTCGCGATGATTCCCGTTATCTCTGGCTTTACTTTCTGCTCGGCGCCGCATGGGTGGGGTCGGCCGTCCGCGCGCTGCCGCTGCTCGGCGTCAGCCCGCGCGACGATGTGCTCGAACGGGGAAATCGGGCGGCGGCAGACGCCGTGGCCGGCGCGCTGCTGGCGCTGACCGTCTGCTTCGCCGGCGGCAACATCGGCGATGGGCCCGGATGGTGGGTCGTCGTCTTCTCGGCCGGTCTGGCGACCGCGGCGCTCTTCCTGACCTGGGCGCTCCTTGAAACGTCCTCGGCCGTGTCGGAGACGGTCACCATCGATCGCGATCGCGCCGCCGGCATACGCCTGGCTGGATTCCTCGTGGCGTGCGGCACCATCTTCGGCAGGGGAGCGGCAGGCGACTGGATTTCGGCAGAGCTCACCGTGCGCGACTTCGTTGCCGCGGCATGGCCGGCGATCCCGCTGCTCGTGATCGCCGCGATGGTGGAGCGCTCGGCGCGTCCGACCGCGACCGACCCGCAACCGTCGGCGCTCACCTACGGTGTCGTGCCGGCAGCCGGATACCTCGCGATGGCGGCGCTGGTTGTCTCGCGACTCGGGCTTCCCGAGTGACGACGCCGTGGATTGACGTCGAACCGATGGACCCGCCGGCGCATGCGCGTCTGAGGCGGCGTGCGATCTTCGATTGCTGCAAGTGGGATCCGCAGGTCGGAGACGTCGGTACCATCGCAGACAGGCCACTGGTACTGACGTCGGCCGCCTGGACCGAGCTTGCGACGCTCACCCGGACTCTCGCCGCGGAGGTCTTGTCCGCCGAGCAGGAATTGTCGCAGCGTCCCGAGCTTCATGGCGATCTCGGCTTGCCCAGAGCGGTCGTCAGCGCGCTTGGTCGCGCCGCCGGTTCGCGCACGCTCGCGACCGCCAGACTCGTCCGCTTCGATTTCCACTACACCAACACCGGCTGGCGCATCTCTGAAGCCAACACCGACGTGCCCGGCGGGATGAACGAGGCGTCGGGCCTGGCCTCGCTGATGGCGCCGCACTACCATCACACGGCAATTGCCGGAGATGCCGCGGGCGCCTACGCTCGCGCGCTCGCCGGGCCCCGTGGCTCGCGGGCGCACGTGGCGCTCGCTCACGCGACGGCGTACACGGACGATCGGCAGGTCATGACCTATCTGGCCAGGCGATTGTCGGAGCTCGGCGTACGCACGTCATTGATCAGTCCGGCGCATCTGCGCTGGCGCGATGGGTGTGCCTACGCCGAAACCGAGTGGACGTCCGAGCGGGTAGATGCGATCGCACGGTTCTTTCCCGCGGAGTGGCTGCCGAATCTGCCGGAGGCCTGCGGCTGGACGCGCTTCTTTCACGCCAGCTCGTCGCCACTCAGCAATCCGGCGACGGCTGTGCTCACGCAGTCGAAGCGCTTTCCGCTCGTCTGGGAGAGGCTTCACACGAAGCTCCCGACGTGGTCGCGCCTGCTGCCCGAAACGCGCGACCCGCGGGACGTACCCTGGCAATCCGACGATGGGTGGGTGCTCAAGCCCGCGCTCGGCCGGGTAGGAGAGGGAATCGGCATGAAGGACGTGGTCACGCCGGCCGAGTGGCGGACCATCGAGCGCGACGTGCGCCGCGCGCCGCGGCACTGGATAGCGCAGCGCCGGTTCGTGTCGTCGCCTCTCGTCACACAGGGGGGTGTGCTGCACCCGAGTGTCGGCGTCTACGCGGTAGACGGATGTGTCGCCGGTGCGTATGGCCGTCTCGCGCGACGGCCGCTCATCGACGCGCAGGCGATGGATACGGCGGTGCTGGTGGAGACGCGCAGCCTGCAGCGGCAAGTAGAGGCAGGTCTTCAGGCTCGTCTTGAACTGGCCGACGGAGAGTCGCACCGATGACCGGAGAAGAATGCTTCGACGTGTGGGCACCGGCCGATGCCGCCTGGTCGGAATGGGCCAAGCCGGCGCTCTTTGCGCACATGGCTCCCGCCGAGATGAGCGGAGCCGCCACCGATGCGTCGGGTGAGGTCGATGCGTTCTGGGTGCCTGACGGAGGCGGCCGAACCGCGATCGTCGTCGATCTGCCGGCGGATGCATCGGTTGCCTTCGGGCTTGCGCTTGGCCGGCGCGGATATCGGCCGGTTCCCGTCTACAACACCAGCCTCGGCCCATCAGCGGTGGTCGACGCGGCCGGCGTCGCCCGGGCGCTCATGGCCGGAGCGATGGGCCTTCGCGATGTCGGTCTGCGGCGCGACGCGCCGCCGGCGTTTCTGCTCGACTCCGAGCGCATGGCGCCATCCGTCCCGCCAGGTCCCGGAAAATTCGACAACCGCTGGCTGGTGTTCCCGCAGGACTTTCCGAGCGCGGCGCGTCTCCAGGGCGGTGGCGTGCACGATGTCCTGCTGGTGCACGGCGATCGCGGGCTGCAGGACGACCTGGCACACGTGTTCCTGCGCTGGCAGCAGGCGGGGATCCGGATGACTGCCGCGCACTGGCGTGAGAGCGGCCGCATCCGCGAGCTGCAGGTGCCGCGGCCTTCGATGTTCCGGCAGGTCTGGTACCGGGCGCTGACGATCGCGAGGCTGCGCCGGAACAACGCGGGCGGTTTCGGCGCGGTGATTCCCGTGGCGTCGAGCGGACGGTACGGGTGATCGAGAGGCGAGTCCTGTCTGTGCTCACCGACGTGTTGAGCCGTCGCTTCAATCTTCGACAGGTATCCGGACGGCCCCGGCGTAGCGCCAGATCGCGTTCCGACCTACGTAACGCCCGACTTCGTCGTGCTGACTGCCGTAAAAGGGTGCGTACACGGTGATCTCGCCGTTTGGTGAGAGGACGGCGCCGGGGCTTCCATGAATCTTGACGGACGTCGATCCGCTGGCGATTGAAAGGTCGGAGACGTTCCACTGTCCGCCGCTGTACCGCGCCTCGAGAAGCTGATCATTTTCACCAGTCACATAGACCCAGAGATTGCCATCGGCACTCACGGCGGTCGGAAAACCCTTGATCGCTCCGACGATCCCGATCTTCGTCAGGGTAGAGGGCGGTCCTCCATTCGACTGAACGTGGTAGAGGCTGGAGTCGTGTCCGCGGAAAAGGACGTCGAGACGATCCGGCCCCGAGCTCGTCACAGCGAGTGAGCCGACGCCGAGGGCTGAGCGATGAACGAGCTGCTCGGGCTGCCAGTCACCCCAGTACGCCCACTGGTAAAGTCGATAATCGGCCCCGAGCGCGACGACGTCGATTCTTCCTGCGCCTCGAGACACGGCGACGGGGTCAGAGATGATGCGGCTTTGCGACAGTTCACTGGCCGTCCACGACGTGCCGTCGAAGAATGAATGGACAAGGCGGTTGAAGGGATCCCGATAAAAGGCATCGTACTGATGACCGCGGATGGCCGCGGTCACGATCGATGGAGTTCCGATCATCGCCTGTCGCGTATCGATCGAGCCGTCCCGCGGTTCATTTCGAGACATGAGGGCGTCGCTCATGTCTCTTTCAAACCGGAGCAGCCGATTCGTCGCGTCGACCAGGCTCGCCGCGCCGTCGAACTCGGTCAACATCACGGCGACGCGCGTGTTCTTGGAAAAGTTGTGGGTATGGAAGCCGATCTCGGTTTCCTCGTTCCAAAGCGGTTGGTCGTTCGCTTCGTTGATCTCGACACGAAACGACCCTGCACCAAGAATCCGTATCTGCTGACGCACCCCGGCCTCGTAGGCGCGGACGGCGTGATCCCATTCCACCTGGGCCCCTTGACCGAAGCAGCAGTCGTCCTGTCGATTGAGGACCTGTACCTGCCGCCTGCCCGCGCCATGGGAGCCAAGCAGATACAGATCCTTGTAACCCGTGAGTACTGGGGTGCCGTCGTTCAAGAAACGGAAGAAGTCGTTGCCTTTCTCTGGCACATCCTCCTGCTCGGCGTCCGACGGCGACCGCATGTAAAAGGGCAGGCTCCCGGCTACCGGGATACTCGTTGTGATGCGGGTATCGAGCGCAGCATAAAGCGTAGTCGTCCAGCCGCCGCCCGACAGACCCGCCATGTGAACTTCGCTGTAACCGTATTTCCTGAGCGCGCGATTCAAGCTCTTCCGAACGGGATCCAAGAAGTAGATGAGTGGATGAGCGCCGCCCGCGGGACGAAAGCCCATGGCCGGGTCGAACAGGTCGTCGTGCGAGGAGGTCGGCGTACCGCCGCATTGAAGTGGCGTGAGCAGCGGCATGTAAGTCGCCAGCACGTCGTATCCGGCGTTCAAGAGTTCGAGAACCGTCGCTGAATCCTGATAGCCCAGGGCCGTGTATGAGCAGACGTGACCCGGATTCAGGATGACCAACTTCCGCGAAGCGGGAATGTGCTTATAGAGGTCGGCGAGGCCCTGAATCTCGGCCTCGCCGCTCGTCAGAACGCCACCGCTGGTTGGCATCTTCATTCTGTAGCGGCGAACTTCGACGTCCGTCGGAGGCCGCCACCGCTCAATCACGTATTCCCCGGGGGCGTTGGACGGCAGAGTAATCCCGAGGTCGATCACGTCCGGCACAGACTCCTCGACGCTTTGCGCGGTGTCCGCGGTGTCCAGAGTGATGCGGTTCCAGACCTTCGTGATGAGCGCGGCGGGCGTCCAGCTCGGAGACGGTGGCGAGCGAAAGTTCGTCGCGAGGAACCGCCAGCCAGGAGCCATCGATCGTGTTCGGCGACGCACACCGAATCCCGTACGTGTAGCGGCCGCAGAGCATCCCGCCCACAATGCGGATGGTTGAGTAGTGCTGCGGCGCGGTTGAGCCGCTCGTGTCATTGAAGGAAGCATTCCAGACGCCGATCCTGCCGAACCAACCACCGTTCGACAGCGCGCAGAGGATGCCCTGGCTGCCGCGCGCACACAGATCCGCCTTGCCGTCACCATTCATGTCGGCAAACTGGATCGTGCTGTAGTACTCGGGTGCGGCCCAGCCGTTACGATCGGTGAATTCCGGTCGCCAGACGGCCACCCAGCCAAAGGAGGCGCCGTTCGACAGCGCGCAGAGGATGCCCTGGCTCCCGCGCGCGCACAGGTCCGCCTTGCCGTCGCCATTCACGTCGGGAAACTGGATCGTCCTGTAGTACTCGGGTGCGGTCCAGCCGTTGTCGTCGGTGAATTCCGGGCGCCAAACCGTCACCCCGCCGAAGGAGGAGCCGTTCGACGAAGCGCAGAGGATGCCCTGGGTGCCGCGTGCGCACAGGTCCGCCTTGCCGTCACCAGTCACGTCGGGAAACTGGATCGTCCTGTAGTACTCGGGTGCACTCCAGCCGGTGTGGTCGGTGAATTCCGGCAGCCAGAGGCTGCCGTGAGTCGGTACGTCTCGGCCGTCGCTGATTGCGCAGTACACGCCGGCTTTGTGGCGTCCGCAGACATCCGGGCGCGAGTCGCCGTTGACGTCGGGGTATCGGATGGTTTCGTAGTATTGGGCCTGATTCCAGCCGTTGGCGTCGCTGAAACTGATCTCATTCACGGTCGTATCAGCGGCTGTCACGACGATGGGATGCACAGCCGCCATGATGCCTGTCAGTGCAGCGCAAGCGCTGACCAGTATCTTGAATCCCACCCTGCTTGCCACGGCGCAAACGGATGCGCCTCGTCGACGTGTGCGGGCGGGGAGAATGCGGTCCCCTCGCACCCGTTCGAACAACGGTCGCCATCGAATGAGAAGTGACGTCGTGAGCATGGAGTCGCACGCGGAACCACCGGGAATCGGAACCCCTCGAGATCCAAAACGTCGCAGCCGGAAAAATCGAACAGGGCGGAAAGAACGGGCGCGGTGTTCAGGACATGCTGTGCGCGGCAGTCCATATGGAACGGTGGGTACAGCCTTGGCGTGACCTTAGTCAGGTTGTGGAAGCCAAGGGAGATTGCCCGGCTCTTGAAACCCGGTTGTCGTTATGTCGATGCTCGATCGGGGGGCTGTCGGGTCTCGGGAAACGAGCCGCTGACGACGCGCTTGCGCGACAGGACGGTCGCTGTAACCGCGACGTGACAGAGAGGTTTCTGCTTTCCTCTTGCCTGATTTCTCTACCCTAGCATACTATGTGAAACCAATCGGCCGCCGGGAGGATTCTCCAGGCCGGCCGCCTCTGAAGGCGTACGGAGAGTACGGCGATGGGCATGAAGGGCAACTGGTTTCGCAGACGGCCGTCCGACGACGAGATGCGCGAGGAGGTCGAGGCGCACGTCGCGATGCGCGCCGAACACGATCGCGTGGACGAAGCGGCGGCGCGGCGGCGTTTCGGCAACCTGCTGCAGACGCGCGAATCGATGCGCCGCGTCTGGATCGCGAAGTGGTGGGACGCGCTGCGGCAGGATGCGTATTTCACCTGGCGCTCGTGGCGGCGGCGCCCGGCGTTCGCGCTGGCTGCCGTGCTCGTGCTCGCGTCGGGCCTCGGCGCTTCGACGGCGCTCTTCGCGGCGCTCGATCGCGTGCTCTTCAGACCGCTGCCCTACATGGATCCGGATCGACTCGTGTCGGTCGGCCTGCTGTCCGCGCCTCCGAACAGAGGATTCGAGGACCAGACCGAATCGGTGCCCGACTGGGGTTACGTGCGGACATGGAGCACGACGCCGGCGCCGTTCGAGGCGGTCACGGCGATGAACACGTTCACATGCGAGATCGCCGAAGCACAGCCCGAAGGCATCCGCTGCGGCCGGGTCGATCAGAACTTCCTTCGGGTCCTGGGCGTGCGCGTCGCTCTCGGCCGCGATTTCGTTTCCGACGACGATGTCCGCGGCGCCCCACGAATCGCCCTGATCAGTCATGCGCTCTGGGTTCGACGTTACGGCGCGGATCCGCGCGTCAGCGAACGTACGCTGAGCCTGGAGACACCGATGGGACACTGGTCGCCGGTCCGTATCGCCGGCGTCCTGCCGGAGGACTTCGAGATGCCGCTCGAGTCCGCCGACATCCTGATTCCCGCCCAGCTGCGACCGCTCGACCCGAAGTTCCCGTTCGCCAGCAGGATCGTGGCGCTCGGCCGGCTGAAGCAGGACGTGACGCCGGAGCGCGCGGCACGCGCGCTGGAGCCGCAGCTCGAGGCGATGTCCGACGGTATCCCGCCGTCGTTCCGTGTCGCCTGGCGGGTGCAGCCGCTGCGCGACCGCCGCGTCGGCGACGCCGCACGCACCGGGTGGCTGCTCGTGAGCGCAGTGACGACCTTGCTGCTGATCGCCGGTGTGAACGTCACCAACCTCCTGCTGGCGCGCGTCGCCGAACGCCGGCGCGAATTCGCGCTTCGAGCCGCCATTGGCGCGGGCCGGACACAACTTGTGCGTCTGGCGCTCAGCGAGAGCCTGCTGCTCGCGATTGTGGCGAGCGGTGTGGGACTGCTCGTCGCGTTTGGCCTGCTCAGGACGTTCGCGGCGATGGCGCCGCCCGGCATTCCTGGCATCGCAGACGCTGCTATCGACGTTCGTGTCTTCGTCGTTGCCGCCCTGCTCGCCCTCGCCACTGGCGCGTTGATCGGCCTATGGCCGGCGATCTCCGTTTTTCGCGCCGGGAACGGGCAGGGACTGCGTGCGACGAGCGCGTCGTCACCGGGCGCGCGGCCGCGCGGCCGGTTCGCGCTGGTCACCACACAAATCGCACTCACCGTAGCGCTGCTTGGAGGGTCCGCGTTGCTGCTGCGCAGCCTGTGGAACGTGGTCAGCGTGCCGCTCGGCTTCGACGCCGGGCGTGTCGTCACGATGACCGCGTCCCTCAGCCGCACCAGATACCCGACGGTCGATCATGGGGCCGCGTTCTTCCGGGAACTGCTCTCGCGCGCGCGGTCGACACCGGGCGCGGTGTCGGCGGCCTTGAGTGATTCGCCGCCGCCGCTGCCGCCACCCGGGCGAGTGTCCTTCGACATCGAGGGTCGTCAGATCGCTCCTGGCACGCCGCAACCGGTGATCGGTCTTCGATCGGCGACGCCGCAGTACTTCGAGACGTTCCGGATTCCGGTGATCCGCGGCAGGGCATTCCAGGAGGCCGACTCGGCCGGCGAACCGGTGGTCGTCCTGAACGAGTCGGCGGAACGACTGCTGTTCGCTGGAGAGCCCGCACTCGGGCGGCGCATTCGGCCCCCGGTGCTTTCATTCGGAAGAAACGGCCAGGCGGTGCAGAGTCCCTGGCACACCGTCATCGGGGTGATCGCCGACGTCCGAAACGGTCAGAGCTTCACCGACGAGCCGAGCCCGGAAGTCTATACGGTGGCCCAGGTAGGGAGCCCGTTCATCAGCCGCCTCTCGCTCCGCACGACGGCCAGTTCCGTCGATGCGGCCGCCTACCTCCGGCAGATCGTCACCGAGCTCAATCCGCAGCAGTTCGTGACCATCCAGGCCGGCGACGAGCTGCTCACCCTGCTCACGGCTCGGCCGCGGTTCCTCGCATGGTTGCTGACCGCGTTCGCCGCGCTCGCACTGCTGCTGGCGGCTGCCGGGTTGTACAGCGTCGCGTCCTACCTCGTGTCGCAACGCCGGGGCGACATCGCCGTTCGCATCGCGATCGGCGCCGCACCGCATGATGTGGCACAGCAGGTCATCGGCGAAGCCGGACGCTGGATCATCGGTGGCGCGGTGGCCGGCTCGGCGCTCGGCTGGATGGGAACGCGTGCGCTGCAGTCGCAGCTCTATCAGGTAGAGGCACTGGACCCGTGGTCGTGGGCCACCGCGCTGCTCGTGCTCTCCGTGGTCCTGGCGATTGCCGTCTTCAGGCCAGCGTATCGCGCCGCCCACGTCGATCCGGTCGCAGCGCTCAAAGCGGATTGAAGGGTTTTGCGATGGGGATGAAGGATCGCTGGTTCCGGAGACGACCATCGGACGACGAGATGCGCGAGGAGCTCGAGGCGCACGTGGCGATGCGCGCGGAACACGACCGCATGGACGAGGCCGCGGCGCGGCGTCGCCTCGGCAACCTGCTGCACACGCGCGAGTCGATGCGCCGCGTGTGGATTGCCGAGTGGTGGGACGCGCTGCGGCAGGATGCCTGGTTCACGTGGCGCTCGTGGCGCCGGCACCCTGGCTTCGCGCTCGGCGCGATTTTCGTCCTGGCGCTCGGCCTCGGTGCATCGATTGCCCTGTTCGCGGCGCTCGACCGGGCGCTCTTCAGGCCGTTGCCATACGCGGATCCCGATCGTCTCGTGTCTGTCGGGCTGCTGGATGCAACCCCCGGCTCGTTCCTGGCACAAACGGAGGCGATGGTCGACAAGGGCTATGTGCAGGTGTGGGACACGACGCCAGCGCCGTTCGACGCGGTGACGGCCATGAACACCGCGACGTGCGCTATCTCGGAAGAACGACCAGAGCACGTGCGGTGCGGTACCGTCGAATCGAACTTCCTGCGGGTGCTTGGCGTGCAGGTCGCCGCGGGCCGCGGCTTCACGATAGAAGACGACGTGCGTGGGGCGCCGCGTGTGGCGCTCATCAGCTACGGCCTGTGGGTCCGGCGCTACGGCGCCGATCCGCGCGCAATCGGACGCACGCTGACGCTCGAGAGTGAAATACGGCCGGCACAGCGGGTGCCTATAGTCGGTATCCTGCCGGCGGACTTCGAGATGCCGATGGAGGCCGCCGACATCCTCCTCCCACTTCAACTGCGTCCGCTCGAATTGGATCTCCAGTACAGCTCCTTCATCACCGCAGTGGCCCGGCTCAGGCCGGAGGTCACGCCCGGACGTGCAGAGCTGATGCTGGCGCCACAGCTGCCGGCGATACTGAAGTTCCTGCCGGCGACCCCGAAGGCGACATGGCGAGTACAACGGCTGCGCGACCGGCGGATCGGCGACGGCGCGCGGCTCGCCTGGCTGCTCGTGGGCGTTGTGGCCGTCTTCCAACTGATCGCGTGCGTGAACGTCACCAGCCTTCTGCTCGCGCGCGTGGCCGAGCGCCAGCAGGAGTTCGCGGTGCGAGCCGCGGTCGGCGCGGGCAAGACACGACTCGTGCGTCTCGCGCTCGTGGAAAGCCTGCTGCTCTCGCTGAGCGCAGGCGCTCTCGCGGTCCTCGCGGCGTTCGCGCTGCTGAAGACCTTTGTCACGATGGCGCCTCCCGGCATTCCGGGTATCGCCGAGGCGTCGATCGACGCCCGCGCATTCGGCGTGGCCATCCCGCTGGCCGTCCTCACCGGACTGGCGATTGGCCCGTGGCCGGCGATCTCCCTGTTTCGCGTCGGCGGATTGCAGCGGCTGCGCTCGAACAGCCTCTCGTCATCGGGTGTGAGGCCACGCGTCCGGTTTGCGCTGGTCACCACACAAATCGCACTCACCGTGGCGCTGCTTGGAGGGTCCGCGTTGCTGCTGCGAAGCCTGTGGAACATGGTCAACGTGCCGCTCGGCTTCGACGGTGAGCGCGTCATCACGCTGACGGCGTCGCTCAGCGCGACCGGGTACCCGACAGCCGAGCATGGGGCAGTTTTCTTCGAGCAGTTGCTCGCGCGCGCGCGGGCAACGCCGGGCGCTTTGTCGGCCGCGTTGAGCGACGCGGCGGCTCCGCGTGGGAGGCGGAGGGGCAGCACGAGCATCGGTGTCGACGGCCGGTCAGACGGCCCAGGCGCGCGCCATCCCACCATTCGAATTCGCGAGGTCACACCCGGGTACTTCGAAACGTTCCGAATACCGCTGGTGAGCGGCCGGACATTCCAGGAGGCAGACTGGGGCGGCGAGCCGTTGGCCGTTCTGACGGAATCGGCCGAGCTCATTCTTTTTGCAGGAGAGCGCGCGGTCGGAAGGCGGGTTCAGGCGCCCGCCACGCCGGATGGGCCGTGGCGGATCGTGGTCGGGGTCACAGCGGACATTCGAAACGGCCAGCGCGTGACCGATGCACCTGAGCCTGAGATCTACCTGCTTGCCAAGCAGGGAGCATGGGGCCGGCCAGCGGTGGCGGGGTTGCCGCCCAGCCGTATCGGCCGTCTCGTGCTTCGCACGACCGCAAGCCCCGCCGCTGCCGAGGCCATGTTGCGGCAGATCGCCGCTGACCTCGATTCGCGGCTGCCCGTCACCATCGAGTCGGTCGACCAGCAGGTCGCGAGCCTCACCGAAGGTCCACGCTTCGTGGCATGGCTGCTCTCGGCGTTCGCGGCGCTGGCGCTGCTGCTGGCAGCCGCCGGCCTGTACAGCGTGGCGGCGTATCTGGTCGCGCAGCGCCGGCGCGACACGGCCGTGCGCGTGGCGCTCGGTGCCGCGCCGCGCGAGGTGGCGGGGCAGGTCATCGGCGAAGCCGGACGCTGGATCATCGGCGGCGCGGTAGTCGGCTCGGCGCTCGGCTGGATGAGTACGCGTGCGCTGCAGTCGCAGCTCTATCACGTAGAGGCACTGGACCCGTGGTCGTGGGCGACTGCACTGCTCGTACTCTCCGTGGTCCTGGCGATTGCCGTCTTGAGGCCCGCGTATCGCGCCGCCCACGTCGATCCGGTCGCAGCGCTCAAAGCGGATTGAAGGGTTTTGCGATGGGGATGAAGGACCGCTGGTTCCGAAGACGACCATCTGACGACGAGATGCGCGAGGAACTCGACGCGCACGTGGCGATGCGCGCGGAACACGATCGCCTGGACCAGGCCGCTGCGCGGCGGCGGCTGGGCAACGCGCTGCAGACGCGCGAGTCGATGCGCCGCGTCTGGATCGCCGGGTGGTGGGACGCGCTGCGACAGGATGCGGGGTTCACATGGCGTTCCTGGCGGCGCCATCCAGGCTTCGCCGTCGGCGCGATCCTCGTGCTGGCGCTCGGCCTCGGCGCTTCGATGGCGCTCTTTGCCGCCCTCGATCGCGTGCTCTTCAGGCCGCTGCCGTACGCGGATCCCGATCGCCTCGTCTCCGTCGGACGGATAACCGTCCCGCTCGCGTTCGAGGGTCAGACCGAGTCCATCGCCAACACGTTCTACGTGCAGGAGTGGAACACGCCGCCCGCGCCGTTCCAGTCGGCAACGGCAATGGTCGCTCTGGTGCCCGGTCTCCGGAACTGCCAGATCGCCGAAGGGCAGCCGGAGAGCCTGCGGTGCGACCTCGTCGAGCACAACTTTCTGCGCGTCCTCGGCGCGAGTGTCGCGCTCGGCCGCGATTTCGTGCCCGAAGACGATGTGCGGGGGGCGCCGCCGGTGGCGCTCATCAGCCACGCGCTCTGGGTCCGGCGATTCGGTGCGGACGCCGGGGTCCTCGATCGACCATTGAATCTCGAGAGAGGGTCATCGCTGCAGCGGGTCCGCATCGTCGGTATCCTGCCGTCCGATTTCGAGATGCCGTTCGAGCCCGGTGACATCCTGCTTCCGGCTCAATTTCGTCCTCTCGACCCGAACGCCCGGTTCGTCACGTCGACAGCGGTGCTCGCTCGACTTGCGCCCGACGTGACACCTGAGCGCGCGACGCGGATGCTCGCGCCACAGCGGCCGGAGACGGGGCCCCCGACGCCGGGGTTCCGCTGGGAGTGGCGTGTGCAGCCGCTGCGCGATCGGCGGATCGGCGATGCCGGGCGCGCCGCCTGGCTGCTCATGGGCGCGGTCGCCGTCCTCCTGCTGATTGCCTGCGTCAACGTCACCAATCTCATGCTGGCGCGCGTTGGCGAGCGCCGCCGGGAGTTCGCCGTGCGGGCCGCCATCGGCGCGGGCCGCATGCGGCTCGCGCGCCTGGCGCTTGCCGAGAGCCTGCTGCTCGCGCTTGCGGCAGGCAGCGTCGGACTGCTCGTCGCGTTCGCCCTGCTCGACACGTTCGTCGCCATGGCCCCGCGGGGTATCCCGGGCATCGCGGACGCCGCCATCGACCTGCGCGTCTTCGTCGTGGCGGCCCTGCTCGTCGTCGCCGCCGGGACGGCGATCGGACTTTGGCCGGCGATGTCCGTCCTTCGCGTCGGGGAGCTCCACGGACTGCGTTCGACGGCCCCGTCGTCGCCGGGCGCGCGGCCGCGGGTTCGATTCGCGCTCGTCACCACCCAGATCGCGCTGACGCTGGCGCTGCTGGGAGGCTCTGCGCTGCTGCTGCGAAGCCTGTGGAACGTTGTGAACGTGCCGCTCGGTTTCCACGCCGAGCGAGTAGTCACGCTGACAGCAAACCTGAGCAGCGTCCGGTATCCGACGGGCGAGCGTGGGGCCGCGTTCTTCGAAGAGCTGCTCGCACGCGCGAGCGCCATGCCCGGTGCGGTATCGGTGGCGCTGAGCGATTCGCCGCCTCCACCACTGTCGTCGGGAGCGATGATGACGGGGTTCGAGGCCGAAGGCCGGCCGCTCGACCCCAGCGCCCCTCAGCCTCCGATCCGAATCCGATCCGTGACTCCGCACTATATCGAAACGTTCCAGATCCCGGTGGTCCGGGGTCGGTCGTTCGAGGAGGACGATTGGGGCGGCGGGCCGATCGTCATGCTGAACGAGTCCGCCGAACGAAGTCTCTTTGGCGGAGAGAGCGCCGTCGGTCGCCACATCCGGCTTCCCGCACCTCCAGCCATCCTGCGCCAGCCGGTCCCGCCTCCGTGGTACACCGTCGTAAGCGTCATCGCGGACGTCCGAAACCGTCAGGCGCTTACCGATGAGCCGAATCCCGAGGCCTACTTTCTGGCGCGGCCGGGAAGATGGGGCGGACCGATGGGCGTTCTCGCGGCTCTGTCGGCGCAGGGGGGTACTCTCTCACTTCGCACGACGGCGCGCCCTGCCGATGCGGCGGCCTTCCTCAGGCAGATCGCCGACGATCTGGACCCGAGGCAGGTCGTGACGATTCAGACGACCGACGATCTGCTCACGACGATGACCGAGCGGCCGCGCTTCGTCGCCTCGCTGCTGACCGCATTCGCCGCGCTCGCGCTGCTGCTGGCGGCCGCTGGCCTGTACAGCGTCGTCTCGTACCTGGTCGAGCAGCACCGCCGCGACATCGGCGTGCGGATCGCGATCGGTGCCGCTCCGGGCGACGTGGCCGGTCACATCGTCGGCGAGGCGGGCCGCTGGGTCATCGGGGGTGCGTTGCTTGGTTGTGCGCTCGGATGGATCGGCACGCGCGCGCTTCAATCACAACTCTACGAGGTGCAGGCTTTCGATCCGTGGTCGTGGGCCGGGGCGCTGCTTGCGCTCGCGCTGGTCCTGATCACGGCCGTGTTCCGACCTGCGTATCGCGCTGCCCATGTCGACCCAATCCGGGTCCTGCGCGCTGAATGAGGATCAGAGCATGAAGAACTGGTTCCGCCGGCGACCATCGGACGACGAGATGCGCGAGGAGCTCGACGCGCACGTGGCGATGCGCGCCGAGCACGACGGCGCCGATGCGGCCGCCGCGCGCCGGCGCGTCGGCAACATGCTGCAGACGCGCGAGGCGATGCGCCGGGTCTGGATCGCGCAATGGTGGGATGCGCTGCGGCAGGACGCCTGGTTCACGTGGCGAACGTGGCGGCGACATCCTGGCTTCGCGCTGGGCGCCATCTTCGTGCTGGCGCTCGGCCTCGGCGCATCGATGGCGCTCTTCGCCGCGCTCGACCGTGTACTCTTCAGGCCGCTGCCGTACGCGGATCCCGATCGCCTCGTCTCGGTCGGGCAGGTCAACGTCCCGCTCGCGTACGAGGGTCAGACCGAGACGGTGATCGACGAGTTCTACGTGCAGCAGTGGGAGGTGCCGCCACCCCCGTTCCAGTCGGTGACGACGATCCTTGGAGGCGGCGGAGCCTGCCAGATCGCGGAGGAAAGGCCGGAGGACCTGCGATGCCTCCGCGTCGAGCACAACCTGCTGCGCGTGCTGGGCGTGCAGGTCGCGCTCGGTCGCGACTTCGCGCCCGAGGACGACGTGCGCGGGACACCGCCCGTTGCGCTCATCAGTCACGGGCTGTGGGTCCGGCGCTTCGGCGCGGACCCGGGAGTGGTCGATCGGACGCTGAGTCTCGACGGGGGGCAATCGCTGCTGCAGGCCCGCATCATCGGAGTCCTGCCGCCCGGGTTCGAGGCGCCGCTCGATGCCGCCGACATTCTGCTACCGGCTCAAATGCGTCCCGTCGACGCGACCGACCGGATCGTCGGGTCGTACACAGCGCTTGCACGACTCAGGGCGGACGTGACACCCGAGCGCGCGAAGCAGCTGCTGGCGTCCCGCTGGCCGGCTCCCATGCGGCCATTGATCCCCGGCTTCCGTGAGGAATGGCGCGTGCGGCCGTTGCACGACCGGCGGGTTGGCGATGCCGCGCGCGTCGCCTGGCTGCTCATCGGCGCGGTCGCGATCTTCCTGCTGATCGCCTCCGTGAACGTCACCAACCTCATGCTGGCGCGCGTCGGCGAGCGCCGCCGGGAGTTCGGGATTCGGGCCGCCATCGGCGCCGGCCGGATACGCCTCGCGCGCCTGGCGCTTGCCGAGAGCCTGCTGCTCGCGTTCGCGGCGGGCGGCATCGGGCTGCTCGTCGCGTTCGCCCTCCTCCAGACGTTCGTGGCGATGGCGCCACCGGGATTTCCGGGCCTCGCCGATGCCTCGATCGACCTGCGTGTCTTCGTCGTCGCCGCGCTGCTCGTCGTTGCCACCGGCACGGCCGTCGGCGTGTGGCCGGCTGTCTCCGTCCTCCGCCTCGGGGCGTTGCAGGGCCTGCGTTCGACGGCCACGTCGTCGCCAGGCGCGAGGCCGCGCGTGCGGTTCGCGCTGGTCACCACGCAGATCGCGCTGACGCTGGCGCTGCTCGGAGGTTCCGGGCTGCTGCTGCGGAGCCTGTGGAACGTCGTCACTGTGCCGCTCGGGTTCGACGCCGAGCGTGTCGTCACGCTGA
>DASUGH010000110.1:0-21137 GCA_036274155.1 Vicinamibacterales bacterium | reverse complement strand
CCGCCGCCGGTGCCGTGAAGTACGGCGAGGGTCCGCTGGCATTCGCCGGGGCCACCTACGATCCCACGTCGAACTACCGTGCAGCGGCAGTCTTCGCGTTTCATCGCCGGCAGGGGCTGACGCCTGAACGGCTGCGCGCGATGAGTCAACGGCAGGTAGGTTTGCTGAAGCAGCGGTTCGAGTCACTCGACATCGATCCGCGTGTTGCGCACGTCGAGCCGATGCCCGACGAACGACGCGGCGGCTTTCTGGCGATCCGAACCGTTCGCGCCCAGGTGCTGACCCGCGACCTGAAACGGCGCGGCATCTGGACCGACGCACGCGGCGATATCCTTCGTGTCGGTCCAGCGCCATACGTGACCGACACGCAAATCGAAGATGCCGTTGTCGTGCTCGGCGAGCAGTTGAGACTGCCGGGCTGAACCTCTGTCTCTGTCTTCTGTCTTCTGTCTCCTGTCTCCTGTCTTCTGTCTTCTGTCTTCAACCCGGCGGCATCGCTGTCTTGCGCGCCAGGTTGAGGAACGGCGTCGGCACGACGGTCGCCGCCACGGCATGGCGGACTGCATCGACCGTCACCTCGAATTTGACTCTCGTTCCCGCGGCGAAGTGCGGCGCGTCCAGCGTGGCCAGCGCCAGCAGCTTCTTCATGGTCGGCGACCAGGCGGTCGTCGTGGCACGGCCAACCTGACGCCCGTCGTGCGAGACCGGCACCGCGGTGCGCGATGCCGCTGCCGGCGCCGTCGGCACCAGGCCCACTCGTTCGTGCAGCGCCGCCACCTCCGTCCAGTCGATCTCGAGCCCGACAATCTGACGGCGCGGCGCAGTCTGGTGCGCCTTCACGAGCGCATCGCGGCCGATGAAGGCGCCCTTCGCGAGGCTGACGAGGCGCCCCAGGCCCATCTCATAAGGGGTGAAGAGCTGCGACGGGATCGTCGCCTTCCGGCTGCTGTGAAAGTCCACGTCGATCAGCAGCAGCCCGGCTTCGACCCGCGCGACGTCGAGCGCCAGCATTCCTGCCGCCCTCAGGCCGAAGTCGCGGCCAACTCGCATCAGCGCGTCCCAGACTGCCAGGGCCGACGCGCGCGGCATCCAGATCTCGTAGCCGAGGTCGCCGGTGTAGCCGGTGCGCGAGATCTCCACGGCGTTGCCGTCGATCGAGCCGCTCGTGACGCGAAAGTATCGCAGCGCGGCGATATCGGCCTCCGCGGCAGCACGCAGCAGGCGCGCCGACAGCGGTCCTTGCAGCGCCAGCGCCGCCACCTGCTCCGAAATGTCCTCGACCTCGACGCGAAGACCGGCGGCATTCAGCCTGAGCCAGCGCAGGCAAGGCTCCGCGGCTGTCCAGCGAAACCTCTCCTCATCCAGCCGCGCAACCGTCCCATCGTCGATCACCTTGCCCTGCTCGTCGCACCATGGCGTGTAGAACACCTGGCCGACGGCCATCCGCTGCGCATCCCGCGTGATCACTCGATCGACGAGCCGGACGGCATCGGGACCGGTCACCGAGTACTTGAAGAGCGGGCTGATATCGATGAGCGCGGCCGCGTTGCGGATGGCGTGATACTCGTGATCGTGATGGGTTTCGTACGAGCTCGCGGCGTAGTATCCGGACCAGTCGCGGTAACTCAGCGACTCGGAGAGCGCGAACGTGCGCTCGTGAAACGGCGTCCCGACAGGCACTGACGGATTATAGGAGGGAGGGCGGAATAGAATCTCGCACGTGAAGTACGACGTGGTCATTATCGGCGCCGGGCACAACGGGCTGACCGCCGCTGCCTACCTCGCCCGGGCGGGCCGGCGCGTCCTGGTGCTCGAGCGGCGTCACCTCGTGGGCGGCGCGGCGGTCACGGAAGAAGTCTTCAAAGGGTATCGATTCTCGGTCTGCTCGTATGTGGTTTCGCTGCTGCGTCCCGAGATCATCCGTGAGCTCGACCTGCCTCGGCACGGGCTCGAGATCCTTCCGCTCGACGGCACGTTCACGCCAATGCCCGACGGCAACTATCTCTGGCGCACGAACGATCACTCACAGACCAGACGCGAGATCGCCAGGCACTCGCGCCTTGACGCCGAGGCGTACGACGAATACGGCCGCGCGATGGTCGAGATGGGCAGATTCGTCCGCCCGATCCTCGAACTGACCCCGGCCGATCCGATGTCGCTCAACCTGAGCACGCTCGGACAGTTTCGATTTCTCCTGCGCCGTTTCCAGCAGCTCCCGCGGCAGGACCAGTACAACCAGGTGCAGCTCATGACAATGAGCGCCGCCGACTTCCTGGAGCAGTGGTTCGAGACCGACGTGCTCAAGGCCACGATGGCCGCCTCGGGCATCATCGGCACGTTCCTCGGCATCAGGTCGCCCGGCACGGCGTATGTCCTGCTCCACCATTACATGGGAGAGATCGACGGTGCGTTCAGATCCTGGGGTCTGGCCAGAGGCGGCACGGGAGCAATTTCGAGTGCCATCGCCAGCGCGGCGAGGCAGGCCGGCGTCGAGATTCGCACCGAGACACCGGTTGAAAAGATTCTCGTGTCGGGCGGGACGGCCCAGGGCGTCGCGCTCGCCAACGGTGACGAGATCAAAGCCACCGTCGTGGCCTCGAGCGTCGATCCGCGGCTCACGTTCCTGCGCCTGCTCGACGAGAAGTCGCTGCCCGACGAGTTCGTCGCCGACGTGAAGCGCTACAAGTTCCGCGGGTCCTCGGGAAAGGTCAACCTGGCGCTCGACGCGCTGCCCGACTTCACGAGCCTGCCGGGACCCGGTCACCACCTGCGCGGGGCAATCTCCATCTCACCGAGCATGGAATACATGGAGCGCGCCTATGACGAAGCGAAGTACGGCCGTTTCTCCAGGCGGCCTTACATCGACATCGTCATCCCGTCGCTGACCGATCCCGATCTTGCGCCACCCGGCAAGCACGTCATGTCCTGTTTCGTTCAGTACGCGCCGTATCATCTCGCCGAGGGCACGTGGGACGAGCAGCGCGACGCTTTCGGCGATACCGTTGTCGACACGCTGACCCAGTACGCACCGAACCTCAAAAGCATCATCCGCCACCGCCAGGTGGTCACCCCGCTCGACCTCGAGCGCGAGTGGGGCCTCTCGGAGGGCAACATTTTCCAGGGGGAACTGACGCTCGAACAGCTCTTCTTCCTTCGCCCGGTGCCAGGCTGGGCGCAGTATCGAACGCCAATCCGCAACCTCTATATGTGCGGCTCGGCCACGCATCCCGGCGGCGGGATCATGGGCGCGCCGGGGCGGAATGCGGCGCATGTGATGTTAAGAGATAGAAGATAGAAGGAAGAAGGAAGAAGGAAGAAGGAAGAAGGAAGAAGGAAGGGAGAGAGGTTCATGAACCGAGAACCCGCGCAATCCTTCGAAGATCTCATTGTCTGGCAGAAGGCACACGCGTTCGTGTTGAACGTCTATAGGATTAGCCGAGAGTTTCCGCGACAAGAGGTATGGGGACTCACCGCACAACTCCGCCACGCCGCGGTGTCGGTTCCGGCCAACATCGCTGAGGGGTTCAAGAGACGAGGCAAGCCGGACAAGGCGCGTCTGATGAACGTAGCAGAGGGTTCACTGGAAGAGGCCCGCTACTATCTGCGCCTGGCCGTCGATCTCGGTTACCTGTCTCAGAAGAATTCTCTTTCGGCGGATGCTCTGGAGGTCGGCCGGTTGCTCGGTTCATACGTGCGAACCATTCTTCCTTCTTCCTCCTAACTTCTTCCTCCTATCGCAATGAGTACGGTGATCATCGGCTCCGGTCCCAACGGCCTCGCCGCCGCCTATTACCTCGCCAAAGCCGGCCTCGCGCCGCTGGTGCTCGAGCGGAGCGCGCGGGTTGGCGGCGGCGCCATCACGCGCGAGATCGAACCGGGTTTCCACTGTCCTGCCCTCTCGCACGAGGTGCTCCTCCACAAGCGCATCGTCCGCGACATGAAGCTGCGCAAGCACGGCCTGGAGCTGCTCACCGGCGAGGTCGACACCTGCGCGGTGTCGCCCGACAAGCCGGCCGTCACGCTCTACACGGATCCGGCCCGCTGTGCCCAGGGGCTACGCAACGTCAACGCGAAGGATGCGCGCACGTGGCAGCGATTTCGGACCGCGATCGCCAGGGCCGCGGCGGTGCTTGCCCCGGTTCTTGCTGCGCCGCCGCCCGACATCGACGATCCGCGCGCACGCGATCTGTTCCGCCTGCTGAACACAGGCCGCCGGTTTCGCGGCCTCGGAAAACACGGAGCGCACAGACTGCTCCGGTGGCTGCCGATGCCGGTCGCCGACCTGCTCGACGAATGGTTCGAGGACGACCTGCTGAAAGCCGCGGTGGCAGGACCCGGAGTATCGGGCACGATGCTCGGACCAAGGTCGGCCGGCAGCGCTCTCGTGCTCTTGCTGCGTGAAACACACCGTCGCCTCGCCGGGGGGCACGCGCTTCGCGTGAAGGGCGGGCCGGGAGGGCTGACCGGCGCAATGGCGGCTGCGGCTCGCGCGGCCGGCGCGGAGATTCGCGAGCACACCGGCGTGGAGCGGATCCTGGTCCGCGACGGCCGGGTCGCCGGCGTCATCGCCGCCGGACGCGAGATTCCAGCCACGACCGTGGTGTCCGCCGTCGACCCACGGACGACAATGCTTGCGTTGATCGACCCGCAGGACATTTCACCCGACGTGCTCGTGAAGTTCAGGAACTACAGGGCGTGGGGGACGGTTGCGAAGGTGAATCTGGCGCTCACGGAGCTGCCGAAGTTCTCGGGTGTCGTCGGCGGCCAGAAGCTCCTGTCCGGGCATGTGCATGTCGGACCGGGAATCGATTATCTGGAGCGCGCGTGCGACCACGCGAAGTACGGCGAGCTGTCGAGCGAACCGTGGTTGGACATGACCATCCCGTCGCTGCTCGATCCGTCGCTGGCACCGCCGGGCGCCCACGTCGCATCGATCTATGTGCACTGCGCCCCCTATCGCCTCAAGGAGGGAGAGTCGAACGGCCTGCGCGAGCGCATCCTGCACCGGACCCTCACCATTCTCGAGCGTCATGCGCCCGGCATCTCTCCTACTGTCGTCGCGTCCGAAGTCGTCTCACCCGCCGATCTCGAGCTGAACCATGGCCTGGCCGGCGGCCAGATCTTTCACGGAGAGCTGGCACCCGATCAGCTGTACGCGATGCGGCCCGTCATCGGCTACGGGAGATACGCCGCCCCCGTTCGGGGCCTCTATTTCTGTGGCGGAGGAACGCATCCCGGCGGGTTCCTGACGGGAGCCAGCGGGCGGCTTGGCGCCGCGGAGATCCTCAAGGGCAACGATCGACGAGGGGAAAGGGTCTAAGAGGCCGTGGTGAGCCGCGCGGCGATGCCGTTCTGCGTGGTGCTCCTGGCGTTCTCGTTGGAGAACCCGACGGCGCAGCAACCCCCCACACGGATCCCGCTGGCGCCCGAAGCTGCCGACCTGCCGGCGGGCGGCGTCACGCTCTCGGGTCGCGTCGTGAGTGCGGCCGACGGGAGGGTGCTCAGGGGTGCGGAAGTGGCCGCGGCCAACCCGCGGGTTGGCGCGCGCAGCACGCTGACCGATGGCGACGGCCGCTTCGAATTGCCTGGCCTGATACCTGGGCCCTGGACCGTGACGATTTCGAAGGCCGGCTTCGTCACCCAGCAATCCGGCCAGCGGCATCCGTCACAGCCGGCCCGCCCGTTCCAGATCAGCGGCGATCGCGACTACACCGTCGAGTTCGCTCTCGTTCGCGGCGGGGTCGTTGCCGGTACCATCGTCGACCAGTTCGGCGAGGCGGTGGCTGGCGCGCAGGTCGACATCCTGCGATCGCGGATGGTGCGAGGGCGCCGGCAGCTGGCCGCGGTTGCCAGCTCCGACGTGACCGACGACGCCGGGGCGTTCAGGCTGCACTCGCTTCCCGCCGGCGACTACTACATCACCGCATCACTGCGGGCAGCGCCGTCAGAATCCGAGCTGTCGATCGCCTCCCGCCAGCCGACGTACTTTCCCGGCACACCGAACGCCACCGAGGCGCAGCGCGTCACACTGTCGGCTGGGGAAGAGCGCTCCGGTGTCATTTTTCCGATCGTTCCTCCGAA
This sequence comes from Vicinamibacterales bacterium, assembly GCA_036274155.1. Lineage (GTDB taxonomy): Bacteria > Acidobacteriota > Vicinamibacteria > Vicinamibacterales > UBA2999 > Gp6-AA40. Next base: position 15,056 of record DASUGH010000110.1, on the reverse strand, counting down.
CGCGGTGCGCGTGTCGGGCACTGTGGTCAACGCGGCGGGAATGGCTGTCGAAGGTGCGTCGGTCGAGCTGCTCAACGCCTCGGACTTCTCGGTGGCGGCGCGGGCGTTCGGCAACTTCGGTCAGACCTACGAGAACGGGCGCTTTACGATGCTCAACGTAGCGCCCGGATCCTACGTGCTCTCGGCGAGCGTGGCGCGACCGACGGGCGCTGAAAGTGCTTTCCTTCCGATCAACGTCGGCGTCGATGAAGTGTCCGGAGCTACGCTGGTGGCTTCCAGAGGCGCGACCGTCACCGGAAGTATCGCCGCGATACCCGGTTCGACCCTGCCGCCGCTCACCCGTGTCACGGTCTCGGCGCGATCGATGCGAAGCTCCGAGGTTCGGACGGCGTCGCTCGAGCGCGGGACGGCGTTCACTCTGCGTGGGCTGGCCGGGCCGTATGCGATCGGGGTCGACGGCCTTCCAACGGGCTGGGGCGTCGCTTCGATCGATCTCGACGGGAGCGACGTCGCGGACGGCGCGCGCGACTTCCCGGCGGCGGGACAATTCACCGCCCGCATCGTCCTGACCAACCGATTGGCGGAAGTGACCGGCGTCGTCTCATCGAACCGCGAGCCGGCTCCCGACGTCGACGTGGTGATCTTTCCGGACGACGCCGGCAAGTGGACGTACCCTTCGCGCCTCGTGCGCGCGGCGAAAGCCGATGCGTCCGGCCGCTTCCGCATCACGGGACTGCCGCCTGCCTCGCGATACCTCGCAATCGCGCTGGACTATCTCGAGCAGGACGAGTATCAGGACACCGAGCTCCTCGACCGCGTCCGTGCGCGCGCGACCGCATTCTCCGTTGGCGAAAGCGAGAACGCCTCGATCGAGCTGACGCTCGTTCGCCGCTGAGGATCTCGACATGGCATCGAGCACTTCGATGGCGATCCGGCGGGTGACCGCGACGTTGAGCGTGGCGCTCACAACGATGGCATGGCCGGCGGCGCAACGCTCCGCAGGCCCGGCGCCGGCCGCGCCGACGACCATCACGGCAACTGGCGGCATTCGCGGGCGGGTGCTCTCGAGCGGCGGAGCTCCCATCCGAGGCGCCCAGGTCCGGCTCCGCGACCCCAACGGTCGCGACTACCGGCTGGCGACGACCGACGAGCAGGGACAGTTCGACGTCCGCGACCTCACTCCGGGAGAGTGGACGGTGACCGCATCCAAGGCCGGCTTCGTTTCGCAGCAGGCCGGGCAGACGAGTCCGTTCGAGGCGGCAACGCCCGTCGTCCTGGCCAACGGGCAACGCGTCACCGTGGACATTCAGTTGATGCGTGGCGCGGCGATCTCCGGGCGCATCACCGACGAGTACGGCGAGCCGGTCGCACGAGCCGGCGTCAGGGCTATGCGCGCCCGGACAGCAGGTGGTGAGCGTCAGCTCGTAGCCGCAGGCATCGCTGATCAAACCGACGACCTCGGCGCGTTCCGCGTATACGGGCTTCCTCCGGGAGACTACTACGTGAGCGCCGCTCTCCGTTCGAAGAGCGACGCGTTCCAGGGCGAGATGCAGACCGTTGCGACATATGCTCCGGGGACGCGGAGAGTGGCCGATGCCCAGCTGATCAAGGTCCGGATGGGCGAAGACCAGCTCGGCATCGACATCACCGCCCCGCTCAGAACACCGGGAGTCAACGTGTCGGGAATCGTGTTCAGCTCCAGCGGAGCACCCGCGCCGAGGGTTGAGGTGCATCTGCTCGCGGACGATGTCGTCGTTGTGGGCGGGGGCGGCAGCAAGGGGCGTTTCGTCATGACCGACGCGGCCGGGCGATTCACCGTCGCGAACATGCCGCCGGGACAGTACGTGGCCGACGCGACTCTCTTTCCTACGATCAACCCGGAGCTTCTCGAGCAACGCATCACGCCGATCATCGAACGGGGCGCGACGAGCTTCGAGGTCGGCCGCAGCGACGTGGCCGGTGTGACGATCACCATTCGGCCCTCGGCCACTCTCGCCGGCTCGGTTGCCGCCGAGCCCGGCTCCGTGCTGCCCCGCCAGTACGAAGTGGCGATCCGCGCACAGCCAGTCGGCGGCGGCGCGAACCCGTCCGTGGCGATTGCCGTCACGCCTGGCGAGGGCGGTAAGTTCTCGATCCCCAATCTGGCGGGGAGATACCGGTTCGACATCACTATCCGCCCGCAGGACTGGATGGTGAGGCGATTCGAGGTGGATGGCCGCGACGTCACCGACGCTGTGATCGACTTCTCGGGCGGCACGACGGCGGCGGCGCGCATCGTCGTCACCGATCGCGCTGCCCGCCTCACTGGCAGCGTGACGTTGAACGGCGCGAGGCCGGCAAGCGTCGTCATCTTCCCGGACGACGCGTCGAAGTGGACATACCCGTCCCGTTTCGTCAAGGCGACGCGAACCGATGCGGAAGGCCGTTTCATGTTCTCGGGGTTGCCGGAGGAACACTATCGGCTGGTCGCACTCGCGTTCCTCGAAGAGGACGAGTTTCAGGATCCGGATTTTCTCGAGCGGATGAAGGATCGATCCACCGAGATTCGCCTCGGCGAGGCAGAGAACAGGACCGTCGCCCTGCCATTGTCGCGCCGCTGAACGTGTCTCTCCGCCCCTTAGAACACATCTCCACGCCAATAAAAGACATCATCGCCAGGCAATGGGCTATCGGCGAGCGGCCGCATCATCAACTGATCCCGTGACCGACCTGTGCGCGTCATCTTCAACTGCGGGGGAACCGGAAACGTTCGCGGCCACCATGCCCGGATCGCCGGCTGGGCAGACGACGGCTCGCGGGCAACGAGCACCTGCAGCATCGCACCCAGCCGCGCAGCTGCCGGATCGCGGTCACCGGCTTCGTCGAGCGTCCAGCCCTGCTCGTTGATCGAGAGGATCACGTAGGCGACCGCTGACGCGCCTTCTTCCGCCACGTAGAACTCCACGTGGCGAACGCCGGGCGGCGCGAGGCCGGCGCGCAGCCGTTTTCTGGCAAGCGAGAACTGGATGTACGAGGGATCCCGCTGCAACGTGAATGAGGATGCCGCCGCCCGCGCAGCGTGCATGGACGCCAGGGCCGGCAGATCGCTCTCACCGCCGGCTCTCACCAGCATGGCCGGGGCGCCGTCCTTGCGCTCCACTGCGAGCGACACCTCGTCCAGCGGAACCGCCTGAAACGAGAGCCGCTCGTAGAACGCCGGACCGATTTCAGAAAACAACATGGCGAATTCGGCGCCCTCCTGACGTGCCTCCTGCACCAGGCGGGCGACGAGCTCACTGGCATATCCGCGGCCGCGTGCGTCCGGGGCAGTGAACACGGCACCGATCCCGCAAACGCGCACCGGCCGGCCACGCAGAACGGCCCTGAGCCGGTACCGTTTCGCCGACGAGAGCAGCGTTCCGGACTCGTCGACGAGGGCGAGCCGGTGAAGATGCGCATGGCCCCAGCTCGTACGCATCTGCGCGTCATTGAGCTGTCCGTAAGCCTTGCGCGTCAGCCCGTCGTTCCAGACAGGAAAAGTGACGTCGAGAATCCGTTCCAGGGTGGCATCGCGGGCAACGACGAGATGCATTGGGCCGTCCATCGGTCTGCGCTGCGGTGATAGAATCGCGTCGGCGGCCAGGCCGAGAGTGCCCCGGCTGCCAGACACGGCATGGTAAAGCAGAAGGAAACGGCCAACGATGAGCGGCCAGACATCGGCGACGCTCTCGGCATGATCGAGACCCGCGGCCTGGTCAGCATGATCGAGGCGGCGGACGCGATGCTGAAGACGGCGAACGTGGTGCTGGTCAGCTGGCAGAAAGTCGACGCCGGACTGGTTACCGCCATCATCCGCGGCGACGTCGGCTCGGTGAAGGCGGCAACCGACGCTGGAGCTGCGGCAGCCCGCCGGGTGGGCGAGCTGGTCGGGGTTCACGTCATCGCGCGGCCCGCTGACGATCTCGAGGCGGTGTTTCCGATTCGGTAGCGCGCCCACGCCGCCCACGGACACGCCGTTTGGGCTCGCGCGCCGCGAGCAGCCGGAGCGACTGCTCCTCCCCCACCATCAACAACGGCTCTGACGGTCGATCGAGGTTGAACAGACGGCCGTCCTCGCTTCGTGCGTAGATGTCCTCACCACTCATGAACAGAGTCAGACGCCCCCCTTCTCCGATCGCTTCGTACAGCCGGATGCCGAACTCGTCGCGAAGCGTCGCCAGCAGCTTCCGGAGGCGCGCCACCGAAAGACCGCGCCGGCGGAGGTCGGCGAGCACCTGCAGCTCCAGCACGTCGAGCGGGGTGTAGCGACGCTCGGTAAACCCTCCCGCCTCGGTGCGATGCGAGCCGACTGCCGGGATGAACAGTCGCCGCGCATCCCACCACTGCAGCTGACGGGCGCTCAGACCCGTGAGAGACGCGACTTCGCGCGACGTGTAGAAGCGTTTGAGGCGCAAACGATCACATCCTCAGTCTGCCTGGCCGTGTGATCGACAGCTCTTCCCGCTCGCGGCCATCGACGACGAGATCAGCCACGAGCGCCGCGGTGAACGGCGCGAGCAGCACGCCGTTCCGGTAATGGCCGGTCGCGTAGAACAGGCGCGGCATCAGCGACGAGGCTCCGATCACGGGCAGCTCATCGGATGCCATGGGCCGCAACCCGACGCGGACTTCTTCGAACGTTGCCCGGTCGAGTGCGGGCAGCAGCTCCACGGAGGCATCGAGCAACTGACGCACGCCCGCCGTCGTGGCGGTCTCGTCGAAGCCGACGTCCTCCACCGTGGCACCAACGAGCATCGATCCATCGCGCCACGGCACCACGTAGCAGCGGCTGCCCCACAGCACACGCGACGCGAGCCGTTCCGGCGCACGCAGCCGCAGCAGCTGGCCGCGGATCGGCCGCACTGGCGCCGGATGCACCCGGAGATCGGCAACGCTCGACGACCAGCTCCCTGCCGCGACGACGACCGCATCGCTCTCAATCGTGCGCGCGGCGGTCACGACCCTGGTGCCTGCGGCCCCGCGCTCGAGCGCCGTGACCACCTCGTTTTCGACCGTCACACCACGCTTCGACATTGCAGTCGCGAGATGGCCGAGCAGAGGCCCGACAGCGACGTATCCGTGCTGTGGAATCGACAAGGCCGCTGTGACGCGTGCAGAGGTCGTCGGCTCCAGGCTCGAAACCTCCGGGGGCGTCAGCCACTGGTGGGGCACGTTCATGCCCGACAGCTGTCGAGCCATCTCCTCCAGCTCGGTCGCCTCTGCCTCATCGAGGGCGAGCTGCAGCGTGCCGCTGCGATCGTATTCGAGAGCGGTGCCGGTCTCGGCCTCGAGCCGCCTGACAAAGCCGTCGTAGGCTTCCAGACCGCATTGAAGCAGCCGGCGCAGCGATGTCGAGTGTCCCTCGATCGCAGGCGCGAGGATGCCGGCCGACGCGCGGGTTGCGCCGCCGCCGATGCCCCGCGGATCGATCACCACGACCGACGCGCCGCGCAGCGCGAGCTCGTGCGCGATCGCGCACCCGACGATGCCGGCGCCGACAATCGTGACCTTCACGAGAAGAGTGTACTTGTCTCGCCTCGTCGTATTGTAGTGTCCGGCTTCCGCCGGCTTCAGCCAGGCTTCAGCCGGACCGAGAATTCCGGTGTCGCAGGGTCCGGCTTCAGCCGGACGGTCCGCCAGAGGCGCCCTGTCGAGAAATGTGAGGAGAATCGAAGACGGTCAGTGGTGAGATGCCAGCTACTGCGAGCGCGCGGCTACTTCGCTGGCACCTCCCACCAACCTGCGACCCGACCCGGCGCTGCCGGGGTCCTGCCGCTGCTAGAAGCGGAAGCTGGTGTTGAACGTAATCTTACGCGCCGGATTGATCGTGGTCGCCGTGCCGAAGAACGGCGAGCGGATGTTCCCCGTATATCCGGTCCGGACGACACGGTTGAGCGGGTTCTGCGCCGAGATGGCGAACTCGACCTGGTAGCGGGAGTTGTTCCCGCTGTTGTTATTGTTGCCGCGGAAGTTCCCACCACCGGGGAAACCGCCGCCACCGCCCTGGTTGCCGCCACCCTGGAAGCCGCCGCCGCCGAAGCCACCGCCGCCCTGCTGGTTGTTGCCGCCGCGGAAGCCGCCACCGCCCTGATTGCCGCCGCCGTCGGCGCGCGGTCCGCCGAATCCGATGATCTTGCTGATCGACGCCTGACGAATCTCCCAGGTCGATTCACCGCGAAGCGAATTGCGGCTGACACCCTCGAAACGGTCGTTGACCACGCCGTCCTTGTTGTTGTCCGAGCCGGTCGTGAAGTTGTAGGCGGGCGCTGACCGGACGTTCAGCTGGCTCTGAAGCCGGATCTGCCAGGGCAATCTGATGCTGCCGCCAAGCTGCACCTGATGGCGGATGTCCTGGCCTTGCGGTCCCCAGTCGAGCTCGGGATGCGCGCTGTCAGAGGGCAGCGACGTCGCACCGGTGAAATCCGACTTCGCCTGGCCAAGCTGGTAGGAGAACTGGAAAAAGCCGCGTGAATTCGGCAGCTGATACCGCGTCTGGAACGTCAGGCGGTCGCTCTCCGAGCGGCCTGTCGACTGGATCTCGGTGACGATGTTCGAGGTGGGATCGGGACGGACCCGAACGAAGTTCACGCCGTCGAAGACCAGCTCACCGTAATTGATGTCAATGCCGCGGTACTGATTACGGCCAACGAGCTTCTGATAGGTCACCTGGAGGCTCAGGTTGGTAGCCAGCTGCTGCTGAACACCAATTGAGGTCTGATGCACGTAAGGGAGCTCGAGGCCCGGCGCCGCAACCGTTCGGTTGCTCGGTCCGCTGCCGACACCTCCCGTCGTGCCCAGCAGAATCGCCTTCCCGTTGGCGTCGAGCGTCGGCACGAAGATCCCCAGCTCGTTGAACGCTCCAGCGTACTCGAAGAGGGTCGTGTAGTCCTGCTGAGCGACGCCGTTCAGACGCAGCGTCTGATCGTAGAGATTCGCTTCGTACCAGTCGTAGTAAATGCCGTAACCGCCGCGGATCGATGTCCGGTTGCCGCTGAACGGGTTCAACGAGAAGCCGACGCGCGGCATCAGGTTCAGTTTGTCGTCGATGCGCGTCTGCATCTCGTTGCGGAGGCCGACACCGACCGAGAGATGGTTGTTCACCCGGATGTCGTCCTGGATGTACATCCCGGCCTGATACTGCGTGAACGAGCTGGTGTAGGTGCCAAGGCGCTGCGTGTGCTGGAGCTTCAGGTCGATGTTGTACTCGGGCAGGCTGCCATACGTCGTCCGCCCGAGCGGGTTCGTCTCGTCGAAATTCTCGTAGAGGCCGCCTTCGAGCAGCAGCCCCACTCGCATCTGGTGATTCCGGAACGGCGTGAAGTCGAAGTTGTCGGCGAGCTCGAAGGTCTGGGTCAGGTTGTTGCGCGTCACGCCGGCGCCGCCGCGGTTCTCGACTTCGGGAATGAGGATCGCTGCCGCGTTGGTCACCGACGACGTCTCTTGACGGCGCCGATTCACCTCGAAGCGAACCTCGTTCAGCATGTTCGTGCCGACGATGCCCTGAACCTGGGCGCGATACATGTTCCCGGTGTTTCGCGTCGTCTGCGCCCGCTCGGGAAGGTCGAACTGGGTCAGCCCCTGGTTGCGCCCCTCGCTCCGCTGGCCCTGATAGGACAGGCGCAGAGTCGAGTTCTTCGTGAGCGCGTGCTCGATGCCGCCGCTGATGTTCTGGGTCTCGGTGGGCACCTTCACCTGTGTGCCGTTCGCACTGACAGCGATGATCGAGTTCGACGTGTAGCGATTGTTGTTCTGGACGTTGAGGTTGAACGACGTCTTGTCGCGGACGATCGGTCCCCGGAATTGCAGCTGGACCTGCTTGTTGCTCTCGGGCGTTTCTTCCCGCGACTGCGCGTTGCGCGCGTTCAGGTTGCCGCCCTGGTAGGCCACGTTGAAGCCGCCCGAGTATGCGCCGGTGTTCGGCCGCGTGATGATCTCGATCTGCTGCCGGCCGCCGCTCTCGTGTCCGTCAGCGGCGAAGGAATTCGATCGTATGCGGATGGCGCGAATCTCTTCCTTGCTGGGAAGACGGCCGCCCCTGAAGCCGTTCATCACGAACGTGGCGCCTTCAGGGCCCGCCAGCTGCTCGAGATAGCGCTGCAGCTCCTCCTGATCGTCAGGGAGCGCGGAGATCTCCTCCTTGCTCAGCGACGTCGCCATTGCGCTGCCGCGGGTGTCGGCGAGCACGTCCTCGCTGCTGACGTTCACCTCCTGCGAGAGGCCGGCCAGCTTCAACTCGACCGTCTGGTTGTTCATGCCGCGCTGCAGCCTGACCACACCGTCGGCCGGCTCGAAGCCGGAGAATTCCACGTGCACCTTCACATCGCCCACGGGCAGAGACGGGACGGTGACCACGCCTTTTTCGTCGGTCATCACCTCGATCGGCTCGCGCCCCGGCGCGGTGATCGTGATGTTCGCGGTCGGGATGCCCGACTCCGTGACGTCGACGACGATGAGATGCAGCTGCGCGTCGGTTGTGGCGGCGGGCGCTGCCGGGGCCGCCGGGCGGGCGGCCTGCTGCGCAAAGGCCGGCGACACCGCGAGCAGCGCGACCAGTACGAGGATTGCACGTGTCATTTGTCGAAAAGATCTGCCTTGAATGTGGGATTGATGCGGTAGCTCTTCACGACGAGCTCTTCGGTCGTCTCGCCGTTGGATCCGCTCTGTATGAGGTGCGGCAGCTTGATGCCGTTCACCGACTTGTAGTCCGACAGGTACATCTGCAGCGGTGCGACCTGGCCGGCGCCTCCGCGGTTGCCGCCGCGATTGCCCTGCTGCTGTCCGCCCGCCGCGCCGCGATTGCCGCCACGGTTGGCGCCGCCGCGATTGAAGTTGCCGAGCTGCGAGGCGATCCCCGTCCACGACAGCAGGAGCGGCGTGTGATTCTTGTCGTCGATCATCACGCGCGTGGCGGCGCCGTCCGGGGTGTTGAACTCGAGGACGTCGGCCTTGCCCTCGGGAGACTCGGCAATGCCGATCCAGGCGATCGGCTCGGTGGTGGTGACGAGAAACGCGATCAGCATCCTCGCCATCTCCGACGCCACCGCCTTGTGCTCGACGTCCTGCTTCGTCTGCGCATCGAGCCCTTCGGTGTTGGGTCCGCCGAGCAGGGCGGCGAGGTTCATGTTCCCGCGCCCGCGGCCGCCGCGGTTGCCGCCGCCGTCCTCGAAGCCACCCAGGCTGCTCTGCTGCTGGAACTCCGCCCTCTGAACGACCGACGCCCCGTTGAGGATCTGGACCACGTCGACGCCGCCGCCGCCGCGATCTCCGCCGCCGCTGAAGCCGAGCACTTCCTTACGGCGGAACTTGTCGGGCAGCTGCAACTGGTACTCGAAGTCACCCTGGATGTTGTTGTTGCCGAGCGCGCGCGCCGACTTGCCCTTCACCTCGAGCCGCTGCACGGCCTTGAACTTGTCCTCGCCGCCGAGCGCCTTGCGAGTTTCGGCGAGCAGCGCCACGCCCTTTGCCGTGTCATGCGCGGGTGTACCAGTGATCGCGCCGATCACTCCAGCCGTGGGCGGCGCGGCAGCCGGGGCGCCCGGCGCCGGCGCGGCAGGCGTCTGCGCCGGTTGGTTCTGCGCGGGCGCCGGAGGCGTCTGCGCTGGTGGCGTCTGTGCCAGTAGCAGAGCCGTTGAAAGCGTCAGGAGCGCGACCAGCGAGCCGCCTCCCACGACACCAATCCCCACCCTGTCCGTCGAAGACATGAAAGGCATTATTCGGAATGCGGAGCGGCACGTCGTTAAGGAGTCGCAAAGAGTTTGTTAAGATTGTAAAAGGCGTCTTTTCAGTGTGTTACGGGAATTTTTGCCGTGCTACACTCCGGCTCGTGAAGATGAAGCGCCCCTCCGGATTGAGCCTGCTGGCCGGTGCGCTGCTGCTGCTCATGCCGGCTCTGGCTGTCCTCCAGTTCCGCTGGGTCGGCCAGGTCAGCGACGCCGAGCAGGAACGCATGCGGCGGAACGTCGAAATCGCTGCGCAGCAGTTCCGCGAGTCGTTCTCGCAGGAGGTCGGGCGCGCATGGGCTGAAGTCCAGGTGCGGGCGGCGGCCGTGCGCGACAGCAACTGGGAAGCGTACGCCGATCGCTACGATCAGTGGTCGAAGGAAGCGACGCACCCCGGTCTGGTTCGCAACGTCTACATCGTGGTCGCCGAAGGCGGCCAGCCGGTCGCGCGCCGATGGGACCCGGAGGCGCGCACCTTCGCGCCCATCCCGTGGCCTGCGACACTCGAACCGTGGAAGGCGGATTTCGCCGCCGAGCTGGAAGATTTCAACACCGGCTTCAACGCGGCGCAGGCCTTTCCGCCGGATCAGCGGCCCCCGCGGTTTCAAAGTCAGGACGCGCTCGTTTACGGGCCGCTTCGCGGACAGGTCACCACGAATCTGCGCGGCGGCTTCAACCCCGACACCGGTTCCCGCCGTCTCACCACGGAGCTGGCGTTCGGGTACACGGTACTGGAGCTGAACGTCCAGTACATTCGCGAGACGTTCCTCCCCGACCTGGTACAGCGGCACTTCACGCACGGCGATTCGTACCGGGTGTCGGTCATCGATTCGGACAATCCGAAGGACGTGATCTACCGTTCGGACCCGAATGCCGCGGTGGCGGCAGGACAGGCCGACACCTGCCAGGGCGTTTTTCCGCGATTCGGCTTCGGTCCACCGAGAAACGCCCCACCGCCCGGCCGCGACGCGCGCCCGGCCACGCTCGAACTGTGCGGTGCGCTGAACAATCCCGCGTTGGCGGCGCGCGCCGGGATCGACGAGCTGCCGGGCCGTTGGCGGCTTCTCGTGCAGCACCAGAGCGGATCGCTCGAAACGGCGGTCTCGGGAGCCAGGCGCCGCAACATCGCTCTCAGCTTCGGCGTGCTGCTGCTGCTGACGCTCAGCATCGGCCTGCTCACCGTCACCTCACGCAAGGCGCAACGTCTCGCCGAGCAGCAGATCGAATTCGTTGCCGGCGTCTCGCATGAATTGCGCACCCCGGTCGCCGTCATCCGCTCCGCCGCCGAGAATCTCTCGCAGGGCGTCGTCGGCAACACCGAGCGCGTCAAGCGCTATGGCCAGATGATCGAGGGCGAAGCGCGGCGGCTTGGCGAAATGGTCGAGCGCGTCCTGCAGTACGCCGGCATCGAGTCGGGCCTGGGCCTGGGCGCCAGGACGTCGCTCGACCCGGCGCAGATCATTCAATCGGCCGTCGACAGCGCAATCCCGCTGCTCGGACCGGAGAGCGTCGACATTCATCGCGACGTGCCCGAATCGCTTCCGCCGGTCATGGGCGACGCCGCCGCGCTGCGATCGGCCGTCCAGAATCTCGTCGCCAACGCCGTGAAGTACGGAGGCCCCGACCGCTGGGTGGGCATTCGCGCCGAGCACGTGCAGGAGCATCGGCGCTCCGAGGTGCGCATCAGCGTGAGCGACCATGGCTCGGGCATTCCGGCGAGCGAGCTGCCGCACATCTTCGAGCCGTTCTACCGAGGCGGCGACGCGCTCGCCCGCCAGATCCACGGCAACGGACTCGGGCTGTCGCTCGTCAAACGAATCGTAGCCGCCCACGGCGGACGGGTCACCGTCGAGACGAAGGCCGGTGTCGGGAGCTCGTTCTCAATCACGCTCCCGGCGGCCCAGCCGGACATCTCCTCCACGACCGTCGCAAGTGAGGTGCGGGCCGCCGCTCATTCCTGATCGTGTCATCGCGCCGTTTGTTACTCGTCGAAGATGAGCCGGGGCTGGTCATGACCATGACCGACCGGCTCGAGCTCGAAGGCTACGAAGTCGAGAGCGTCATGGACGCCAACAAGGCGCTCCACACCGCCTCGACCAACTCCTACGATGCCATCCTGCTCGATGTGATGCTGCCCGGCGGCACCGGCTTCGACGTCTGCCGCACGCTGCGGCAGCGTGGCGTACAGACGCCCATTCTGATGCTCACCGCCCGCGGCCAGGTCATCGACCGCGTCGTCGGCCTGAAGCTCGGCGCCGACGATTACCTCGTGAAGCCGTTCGAGATGGCGGAGCTGCTGGCGCGGATCGAAGCGCTGCTCCGCCGCTCCACTTCTTCGATTCCCGAGGGCGCGAGCGCCGAGTCGTACCGCTTCGGCGACATCGCGGTCGATTTCCGGCGCGCCGAAGTAACCAAGAACGGTCAGCCGCTCGAGCTCTCGGCGCGCGAGTTCAAGCTGCTGCGCTACTTCATCGAGCACCGCGGCGCGGCGCTCACGCGCGACGAGCTGCTCAACGAGGTGTGGGGCTACAACGCGATGCCGTCGACCCGCACCGTCGACGTGCACGTGGCCTGGCTGCGGCAGAAGCTCGAAGACAATCCCCGCCATCCCGAATACATCCACACCGTCCACGGCCTCGGATACAAGTTCGTGGGATAGTGGTGACCGTCAACCGGGCTGAAGCTCGGTTCTGCGATTGAAACGCCTCTGCATCTTCTGCGGATCGAGTGACGGCAACCGTCCCGAGTATCGCGACGCTGCCTCGGCGCTGGCTCGCGAGGCGGCCGCGCGCGGCATCGGCCTGGTGTTCGGCGGCGGCGCCATCGGACTGATGGGCGCGGTGGCGGACGCGGCGCTCGCCGCCGGCGGCCACGTCATCGGCGTCATCCCGCACGCGCTCGTCGCACGCGAGCTCGCTCATCTGCGTGTGCCCGACCTGCGCGTCGTCGCCTCGATGCACGAGCGCAAGGCGATGATGGCGGAGCTCTCCGACGCCTTCGTCGCCGCACCGGGCGGCTTCGGCACGCTCGAGGAACTCTGCGAGGTGGTCACCTGGTCGCAGCTTGGCCTCCACCGCAAACGCTGCGGGCTCCTCAACGTCCTCGGGTTCTACGACCCGCTGCTCGACCTGTTCGATCGCGCCGTGAAGGAGGGCTTCATCCAGCCAGTCAGCCGTCAGATCGTCGTCAGCGACAGCACCCCCTCCGGGCTGCTCGATCAGTTGGCGGCGCCGCTGCCCGGCTTCGAACCGGTGTGGATTCGCACGCCTGCACAGACCTGAGCGGAGGACAAGTCCGCAAAAGAGGGCGATCCTCCCCGGGAGATTTCCGATATCCTGCTGCAAAACCAGGGCATTCCCAGGCACAGCCCTTGCCTCCTGGCAGGGAGGGAGCACGAGGCGATGGAAATCACCAGGACGGCGGTCGGAATCGTGGCAGCGGCATGCGTCACGGCCGGAGCGGCCGGAGGCTACGTGCTGACGCGAGATCCCGCCCCGGCCGCATCGTCGGCTCAGGAGGCCGCCCCAACCGAGGCAGTCGAACAGTCGGAAGCGGTCGTATCCGACTCGAGCCCCGCAGCTGTGCCGGTTGCCCCGGCACGGCCGGGCGTGCGAGCGCCAGCCGCGCCGGTTCGGCCGTCAGCTTCGGCGCGCGAGTCTGCGGCGCCAATCGAGAAACCCGCGCCGGCGCCGCCAGCGGTTGAACCGGCCACCGAGATCGTCCCGATCGCGCCGGCCCCGATCGAGTCGGCGCACGCAAGCGAAGCCGAGGTGTTTCGTCCCGTCGAACTGCCCTCCGTCCAGTACGAGGATCTCGTGGTGGCCGGTGACGCCGTGATCGGGCTGCAGCTCGAGACCGCCCTGAGCAGCGAAACCGCACGGGTCGAAGACGAAGTCATCGCGCGAGTCACGCGCGATGTGAAGGTCGGCGACCGGGTTGCGATTCCGGCCGGCTCGAAGGCGCGCGGACAGGTCATCCTCGTCGAGCGCGGCGGCAAGATGCGCGAGCGCGCGCGTCTCGGCGTGCGCTTCACGTCGATCGTGCTGGCCGACGGTCCGCTGCCGATTCAGACGGAGCCGATCTACCGTGAAGGCGACTCGCCGGGCCGCGAGACCACGACGAAGATCGGCGTCGGCGCCATCGGCGGCGCCATCCTCGGCGGCATTTTCGGCGGAGCCAAGGGCGCGGCTATCGGCGGCTCGATTGGCGCCGGGGCGGGATCGGCGGCGGTGATGGCCGGCGGCCGCAACCCGGCGACGCTCTCGCCGGGCGCGTCGATCACGATCCAGCTTCGTGAGCCGGCGACTGTCACCGTCGAGCGGTAACCACTGCCGGGATTCGCGATTCGGCACTGCTGATTCGGCTTCTGGGTTCGGATTCCCTAGTCCCCTGGAAGCGTGATGAGTTGCATAAGTCCCGGAGCGCGGCGCCCGGATCGCAAGGCGCGACGACTGAGAATATTGAGCATATTTGAGGGAGGAGCAACGCAGCGAGCCGGGATGCCCCGCCAGGGAATTATGTGACTCATCACGTTTCCAGGGGACTAGCTCGATTCAGGGTAACCAATGAATCTCTGTGCTCTCGGCGCCTCTGTGGGTTGTCTCGGTGCCCTCGTCCTTCGACCTTCCTTGGGACGACCCTGAGCGAAGTCGAAGGGTCACAGCCCGGTTAGTGGTGTTCACCACGGGCTGCCAGATTCGGCTGGGCTGGCGATAGTCGAGCGGGCTCGGGTAGACTCGGCACTGGTCGCGAACTCAGAATCCGAATACAACCGAGGTTCCGATGAAATTCCTCACCCTCATCACCGCCGCCGTTCTGATGGCCACGAGCTGGGCTCAAGCACAGGTTCAGAAGAAGGACATCGAGGGCATTCGCAACTACTCTCGCGTCGACGCGAGCGTCGGCTGCGGCGGACAGGTCAACCCGGCTGCCATGAAGGCACTCAAAGCAGAAGGGTATGTGTCGGTCGTCAACCTTCGCGAGGCCACGGAAGCAGGCGCCGACATCGATGCCGGGCGCGCCGCCGCACAGGCCGCCGGGCTGAAATACATTCACCTGCCGTTCAACGCAGCGTCCCCCGATCCGAAAGTCGTGGATACCTTTCTCGTCGCAGTGGCCGACACCAGCAACCAGCCGGTGTTCATCCATTGCGGGTCGGCAAACCGCGTCGGCGGGCTGTGGATGATCAAGCGCGCGCTGCGCGACGGCTGGCCGACCGAGAAGGCGCAGGCGGAAGGCGAAGCGATCGGGCTTCGCGATCCGAAGCTCACCGCGTTCGCGACCGAGTACATCAAGACGCATCGGAAATAGAAGACGACT
>DASUGH010000109.1:0-5601 GCA_036274155.1 Vicinamibacterales bacterium | reverse complement strand
CCTCAAACAAGCGTACATGAAAGGCGTTTCGTCGGCCGAGGGTGACTGACGACCGCGTCAAAAGATGACGAGACCGCTCCTCCCTGCCGCGCCGCGGCAGCGTCTCGCTCGAGTTGTTCATGTTGTTGAGTCGTGGCTCCGAGGTAGGTGGGTCGAGGTGGACCGCGGCATCCGTACCGCGGCTTCGCGTCGCTGCGTCAGCAGCGCAACTCGCGAAGGCCTTCGAGGCCGCGGAAGAAGGCAGGCAGCCATCGGTTGTATGCCATCAGCCGGAAGACGATCTTGCGCCCGGTCTTCACGATCTGCGCGGGGATGCGGATCATCGCGTTGAGGAAGGTGCGGAACTCCATGCGAAGCAGCGACTGCTGCTCCTCTCGGTAGCGGTCGCGCCAGCGACCGGAGGTCGGCAGCAGCAGGGCAAACCAAGCCTTCATGCTCCACGCGAGCGCGGTCATCACCATGAAGGCCCAGTTGCTGACGAGGGTGTCGACGGGCGCACGCAGCGCGCGGACATCACCCTTCAGTTGCGCGTTCAGGTTCTCCTGGTTGCAGCGGTCGTTGGCCAACTCGACGACCTGCTCCATGGTCAGGTCGCGGCGGTTGGTGATGTAGAAGAAGTAGCGCGTCTGTGGGTAGAGCAGCTTCTGGCCGCGCTCGACGGTGATGGTCTTCTTCAGCGCGACCATCCGATACGTCGTCTTGCAGACCGAAGGTTGGTAGTCGAACTCGGCGACTTCCTCCTTCACGAGGAAGTAGTTGAGGTACTCCTTCTGCTCGACGATCGCCGCCTTGACGTTCTCGCGCGGCGTTCGCGGCTCGGTCTTGACCTCGTAGCGGGGTCGCCGTTCGAGGCCCTGCCAGGCCTTCTCCGGCAGGGATTCGGCCTTCTCCACGAGGTTCGGCGTGGCGTCGTAGCCGAACACGAACTGCACGTCCTGCCCGTTCCAGCCGTCGAGATACTGGGTCTGCGAGAAGTCGGTGTCGCCGCGCAGCAGCACGCTCTGGAAGCCGGCTCGCTTCACGAGCGCGATGGCTTGGTCGATGCGCTCGGCGGCACCTTGCTGCGAGCCGACGTTGGCGCCGCGGTTGACGAGGAACAAGGGCTCGCCTGTGTTTGCCAGCGACACGACCAACACGTTGAAGCCCCACGTGCCCTTGTAGGAGAGGCCGATGCCTTCCTTGCACTCCCCATCCGTCGCGACCTCGGTGCCGTCCGCGTCGATGATCGCCTGCGCGAAGAACTCCTTCGGCTGTCGCTGCCAGACCTTCGGCCGGACCCCATTCAACACATCCTGCAGCGTGTCGACGTCCATCGGCGTGAAGCGCCGGCAGAAGTCGCCTGCTGTTGTCGGGTCCGGGATGCGCTGTGCTCCCAGCGCGTCGAGGAAGCCCTCGCTGTTCCGCAGCAACTCGAGGTCTTCGATGCACCTGCCGCCGGCCAGCGCGTTGAAGGCCAGGGTGAGCACGTGATCCGACTCCTGGTAGGGCAGGTGCACCTTCAGCAGGTGCAGGCGTTCGTCGATCGCCTTCGCGAGACCGAGCCTCTGTGCCATTTGCTGCATCGCGCCGATCCCGCCGGCCGCGATCGCGCGGTCGCGCGACGACATCTCGTAGTGGATGTTCTTCGCCCCCAGCATCGGCTTGTCCTGCGGCATCCAGACCCGGTCCCGCAGACGATGTTCGATCCGCTGCTTGCTCCGCCGCAGCTCGCGCTTGAAGATGACCTTCACTCGAAACGCCCCTCCCAGGGCTCGATGTGTTGTTGTGCCAAACGCCATCTTCGCACGCGGAGGGCGCGTTTCGAGCGCTTTCTCGACCCGCAAGAGCAGCGGGTCACGCTGGTTCAAGGACTAGCAAGCGTGCGCGCGCGAGCTTGGTGAGCGGTCGTTGGCAACGGCGATCGCTGCCGCACCCCGCCGCGGGGTATCGTTGGTCTGTCCGCATCCTCCCGCACCTTGCATCCGATCCTCCTTCGCCTGGCTTGCGCCGTCGTGGTAGCCGCCGCTGCGTGCGCGCAGAAGGGCCCGTCCCCGAAGGCGTCGCAGACCGGCGCGCGCAAGCTGGACGTCGTGATCACGGACAGCAACGTCTGGCGGACCCATCCACCGGGCCGCCCGTTCCAGGTCGACGTTCACGTCAAGGGCGACGCGACGGCCGCTGCCGGAGTCACGTGTCAGTGGGTCGACGAGCATCGCAAGCCGCTCGGCGAAGCGATCCCCGTGTCGGACAAGCCGCGCGCGATCGAGAGTCCGTCCTCCGCACCCGGGTTCTACGGTCTCGTGTTCACGTCGACCGACCCACAGGTCGCGTTCGCGCCGCAGCCCGCCGGCTTCCCGAGCGCCGTGTATGGCTTCGCCGTGCTCCCGCCGCCGCCGTCCGGGACGCCGATGATCGAACCGGCGTCACCGTTCGGCATGGTGCAGGCGAACATCAAGGACCCGTATCTCTGGTCCGGATCCGGTCCACGCGTGCTCGGCATCCACCTGAAGACGAAGTCCTGGAATCAGTCCGCGGGCTCCTGGGCATCGAGCATCCGGGAACGGCCGCTCGCCGGCCACACGGAGATGCCGCTGATCAACAACGATCCGTGGGACAGCGCCGACACGCGGGCGATCGCGAACGCGCAGCTCGACCAGATCGGCGCGAAGTTCGCGACGCTGCTGAAGGCCGAGCCGCGTGTCGAGTTCTGGCAGGCCGGCCGCGAGGAGAACGGCGGCGGGGATCCCTACGAGCAGTCGAACTACTTCTCGAACCTGCTGGCCAAGATGAAGCGGCTGCGCGCCGAGGCCGACGCGATCAGCCCGGCCGTGAAGTTCGCCTACAGCACGCGCGGCAACAACATGGTCGAGTTCGAGCAGTTGTTCGCGAGCAAGGCGTTCGGCGACTACTACGACGGGCTGGCTCACGACGTCTACCAGTGGCCCGACTTCCCGACGCCGGAGGGATGGCTGCCCGGCCACATCGCCGACATCCGGACGCGCATGACCAAGGCCGGTCGCAGGAAGCACTTCTTCTGGTTCGGCGAGTGCGGCATCCCCGTGCGGGGCACCAACGATCCGAACGGGTTCTTCGGCTATCCGGCCAAGCAGTCGCGCGTGCCCGGTTGCAGCCTCGACTACGCGGCCAGCTACCTCGTGAAGTTCCACGCGCTCGCGATCGCGAACGGGATCGAGCGCATCTACTGGTACAACTACAAGAACCGCGGCAACGACATCGACTACGCGGAGCACCATTTCGGACTGCGTTCCTACAGCTCCGAGTCGGGCGACCCCGGACACCCGCTGCCGGCCTACGTGGCCTACATCACGATGCTCGCGCACTTGAAGGGTTGTACGTTCGTCGAGCTGCGGCATCCGAAGCCGGACGTGTTCGCATTCGAGTTCGCGGTGGACGGCTCGGCGCGCCGGCGCATCCTGGCCTGGGTCAACCCGGCTCGAGACGTGGCGCTGCCGCTCCTGGCGCTGCACAGCGGATTGCCCGCGTCGAAAGTGGAGGCCGTGTCCGACATCTATGGTCGGTCGGTCGCCGTGATCAGCGGCGAGAACATCACGCTCGACGGCCGGCCGTTGTACGTGCGGTTCTGAACGGCGCCGCAGGCAGCAGCAGCCCGGTGTGAGAATGCTGCGCGCGCATGGGCGGTCAGGGCCCAACGATCCGGACGCGTTCTTCGGCTACCCGGAGACCGGCGATCCGGTGCCCGGTGCGACGCTCGCTTCCGAGAAGCTGCTCGCGACGGTGAGCCAGATCAGTTGCTGCAGCAACCGCGGGACCATCTTCACGATCCCGGCAGCTACCCGCTGCCACTCGCGACGTGAGCCGGCGCGAGCGCGTCCGGCTCCGGCGGCGTGTCCATCTGCACGACCTCGTCCGTCTGGCGCGCTTCGTAGAGCCACAGGCCGACGGGGATCGCCATGACCAGGAACAGGTGTCGCCAGTGCAGCGTGTCGATGATGTAGCTCTCGACGAGCGTGCCCATGACGATGGCGAGACAGCACGCGTAGGTTCCGGCGTGCTCCCCGCGAGCGAAGATGCCGCGCGCCATCCGCCACATGACGAAGGCCAGGAAGCACAGGAACCCGACGAGGCCGAGCAGGCCGTTCTCGACGAAGAGGCGGATGTAGAGATTGTGCACGGCCATCAGCCCGCGGGTCGGCGAGTACATGCCCGGTCCGATTCCCAGCGGGTTCTCGAGTCCCACGCCGATCGCAGCGGCGTGGTTCACGAAGCGCTCCTCGGTGTCGTAGCTCTTCAGTCCCATGCGACCCGCGAGGTAGCTGCCGCTGTGTGTGGCCGTGACGAAGTACACGAGTACCGGCACCGCGACCAACGGCACGAGCGCTCCGGCGAGCGCGATCCGGCCCAGGGCAGCGGGGCGCCGCACGATCAGCACGTGGGCACCGAGGTAGACGAAGAGCGCGATCGCGCACAAGACCCAGGCCCCGCGCGAGGCCGCGAGCAGGATGGCCACGGCAAACGGGATCGTCAGCATGGCGGCCAGCTTCGCCCCGCGGCCACCGTCGATCACGCGCGAGAACGAGAACATGAACGCCGTGACCACGAACGGCGCGAACACGTTCGGATCCTTGAACGTGCTCTTGATGCGCAGCATGAACTCGTCGCGGAAGAAGATCTCGGGGTGCGGGATCAGCCGGAACTTGGCGAGCAGGCCGACGGCGACTGCTGCGAGAGCCGCCACGAACAGCGCGTTCGTGAGGTGAGTCACCATCTTGGGGCCTTCGACCCCGATGAGCCCCGCGAACAGCAGGAACGCCGCGAACATGTAGACGGTGATCGCGAAGAACCGCAACCCGTACAGCGGATCCTCGGCGAGGCCGAGCGACACCAGGTTGGCAAGGATCACGACGAACAGGCTCGCGTAGATGCCGAACCCGACGCTGGGCAGTACGTAGTGGCGCCCCGCTATGGCGGCCACGACCAACGTGGAACCGAGCAGCGCATCGCAAGGCGCCGGCTCGAACATCACGAAGAAGCTCGTCGCGACGGTGAGCCAGATCAGTTTCTGCAGCAGGGGCGGGACCATGGGCAGGATCGAGTCTACCTCGCTGGACGCATCACGGTCGTGCGTACGCGTCACCGACCGGTCAACGCCCCTCGTCTGCGGCGCCGGTGCCGTTCGCACGCTTCCGCGTAGACGCCGAGCGTGCGATCGACCATGTGCGGGATCGTGAACTGCCCCGCCTTCTCGCGCGCCGCGGCGGCCATCCGATCGCGCAGAGCGCGATCGCCGAGCAGGCGGCCCAGGCCGGCCGCGAAATCCTCGGGCGTCGCGGCGGTGATGATGCCGTTGCCTTCGCGGTCGATGACCGTCTCGGTGCCGCCGACGGGCGTCGCCACGATCGGCAGACCCGCGGCGACGGCCTCGAGCAGCACGTAGGGCAGGCCTTCGTAACGGCTCGGCAGCGCGAACACGTCGAACGCCGGCATCACGTCGACGGGACGGCGGAAACCGAGCCAGACGATCCGCCCGCCGAGGCCATGCGCGCGCTCGGCCTCGCGGGCCTCGGCTTCGAGCGGGCCGTCGCCGGCGATCGCGAGCACGGCATCGGGGTGACGCGGCGCCAGCCTGGCGAACGCGTCCAC
>DASUGH010000108.1:0-35396 GCA_036274155.1 Vicinamibacterales bacterium | reverse complement strand
CGTAGCGCTCGCGATTCTCGGTCTGTCGCTGGCCGTCGGCATCCGGCCGGCGATCGAGGCTGCGCGTGTCGATCTGGCAGACACGCTGCGGACCGAGTAGGACGGAGGCTCTCGAGCGGTAGCTTCTGTTTGCCGGAAGCTGCGGCATCGAGGCACTGTAGTCTGGTCGGTCGACCAGCGCCGTCGATGCGGCACGGTCAAGCCTCGGCCAGCTCGAAGAGCCGTTGGCCACCGAGCGACCCGCGGAACCCATAGAGCGCGATGACGCCGATGATCAGGAGCGCGGTGTAGCCGTAGCCCGAGTACCAGGCAGAAGTCTGCAGAGACAACGGAAAATCGAGCAGGACCTGCAGGACGAAACCGGTCACCATCATCGCGAACAGGCCCAGGCGCAGCAGTACGAACAGAAAGACGAGCCCTTCGAGGACGCCCAGAGGAACAGCCATCCATGAGGCGCTGGGATCGAAGAATTGCGGTGTGATCGCGACGATCCAGAC
The DNA here is from genome assembly GCA_036274155.1 of Vicinamibacterales bacterium. Lineage (GTDB taxonomy): Bacteria > Acidobacteriota > Vicinamibacteria > Vicinamibacterales > UBA2999 > Gp6-AA40. The sequence goes on along the minus strand of DASUGH010000108.1, from coordinate 34,899 downwards.
CGCTGCCGCGATCCATGTGCTGCGAAGTAATACACGCAAAAGGAACAAGAGAAAGAGGAATGAGAGCGGAATAAAGATTCCGGCCGCTCCTATGTCTCCCAACAGTCGTGACAGGAAGAACGCAGGTCCGATCTCGTACAGGATCAATCCGAATGCGTAGATATCGCTGCGAACGGTGGCGCCCTTTCCGGCGAGCTGCTCGGGCGCCATGTAAGCCGGTGTTCCCGACGTGTCGCCGGCCTGTTCGTCATCGCTGGCAATCGCCAGGCCGAAGTCGGTGATGCGAACGCGACCGTGGCCATCGACCATCACGTTGGCCGGCTTGAGATCGCGGTGGAGCACGCCGCGTTCGTGCGCGGCAGAGAGCCCGGCTGCGAGCTGACGCGCGACGTCGAGCGCCTTCTCGTTCGGGAGGTAGCCGATGCGCTTGATCAGCGACGCGAGATCCTCGCCGTCGATGTACTCCATCGACAGGAAATGATGTCCCTCGACCTCGGCGATGTCGTACACCCGGCAGATGTTCGGGTGCGAGACCTGACGAGTGATGCGAACCTCGGCGAAGAAGCGCTCGCGCCGCACCGGATCGTCCGCCAGGGCACGAGGCAGGAACTTCAGCGCGACCGCCTGTCCGAGCTTGAGATCGTCGGCGCGGTAGACCTCGCCCATCCCGCCGCGCCCGAGCAGTCCGATGATCCGATAGCGATCGGCAAGGATCCGCCCGGGTGTGAAGCCGCCCGCCGGGATTGAATCCGACGAGACCAGCCTGCCGACACGAGCACCAACCGCCACGGCTTCGACGCGGGGGTCCGCTGTCAGGAGCTGCGATGGCGTACCGAGTGGCTGACCGCAGCCGCTGCAGAATCGGTGGCCGGCCGGGTTCTCTGCCGCGCACGCACCGCACTGAATCATCACGTTGAAGCCTGAGGGCTGAACATACTCCAGGCGCGGCGGCGCGACAAAGGATATGTGAGGGCAGGGCGCCTTCCATTCGAGCCCTGATGTAACGATCGCGCGGTCCCGCGCACCAGACGTCGTGGCTGACGACTGGAGGGACTCATGATCAGAACAGCGCTCGTCATCATCGTGACGGTCACTGCCGGATCCATCATGCCGGCGGCACAGACTCAGGTCGAACTCAGGATGCCGGCGGGGAAGCCCGCTTCTTCGGACGTCGTGCTGCGACGCGCCACGCCTCCGATTGCCGTCCTGCGGCTTCCGTCCGGCGCCACCATCGAGTTCCTCGACGTCGGAGACGGCGACATCGGTGTCGGTGAGCGGACGCCGGCCGGACGGCGTCGCCTGCTCCCGTTTCTGACCGATCGATCCGGCGCGACGCCGCTCGAGATCTTCATCGCCCTGGCCCCTGGCGCAACGCCGCCGGCGGCGCTCGTGGCGGACCACGATGCCGGTGCGAGCAGCGGCGGCGCGGCGGCGCCCCGTACGCTCACGGTGGACCCAGGTCTGCTGCACGGCATCGGCGACCCGGGTATCGACGACTACGACTGCGACTCGTTCGGCGAGGTGTTCTACGACGACTGGCTCGACACGTTCGACGACGTGACCGACGTGGCACAAGCCGGGGCGATGCACTTCTTCTCGCTGACGCAGTGGGATTTCTATCCCGGGTATCACGTCTACAAGGGGATCAACACCAACCAGGTGACCTATCTGGGCGCGTGCAACGGCGACAGCGACACACCGCTGACCGTGGAGGTCCATCGCCGGTTCAAGATCGTCACACCGCCAACCGTGACCTATACCTGGGTCGAAGTCGCGGGGGCCGGCCTCGGCCTCAACCAGAAGTACACGTTCTACAGCGGCGTGCCGGCGAGCTATCGCGGCCGCCTGCGGGGTCCCGGGATTGCCGATCCGGTCGATCACCTCAGCGTCGGCGTCGCCTACACCAAGTCCCCACCGCTCGGCATCGCGTTCTGAGTCATCGGCCGGGCACGGCTCCCGCCTCGTTCGCCTCCGGTGTCACTGCCGGAGGCGCCCCGCCCGAGGCGCGCCGACTGCACACCACGCGTGAGCTCGGCACTGCTTGTGCGCCCCGAGTTCTTGGCCTGTCACCGCGTGCGAAAGCGATAGTGTCCAGTGATCCGGTAGCTGAAGAGCGCGTCCTCGATCTCCGGTCCGCGGCCGATGTTGTGCACGACGAGCGGCGTGCCAGCACGCGACGTGTCGCCGGTGATGATGCCGATGTGGGGAAGGTTGCCAGTCAGCATCCATGTGACGAGGTCACCGGGCCGATAGGCAGCGGCGTCACGGGAGGTCGGCAACTCCGCGGCCGCGCGGCGGAAGAACGTCTGCAGGTTCGGCACGCGCCGGTGGTCGATGTTCGGATCGGGCCGCGACATCCCCCATAGCTGCGGATATGCGCCGAACCCGCGTTTCATGTCCTCGTGCACCTCGACCTGCAGATCGACGCCGACCCGGCGATAGGCCCGAATGATCAGATCGGTGCACACGCCAATCGACTCTGGCACGTCGCCGCCGGGATACGCGATCCGGCGATACGAGCCGTCATAGATCACCGGTGAACGGGTTTGGGCCACCGCCGCGGCGACGAGCGCTCGTGCGTCGATTGTGGCGCGTGAGGTCGATTGCGGCCGCGCCGGTCGAGGAAGCGTGAGGAGCAGCAGCATCCCGACAGCGAGCCGGGCCGCGCGCGAACCGCGCATCAGTCGAAGCATCGTCCCTGCCGTGTGATCTGACGCCGGACACCAGTTCCGGGTCTGCTGTCATAATGGCTGGGACGCGCGCCTCGAATCGCAGACACGACAGCCCAGCGCATGAACCAGCAGCGTATCAGGAACTTCTCGATCATCGCCCACATCGACCATGGCAAGTCGACACTTGCCGACCGCTTTCTCGAGCTCACCGGCGCCCTGCAGGCACGGGAGATGGAGGCGCAGGTCCTCGACGCGATGGACCTCGAGCGCGAGCGCGGCATCACTATCAAGGCGCATCCGGTCCGGCTGAACTACACCGCGCAGAACGGGGATCAGTACGTCCTCAATCTGATCGACACTCCCGGCCACGTGGACTTCGGCTACGAGGTGACCCGGTCGCTGGCTGCCTGCGAAGGCGCGCTGCTGCTGGTCGACGCATCCCAGGGAGTCGAAGCGCAGACGCTGGCCAACGCCTATCTCGCGGTCGAAAACAACCTCGAGATCATCCCGGTCATCAACAAGATCGACCTGCCCAGCGCCCAGCCGGACGAGTGCAAGCGGCAGATCGAGGACATCATCGGCCTCGACGCCTCCACGGCGATCCTCGCCAGTGCCAAGGAGGGGACCGGGACCAGGGAAATTCTCGAGGCGATCATCGAGCGGTTCCACGAGCCGAAAGGCGATCCGGACGCTCCCCTCAAGGCGCTCATCTTCGACTCCTGGTACGACTCCTACCGCGGCGTCGTCATCGTCGTTCGAGTGATCGACGGCGTGCTGCGCCCGAAGATGAAAGTGCGCCTGATGGCCACGGCTCAGGACTACGAGGTGGACGGCCTCGGCGTGTTCTCGCCCAAGGCGACGCCCGTCGAAGAGCTCGGCGTCGGCGAGGTCGGTTTCGTCGTGGCGAACATCAAGCGCGTCGCCGACGCGAAGATCGGCGACACGATTACCGAAACGCTGCGACCGACGGCCGAGCCGTTCCCCGGCTTCAAGGAGCTGAAGCCGATGGTCTTCGCCGGGCTCTATCCGGTCGAGGGGCATCAGTATCCCGAGCTCAGGGAGGCGCTCGAGAAGCTCCGCCTGAACGACGCCTCGTTCTTCTACGAGCCCGAGACATCGGCGGCGCTCGGCTTTGGCTTCCGCTGCGGCTTCCTCGGTCTCCTGCACATGGAGATCGTCCAGGAGCGCCTCGAGCGCGAGTACGACATGGACCTGGTGACGACGGCGCCAGGCGTGCTCTACCGGGTGACGACCACCGACGGCGAGGTGCACGAGATCGACAGCCCGGCGAAGCTGCCGGACGCAGGACGGATCGCGAAGCTCGAAGAGCCGGTCATCACGGCGATGATCCTGACGCCGTCAGAGTTCGTCGGACCGATCCTGCAGCTCTGTCAGGACAAGCGCGGCGTGCAGAAGAAGCTGGAGTATCTGAAGTCGGATCGTGTCCTCGTCACCTACGAGCTGCCGTTCAACGAGGTGGTGATGGACTTCTACGACAAGCTGAAGACGCTGTCACGCGGCTACGCCTCGCTCGACTATCACGTCACCGGCTACTGGGAATCGCCGCTCGTCAAGATGGACATCCTGGTCAACGGCGATCCGGTCGACGCGCTGTCGATCATCGTGCACCGCGACGCCGCCTACGAGCGCGGGCGGGCGCTGGCGTCGAAGATGCGCGAACTGATTCCGCGCCAGATGTTCGAGATCGCGATCCAGGCGTCGATCGGGAACCGGATCATCGCCCGCGAGAGCGTCAAGGCGCTGCGCAAGAACGTGCTGGCGAAATGCTATGGCGGCGACATCACGCGCAAACGCAAGCTGCTCGAAAAGCAGAAGGAGGGTAAGAAGCGGATGAAGCGCGTGGGGCGGGTCGAGATTCCCCAGGAGGCGTTCCTCGCTGTCCTGAAGGTGGGGACGGAGTAGGCTGGAGGCACATGGCCAATGTGAAGAGCAGGACGGCGGTGGCGGAGCCGCCGCCCTACCGGAAGTCGACAGTGCGCGAGTATCTGGAGTCGATCTGCATCGCAGTCGTGCTGGCGCTGTTCGTCCGCACATTCGTCGTGCAGGCCTTCAAGATCCCCACCGGCTCGATGGAGAACAACCTGCTCATCGGCGATCACCTGCTGGTCAACAAGTTCGTATTCGCGCCGACGAGAACGGGCCTCGAGCGGATGCTGCTGCCGATCGATCCGATCAGGCGCGGCGACATCCTCGTCTTCAAGTTCCCCGAGGATCCGGATCGCGACTTCATCAAACGCGTCATCGCGCTGCCCGGAGAGACGCTCGAGATGCGCGAAAAGAAGATCTTCATCGACGGCAAGCCGCTCGACGAGCCATACGTGCACTTCCTCCACCCGCCCGGCAACCGTGGTCCCGGCGACGAGGATTTCACCGAAGCCGCGGTGCAGCGCAACTACGGGCCGGTGACCGTGCCCGAGGGTCACTATTTCATGATGGGCGACAATCGCGACAACTCGCAGGACAGCCGCTACTGGGGTTTTCTGACCCGCGATTACGTGAAGGGGAAGGCGCTGTTCATCTACTTTTCGTATGGCGACGACGGCATCCGCTGGCGGCGGCTGCTGCATCAGATTCACTGATTCCGGCGACGGCCGCCGGCGAGGCGGCGAGTGGTCGCGCGTCCTGCACGTCCCGTTCACGCACTGCACTCTCTGACACCGGAGAATTCGCCAGTTTTTCCGCGGCTTGTACTAAAGCCGGTCTCGTTGCCACCCGACACGTACGTCAGGACTCGTCCAAGAGGCTGTCGTACGTTCGTATGAAGACGCTCCTCAAACTGATCGTCGCAGCCATCGTCGTCAATGCCTCGGCGCGCGCGGGGAAGGCTGCTCTCAACTACTATCAGTTCAAGGAGAGCGCGCAGCAGGCGGTCCTGTTCGGGGCCGGCATCAGCACCGACGACATCCGCGAGCGCATTCTCGAGCGGGCCGACGAGCTCGGTCTTCCGGTGAACCCGGACAACGTGACGGTGGGGCGCGAAAACGGCCGGACCTGGGCCGACGCCTCCTACAGTCAATCGGTCGAGCTCTTCCCCAACCAGAAATACCCCGTCGACTTCTCGTTCTCGGTCGAGGGGTATTCGATGGTCATCGGCCAATAACCCACCTTCGCTGAATGCAGTGTGCGGCTTCAGCCGGACCACTGCCGTTGCACGTCCGCACCGCTCATCCCTGCAGCGCCGCGCGCGCCCGGTGCCCGTCGGCCACACTCTGGTCTTCCAGCAGGCGGCGCTCTGCGCCGATGCGGTCCACGTATTCGCTGTCTTTGAGCGCCGCGAGATTGGCGTCGACGCTGCCGCCTGCACCACGCATGGCGGCGAGCAGCAGCTCAACCGCCGCGCCGACGTCGCCGGCGGCGGCGCGTGAGCAGCTGCGGGCGACGACGGCCGCTTCGTGCAGCGCGCGGGCGCTTTCCCGCATCGTCTCGAGCGGCGCTTCCGTGGCGATCTGCATCGCTGCTGCGACCGTGTGCCGCCGTTCGTCGTCGGCCATCCCCTTCGTCGAACGGAACGCGACGATGACGCCGGCGTAGGCCTCGGCGTCGCGATCGATGAGCCCGACCAGGGCGTCGCGGATGGGGCGAAGGCGCACCGCCGCCGCTGCCAGATCGGCCGCCTCGTCGGCGGCTCCACTTCGTGTCTTCGGCAGCGTCGCCGCCATGATGAGCAGCGACGCGCCGGTCGCCGCGGCCAGGGCCGACGCCGAGCCGCCGGCTGGAGTAGGCTCGCTGGCGGCGAAGGCGTCGAGGAGTTCGATCAGGGTGAGCGAGCTGAATCGTGTCATCGAGCGAGCCACCGGATTCTACCCTTCGACTCACCTGTGTTGAGACACGCCCGTCGGCTCGACACAGGCGAACTCCGGTGAACTCCGGGGTCAGGCTGGTGAAAGAGCGCGAGCGGCGACGGAGGCGTCGATGCCGGCCACGCGCACGCGTTTCAGCCGGGAACGAGCGCCGCTCGCGATGGTGACGTTGCGCCGCGGAACCTGAAGCGCCCGCGCGAGGAGGGCGACGAGCTCCTCGTTCGCGGCATCGTCGACCGGAGCGGCCTTGACGCGAACGAGGAACGCGGTGTCTCTGATGCCGGCGATGCCCGGCGAGCTCGAACGAGGGATGACGCGAACCGAGAACGACACACCGCCCGGGAGCGGCTCAATCAGCATCGGAAGCCCGAACGATCCGATCCGACTGATCTATCGCCGGCGTCCACCGCCGCCGCGCATGCTGCCGGCGCGGGATCCGCCGTAACTGCCGGCGCCCGAGCGGGTCGAGCCTCCGCTCTGCCAGCTCCCACGATCGCTCGTCCGCGTATTACCCGACGTGCGCGCGTTTCGATCGCCTTCGAGCTGGCCGAACTGCCCGCCGCTGCTGCCGACATTGCTCGTTCCAGTCGTCGGGCGGTCGCGCGTCGACGCGCCAGCTCCGGCCGTGGTCCCTGTCCCGGTCGTCGCTCTGTCGCGGGTGCCGGCCTGGCCGGTCCCTGTCGTGGCTCGATCGCCGGCAGTCGTCTGACGGTCGCGAGGCTCTGCGCCGGGACTCTGGGACGGTTCCCAGCCTCCGGAGCCGTTGCTCTGCTCCCAGCCGCCGTCCGTGCGGCGATAGACGTTGCCGTCGCGGCCGGCGTAGATGTCTCCTCCGGCGGTGCGAATGGCGCCCGAGTTGCCGCCAGGGCCCGTGCGTCCGATGGCAGCAGCGCCGCTGTCGGTGCGGATGCCGCCCGTGCTCGTCCCGGTGCGGTAGTTCTCACGATGGGCGGTCTGCGCCCAGTTGTCGCCGCGCTGCACGGAGCTGGTGCCCCAGTTGCCGTAAACGTTCGAGCCCTGTCGCGTCTGCGCGTAGGTCCCGGTCCGCGGGTTGTAAGCCTGGCCTGCCGACCTGGATCCGTAGGGTCCGTACGCGGCGGCGCTGCGCGTGTACGTTCCGGTGCGCGGGTTGTAGCTCGCGCTCATGCCGACGCCACCATACGGCCCGTAGGCGGCGTATCCACGGCCGTATGCGCCGGTATACGGGTTGTACCAGGCGCCCATGCCATACGTGTGCGGGTACGGGTAGTACCTCGGATAAAACCCGCCGTAGCCGACGTACGGCGGGTAATACCAGCCGCTGCCCCACACGGCGCACCCCCAGCCGATCATCACGCCGGTATACGCCGCCACGTACGCAAAGGTCACCCACTCGTCATCGTCGTCATCTTCGACGGTGACGTATGTGACGTGATGAACCGAGGAGCTCGAGGGAATCGTGTAGACCTCCTTCGGAACGGTCGACGCGACTTCCCATGGTCCGTTCGCCCCGCGCGCCATGAACCAGACGCCCTGGAAGCACATGTAGTACAGGTCGCCGATCTTGATGATGTCCTTGTCGGTGTTCACCGCCTGTTCGAGACCCTTGGTCCCCTCGATCGGCTTGAACACTGGTTCCCCCGAATACGCGACTTCGGGCGCCATCATCGTCTTCTTGTTCACCCGGGCGGTCCTCGGAACCATCGCCAGCAGCACCGCTTCGGTGGCCTGTGGCGTTCCGGGAATCGACGCCAGGACTCGTGACCGGGGATGCTCGACGGGGATCTTCTTGAAGTCCTCCGGGAGGTCGGGCGTCGCGAACGTCCACGGGCCATCCAGGATGGGAGCCCTGAACCATCGCCCTGCGACGAGGAAGTAGAAGTCCCCCGTCTTGCCCATGCGGAACACGTCGGCTTCCGTGTTCTTGAGCCACAACAGCGTCGACGCGCCGGGCACTGCCTCGTAGGCCGGCGGTCCGTCCGTCATGATCAGCTCTGCGGGCTCGGTGGCGACGAACACCTTCGGAGTCGTCTTGGTGGAGAGCTTCTTCCCGGGCAGGGCCGCCTTGACGTCCTTCCAGTTGTCGTCGGCCGGCAGCTTCGAGAAGCTCTCCGGGAGCTTTGCTGTCACCGCTGTCCACGGACCCTTGATCGAGGTCGCCTGCAGCCACGACTGGTTGTACCGCACGTACAGCGTCTTGGTGGGCGCGTACTCGAACAGGTCCCAGTTGGTGTTCAGGGCGTACCTGAGATCGACGTCCTTGATGGGACTCCAGATCGGTTCGCCGTCGAGGTTGATCAGCATCGCAGGCGCGACTGCGTTGTGAACGATCGGCGGGTCGGCCTTGATGCCTTCCACGTTCTTGACCTGCAGCGGACTGCTCGACACGTATGCCAGCAGCCGGTCCAGGTCGAGCACTCGCTGACGCTGCGGAAGCGCCTGTACGTCCGACACGAGCACCTTGACCTGCTCTGGTTTCAGAGTCTTGAAGTTGTACTCCGTGATCCGGAAGTCATCCATCGAGACGACGCGGTCGTCGAGCGAGATCTGCGTCGTGCCCTCGATCTTGATCGTCCCGAGCGCGGGCTCCTTGACGCCGTTCATCTGATAGGAGACTGCCGACCAGGCGACGATATTCTTTTGAGACGCCCAGCTCTCCACCTGCGGCTGGTACCACACGACGGTGCCGCTGTTCAGCGTGGCCTGACGCGGCCAGCCGGTATCGGCGTTGGTTCCTGCCGGTGGGTTGGCCTGTGCCGCAGGCTTGGCTTGCGTTGCAGCGGGCTTGGCCTGAGTGGCAGGCGCTGGAGCGGCTGGAGTCGCGGGCTTGGCCTGAGTGGCAGGCGCTGGAGTGGCTGGAGTCGCGGGCTTGGCTTGCGAGTGGAGAACGACGCCGGGCGGGACCGCCATCACGACGGTGAGAAGGCCAGCCACCCACGGTGAACGATGGGAAGAGATACGCATGGGAGTCCCGTTTCTGCAGGCAAAAGAAGGAACGGCGGGACCTCGCCCGCCGCTCTTCTAGTCTTACCGCTCAGCTAGGGAACGACCGCGAAGTCACAAGTCTACGCGATCGAAATACGAGCGGAACAGCATCTACGCTTCATCCCTGAGACGTGATGCCTCGACAGCCGGTCAGAACCTGAAGACCACGCCGCCGCTCAGGTCCCACTGGCTCGAATACTGCGAGTTGCCGACCACGTAGCAGCCGAACCACGGGTCGCACCACCAGCCGCCCGCATCGGTCTTGATGTAGGTGGGCACCCACTGAACGCCGAAGCGCGCGCCGACGTTGGGGCTGGCAAAGAACTTCACGCCGGCGGAGATCGTCGTGGAGAACTGCGTCTCTCCTTCGATGGTGCGCGGTTGCTGGGTGACAGACGTCACGAAGTCCACCGACGAGAAGTTGGTGGCTCCCATGCCGAACAGCGCATACGGACGGACCTTCGACTCGGCTTCCAGGAAGTTGTAGGCGACGTAGCCATGGTACGTGGTCACCGACAGGTCGCCGATCTCGCGATCCGTCGTGCCGCTGGCCTGGAGCGTCGTCGGCTGGCGGCCGTACTGGAAGCCGACCTCCACGTTGGGGGTGGCGTTGAAGCCGACCATGAAGCCCCACTTGAACGAGTCGTCCGGGTCTATGCGATCGAAGAGCTCGCCGTCCTGGCTGAGAATCGGAGGTTGGTCGCCGACGTCGACACCGTCGGAAAACGTCCAGCCGACGAGAAAGCTGGCTTCGACCTTGCCCTGGGCCGACAATGGCGCCGACGCCGACATCAAGACTACCAGCGCAAACGCCACCAGCCCCGTGACCTTCCTCAACATAATCGACCTCCATGCGTGGGTGACAACCCGCGCGGCATTCGAAGACAAACCTGCTGCAATTGCGCTTGGGCCGTCGCCAGGCGCGTTCGGAGTTGGGTCTATTGCCCACACGCCGAAATGCCCGGACCTCGTCGCGTGATTCGACTGGCCCGATGCTGAGTGTCAGCAGCCTGACGCGTGGAGCGGTGCAGAGACGTGCAAGCTTCCTGCCCGTGGAAGGCGACGCGCGACCAGAGTCACTGCCCACGCCAATTCGTGGGCCCACTCGCGCGCCCGCTAAGCGGCTATCCACGTCGATCGTTGTGGAAACCACACGATCCGAAGGTGTTATGTCACGTGAGCGACAACCGGGTGCCGTAACGAATGAACAGGCCATGCGCTGAGCGAGGGGCCGACTCCATCAGAATCAGCCACCGTACGTGGTGAGGGTCACCGGCATCGCCACCGCTGCTGGTGAGGTTGTTCGTAGATCGACCACGGATATTTTGGAGACGAACTCCAGATATCCGTAGTTGCTCGGCCCGCGCATCGGTATCTCGGCTGTGCGATCGTGCGTGGGGGGTCGTGATTGGTCGTGGGGAAGAGCGCTTACAGAACGGGACGGCGACCGCCCACCAGCACGTCCCACCACCCGAAATGGGTCGACAACAGGTGGTCCAATTCCCTGGTTTCGGGCGTCGAATCGGCCTGGTCCGGCGCCGGCAGGCAGTAGGCCGCGTGCGGAGAAGCCTGCAGCATGTGCAGGACGCCCTCCGAGTATCCCTTTCCGGCGTAGGCGATGCAGCCGGCCATCGGCAGCGCCCGCAGGTCGTCGAGCGCATACGGGATCTTCTCGTCGACGGTGCCGGCGCTGTCCTGGAACTTGCACTCGATCGCGAACGCGCGGTTGTCGCGCTCGCAGACGCAGAAGACGTCGATGCAGCGGTTCTTGCCGATGATCGACTTGCCAACCTTGATCTCGCGGTACACCTTGAGGCCGCGGTCGCCGAAACGGCGTGAGAGGTAGGCGGCGACGAGGCCGGCGTATTCGGCGCCGGTCACGCCCGCGGACCTGCGAGTCCCGTCAGGTTCGGCTGGCGCACCGGCGGAAGCTGGTCGGGCTCGCGTCCCTCGCCGAACTCACGAAGCCGGGCGGCTGACAGCGACACGGCTTCCGGGTTGAGATCGGTGCCAATGAACCGGCGGCCGAGACGTGCGGCCGCGACACCGACGCTGCCGGAGCCCATGAACGGATCGGCGATCACCTCGCCAGGCCTTGAGCTCTGACGGACGAGAATCTCCGAGACCGCCGCCGGCTTCTCGGCAGGATATCCGCGATGGATCCTCGGGACGGAAATGATGTCGGCGACCCCGAGATCGCTCAGCCGCCGCTTGCCCTTCTCGAAGAAGAGGATGAACTCGTATCGCGCCCGGTAGTGGTATCCCATTCCGATCGTGCGCTTGTCCCACACGAGCGGCTTCCAGAAGCGGAAGCCGGCCCGCTCGGCCTCGGGCTTCACGACGAACATCGTTTCGGCATCGCAGAAAAGATAGAAGTGCGTGTTGCGTTTCAGCACGCGGTAGATCTGCTCGAACAGCTCGGCGAACCGCTCGTTGGGGAATACCCGAAACCAGTCGTTGCTCGACGACTTGCTGTGCTTCAGCCGTGTGGTGGTACCCACGGCACGATGCTTCTCGAGCGACTCGTACGCCGGATCGGTGATCACCAGGTCCACGGACTCGGACGGCTGATCGCGCAGCCAGTGCACCGCGTCCACAGCAGCAAGCTCGAATATGGAACCGTTCAAGAAAACCTCGGGCGAGGGCGGCGCGTCAGATCCGCCCGGTCATTTTACGTCAGTGTCGTTCCGCCGGCCGGATCCCGCACGCTGCGGTCACAATGCCTATTCTCGCGACGCATGGTGACAGCGCAGGTCACGGCCGGGGCGCGGGGCTCGGGGCTCGGGACTCGGGACTCGGGACTCGGGACTCGGGGCTCGGGACTCGGGGCTCGGGGCTCGGGGCTCGGGACTCGGGGCTCGGGGCCCGAACGCGGATCCGGACTCTCGGGTCCCGGATCCCGGCCACGCGCGCATCTCACGAAAAGCAGAACGCCGGGCCATGCAGCCAGCATGACGGACCGGCGTCGTGCGGATCGCGCCGCAGCCGCGAGAAGGTGGGGAACGGCGAGCGCATCATCGCGGCTCCGAGAGAGGCGTTCAGCGCCTCGTCTCGAAGACCCACCCCGGAGTAGACGCTAACGAGCGACAACGTGCGCGCGCTGAACGATCCGTCCGCCGACTTCGTCAGCAGCGCCATGAAGCCTTTGCCGAGCGATCCCATCGCCGGCATGGTGACGGTCAGCGGCAGCAGCAGGCGCCCGCCGGCTGCGAGCGCGTCGAGCCACGCGTCCTGCGGATGCGTGACGCCGGCGTTGACGAGGATGGCGTTGAAGGTGCCTTCGAGCGCGGCGGTCCCATCGCCGTGCAGCAGATCCACCCATGGCATCGATAGCAGGTTAGTGCGTGCCTCGCTGGCGAGCGATTCGTCCACTTCGATCGCGACGACCGTGCCCTTCGCGCCGACGACGTGCCCTATCAGAGCCGAGTAGTAGCCAAGACCGGCGCCGATGTGCAGGACCCGATGACCGGGCTGCAGTCCGAGGCTGTCGATCCACATGGCCAGCAGGCCCGGCGCGCCGTTGAACAGCTGTCGCGCCGGATCGATGGCCATCGAGTAGTTGTGGTACGTGTGTCGCGGATCGGCGTCGGGCGTGTGACGTGGCGGTGCTCCGAAGTCGCCTTCCCCGCGCACCATCCAGGGGCCGGGCCGGAGAAAATGTTCGCGCGGCACTGCGGCGAGAGCATCGATGAGCGCCGGTGTCTTCAGACCGGCAGTGGCGGCGATCTCTTCGGCGAAGAAGCGCCGGTAGAGGGCGAGGTCGATCATGATCGGCTCCGGGTGTGTGGTCGGAATCGACGTTGAGGGTGGCGACGAGGCAGACGGGCGAGCGAGCGATGAGCGGGTCGAAGAGGGCGCTGGAGGATGCTCCCTCCGATGGAGTCGATTCCCCGGCGCGGCAGGCTGACGCGTCGGGACCCGGACATCTTATCTGTCCGGGTCGTCGTCCTGGGTGCGACCCGTGGGCGGCGGTGGAGCAGCGCTCGTCGCCGCTGCGGCCCGTTCCGGGCCGAGCAGCTCGCGAATGACCTTGGCGGTTTCTTCTCTCACGACGCCGGAGCGCCCGTCGAAGCCGAACCCGCCCGCCTGACCGAGGGCCGCGTCGAGTGAGGTCAACCCGCGCTTGTCCTTCTGATCGAGCTTTGCGCCTTTCGATTCGAGGAACTTCACCACATCGGAGAGGCCCCAGATCGCGGCGCCGTGCGCGGCGGTGCGGCCGTTGTTGTCGGCGCTGTTGATGTCGACGCCGGCAGCCATCAGCACGGTCACCGTCTCGATGATGTCCTTCTGCGTCTTGTTGCGGCCGGTCATGTCCTCTTCCTTGGTGCCGACGTTGGCAGCCATGAGCAGGCCGTTGACCCCGTTGCGCGTCGTCGCCCTGGCGTCGGCGCCGTGCTCGAGGAGCAGCTTGATGACGGCGGTGTCGGCCGCCTTGGCGGCGCGCAGCAGCGGCGTGGTTCCGGCGCCGAGGACGCTGTCGCCCCCGCGATCCAGCTTGGTGCGATACGGGATCTGCTTGCTGATGGCGGCGTCGACCTGAGCTCCGCGCTCGAGCAGCATCTTGATCACGTCCAGGCTGGTCAGCGTGTCGTCGGTCTCACGCGGCGGCGGCCGGTTCGACGAGGGCACGGTGTGAAGATCCACCGCAGCCCAGAGCGCCGTGCGCCCCGCCTGGTCGGCGATGTTGACGTCGATGCCGCCGGCGATGAGCGCCGCGGCGACGTCCACGTGGCCGTTGATGAGTGCCAGCACCAGCGCCGACTCGCGGTCGGGATCGACCATGTTGACGTCTGCGTGCACATCGAGGAGGGCCTTGACTGCCTCGACCTTCCCCTGGCGGGCGGCCAGGAGCAGTGGAGAGAGGCCGCCAGGCGGCAGCCACTTATCGCGCGGCTCCCGCGTCCGCTGACGCTCCCATGTCACGATTGTCGAGCGCGCGTTGACGTCGGCGCCGGCGGCGGCCAGCGCCCGCACCATATCGGCATGACCTTCGGCTGCCGCCCACATCAGGGCGGTCTGCCCGCGCCAGCTCTCGACCGCGTCAATCGAGGCGCCGGCTTCGATGAGCGCCATGGCCGCCGTGACGTTACCGGTGCGCGCGCAGGTCATCAGCGCCGTCTCGCCGAATTCACCGGTCGAGTTCGCGCTCACACCAGCCTTGAGCAGCCGGGTCACCGCTTCGGCGCTGCCGTTCTCGCAGGCGAGATAGATCGGCGTGACGCCGAACCGGTTGGCAGCTGTTGGCTTTGCGCCGGCGCGCAGCAGGCGATCGACGAGCGTCAGGTCGTTGTTGCGTACCGCCCAGTGCAGCGCAGTCGTGCCGTCGGCCTCGGGCACGTTCACATCGACCTTCTTCTGCAGCAGCGTCAAGGCCGCTTCGGAGTTCCCGGCCTTGATGACGTCGACCAGACGCGTGTCCTTCGGAACGGTGCTGTCGGCGGCGCCGACGGCCCCGGCGGAGAGGAGCACCGACAGCGACAGAACAGTTGTGATGACGCGCGACATTCGCGATCTCCCGGGCACCTTACAGATCCGTGAACAGCCCGGTGCTGTCGCCGAGCTTCTCCTCGTGCACGCCCACCTTGTTGAGCATCGTTACCAGCAGGTTCGCCATCGGCGTGTGATCCGGGTAACGCAGGTGGCGTCCGCCCTTCATCGCGCCGGCGGCGCCACCGACCACCACGTTGGGCAGCGGGAAATGATCGTGCGCATTACTGTTGCTCATGTTGCTGCCGTAGAGGAGCAGCGTGTGATCGAGCAGCGTGCCGTCTCCGTCCGGCGTGGCCTTCAGCCGATCGAGGAAGTACTTGAACTGACCCACGTTGTAGGTCTGAATGCGGACGTTCTTCTCCATCGCCTCGGCGCGGTTCTGGTGATGCGAAATGGCATGGTGGCCGTCGGTGACGCCCACCTGCGGGTAGGTCCGGTTGCTGACCTCCCGTGACACCATGAAGGTCACGACGCGTGTGACGTTTGCCTGGTAGGCGAGCGCCATCAGGTCGTACATCATCTTGATGTGCTCTTCGTATTCGAACGGCACGCCCGATGGCCGCTGCGGCAGCCGGAGATCTTCGTCGCCCTGACTCTTCTCGGCCCGTTGAATGCGCCGTTCGATCTCGCGCACGTTCTCGAGGTACTGGTCGAGCGTCTGCTGATCGGATCCGCCAAGCTGCAGCCGAAGTGTCGACGCCTCGCCGCGGATCGCGTCGAGGATGCTGCGGTCTTCCTGGATGCGCGCCAGCCGCTCGGCGGCGTTTCCGCCAGCCCCGAACATCCGTTCGAACACCTTGCGCGGATTGATCTCCATCGGCAACGGCGTCGTCGGCGTGCGCCACGAGAGGGTGTTCATGTAGATGCAGCCGTAGTCGCGGTCGCACGAGCCGATGAGGCCCGAGTGATCTTCGGTGGCGAGCTCCATCGACGGGAGGATCGACTCCTGTCCGATGGCCTGCGCAGCAATCTGATCCGCTGTCACGCCTGCAAACGCGTCTACGCCCTGGGTGGCCTTGGGACGCACGCCGCTCAGCCAGGTCGTGGGGCTCAGGGAATGCACGGCAGTCGTGTCCGCGGCGCGGTGACCAAGGCCGGTGACGATGTTCAGCTGGTCGCGATAGGGCTCGAGCGGCTTGAGGATCGACTTGAACTCGAAACCGGCGCCGACGGCATCGGGCGTCCAGTTCGCCATGATCGCGCCGTGCGGCACGTACACGAAGCCAAGCCGCGCCAGCGGCCGCGCCGCCGTCTGCGCAAGCAGGGTGCGCGCCGGGATCATGGAATCGAGCAGCGGCAAGGCCAAAGTGGCACCCACTCCACGCAGGAACGTGCGCCGGGGAAGGTGCATCCTGGTGATGAACATGACCCGAGGTTCTCCCTATGGACCCGAACGTCAATTCGCGGCTTGCGCCGTGACCACGGGTGCCTCGGCGGCCGCTTTCTTCATCGTGAACGGCGTGCTCTGCACGATGCCGAGCACCACCGCAGAGAATCGATAATTCTGCGTCGCCGCTCCGCGCGCGATCGACCTCACGAGCGGCATGTCGATCGGCTCCACGCCGCGCCCGAGCGCATACGTCAGCATCTTCTCGGTGAGCGTCCGCACGAACATGTCCTTGCGCCTGAGCAGACCCTGGCGCAGCGTGACCGGTCCGTCCACCGCCGACCCGTCTGCGAGCTTGCCCGAGGCATCGACCACGCCGCCGATCTCCTTGACTCGCCAGGTGCCGATGCCGTCGAAGTTCTCGAGGGCGAACCCGAGCGGATCCATGATGCTGTGGCAGGCCGCACAGGTCGGGTTCTTGCGGTGCAGCTCGAGCCGCGCGCGGACCGATTCCGGCTGACCGCCTTCCTCGTTTTCCTTGAGCGCCGGCACATTCGGCGGAGGCGGCGACGGCGGCGTGCCGAGGATGTTCTCGAGAATCCATTTGCCGCGCAGCACCGGCGAGGTCCGGTTCGGATACGACGTGACCGTCAGGATGCTGCCCTGGCCGAGCAGTCCGCGCCGGGCCTGGTTGGGGAGCGCGACGCGTCGGAAGTGGCTGCCGTACACGTTGGGAATGCCGTAGTGCCGCGCCAGCCGCTCGTTGACGTACGTGTAGTCGGCGTCGAGCAGATCGATCACGCTGCGGTCCTCGCGCATGATGCTGGCGAAGAACAGCTCCGTCTCACGGCGGAAGGCCTGTCGCAGCTCGTTGTCGAAATTGGGGAAGTCAGTGGGATTCGGCTGATGGCTCTTCAGATTGCGAAGCATCAGCCACTGGCTCGCGAAGTTGTCGACGAGCGCCTCCGCCTTCGGATCCTGGAGCATGCGCCGCACCTGCTGCGTCAGCACCGCCGGCTGGCTCAGTCGCTTCTGCGCCGCCAGATTCAGCAGCTCGTCGTCCGGAATGCTGCTCCAGAGAAAGAACGAGAGCCGCGAGGCGAGCTCGAGGTCGGCCACGCGCGCGGGCCGTGCTCCGGCAGGCGTCGCTTCGGTGCGGAACAGGAACTTCGGGTTCGCCAGGATGAGCCGCAGCCCCTGCTCGATGCCGGCGTCGAAGCTCGTGCGCCGTCCCACCTCGTACCGCGCCATCACCGGCTGGAGGTCGGCGTCCGTCACCGGGCGCCGGTAGGCGCGCCGCGCCATCGTGGACAGAATCTTCTTCGCGCAGCCAGCCTCCTCCGATGCTCGCGCCGGCCGGCAGCTGAAGATCCGGCGTCGGCTCGGCGTGTCGCCAGGGCCGGTGACGTCGAACGGCCCGGTGACGCTGACCTGCGAGATCATCGGCAGCCCGTTCATGTTCTGCAGATCGTGATCGCGCTCGTGCGGCTGCAGCGGTTCGTCCGATTCGGCGGAGTTGCGGCGCTGGAAGGTGACGCCGACCATCCGCGGCCCGGCCTTCACGTGCACGCGCGTACGCAGCCGCTCGTCGATCATGTTGGCCGCTTCCGACATGTTCGTGTCGGACGCCAGGTTGTCTTCGACGCCGCCCACCTGAGCGGCAAATACGCGCTCGCCGTCGATCGAGATCTCCAGCTGGTGCGCGAACTCCAGGCCGGTCATGTAGCCGACGATGTTGCGGAGCAGCTTGACGCTGAACTCGTAGTCGGCATCCTGCGGAAAGTTGTGACGGAACAGCAGCCCGCCGCGAGTGCCGAGCGGAAGCCCTTCCACGTGCTCCTGCTGTGAATCGTCGGGCGGCACACGGTACGCCTGGATGATCACGTCCTTCTCGAAACCGACCGCAAGGCTGCTGATCTGGCGCGCCGCAGACAGGTACTGCTCCAGCAGCGAGGGCGAAATGCGCAGCACCCCCGCGATGTTGTCGAAGCCGTGGCTCTCGTCGTCGGCCGGGAGCAGTTGCGTGGGGTCAATCTGGAGGTCGAGCAGATCGCGGACGGCGTTGCCGTACTCGGTCCGGTTGAGCCGATGCACCGGCTTATGGCCGGGGTCTGGCGCGGCGAGTGCCTGCTGGTCGAGCAGATCCTCCAGCCGTGCGGCGAGCGCGGTGATCGTGGTCTCGTCGGGGCGCGGTGCGTTCTGCGGCGGCATCATGCCACCGCGCAGCTTCAGCGCGACCTTCTCCCAGGTTGCGGCGTGCGTTCCGGCGGTCCTGGCCGGATCGAGGTTCTGGAGCACCAGGCCGCCGCTCTTGACGCGCTCGCTATGGCAGGTGGCGCAGTATTTCTGCACGACTGCATTGGCATCGACTGCCGGAGCGGACGGCGGCTGCGCCTGGATGGCGGCGGTTACCGCCCCGGCGGGCGTAGGCGCCTGATTCTGCTGAGACCCACCTTCGTCAAGGCTGCGCGGGGCAAGGGAGCGGTCGGCTTTGATGTTGCGGGCTTCAACGGCTACGAGCGCCAGACCGCAAACGAGGAAGGCAACTGTCCGGCGCATCCAGGCTCCTTGACACGAGAGCTCGCCTCTACTTTCGACGTGCGTCGCGTTACGTCCGGTTGCCCGGCCGTAGCGCCTGAACGGCGGGCACCCGAATCAGATAGCCACACCCGAAGATCTGAAATATAACATAGCCGCGCATGTACACCGGGTGCGGGAAGGGGTCTATGGACGCGCGCAAGTGGCTGTGTGCTCTGGGGATAACCGTCGTGGTGGGAGTCGTCTCCGCTGAGCAGCGGTGGCTCGGCGCGAACGAGCGGCTGAGCTCTACCGACGGCCGTCCGGTCGCCTTCCCGCTCCCCAATCCGGGCAGCGGTCCGACGACGCTGGCACTGGCGAAGGACGGCACGGTGTGGTTCACCGAGTCCGGCGGCAACCGCATCGGACGCATGGCCCCGGACGGCACCGGCCTGAAGGAATTTCCGCTGCCCTCGCCGAACAGCTCGCCCAGAATCATCGCGCTTGGCGCCGACGGCAACATGTGGTTTTCGGAGCACACCGGCAACCGCATGGGGCGGATTTCACCGGATGGCTCGATCACCGAGTTTCCGATTCCCACTCCCAACAGCATGCCGCGGGCGATCGCCCTCGGCGGCGACGGAAACATCTGGTTCGGCGAGTTTGCCGGCGGCAAGATCGGCCGGATTACGCCCACCGGCGACATCACGGAGTTCCCGATTCCGACGCCCGACTCTGGTCCCCGCGCACTGGCCGCCGGGCCCGACGGCAATATCTGGTTTTCCGAGTTCAACGCCAGCAAGATCGGACGCATCACGCCGCAGGGCCGGATCACGGAGTTCAACTTGCCGCGCCCCAACTCGGGCCCTGGCGACATCACGGCCGGCACTGACGGCAACATGTGGTTCGTCGAGCTGGCAGGACAGATGGACGGCCGCAAGCCCGATGGCAACCGGGTCGGGCGGATCACGATGGACGGGAAGGTCACCGAGTACCCGATTCCGAGCGCGGCCGGCTCGCCGATCAACATGGCCGTCGGACCGGACCGCAACGTCTGGTTCACCAAAGGGACGGTGCTCGGGCGTGTGACCGCGGACGGCACCATCACTGAGTTTCCGCTCGGGGAAGGCAACTCGGGAGCGACCGGGCTGACGGCGGGCAGCGATCGTCAGCCGCCGGCGCGGCTCGGAAATCGTCTGTGGTTCACACTTTCGGCCGCCAACAAAGTGGCGTACCTGGAATTCAAGTAGCTCAATGACAGGCCTTCTCTCGATCATCCTCTGGGTTCTGGTGGCGGCCGCGGGAGCCGGCGCGCTCGGCGTCATTGCGCTCTGGCGTGGAGAAACGATCAGCGCCGCCTGGATCGTCGTCGCCGGCCTCTGCTCGTACGCGGTCGCGTACCGGTTCTACGCCCGGTTCATCGGCCGCAGCATCTTCGGTCTCGATCCGCGGCGGGCGACGCCCGCCGAACGGCGCGAGAACGGGCGCGATTTCGTGCCGACGACGCGCTGGGTGCTCTACGGCCATCACTTCTCGGCCATTTCCGGCGCCGGACCGCTGGTCGGTCCTACGCTTGCGGCGCAGTTCGGCTTTCTCCCCGGCACCATCTGGCTGATCGCTGGCGTCATACTCGGCGGCGCGGTTCAGGACTTCGTGATCCTCTGTGCGTCGATGCGCCGCGATGGCAAATCGCTCGGTCAGATGGCGAGGGACGAGGTCAATACGGTGGCGGGCACCGCGGCGATGATCGCGATCTTCGCGATCATGATCATCCTGCTAGCCGTCCTCGCGCTCGTGGTGACGAACGCGCTGCGCGACAGCCCGTGGGGACTGTTCACCATCACGGCCACGATCCCGATTGCGCTCTTCATGGGGTGGTGGATGACGAAGTTCCGCCCCGGACGCGTGCCGGAAGCGACGGTGATCGGCATCGCGCTGCTGATGGCGTCGCTCTTCGGCGGCCGGTGGGTGTCGCAGCATCCGGACTGGGCGGCCGCCTTCACCTGGGGCGGCACCGAGCTCGCCTGGGCGGTGATGATCTACGGATTCGCGGCGTCGGTCCTCCCGGTCTGGCTGCTGCTGACGCCGCGCGACTATCTGTCGGCGTTCATGAAGATCGGCACAATCCTCGTGCTCGGCTCGGCCATCATCATCCTGCTGCCGCCGCTCAAGATGCCGGCAATCACGCAGTTCGTCGACGGCTCGGGGCCGGTGTTCGCCGGCAAGTGGTTTCCCTTCGCCTTCATCACCATCGCCTGCGGCGCGGTCTCCGGGTTCCACGCGCTCATCGCCAGCGGCACCACGCCGAAGATGCTGATGCGCGAGTCGGACGCGCCGCTCGTCGGCTACGGCGCGATGCTCGCCGAGTCGTTCGTCGGTCTGATGGCGATGATCGCCGCGGCGACCCTCGAGCCCGGTGTCTATTTCGCCATGAACGTCGGCGCCGGCACGCTGGGACCGAACGCCACGACGGCGGCCGCGAAGATTGCCGAGTGGGGCTTCATGGTCACGCCGGAGCAGCTTCAGATGCTCGCCAAAGAGATGGGGGAGAGCTCACTGCTTTCGCGCACCGGTGGCGCGCCGAGCCTCGCCGTCGGCATGGCCGGCATCCTTTCGAACGTCTTCAGCGGCGGAGGGCTGGCTCTCTGGTACCACTTCGCCATCATGTTCGAGGCGCTCTTCATCCTCACCACCATCGACGCCGGCACGCGCGTCGGGCGGTTCATGCTGCAGGAAATGCTCGGACACGTCTGGGCGCCGATGGCGCGCGTGTCCTGGTACCCCAGCGTCCTCATTGCGTCGGTGATCGTCGTCGGCGGATGGGGCTACTTCCTGTATCAGGGTGTGATCGATCCGCTCGGCGGCATCAACTCGCTGTGGCCGCTGTTCGGGATCGCCAACCAGCTGCTCGCGGCCGTCGCGCTCTGCGTCGCGACGACGATCGTCATCAAGATGGGGAAGGCGCGCTATTCGTGGGTCACGCTGGTGCCACTCGCCTGGCTCGCGTCAGCCACGTTGACGGCGGGGTGGCAGAAGGTGTTCTCGCCGGATCCGAAGCTCGGATTCCTGTCGCACGCGCAGTCGCTCGCCACGTCGACCGATCCGAACGTGTCGCGGATGATCTTCAACGATCGCCTCGACGCGGCGATCTCGCTGTTCTTCATGGCGGTGGTGGCCGTCGTGATCGCGGCGTCGATGCGGGAATGGCTCCTCGTCGCCACGAAGAGAAAAGCGGCCATGGTGACCGAAGCGCCGTTTGTCGAGTCGAGATTGTGAGGCCGTTCCACGTTCCAGGTTCCACGTTCCAGGTTCGTGGAGTTCAGGTTCGGGGTTCAAGCTTCCGGGTTGTACGTTCCTTGTTCTATGTTTTGAGTTCAGGGTTCTGAGTTCAGGGTTCTGAGTTCAGGGTTCCGAGTTCAGGGTTCCGAGTTCAGGGTTCCCTGGAACCCAGAAACCTTGAACCCGGAACGTGAACCAGGACGAACCCGGAACGTGGAACCTGGACCCTGGAACCCGTCTACGCGCTTCGAATCACTTCAATCGGCGCGGCTGCCGGCTCGAGCCGCGGCCGGTGCGAGACGACCTTCTCCTGCCGATCGCGTGCATCCTGTTCGCGGATGAAGTTGAGCGTGTGGTGAAGCGCCGAGATGGTGGCTTCGATGCTCGTCTCGGTTTCGCGCCGTTTCAGCTTCAGGCCGTCGATCTCGCGCTGCACGTCCTCGAGTCGCGCCTGTGCTTTCTGGATGATGATTTCAGCGCGCCCTTCCGCTTCGCGAATGATGCGGGCGGAGTCCTGCGCGGCGTTCTCGCGAAGATCGTCGGCCAGCTTCTGCGCGCTGAGCAGCGTGTTCTTGAGGCTGCCCTCGAGATCCTTGAACTGGCTGAGCGAGCCTTCGAGCCGCGCCACCTCCTGACGCAGCCGCTCGTTCTCACGCAGCGCCAGGTCGTAGCCTTCGGCCACCTCGGCGAGGAAGTTCGCCACTTCCTGCCGGTCGAAGCCGCGCATCGACACCGTGAACTTCGCCTGACGGACGTCCAGCGGCGTCACCGGCAGGTTGCGCTCGGCCAGCGAGAGACGGCGTGCTTCGGTCGTCGGCGTCGCATCATCGTTGTACATGTCGGCCCCCGAAAATAGCTGTTCCCACCCGCACGATCGTGGCGCCCTCCTGGACAGCCACCTCGAAATCGCCGCTCATCCCCATCGACAGCTCGCGGAGCATCGACTGGGGAACCCCGGCGGCGAGCCGCTCGTCGCGGAGGCGGCGCAGCTGCACGAACCAGGGGCGGGCGTCTTCCGGCGTCTCGGGTATCGGCGGCAGCGTCATCAGCCCGACGACCCGGACGGCACGGCAGGCCGCCGCGGCATCGAGGAGGGCTGGGACGCCGCTGACCGGCACCCCGAACTTCGTGGCCTCGCCCGCCAGGTCCACCTGGATCAGCAGTTCCGGCGTGTGCGCCTCGGTCTCTGCGGCTTGATCCAGCTTCTGGAGCAGCGCCAGGCTGTCGACCGACTGGATCATGGCGAACGAGGCGGCGGCTTTCCGGGCCTTGTTCGTCTGCAGATGGCCGAGAAGATGCCACCTGATTGAAAGATCGGTCGATTCCGTGATTTTCTGTAGACCCTCCTGGACGCGGTTCTCTCCGAAGTCGCGCTGGCCCGCCTCGTAGGCCTCGCGAATCGACGACAGGGGGAAAGTCTTGGATACGGCGATGAGCCGGATGGACTCGGGATTCCGGCCGACCGACCGTGCCGCGGCGTGTATTCGCTCGCGAACCTCGGTCAGCCGGCCGGCAATTGAAGACGCCACGTCAGCCGACGGGGCAGGGTGTTACTTGGGCAGCTGCGCCAGGAACGTTTTCACCTCGGCCGCCTTGTTGCCATCCGGCTCGGCCTTCAGGTAGGCCTCGAACGCGGCGCGTGCCGCCGGCAGCTGGCCCAGGTTCAGGTTGGCCATGCCGAGCTGGTATTGCGCGGCGGCGTTGCCTGGATTGGCCTTGACGGCCGCATCGAAGCGCTCCTTGGCTTCCGCGTACTTGCCGCTGTTCCAGAGGATGACGCCCTGGTTGTAAAGCGTCTCGCTGTTGGCGGAGGGGGCAGGCGCAGCGGCCGCTGCCGCGCCGCCCGCCGCACCGGGGGCAGCCGCGGGCACCGAGACGTTGTTGGCCAGGTCTGCCGCTTTCGAGGACGCCTCGGCCGCGAGGTCGAACTTCTTCTGCGTGTTGTACGTCCGAGCCAGCTGCGTGTAGCCCTCGACAGTCGGCTTCACCTCGATCGACTTCTTGAGGGCGGTCTCGGCCTCCGCGTACTTCTTGAGCTCGTAGTACGACGTTCCGATGTAGACGTAGCAGTCCGAGCAGCCAGGCACCTTGCCGAGTACCTCATTGAACTTCGAGATCGCCTCCTCGTGCTGCCCGGCCTTCTGCGCATCGAGTGCGGCTGTTGCAGTCGCCTGCACTGCGGCAGCTTCCTTCTTGGCCTCGGCGTTGGCGTTGCTCGGGACGTTGACGCCGCGCCGGATGGCTTCGAGCGTGGGGTTGGTGACGACCGCGGCCGCCGCCGCTGCGGCCGCCGGCGTCGGCGCCTTGGTCTCCGGCCGGAGGTCGAACGTCAGCTTCTCCTTGGCGGAGTTCGACGTGACCATGTACATCTGTGAAGCGGTGCCGACACCATCTTTGGACGCGGTAATCACGTAATCGCCGGACGGGAGACCCTGGAAGAGGAATTCACCCCTCCTGTCGGTCTTCGTGTCCGACTTGTTGACGAAGCCCTGTCCTTCGAAATGAACCGTTGCGCCTTCGACCGGTTTGTTCTGCGGGTCGAACACGACGCCGCGAACGAGATTCTGAGCCATCGCCGGGGAAGCCGAGACGGCGAGAAGAACGGCAAACGCGAACGCGCCGCGGAGCATCGTGGTCCGCATGGAAAGCCTCCCGAAAGTGAATGGCACGGCCGGGTGTTTCATCGGGCCCATAGTCTACTTGAAGAACCGCTCGACGGCGTCCAGCTCGTGCGTCACCGGCGCCGGAGGCAGCGAGGTCAGAAAGCGGCGGCCGTACCCCATGGTGCGCAGCCGCGGGTCGAGGATGGCCAGCACGCCGCGGTCGGTGCGATGGCGGAGCAGCCGGCCGAGCCCCTGCTGCAGCGTCAGGATCGCCAGCGGCACCTGGTAGTCGGCGAAGGCGTCGCCGCCGGCGGTTCGGACGGCGTCGATACGCGCGGCCGTCACCGGATCGCCCGGGGACGCGAACGGCAGCTTGTCGACGATCACGCAGCTCAGTGCCTCGCCGACCACGTCCACACCCTGCCAGAAGCTCGACGTGCCGAGCAGCACCGCGTTCGGCGTTCGACGGAACTCCTCGATGAGGCGCGAGCGCGGCGCCGTGCCCTGGACGAGCATCGGAAACGTCAGCGCCATGCGCAGTAACGGTTCCACCGAGCGCAGCACCGCGTAGCTCGTGAACAGCACGAAGGCGCGGCCGCGCGATCGTTTCAGGATCTCGATCGCCTCGCGCGCCGCGGCTGCAGCAAAGGCCGGGGCTTTCGGCGGCGGCATCCGGCGCGGAAGGTAGAGAAGCGCCTGGGTCGTATAGTCGAACTCGGACGCGACCTGCAGCTCGCGCGGACGCTGCACCCCCAACCGGCGCCTGATGTACTCGAACGATCGATCGACAGTGAGTGTCGCGGAGGTGAGGAGCACCGAACGGAACCGGTCGAGGAGGGTGTCGCGCACGATGTGTGCGACGTTGATCGGCGCCGCGCGGAGCACGACCCCTCGCCCGCGCGCCTCCAGGAAGAAGACGTAATCGGGGTCGTCGGCCCGCAGCAGCCGCCGCAGATCCTGGCTCATCTCTGTGGCGCGACGGCGAATGGCCGCGACGGCTTCGTCCTCGAAGTCGGGCGATCCGGCCGGCGCCGCCGCGGCCGGCGTCATCGCTGCTTCGAGCCGGTCGAGGGCGCCGGCCACGTCCATGCCGGCCTCGGCATGAGGCGCCAGCGTCTCGGCGGTATATCGCACGCGCGTCTCGCTCGCAGTGGACGCGCGCCCCTGGCCAATGCCGTCGAAAAACGTGCGCGCGCAGTCGGACAGCCAGGCCGACGCCTGTGAGATCCGGTTGACCTGCGCGGGTGTGAACTGTGCGCTCACGGTCGACCCGTCGCTCGAGCCCGGCGGCCGGCTCGCCAGCTGCCGGGTCGTGTCGCGCAGGAGATCGTCGATGCGGAAGTTGCTGACCGCCACGCCGAAGTACTGCGTCGCCACGTCTTCGAGCTGATGCGCTTCGTCGATGACCAGCGCCGGCGACGCGGGGATGACCTCGCCGTAGGCGCTCTGGCGGACCGCGGCGTCCGCACACAGCAGGTGGTGATTGACGATCACGACGTCGGACTCGGCGGCACGCTGACGCATCAGGGTCACGAAGCAGTCGTTGTAACGCGGACACTCCGTCCCGAGACACGAGCTCGCTTCCGCCGACAGCTCGGACCACACCGGAAGATCCTCCGGCAGGTCGGCGAGCTCGGCGCGGTCGCCCGTTTCCGTGCGCTCCAGCCATTCGTCGATGACCGGCAGCAGCACGCGGTCGCCGCTGTCGATCAGCCTCCCGCCGGACGCCGTGTTCCCTTCGACGTTGTCGCGATAGACCTGCCAGCGGTGCAGACACAGGTAGTTGCCCCGCCCCTTCATGAGGGTTGCGGTGAAGGGGATGCCGAGCGCCTCCTGCAGCGCCGGCACGTCCTTGAGGAAGATCTGTTCCTGGAGGTTCTTGGTTCCCGTCGAGATCAACAGTCGCTGACCGCTGAGGATGGCGGGAACGAGATAGGCGAGCGTCTTCCCGGTACCCGTGCCCGCCTCGGCGAGGAGCGTTCCTCCGTCTTCGATCAGGGCGGCGACGGCCGCGGCCATCTGCTGCTGGCCTTCGCGCCGCTCATAGCCGGGAACGCTCGTCGCGAGCTTGCCGTCGCGCGCGAAGATCGCGTCCACGAGCGCCGCCAGCGAAGCCGGTGCGGGGTTCCTGCTCACGTACTGGTCCTACTCTCGGGGCTCGCGCTCTCAACACGGCTCCGCCTCTACGACACCAGTGGAATTCCGGGTTAGGCCTCGAGGCCTTCGTAGAGAGGAAACCGCCGGCAGAGCGCTTCGACTTCCTTCCTCACCATCCCGATGACGCGGTCGTCCTCGGGCGCCGCCAGCACTCGACCGATCAGGTCGGCGATGGCATCCATCTCGGGTTCGCGCATGCCGCGGGTAGTCACCGCCGGCGTCCCCACCCGGATGCCGCTGGCCACCATCGGCGGATTCTGATCGAACGGGATCGCGTTCTTGTTGACCGTAATCCCCGCCTTCCCGAGCGCCGTCTCGGCCGCTTTTCCGGTGATGCCCTTCGAAAACACGTCGACGAGCATCAGGTGGTTGTCGGTGCCGCCGCTGACCAGCCGGTAGCCGAGCGTGCTCAGCGCCGAGGCCAGCCGCGCCGCGTTGGCCACGATCTGCCGCTGGTAGTCGGCGAACCCCGGCTCCGCCGCTTCCTTGAAGCAAACCGCTTTGGCCGCAATGATGTGCATCAGCGGTCCACCCTGAACACCGGGGAAGACCGTGCGATCGATCTCCTTCGCATGCGCCTCGCGGCAGAGGATCAGACCGGAGCGCGGTCCACGCAGCGTCTTGTGCGTCGTGGACGTGACGACGTCGGCGTGCGGCACGGGGCTCGGGTGCAGGCCGGCGGCGACCAGGCCGGCGATGTGCGCCATGTCGACCATGACCGATGCGCCGATCGCCTTCGCCACGCCGGCCACTCGTTGAAAGTCGAGCCGCCGCGGGTAGGCACTGGCGCCGACAATGATCATCTTCGGCTTGCGCTCGAGGGCAAGCCGCTCCAACTCGTCATAATCGATGCGCTCGTCGTCCTTCCGCACGCCATACGGGACGATCGTGTAGAGCTTGCCCGAAAAGTTGAGCGGGTGGCCGTGCGTGAGGTGGCCGCCGTGGGCCAGGTTCATGCCGAGCACCGTGTCGCCCGGCTGGACGAGCGCGAAGTAGACGGCCATGTTCGCCTGCGCGCCGGAGTGCGGCTGCACGTTGGCGTGATCGGCGCCGAACAGCTGCTTCGCCCGCGAGATCGCCAGCGATTCCACCACGTCGACGAACTCACAGCCGCCGTAATAACGGCGTCCGGGGTAGCCTTCCGCGTACTTGTTGGTGAGGACCGAGCCGGCCGCTTCGCGCACGGCGGCGCTGACGAAATTCTCGGACGCGATGAGCTCGAGCCCTTCGTTCTGGCGGCGCATCTCGTCGCGGATGGCCCGCGCCACCTCGGGATCGACGTCGGCCAGAGCGCGACGCGTCAGCAACGCTTCTTGGAGCATGGCGGATTGTACTATTCAATGCCCGAGCCCCGAGCCCCGAGCCCCGAGTCCCGAGTCCCTTATGTCAGAACCCTCCGTCACCATCACCGCGCGCGGGGAACAGCGGGTCCGTCAGGGACATCCGTGGATCTATCGCGCCGACGTCGCGCATGTCGATGCGTCCGGCGGCGACATCGTCCGCGTCCTGGGACCGCGGCAGCGTGTCATCGGCCAGGCGCTGTTCAGCGACCGGTCGCAGATCGCCATACGCATGCTGACGCGAGGAGAGCTGGCGGCCGACGAGTCGCTCATCAGAGCGCGGCTGGAACGGGCGGTGCGATTTCGAGAGTCGCTGCGGATCGATGCCACCGCCTTCCGTCTCGTTCACGGCGAGGCCGACCTGCTGCCGTCGCTGATCGTCGATCGCTATGGCGACTACATCGTCGTGCAGGCGCTCTCGCAGGCGGTCGATCGTCTGTTGCCGTCCATTGCCGCGATGCTGGCCGAGCTCGTGAGGCCGGCCGGGATCCTGGCGCGGAACGACCCGAAGGTGCGCGCGCTCGAGGGGCTCGAGCAGCGCGTCGACGTGCTGCATGGCACGGTCCCGGCGTCGGTGACCGTACAGGAGAACGGCGTCGAGCTCGACGTGGACCTGTGGCACGGCCAGAAGACGGGGCTCTTCCTGGACCAGCGCGAGAATCGTGAAGCGGCCAGCCTCTACGCGCGCGGCCGGCTGCTCGACTGCTTCAGCTACAACGGCGGCTTTGCGCTGCGGCTCGCCCGCGTGTGTCCTGAGGTCGAGGCGATCGACATCTCGGCGGAATCGGTGGCGCGTGTCGAGGCCAACGCGCAGCGCAATCATCTGGCGCACGTGCGCGCGCGCGAAGCCAACGTCTTCGACGAGCTGCGCGCGCTCGAGCGCGCCGGCGTGCGCTACGACACCATCGTTCTCGATCCGCCGGCGTTCGCCAAGAACAAGGCGTCGGTCGCGAACGCGCTTGCCGGCTACAAGGAGATCAACCTGCGGGCGATGCGCCTGCTGCTGCCGGGCGGCTACCTGGTGACGTGCAGCTGCTCCTATAACGTCAGCGAAGAGATGTTCGCCGATGTGCTGCGCCAGGCAGCCATCGACGGCCACGCGTCGATGACGATCGTCGAGAAGCGTATGCAGGGCCGCGATCACCCGGTGCTCGTCGGCGCTCCTGAAACGTATTACCTGAAGTGTTTCATCCTGCGGAAAGTGGATTGATCATACCCGGCTGAGCTCATCCTGCCTCGCCGACGTGCGGGTTGTGATAGCCTCGGCGCCCGAAAGCGTTCCCACCGTTGGCCGACCGTACGTTCGCCGTAAGTAAGCCGCCTGGCTGCCTGTCAGACGCACTCCGCGGAGGTTCGGCATGCACCGATTGATGAACGGACTGGCAGCGTTTGCTGCGGTCCTCCTGCTTCCCACTGTCGTGTTCGCTCAGGCCACCATCGCTGGCGTCGTGCGAGACGCTTCGGGTTCAGTCCTCCCCGGGGTGACCGTCGAAGCCGCAAGCCCCGCGCTCATCGAGAAAACACGAACCGTGACCACGGATGGCACCGGCCAGTACAGGATCACCGACCTCCCGCCCGGGTCATACACCGTCACCTATACCCTGATGAATTTCACGACGGTCAAGCGCGACAACCTGACGGTGTCGGGCTCCGGCGTCCTTCCGGTCAATATCGACATGCGTGTCGGCACCGTGCAGGAAGGGGTGACCGTTACCGGCGACGCGCCGATTGTCGATACGCAGACGACGCGGCGTGAGGTGGTGATCAACAACGAGACGCTCAACACCCTGCCGGTGACACGCGGCTACGGATCGGTGCTGGCAGCGGTGCCGGCGCTGTCGATCGGCGGTGTCGCCGGAGCGGGAACCGCCACCGCACCGATCACGCCGGACATGATGTTCTTCACGGCGCATGGCGGCGACAGCACAGAGGGCCGGATCCTGGTCAGCGGTCTGACGCTGGCAGCGCCGTTCGGCGGCGGCGGAACCTCCACGTTCACCTATGACGTCGCCAACCAGGAAGAAATGCAGGTGCTGATCTCGGGCGGGCTCGGCGAAGCCGAGACTGGCGGTCCGAGCATCAACATGGTCCCGAAGACCGGCGGCAACCGGTACAACGGCTCCTTTTTCTACAGCACCGCCGGCGACTGGTCGTCGTCGAACAACCTCGACGATCGTCTCGAGTCGTTCGGCATCACGCAGCCGCCGACGCTGCGCAAGAACTGGGACGTGAGCGGCAGCGTCGGCGGGCCGATACTCCGCGATCGGCTCTGGTTCTTCGGAAACGTCCGCAACTGGGGGAACTCGTCGGTCGTCGAAGGGATCTTCGCCAACGTGCATGCGGGCGATCCTGCGCACTGGGACTATCAGGCCGACAAGGCTCCGGATGGCACGGCACGCGTCGAGCCGCGCAACCCCGACGGACGGAAGATTTACTCGATTCGTCTGACCGGTCAGGTGACGCCGCGAAACCGGGTCACCTTCTACGAGGAATACCAGCGGCGCTGTTCCGGGTCGGCACTCGGCCTGAGCGGCGACGGGTGCCGCAACGCTGGCGACGACTGGGTCGGTCAGGGTCGCATCTTCGGAACCAGCACCGGCACACCGGAATCGTGGCCCGGATACCACGACTTTCCCTACAACGTGACGCAGCTGACGTGGACGTCGCCGTTCAGCAACCGCACGCTGCTCGAGGCCGGCTTCTCGCGATTCCATTACGGCTACGCCCGTTTCGGCATGGCTCCCCCGGATGGCCTCACCGGTCTGATACCGGTGACTGAGACGAGCTCGATCTACGGGCGGACGAACATGACCTACCGTGGCATCTTCGACCCGCTCGACTTCGCCTACAACGACAACAACGCGACCCCATACAACTGGCGGGCGGCCGCGTCGTACATCACGGGCGCACACAACCTGAAAGTCGGCTATCAGGGCTCCTACTTCATCTCGCACATGGGCCGCGTCGCCAACGACACGCAGCTCCGCTACACCTTCAACAGTCCGGCAACGCTGCAGCCGTGGCGCCCCACGCCGACCAGCGTCTCCTACTACCTGGCACCGCGCTGGGATCAACACGACCGCACGCAGACGCTGTCGCTCTTCGCGCAGGATCAGTGGACGATCGGCCGCGCGACCATCCAGGGCGCGGTGCGGTACGACCGCGCGTGGAGCTGGGCACCTGCTGACGGCAATGGCACGACGATGACCTCGCCCTTCAACCCGCAGCCGTTCAGCTTCGAGCGCACTGTGAGCGTCGACGGCTACAACGACATCACGCCCAGAATCGGGTTTGCTTACGACCTGTTCGGGAACGGGAAGACGGCTGTGAAGGTCAACGTGGGCAAGTACGTCCAGGCGGTCACGGCCGAAGGCATTTACACGTCGAACAATCCTGCCGCGCGCATCGTCAAGGTCGTCGGGGTCGGCGGTCCCGCGCGCGCCTGGACGGACAGCAACCAGAACTACGTGGTGGACTGCGATCTGTTGAACCCTGCCGCGCAGAACACCTCGGCGAGCGGCGGCGACAGCTGCGGGGGGCTGACCGGCAACAGTCTCAACTTCGGCAATACCAACCCGAACACGACGGTCATCAATCCCGACATCCTGGGCGGCTGGGGCGTGCGTCCCTACGACTGGCAGTTCGGCGCGTCGGTGCAGCACGAGGTGCTGCCGCGCCTGTCGGTGGAATTCGGCTACAACCGCCGGTGGTGGGGCAACTTCTTCGTGACCGACAACACGCTGGTCGGCCCGGCCGACTTCGACACATGGTCGGTGCCGGTGCCCGAGCACGAGAATCTCGAAGAGGCGGGCAGCTCGGCGTCGTATCTCGCGATCACCCCGACGGCGGCTTTGCGAGGTGCCCAGAACTACATGACCAGGGAGACCGATTTCGGCGACGCACGCACCGCGTACTGGCACGGCGTGGACTTCACGGCGACCGCCCGCTTGACCAACGGTCTCACCGTGCAGGGCGGCACGAGCACCGGCCGCGGCGTTCGCAACAACTGCGCGACCACGCAGGCGTTGCCAGAGCTGCTCGGGAACGACCGCATCGACGCGTGCGACGTGACCGAGAACTGGGTCACCTCATTCAAGGGCCTCGCGTCGTACACCGTCCCGAAGATTGACGTGCTGGTCAGCGCCAGCATGCGGTCGATCGTCACCACCCCCGGGGCGGGCAATGCCACCAACGGCGCATCGCTGCAGGCCGGCTACCAGCTGCCCAACTCCGTCGTCCAGCAGCTGCTCGGACGACTCCCCGCCGGTGCGCAGGTGGGACAAACGACGACGGTGAACCTGCTGGTTCCGGGAGAGCTGTACGCGCCCGAGCGCATCAGCTTGGTCGACCTGCGGATCGCCAAGGTGCTGCGCTTCTCCGGCCGCCGCGCCGACGTCGGCATCGATCTCTACAACCTGTTCAACTCCAACGCGGCGACGGCCTACCAGCAGACGTACGAGTACGCCACCAACGGCGCTGCCTGGCTCAACCCGACGGCCATCGTTGCGCCGCGACTCGTGCGCTTCCACGTGACGTTTGACTTTTAGAAGCGCGTGAATGGATCGGTCGGTGATCGATGAAGTCTGAATCGATCGCCGATCGATCGTCCAATCATCGATCGCAGACCCATCGATTCATCCTCCTCACCAAAGCGTCCGGCTCGCCGCAGCCGCGCCTTCCGCCAGCGCCTCGAGCTTGGCCCACATGATGGACGGATGCACGCGCCGGTGGAACGGCCCCTGCGCGAAGCCGCAATCGGTACTGGCGACAACCCGCTCCCGTCCGACCAGCCGGGCGATTCGAACGATGCGCTCGGCGACGAGTTCCGGATGCTCGACGACATTGGTGGCATGGCTGATGACGCCGGGTGCCAGCGTCCGCCCGTCGGGCAGCGTGGTCGTTTCCCAGATCCGCCATTCGTGCTCGTGGCGGGGGTTGGCGCCTTCGATGAGATAGGTTCCGGCGCGGACCTTCAACACCAGATCGACGATCGCGGCCAGCGGAACGTCAGTGGTGTGCGGCCCCGGCCAGCTGCCCCAGCACACGTGATAACGGACGCGATCTTCGGGAATGCCCTCGAGCGCGTGATTGATCAGCTCGACCTGGCGGGCGACCCAGCGTCGATAGTCGTCGAGGCTCGCCGGCGGCACCATGCGGTCGTAGGTGACAGCCAGCCGCGCATCGTCGAGCTGCAGCAGCAACCCGGCGTCCACGATGGCGCGGTACTCTACTCGCATCGCCTCGGCAATCGCCTCGAGCAGCTCGTCTTCGGATCGGTAGTACTCGTTCTTTCGATCAGGGATCACGCTCGATGGCGCTGCCACCGGCAGGAATCCCTTTGCGCCGCTGGTCGCGAGCGCGGCCTTGATATTCGCGATGTCGCGCTGAACCTCGGCATGACCGACATAAGTGATCGGTCCGACACAGACCGCCACGCCGGCGCTCGCACCGACGGCCGCCGGAGGACCCTCGGCCGAATCGAGCTCTCTGTAAAAGTCGGCGAACCGTGCGCGGTCCGCGCCGCGATGGAAGCCGTGGACGCCCGCCGTTGCCGGCCGGCGCTCGAAGCCGCTCAATCGCTCGAGGGCGTACTGTGACCAGCTGATCGACTTTCCGAACTCGCCGTCGCTGACGATGTCGATGCCGGCGCCGATTTGACGGCGCACCACGTCGGCGACCGAGGAGGCGAGGCAGTCCTCGTACGCTCTGGCGTCGTATGCCTGATGCTGCTGTTTCAGACGGATGAACTCGAGGAGATCCTGAGGACGAATCAGGCTGCCAACGTGAGTGGTCTGAATCCGGTCGACACCCGTCCGCACCGCCCTATCGTGGCACAGGCCGAGCGCTCGAGGCTCGAGTCGGAGAGCCGACGGCGGTCCGGCTGAAGCCTGACGCTACGAGGTTTACCGAACAGCGGCGAACACGCGTTCGTCGAGCGGACTGCCGGTCAGCGGCTGCAGCTCGTCGCGATACTGCTTGGTGTGCGCCGCGGCGGCGTGTGCGTCGAGCGCCGCCTGGTTGCGCCACACCTCGATCACCGTATGGTGGTTCGCCCGCATCGTGTGCTGCACCACGTCGAACCGCAGGCTTCCGGCTTCCTTCCGGCTCGCCTCGGCCAGGCGCGTCAGCAGCACCGGCACCTGCGGACCGGGCGAGGTGTCGACGTGTGTAATCACCACTACGGCGTCGTTTGGTGGCGATGCAGACGCGGCGGCGACCGTCAGCGTCTTGTACGGGCGCTGGTCGAGCGCGCTCACCCGAATCGGCTCGAGCGCATCGCCAAGCGCCCTGGCCGCCTCCGGACCGCGACGATCGAACGAGGGTTGATCGCGCCACGTCTCGAAGAGCGCGAAGTGGCCGGCCCGCCCGACCTGCTCGAACAGTTCGATGCGTGAACAGCCATCCTGCCGCGGGCACGAATCACGGTAACGGCCGAGCGCCGCGATGGCCGCCGGTCGCGACGCCGGTGCAACCTCGACGTACCCAACCGAGTAGAACGCCGCGTCGGCTGCCGGCGGCGGTGCCGCGGCAGCGCCCCGTTGCGCCAAGGCAGGCGAGGAGGAGACCAAGGTAACGAGGGCGAGCACTATCAGACGCATCATGGTCGATTGTCTCCAGTGTTTTCGAGAGGTGCGGGGGTGCGGGGGTGCGGGGGTGCGAAGGTGCGGGTGCGAGGTGCGGGGTGCGGGGTGCGAGGGTGCCAAGGTGCGGGTGCGAGGTGCGGGGTGC
>DASUGH010000107.1:0-23171 GCA_036274155.1 Vicinamibacterales bacterium | reverse complement strand
GACCCCGCCGCAACGGTCCGGGAGGCGATCGCCGCCCTCATGACGAGGGGGCAGACCGTGAAAAAAGTGCGGATTCAAGACCTGACCCCATATGATCAGCGCCGTGCCCTACGAAACTCGTCGTCGTTTCCTGGCCGGCCTGGGCAAGACCGGCGCCTTGCTGGCCTCGGGATCCTGGCTGAGCGCGATCGGGTACGCCCAGACCGCCGGCAGCGCCACGCGTGCGCTCATTCAGCCGCCGCGCACGCCGTCCGCGTTCGATCGGCGTCTCTTCGGTTCTTTTCTCGAGCACCTGGGCCGGGCCGTGTATACCGGCGTCTACCAGCCGGGACTGCCGCTCGCAGACGCGAACGGTTTTCGGACGGATGTGGCGCGCGAAGTCAAAGAGCTCGGAGTTCCCATCGTCCGGTATCCGGGGGGCAACTTCGTTTCGGGCTACAACTGGCTCGACGGTGTCGGACCGAAAGCCCAGCGCCCCACGGTATTGGAGCGGGCCTGGAACTCGATCGAGACGAACCAGTTCGGCACCAACGAGTTCGTCGACTGGTGCCGCGTCGTTGGCACCGAGCCGCTGCTCGGCATGAACTTCGGCACCGGCACTGCGGAAATGGCGGTGGCGTACGCCGAGTACTGCAACCTGCCGCGCGGCACGAAGTGGAGCGACCTGCGCAGGGCACACGGCTACGACCAGCCGCACAACGTGCGGTACTGGTGTCTCGGCAACGAGATGGATGGCCCGTGGCAGATCGGGCAGCTGCAGGCGCGCGACTACGGCCGCAAGGCGCGCGACGTCGCAAAGCAGATGCGGATCATCGACAACGGCCTGCAGCTGATCGCCTGCGGATCGAGCGGCACCAACATGCCTACCTACCTCGTGTGGGACCGCGAGGTGCTGGAAGAGTGCTACGACCAGGTGGACGGGATTTCGCTGCACGCGTACTACGGCAACACGCCGGCGTTGACCGCGAACAGCGCCGCGCGCTACCTGGCGATGAATCTCGACATGGACCGCCAGATCCGCGAGATTGCGGCGGTCTGCGATTACGTCCAGGCGATGCGGCGATCGAGCAAGCGCCTGTGGCTCTCGTTCGACGAGTGGAACGTCTGGTACCGGGCCCGCTCGGGACAGTTCACCGACGGGCGACGTACCTTCGCGCCAAAGCTGCTCGAGGAGGTCTACAACCTCGAGGACGCACTGCTGGTAGGCGGCTTCGTCAATACCCTGCTGCGGAACGCCGAGCGTGTTCGCGTCGCCTGCCTGGCGCAGCTGGTCAACGTCATCGCCCCGCTCGTCACGAGCGACACCGCGGTGCTCCGCCAGAGCATCTACTACCCCTACGCATGGGCGCTCCGCTACGCGCGCGGCCGGGTGCTCGATTTGCGCGTCGAGTCGCAGACCTATCCAATCCGTTCGGCGGGACTGCAGGCCGACTTCGCGCGGAACGACGAGGTGCCGTTCGTCGACCTGGTGGCAACCCACGATGCGCAGAACAGTCAGGCGTGCGTGCTGATCCTCAATCGCGATCTGGATGGCGAGCGCGAGGTCGTCCTCGAATGGCGCGACGTGACGCCGGCGCGCGTGCTGACGTGCGAGACGCTGACCGGGACGGATCTGAAGGCCTTCAACACCTTCGAGCAGCCGCGCCGCGTCGCGCCGCAACGACTCGACGCACCGGCAGCGGGTGCACGCATGACGGTGAAGGTGCCAGCGCGCTCCTACACGGTCACGCACCTCGCGACGACGTCATAGGGTGCCCGAACAGGGCTATCGCTTCACCCTGATGTCGGCGGTTTCACCCTTGATGTCGATCTGCGTGCCGAATGGCCTGGAGAGATCGGCCAGGCGCTCGAGAATGTAACCGGCCTGCGCGCCCGACGCCGGCGACGGCAAGCCACGCGTGAACAGGAACTGGTTCGCCGCACGCGGATTCTGCACGTCGGGCTGCCCTTCGCCGAGGATGTTGAGCACGACCGGCCGGATCGAGATCGATCGCAGAGTCCGGTTCTCGTAAACGAGGGAAGCCACCACGCTCTCGAACGCGATCGGTTCGTGGATATAGGTGAGCGTCGGCGGGACGTTGTAGATGAAGTTCCCGAGATCGTAGAAGATCGGCCGCCCGCGATAGAACTCCACACCGTGCAGCAGCGGCGCGCCATGCATCACCACGATGTCGGCGCCGGCGTCGATCTCGGCGTGCACCCACTTCTTCAGCCAGTCGTTCGGCGCGAGCCGTTCGGTCATGCCTTCGCTGAAGATGGTCGAGAACGCGCGGCTTCCGAATACGTGGTTGTGCTGGTACGCGATCACCAGGTCGGCGCTCTGCCGCGCCTGCCGAATGCTCTGCAGGATTCGCTCGGCATCCTCCGGGTTCGGCGTGTTGGGCCCGGCCCCCGGCAAGTCGATGGACGCGGTGTTGTCCTTGTCGCCGGCCCGGATGCGCAGCTCGTTGACACCCGGCCGGCCGGCCGCCGCCATGCCGCCAGAGACGATCAAACCGGACGCACTGGAGACGAGCGCGACGGTGCCTTTCGGCGTTTTGAGGTAGGCCGGCGCCGCGGCCTCGCCCAGCGTGTTGCCAATCCCGGCGTGGACGATCTGGCGCTTCTCTGTTTCGCGAATCGTGTTTTGAATTCCCGCTGCCTGCAGATCGAAGGCGTGATTGTTCGACAGCGACAGCAGGTTGAAGCCGAGCATCTCGAGGGCGTCGAGCGCCTCGGGCGGAGCGAGAAAGCCGCGGCCTTCGCTGACCGCCTGCCCTGGCAGCGCCACCGCGGCCTCCAGATTCGTGAACACCACGTCGCCCTTCAACAAGCCTTGAATCACCGGCACCGCCTTGGGAGCGGTAGCGCGGAGATCGGAGCGGATCATCGATTGTCCGGTCAGCGTGATCGTCAACGGCTGCGGCGCCGTCACCTGCGCTGCGGTCATGTGCGCGGCTGTCAAAAGGATGGCGTCAACGGCTGCCGTCGCCAGCACAGTCCAGGCTTTTGCCGTAGGAGCCACTGAAACCTCCCGGTGCGCGTGAGTCGACTCC
This sequence comes from Vicinamibacterales bacterium, assembly GCA_036274155.1. Lineage (GTDB taxonomy): Bacteria > Acidobacteriota > Vicinamibacteria > Vicinamibacterales > UBA2999 > Gp6-AA40. The sequence continues at coordinate 20,136 of DASUGH010000107.1, read as the reverse complement.
CGACGCGTATCCGGCCGACGCGCAGGCCGCACCCGGCCCGGCGGAATCGGCCGCCGGCGACACGATACCCCGATTGCGCCCGGAGCGGCACACCAATGCAAACCGAGCTGAAGCTCGGTTCTGCGAAACGACATGACCACTCCGGACCGAGTCGAAGCTCGGTTCTGCGAGACGACACGGCCACTCCAAACCGAGCTGAAGCTCGGTTCTGCGAGACGACACGGCCACCCCGAACCGAGCTGAAGCTCGGTTCTGCGAAACATCCAACTCGGATCGTCTGATTGACTCGCACCGCAGACTACGCCGATCATTGCGGCTTCACTCTTCAATCAGCGGGGAATCGAATGAAGATACGAACGACTGTGTTGGCGGCGGTGGTTGTGGCGATGAGCTCGGCGCTCTATGCTCAGGAACCGGTTGTCGGCGTCAAGGACCCGGAGTCGCTGTTCAAGGACTCCGATCCGGTACTTAATCGGAACAAGCAGGCGGCGCTGCACATCATGCGCGAGCTCCTTCAATGCGGACAGTGGGATCGCGCCGGCGAGTGGCTGACCGAGGCGTACCACCAGCACAACCCGAACGCCGCGTCGGGCCTGAAGGGCGTCGTCACGTTCTTCACGCAGGTGATGAAGGTCAAGCGCCTCGACAAGTGCGACAAGCTGACTACGGAAGTCGTGGCCGTCATGGCCGACGACGACTATGTCACCGTGCTCATCCCACGCAAGTACCCCGATCCGCGAAGTCCCGGCAAGGAGTACTCGACGTCGTGGTTCGACACCTGGCGCTTCGTCAACGGCAAGGCCGACGAGCACTGGGACCCGGCTACGATCACAGCCCCGGCGAAGTGACACTCACTGCGTCAGCGTGCGGCTCGCGCTTCGACGACTATGCCGTGATCGTCCGCGAACCGGACGACGTCGGGCTCGTCTGCTGAAGGCAGCAGGCGCACACTCAGCTCCCGCAGCCGTGCCTCCAGCGTGCTGCGTTCGAACGGGGCGACCGCGATCGCGTAATGCGCGATGCCAGCGGCCTGCCCCGGCACCGCCTCCTCCAGGCCCAGACGGGTATCGCGTTCCAGGTGAAACCAGATGCGTCCTTGTGAATCGCGGGGCCGCTCGGCAGCCGCGCCGTAGACGAGCCGGTAATAGGCGAGCGACTTCTCGAGGCTTCTCACGCGCAGCACCACGTGATCGACGCCGCGCGGCGTGAGCACACCGTCGCGTTCGCCGGGTAGCGGCGAGGGGACGGCGGCCGTCACCAGGCCCGCCGGCGGCTGGAACAGCTGAAGCTCGAGCCGATCAGGATCCGGCCACATCCCTGTCGGTCCGGCCGCGGCAACGCCGAACCCCGCCGCCTGCAACGCGCTCGTCATGCCCGCGCGGTCGTATACCTTCGCCAGCACGCAGCAGTGCCCGATCGCCGGCGGCCGTCCACCAGCCGCGCCGATCGCGATGTAGCCGACCTGTCGATCCGCGGGGAGGTCACCAAGCAGCACGAAGTAGCGCAGCGTGTCTCGCACCGGCTGCTGGTGCAGCGCAGATTTGAAGATGCGGGTATAGAACCGCGCCGATGCCGCAGGGTCCGGCACCAGGATGTCGAGATCCCAGGGCGTTGTGACCGGCGCAATGAGCACGCCTCCTCTGGCGACGCCTTCGGAACCGCCCGGCACCCAGGCCGTCTTCCTGACTGAGGTGACGTCGAAGCGGGGCTTCTCCGTCTGGCCGTGGAGGAGCGCGGCCGGCGCCGCGATCAGGACAGTCACCATCAGGACACGCAGCGCAGGTGACGACATCACGTCCCTCATTACGTCCAGAACAGCTCGACCCCTGATTCGCGATGGCACGACCGGGAAACAGATTCGATCACCTGAATCGTCGGCACCGGCGCCCGGGTCACACTCCGCTCTGCCTGGACCGCGCCGAGCGCGATGAGCAGGTGCAGGTCGAAGAGGTCAACCGACAGGTCGCTCGAATCGGTTCAGTTCGTTCGGGCGAGGAGCGCCTTCCGTATCGCCTCATGGCGGCGCTCGATGATTTCGAGGAGACCGTTCGGACCGTCGATCGAGCGCTCGAAGCTTTCGCGCGAGCTGATGGTGGTGTGACCGGGGAGCTCGCCGCGATCGCCGACGACCGAGTCGAAGATGAGCGCGTGCAGCTGACGCATGCGCGCAACGGCGGCGTTCGGAGCAAGCAGGCCCTCGAGCGCGTGCGCAAGGTGCTCGCGGTACCGCGCCCCATACACGTCATCGGCCATCAATCGTGAGATGAGCGGCCACTGAGCCCCCGCCCGCGTGTGCAGAATGTCGTCGCCGCCACCGAACATCGGCGGCATCTGAAACGGAACCGGTGGGTTCTGCCCGTTGGCAGCCGCGCCGGGCGGAGGCGCGCCAGGCAGGAATCCTCCGCGTCCGCCGAACCCCGCTCCCAGCGCCAGGTTGTTGTCCCACGGAATCCAGCGAAGCCGCCCCTTCTGCCCAGGGTCGCCGTACAGATAGTAGTTGTGCGCCATCGCGCCGTAGGCGTCCCAGTTCTGGACCGCCGAGTTCACCGCCAGCCAGCGCAGGAAGAGATCCACGTCGAAGCGCGCTTCGAGTCCAGCGCGCCACGCGGAACTGCCGGGGCCCGGCTGCGCGTGCAGCGCGGCGATTGCCGTTTCGACGTCGGTGAAGTCGGCCTGCTTCTCGTTGGTCTTCTTTGGAAACCCCTCCGCCGCAAACTCCGTCCAGTTCGCACCCGGGCCATCGGGCTTGTAGAGATTGCCGCTGCTGCCGCCGAACTGCGCGTCGAGCATGGCGCCATCGGCGGGGTCCTCGATCATCGTGTAAAGGCCCCAGTACTCCGGGCCCGCGCCGACGTCGACGAACACCCGGTAGAAGGCTGCCCGCGGCGCCGGCACACCGCGGTCGCGAAAGACTTCCGTGACGAACAGCTCGCGGATCTGCGAGTCGTCGCCGAAATTGGACGAGAACGTCAGCTTCTGGAACCCGTAGAAGCGTTGGTTTCGAATCTCTGGAAACTCGTCCTCGTAGCGGTCGAAGTCCAGGCGGAAGGGGATCTTGCCGTTGCCGCCGATGCCGGCCATCATGAGCGACGAGTTGCCCTTGTAGCGCATCCCGACGTGGGTCCACTCGCGGCCATCGTGCTGCACGGTCACCGGCACGTAGATCGGGTCGCGGGCGATCATGCTGAGCGCGCCACCGCGCCCTGGCGCGAAGCCGCGGCCTGGACCAACGCCGCGCCCGCGCGCTTCGGCCATCAGGTCGCGAACGGCCGCCGGCAGGCACAGAACAGGTCCGGGCCCGAGTTGCGTGCACTTGCCGTCCACGCCGTTGACGGAACACGAGGCGTCTGCCGTCTTCTCTGAACACGCGGCGGCAACACCCTCGGCAAATGCCGCGATCTGTTCGAACCCTCCATTGCGCCCGCCCGGCCCGAACGCGCCAGCGGCACCCGGCCCGGCAAGAGGGCCTGGACCCACCCCGCGAAGTCCGGGAATGGACGGCGTCAGCGCACGAAGGTCCTCCTGCATCACGCGAAACTGCTCCGCCGCGATGACAATGCGCAGCTCATGAACCGTGTCGGTCCCGAACAGCCGCTGATAGTCGGGGCGCACGGTTTCGGCATGCGTCCCGGCGTCCCAGCCAGCGGGACGTGCGACCTCCTGCCGCCGCGACGTGGTTTGCGCGCCGGCACCGACGGCCAGCGCGGACCAGGTTACGGAGGCCAGCACACTGGCCGCGCCAATCCATCGCATGTGCGCCTCTCGTCTCACCATATCTTGGATACCTACGAAGTCTTCCCCGGTTTGTTCCGAGTTCCCGGGCACAATTGTGCCCTATCCGCGCAACGACAGAGCCGAAGCCGTTCTGGCCTCCCGGTCCGCCTGAAGGCGACCCTGCGATTCTCCTCAACGCCCTGAACGTCGTTGATGCCTCGCCGGGGTCGAGAGAATGCCTGGCTGCTGTGCCGCTCGCATAACGTATATCCGGTATAGTTTCGGGAACATGATCAGCACGATCGCGCTTCGCGCGCACGAAGGACACGAAGGAAACGAAGGGCCCGAGGACACTCACGGCTCCAGACGGCAAATCTGTCTCGCGATGGTGGCGCTTCTGCTCTGCATCGGCGTGCGCTCGGCGTCCGCGCAGGCGCGCGCCGGCCAGCCACCATCGGGCGAGGCGGTCTACAAGACGCACTGCGCCGCGTGCCACGATTCGACGAGCCCGCGCATCCCCGGCCGTGATGCCTTGAAGCAGATGCCGGCGGGGCGCATCCTGCGCGCCCTCGATGGTGGCGCGATGTTGACCATCGCGTTCACGATGAGCCGCGACGAGCGGCTGGCCGTATCGTCGTACCTGGGCACGTCCGGCGCGCTCTCGGGCTCGCCCGCGTCAGCCTTCTGCAGCGATCGAACGGTTCGCCTCGACCCGCGGCCGCGCGTGAGCTGGAATGGCTGGAGCCCCGGCACGAGCAACGCGCGCTTCCAGACGGCCGACGCCGCAGGCATCCGCAGCGACCAGGTGGCGGGACTGAAGTTGAAATGGGCGTTCGGCTTCGACGGTGACGTTTCCGCCTTCGCGCAACCCACAGTGATCGACGGCCACGTCTTCGCCGGCAGCGCCGCTGGCGTCGTTCATGCCATGCGTGCGGATCGTGGATGCCTCGAGTGGACGTTCCAGGCCAACGGGCCCGTCCGCGCGGCGATTCTCGCGGTGCCGAGCGGCGGCGGACACGTGCTTCTTTTCGGTGACATGACCGGCTGGTTCTACGCGCTGCGCGCCGACACGGGCGCGCTTCTGTGGAAGGTCCACATCGAGACGCACGACTCCACGCGGCTGACCGCTGCCGCAACCGCCAACGAAGGAGTGGTCTACGTGCCGGTCTCCTCGTGGGAAGAGTCGCGGGCGAGCGATGCCAACTACCCCTGCTGCACGTTCCGCGGCAGCGTCGTTGCGCTGCGCATCAGCGATGGCCAACAGCTGTGGAAGACGTACTTCGTCGATCCGCCAAAACCACTCGGGAAGACGGCGAACGGCGTCGCCGCATTCGGGCCCTCAGGCGCCGGCGTCTGGTCGACGCCGACCGTCGATGCCAGGCGGCGACGGCTCTACGTGGCGACCAGCAACAACTATTCGGTACCGGCGTCCACCACCAGCGCCGCCGTCGTTGCCCTCGACCTCGCATCCGGCCGCATCGAATGGTCGAAACAGTTCAGCGCCAACGACATCTTCAGCGGCGCCTGCCCGTCGAAGTCGCCGAGCTGTCCCGACGGCCCCGGTCCGGATTTCGACTTCGCCGCGTCGACGATATTGACGGCGCGGCCGGGCGGCGGTGGAGACGTCCTGCTGGCTGGGTCGAAGTCGGGGGTCGTCTTCGCACTCGATCCCGACAAGAACGGTAATGTGCTCTGGCAGACGCGCGTCGGCAAGGGCGGGACGAGCGGCGGCATTCAATGGGGCATGGCCGCCGACGGGCAACGGGTCTATGCCGCGGTGTCCGACATGAACCGTACGTTTCAGAGCCGGCCGCTCGATCCGCAGCGCTTCGTCGTCGAACGCGGTGCCGGCGGCGGCATCACCGCGCTCGATATCGCCGACGGCTCCAAGGCGTGGTCAGTGACGCCGCCGCCCTGTGCGAGCGACGCGCCGGCCGGCTGTAATCCGGCGCAGTCGGCGGCTGTCACCGCCATCCCTGGCGTCGTCTTCTCGCCGTCGAACGATGGCCACGTGCGCGCCTATGCGACCACGGACGGCAAGGTGTTGTGGGACTTCAACACCATGCGCGAGTTCGACACGGTCAACGGCGTGAAGGCACGCGGCGGCTCCATCGACGGGCCGGGCGTCGTCGTCGCAGGCGGCATGGTGTTCGTCACCTCCGGGTATTCACGAAACGGTGCTGTTCCGGGGAACGTGCTGCTGGCGTTTGAGCCGTAGATCGCTTGCCCGCCGTAGCGTGCCTCGATCTCCCGCACGCGCAGGTGGGCTCGGATCGCTTGCCCTTCGAGGCGACTGGTCCTCAAAATCGCCGATCACCTCTCCTTCCCGCACGGGCCGCTCGCCACAACGAGCATCTGCGCCGTTCATCTCGAAAGGTTGTCCAGTTGAAGAAGATCGGGTTCCTGTCGTTTGGCCATTGGACGCCGTCGCCACAGTCAGAAGTCCGCACGGCGTCCGACGCGCTGCTGCAATCGATCGAGCTGGCCGTGGCCGCCGAGGAACTGGGCGCCGACGGCGCTTACTTCCGCGTCCACCATTTCGCCCGTCAGCTCGGCTCGCCGTTTCCGCTGCTCTCGGCCGTCGGCGCGCGCACCAGCAGGATCGAGATCGGCACGGCGGTCATCGACATGCGCTACGAGAACCCGCTGTACATGGCCGAGGACGCGGGAGCCGCCGACGTGATCGCGGGCGGCCGGCTGCAACTGGGGATCAGCCGCGGGTCTCCGGAGCAGGTGATCGACGGCTGGCGTTATTTCGGTTACGCGCCGGCTGAAGGCGAGACCGACGCCGACATGGCGCGCCGCCACGCCGAGGTCTTCCTCGAGGTGATCAGGGGTCAGGGGTTTGCGACGCCGAATCCGCGGCCTATGTTCGCCAACCCGCCCGGGCTGCTCCGCGTCGAGCCGTATTCGGAAGGGCTGCGCGATCGGATCTGGTGGGGCTCCAGCTCGAACGCCACGTCCAGATGGGCCGCGAAGCTGGGCATGCACCTTCAGAGCTCGACCCTCAAGGACGACGAGACCGGTGAACCGTTGCACGTGCAGCAGCGCAAACAGATCGAGGCTTACCGGGACGCGTGGAAAGAGGCCGGGCACCAGCGTGAGCCGCGCGTCTCCGTGAGCCGCAGCATCTTCGCGCTCGTCGACGATCGCGACCGCGCCTACTTCGGAGGAGACGACCGCGATCAGGACCAGATCGGCTACATCGATGCCAAGACCCGCGCCATCTTCGGCCGCTCGTATGCCGCCGAACCCGGCGTGCTGGTCAAACAACTCGCCGGGGACGAGGCGATTGCCGCCGCCGACACGCTGCTGCTCACCGTCCCCAACCAGCTGGGCGTGGACTACAACGCCCACGTCATCGAGAGCATCCTGAAATACGTCGCTCCGGACCTCGGATGGCGCTGACCTGTCATCGGCATCCCCGCCTTCACCTGCGCGTCTAAAGAGCGGCCCGCCTGACTTTCGGTCCGAGCACGAAATGCTGGGCTCCCCATGCCTGTCGGGGGCACAATGCCGATGTTCCAGCAGAACATCGACGCTTTTCGCTCGCAGCTGGGTCGACCTGAATGTGGGTCGCCAAGCAGGGGGCATCATGGCGCGCGAATCGGACACGATCTCGAGAATCCTGCGCGACCTGCGCGGGGTTGACCGCGAAGAGGCACTGAACAGGCTCTTTCCCGCGGTGTACGCCGAGCTTCGGGCAGCAGCACGGGCGCAGCTCCGGTTCGAACGCTCCGACCATACGCTGCAGGCCACGGCGCTCGTCCACGAAGCGTATCTGCGACTCCTGAGCGGGGCGTATCCCACCTTCAACGACCGTCAGCACTTCTTTCGCGCGGCCGCCGAAGCGATGCGTCGCATCCTGGTGGAACACGCTCGACGGCGGGCCCGGGTGAAACGCGGTGCAAATCCGATACGGGTCCCGCTGACGGACGTCAATTCCGCGACCAACCACGATCCCCTCGAAATCCTGGCCCTCGACGACGCGATTCGGCGCTTAGAGAAACAGGACGCTACCGCCGCCGAGATCGTCCGACTGCGCTTCTTCGCCGGACTGTCGGTCGAAGAAACGGCGGAAATCCTCGATCTCTCGGAACGGACCGTGAAACGGGAGTGGGCGTTCGCGCGAGCGTGGCTGTTCGCCGCGCTCGGGGCATCGGAGCGATAACGCGTGGAGAGGTTCGCATGGCAGACCCGCGATGGAACCGCGCAAAGCAGGTGTTTCATGACGCGCTCGAGAAGACCGGACCGGAACGGGCCCGGTTCGTGTCGGCAGCCTGCGCGGACGACCTGGAGCTTCGCACGCAGGTGGAAGCCCTGCTCAAGGCACACGACGACGCCGGTGCCTTCCTCTCGTCGCCCACCGGAGCTCCGGATGAAGCGGCACGCGCCGCCGTCCAGCTGGCAGCTGGCGAACCTCCCGAGGGCCCGGGCGCGCGTATCGGACCATACAAGCTTCTTCAGGTGATCGGCGAAGGTGGCTTCGGCATCGTCTACATGGCGGAGCAGGAGCAGCCACTCCGCCGACGCGTCGCGCTGAAGATCATCAAGCTGGGCATGGACACCAGGGAGGTGATCGCGCGCTTCGAGGCCGAGCGGCAGGCTCTGGCACTGATGGAGCATCCGAACATCGCCAGGGTGTTCGACGCGGGGGCGACCCAATCGGGCCGGCCATACTTCGTGATGGAGCTCGTGCAGGGTGTGCCGATCACGAGCTACTGCGATGCGAACCGGCTCAGCACGCGCGAGCGCCTCGATCTGTTCGCAGACGTGTGCAAGGCAGTCCACCACGCGCATGAGAAGGGCCTCATCCATCGCGACATCAAACCGTCCAACGTGATGGTCACCCTGCACGACGGGATACCGGTGCCGAAGATCATCGACTTCGGTGTCGCCAAGGCGACGAACCAGCGGCTGACGGAAAAGACGCTCTTCACCGCGTACGGCCAGTTCGTCGGCACTCCCGCGTACATGAGCCCTGAACAGGCTGAGATGAGCGGGCTGGAGCTCGATCGCCGGAGCGATATCTACTCGCTGGGCGTGTTGGTGTACGAGCTGCTGACCGGCACAACGCCATTCGAAGCCGAGACGCTGCGCCAACGTGGCTTCCTGGAGATGCTGCGAGTCATCCAGGAAGAGGATCCCCCCACGCCATCAGCTCGACTCTCATCGCTGGGTGATCGCCTCATCGAGGTTGCGGGCCGACGTCATGTCGACCCGGCCGCGCTGGCGAAGCTTGTTCAGGGGGACCTGGACTGGATCGTCATGAAGGCGATCGACAAGGATCGCCGCCGTCGTTACGGGTCCGCCCTGGAGTTCTTGAACGATATCGCGCGCTATTCGCGAGATGAACCGGTGATCGCCAGACCGCCGAGCGCGGCCTACCGTCTGGGCAAGTTCGCCAAAAGGCAGAGGGTTCCGCTTCTCGCCGCGGCCAGCGTAGCCGTCGCCCTCGCGGTCGGCGGAGTCGTCGCGCTCACACGACCTTCGCCCACGGAGCCGGCTGCTGCGGCAACGTCTGGCGTGCGTGCGTTTCCGAGGGTCGACAACTCCAACGAAGTACTCTCCCTGTCGCCGGACGGCACGAAGGCCGCGTTCATGAACTACGACAAGGGGCAGAACCTCGCGGTTTTCGACGTCACGAACCGGCAGACGACGCAGCTCACCGATTTCGATTGGACGCCTGGCTCATCCTGGGTCTATGGCGCCGCATGGTCGCCAGACGGCAGGCGCATCGCTTACACGCAATGCCCGCTGCAACTGCAGAGCGGTGTGCCCTGCGAGTTGCGCGCGGTGACGCTCACTCGCGAGTCCAGCGCGATCGTTCGCAGTCAGACAGAGTTGATGTGGCCCGGTGGATGGTTGCCGGATGGCAGCGCGATCGTCGTGACCGCGGTGAGGCTCGACCCGACAGTCGCGAGAACGGCCGCGAAAACGGCCACGATCGGTCTCCTCCCATCGGACGGCGGCGCGTTCGTACCGGTGCGGTCGATCAGCGGCTGGACGGGTCGAGTCCCAGAGCGACCGAGCGTCTCCCCCGATGGACGATGGATCGCATTCAGCGAAGGCTCACCTGGCGATATCCATGTGATCAACCGTGATGGCCGGACCGCCCGTCGAATCACGGATCACCCGGCCGAGGATCACTTCCCTGTGTGGTCACCCGACGGGCGCCACCTGGCCTTCTTGAGCGAACGCGGCGGTTCCGCGGCACTCTGGATAGTAGCCTTCGAGGACGGGCAGCCCGCAGGCGAGCCGGTTCGAGTCAAGGACGGGATGCAGGACGTCATCTACTTTCTGGGTTGGACGGCACGCGGCCTCGCATATTCCCAGTATCAGCGGACCGATGACGTCTACACGGCGGCGGTGGATCCCGCGAGCGGCGAGCCCCGCGGCGACCCGCGGCTGATCCCCTACCGTCGGACGGGGCACAACACCGTGCCCGAGTGGTCGCCCGACGGCAAGTATCTCGCCTTCGTATCCTCTTCTTCTTCCTCCCTTGACCAACCAGATCGCCGGCTCGTCCTCCTGCCCAGCGGCGGCGGCGAGGCGCGTGAGTTTCCGACGCCAGCGCACCGGCTCTGGACACTGCGCTGGTTCGGCGACAGCCGCGGGCTCGGCATCACGGGCCACGACGCGAGGGGGCAGCGTACGCTGTTTCGTCTGACAATCGCCAGCGGCGAGTGGCAGACCTTTCCACTTCGGGCATCGCCTGCTATGCAGTGGAATGGGATGTACTTCGATTGGAATACCGACGGGACCAGGTACTTCTATGCGTGGCAGGACGACTGGGCTCCCTCCGAGCTCACGATTATCGAACGCGAGCTGCAATCCGACAGCGAACGGATTGTGTACCGCGGGAAATCCGAAGCTCGCATGGACAGGTTCCGTGGTCTCCGGTTCAGCCCCGACCGACGTTCGCTGTCGTTCCGGGGCATCGGAGGAATCCACCTACTCGACGTCGAGGCGACCCAGGTTCAGGTGGTTCATGACGAAGTTCCCGGAGAAGCCAGGCTCACCGGCGCTCCTCCGGAAGGGCCGACTTGGTCGCCGAACGGGCGTGCGCTGCTGGCGCCGCGGATCGAAAACCGTGAGACTGACAGGCGGGACACTGAACTCCGACTGATTCCCGCCGACGGCGCCGCAGTCCGCCGGATCCCGTTCCCCTCCGGCCTGACACGACTCCTCACTTCGAGACCCGGCGCTCCGAGGCCGAGCATTCAAAGCGTGGTCTGGTCACCAGATGGCGGTCGCCTGGCGTTCGCGCTGAGGACCTCACAAGTCGAATCGTTCATGATCGAGGACCCGCTCTCGCTCACAGGCACGGAAACACATGCGCGGTAGCGTCCTTCATCGACCTCGACCACCGGTGGCCCGGATGGCACGGCGCCGACCATTGACCGGTCACCGCCCGCGCATGCGCTGTGAGGACTTCTCGTTCTCGAGGCAGATCTCGTCGATGAGCTCGGTGTCGAGCGTGATCTTCTGATTCATCTCGACCGTCCACGGACGCGTGTATGCCTTCGGATCATCGATCGTCACCTGCACTTCGAGCGTGCCGTAGCTCGGTCGGCGAAGTCGTTCGGTCATCCTCGCGGCCTCGGTCATCGGGCTGCCAGCCATGTCCAGCCAGAGGCCATCCCTGAAGCCTGCCGTCTGCACCACGAGCATGTCGCGCTCCCAGGTAGCGGACGAATACCCCATCCACGACGGATTCGGATCCGCCGGCAGCGGCCGGCCATCGATGAAAATCTGCCGGTACATCGCGTTCACTTCGTTGAGCAGCACCAGCAGTCTCGGCGTGTGTACCGCTTTCGTCATGTGCGGCAGGCCATAGGACCGCGGCGGGTTGTCAGGCAGGCAGCGCGCGTGGGGGTCGTCCTTGCTGTTGTCGGCCGTTCTCTGCTTGACGAGCGCCGCCGCCCACGGTTGGTACGGCAAGCCTCCCGGCATATCGGCGCCGATGTTCAATGCGAGCGGCGACCCTCCGATCTCGAGACCGCACTCCACGAACTTACTGAGCTCGGGGGTGCACGGGATTTTCCGAGCCGGCTGCCAGATGCCTGAGAAGTCAGGCTTGCCGTCCGGAAGGCGCGGCGCCGGCGCCGCTAGGTTCGGCTTGCCGTCGCTCGTCCGCGGCACGCCCGGCGTCGGGTAATGCAGCCATTGCGCGGAAGTCGGCCAGTGCTCGCCTGTGAGGGCGACGCCAACTGCGAGTGTCGAGACGAACGTGGCCAGGCGGGAGGTGCTCAAAGCGTTACCCGCTCGAGTCACGCAGGTTCATCATCCGCGCGAGCTCGGGCCACCGCGCGCTCGCGCGCAGATCCCGCGACATCGGATGCTTCAGAAAGAAGAGCGTCGTCGGTTCCCTCTGCTCGATCGCCTTGGCCGCCCAGTCGGCAGCACGTTCCCACTCGGCGCACATCAGATGAAACATGAAGAAGCCGAGCGAGGTGTGGTAGGCGCTCCCGTCACCCAGCTGCGCAATCTCCGCTGCCGCTCGCGGTTCGTCGCCGCTGCGCTTCAGCAGCCCTGCCAGCGCGCCTCTCGCCACCGGATTGAGCGGCACCAGCGCGCAGGTCGCTTCGGTCAGCGCTCGAGCCTCCTGGTCGCGCCCGCCCACGAACTCGAGCAGGGCCAGGTGGAAGGTTGCCAGGTAGGACTTCGGGTCGATCTCGAGAAGCCGCCGGCACTCCGACGCGGCGTCGGCTTCCCTGCCGGCCAGCGCCAGAATCCGCTCGAGGAAGAGGCGGAAGTACAGGTTGAGCGGGTCCTGCGCCACCGCGCGCTCCAGTTCTGCAACGCCTTCGTGGAGCCGACCGACGTACGCGAGGTACTGACCGTACCACGCCGAAACGAGCGAGGGAACCGGCTCGCGCATCCGCGCCAGGCGGAAGCGACGCTCCGCCTCGCGCCAATCGTAGTCGTATATGGACGCGACCAGGCCGAGCAGCGCGTGCGCTTCAGCCAGTGTCGGATCGATCTCCAGGGCGCGTTCTGCCTTCTTGCGCGCGAGCGGCTGGGCTTCCCGTGCCGGCCGCATGCCGAACGACGCGAGATTGAAGTAATACCAGCCCAGCTCGCTGTGCGGCAGCGCGTAGCCCGAGTCGAGCGTGATCGACTCTTCGTACAGCTCGCGCGCCTTCGCGAGCTGATCGCGGGTCATCGTCGACATCAAGTGCCGCGCCTTCAGCACCGCCTCGTACGCCGGCAGGTCGGGCGTGTAGCGGCGCGGCGCGGAGGACTCGGCCGACAGCTTGACCTGCAAGACCGCCGCAATCGCCGCGGCTATTTCGTCCTGGACCGCGAACACGTCCTCCATCTCGCGGTCGTAGCGGTCGGACCACAGCTGCCGCCCGTCGGCCGCGGCGATGAGCTGCGCCGTGACGCGCACGCGGCTGCCCGCCTTGCGGACGCTTCCCTCCAGCACGTGTGCCACGCCGAGCGTCTCGGCAATCCGGCGGACGTCCTGCTGCTGCCCCTTGAACGCGAACGCAGACGTCCGCGCGATCACCTTCAAGCCGGGAATGTGCGCCAGCAGATTAATGATCTCCTCCGCCAGACCGTCGCTGAACCATTCGTGATCCCGCCCGGCGCTCATGTCGGCGAACGGGAGAACGGCGATGGACGGAGACAGTTCCTCCTTTTTCGTCGAGACACGCTCCAGCGCCTCCCGCACTTCCGTCACCGTCTGAAACCGCTCGGCGGGCGACTTCCGGAGACATCGTGTCACGATGCGCGCGAGGGCGGGCGCGACGTCGAGTGGCGCCGCTTCGTCGCGAAGCACGGCGGCGATGGCCTGCGCTGCGGAGTCGCCGTCGAAGGCGCGACGGCCGGATATCATCTCGTAGAGCACGACGCCGAAGCTGAAGATGTCGGAGCGCGTGTCGAGCGGCTTCCCCTCGGCTTGTTCCGGCGACATGTAGGCGGCTGTGCCAACCACCGTGCCCTCGCTCGTGCGCGTGACGTCCGGGTCGCCAGCCGAGGCCACCTTCGCGAGGCCGAAGTCCAGCACTTTCGCACCGCTGCGCGTGCGGAAGATGTTCGCCGGCTTCAGGTCTCGATGGATGATGCCCTTGCGGTGTGCTTCCTCGAGTGCCCCGGCGATTTGGATGCCGAGGGCCACGGCCTCCGCGGGCGGCATGGGACCGACGACCGGCGCGCCATCCAGCAGTTCCAGCACGAGATAGTCCGCACCCACGTCGTACAGCTGGCAGATGTGCGGGTGATTGAGCGACGCAATGACGCGCGCCTCCTGCTCGAAGCGCGCGCTGTGCCGGGCGTTCAGCCGCTTGATGGCGACAACGCGATCGACGCGCGGGTCGCTGGCGCGCCAGACTTCGCCCATGCCGCCCGCGCCGACCGGCGCGACGAGCACGTAGCGTCCGACGTGAGTGCCGCCGGTCCAAGGTTCCACGGGAGGCCCCGATCTTAGTCGATTCAACAGGTCGCAGGTGAACGCTCCGGGACGCGGCCGCGGACGGTATTGATCCGCCTCGAACGACGGCGTCCGGGGTGTATTCTGAGTCGCCGCGTCGCGGGCAACTGCGCGAACGCACGCTCCCGCGAAGCCCTGGAGTCTGCGATGGACAGACGCGCGCTGCTCGAACTACTCGGACTGTCGCTGGTTGCCGGACCGGAGCTCGCATTCGGGAGTCAGGCCGCGGTGCCTCCGCAAGCGGGCGCCGCACGTGGTGCTCCAATCACTACGACTCCGCCCGGCGCCCGCGACCGTTTTGTCGGCGTGTATAGACTGGTCAGCTTTGGCACCACGTCGCAGATCGGACGGATCTATTACGACCGCGCCGGCCGCATGGGCGCGCAGCTGCATCCTCCCGGCCGCAAGCCGCTGCCGGCGGCCCCCGCGACACCAACTGTCGCAGACTACCGTGAAATGCTCCGCGGTTTCGTCGCCTACTACGGCACCTACGACGTCGACGAGAGCACCCGCCGCGTCGCGCATCACATCGAGTCGGCTTCCAATCCGGCCTGGATCGGCACCGACTTCATCCGGTGGTACGAGTTCGAGCCGGGCCGCCTGATCCTGCGGACGCAACCGAACTCGACCACGCCGCTCGTGTGGGAACGGTTGCCCGAAGCGTGAAGTCTCGCCGAACCGGGCGTTACCTCGGTTCGATTGGCCGAACTACCGCAGTCGGATGAACGACAGGGCGTTGTTCGCGTTCATCGGGATCACCAGCTGGTTCGCATCCGCGTCGTAGCACATCGACGCGGGATTCGGGATGTTCCGCGCGATGAGCTCGGCGGGCCGGCCGGGCCGGATGCGCGAGACGCCGCCATTCACCACGCTGCTCACGTACTTCGTGCCGTCACGCATGATCACCAGGCCGTCGTTCCCCGATTGCGCCGCCTTCTCGGTTCGCACCGGTTTGCCGTCTTTCGAGAAGGTGATCACGTCCTCGGTGCCGATGTTGACGACGACGATGTTGCCCTGCTGATCGAAGGCAATGCCGTTCGGCTGGCGCAGCGGCGCGCCCTGAACGAAGATCGACGCGCTGCCGTCCGGGGTGATTTTCCACACCTGCCACGTCGCCGGATCGGGGGTCTGACCGCCGGTTCCGGTTTGCGTCGCGTAGATCGTCCCGTCATCGTCGACCTCGATGTCGTTGAACCCGGTCGACTTCTCGACCCGGACCGAGCGCCCGGGCAAGCCGGTCTGCATGTTGAAGCTGCGGACGACAGAGATCACCGGGTCGTTGGGGCCGGTCCCGCCGTCGCGATCGGCGAGATAGAGCACGCCATTGACGATGTCGCTGCCGAGCGGCTCGTTGAGCACCAGCGGCGGCGTCATGTTGTTGCGTTGATCGCCAGGATTCTGTACGCCGACCCAGCGGGACGTATGCACCGAACCATCGTGGTTCAGAAACGTGATCCAGGCATCGTTGGTCCGGACGTTCTGGGCGACGCCGCGATTCGGCACGACGATCACGCGTCGGACCGGATCGTAGGAGCAGCTTTCGGCCGAGTACACGGACCCGTACACTTTCACGTTGTCCGAGATCGGCTCGAACTTGGCATCGGCACCCGGTGTGATTGGCATGCCGAGGCGATTGCCAACGAAGTAGGGCACCGGAGCTGACGGCGCTGCCGGCGCGCCCTGCTGAGCCATCACCGTGCCGAGCGCCATTCCGCTGATCAGCGCGACGCTCATGGCCATGAATCCGTGACGTGTCATCCGAGGTTCTCCTGCGACAGAAGTTGGACGCCAAGGCGAGAATGCGCTTGACGGCGACGCCATTCTCTGCTTTTCCTTGGGTGCGGTCAGCAGGAAACTACGTTCGCAGAACCGAGCTTCAGCTCGGTTGATGTCGCAGAACCGAGCTTTAGCTCGGTTGAGAGGAGCAACGATGCGCCGACTGTTTGGTGTTCTTGGCTTTGTGACCACCCTGGCTCTGACGTCGCAGGCGTTTGCGCAGGCGGCGCCGGCTGCACCCGCACCGGGTGCCCAGGGCGAACGCGGAGCGGTCCCGGGACAGCCTGGCGCCGGCCAGGGCCGCGGCGGTCGAGGGTTCGGTGGACCGGCGCTACCGGCGAACCAGCCGGCGCCGCCGTTCAACGAAGCTCGACATCAGGGCTTCGTGGAGATTGCCAAGAAGGGCAATATCGACCTGCTGTGGGTGGGCGATTCGATCACCGACTGGTGGGCACGCGGCGGGATGGACGTATGGAATGCCAACTTCGCGTCTCTGAAGCCCGCCAACTTCGGCATCGCCGGCGACACGACGCAGGGCGTCCTCTGGCGGATGCAGAACGGTGAGCTGGAAGGGTTCAAGGCGAAGCTGATCGTGCTGATGCTCGGAACGAACAACATCAACCGCAATCCGGTCGACGAGATCGTCGACGGCGATCGCCTGATCATCGAGGAATTCAAGAAGCGGCAGCCTCAGGCCAAGGTGCTCGTGCTCGGCGTGTTCCCGCGCGGCGCGGCGGCCGACAATCCGTTCCGGGCGACCATCAAAGAGATCAACGGGAAGCTGGCGAAGCTCGCCGACAACAAGCAGGTCTTCTTCAAGGACATCGGTGCGGCTTTCCTGACAGCGGACGGGACGCTCTCCACCGAGGTCATGGCCGACGGGCTGCATCCTACGGCGAAGGGCTATCAGATCTGGGCAGATGCTGTGAGGGATGACATCAAGAAGCTGATGCAGTAGAAGAGATTTCTCAGACCGGCTCATCGCTGACTCCTGAGGCCGGCGGCGCATTCGAGCACTTCCCTCCTGGAGCACCGGGCGTCACCAACCCATCGACGCCCGGGCTACCGGTTCGAGCCTGGTGATTGAACACTCCCCCCACAGCAATCGCGGTCAGGTTCGTGGCATAGTAGGCCGGCTGTTCGATGTCGACCGCTGGAGGGTCTGGTATGCAGGAGGCGCGCAGGCAAGGCACGTCCGATCGGCGTGACTGGTTCCGGACGATGACTGCCCTGTTTTCGGGAGCAGCTGTCTTCAGCGTGACGAGCCGGGCGATGCTGTCAGCCCAGGACCCGCCGCCCGCCGGAGCTCGCGGCGGTCGCGGCGCCGCCGCCAACCCGATACCCGACAAGACGACACTGCTGCTGCTCGGCACGCAAGGCGGTCCTGGCGTGGGTCTGATGCGTGCGCAGACAGCCAGCATCGTGTTCGCTGGCGGGCAGCCGTATCTGGTGGATTGCGGATACGGCACGGTGCGCGGTCTCGTGCAGGCCGGTCTGCGGCTGCCACAAATCTCCACTGTGTTCGTCAGCCACCTGCACAACGACCATACCGCGGACATCGCGGCGCTGCTCTCGCTGCAGTGGACCGGCGGCCAGGCCAATTCGCTGGCAACGACGGTGTGGGGGCCCCCCGGGACGCAGGCGATGGTCGAAGGGGCCATCGCGTTCTTCAGAGGCG
This sequence comes from Vicinamibacterales bacterium, assembly GCA_036274155.1. Classification (GTDB taxonomy): domain Bacteria; phylum Acidobacteriota; class Vicinamibacteria; order Vicinamibacterales; family UBA2999; genus Gp6-AA40. Next base: position 2,527 of record DASUGH010000107.1, on the reverse strand, counting down.
ACACCGAAATCCGCACGGTGGACGAGGGGCGCACCGTCAAGGCCGACACGGTGTTCAAGGGACGCGATCTCAGCGCACCGAAGGTCACCGAAGTCTTCAAGGACGAACGCGTGACCGTCCAGGCGATCGAAAACACCCACTTCCCCGATCGCGCCAAGGCGAAGATGGCGCACCGCTCGTTCGCCTACCGGTTCAATGCGCCAGACCGCTCAATCGTGCTCTCTGGAGATACGGCATACTCGCCCGGCCTGCTCGAGCTCGCACGCGGCGCCGACGTGCTCGTCTGCGAAGCGATGACAATGGCCAACTACAAGCAGCTGCAGGGCCGGCAGCAAGGCGCTGGCGACGGCGAAAGCATCGGCCGGCACGTGCTCGAAACGCACTCGTCCACCGAGGACGTCGGACGCATGGCGGCGGAAGCGAAGGTCAGGACCGTCGTGCTGTATCACCTGCTCGGCGTGCCGGGGCCCCGCGCCGGCGGCACGCCCGAAGACGCGTTCGTCCCCGACGTCAAGAAGCACTTCAACGGCGAGGTGATCGTCGGAAACGATCAGATGCGGATCTGATCAATCGAGCCGGGACAGCACCCAGCGCGAGACGGTGCCCGCCTTCGACAGCAGGTGGTCGCGGGCTTCGTCCAGCCGCCGCAGCAGGCTGGGCAGGTCGACACGGGTGAGCTGGCCATTCAGCTTCACGATCCGACCGGCCACCATCACGGTGTCGACGTTCGACGTGTCGGCGGCAATCACGACGCTCGCCACCGGATCGACGACCGGAGCCACGTTCACCTGGTCGGTCCTGATCAGGACGATGTCCGCCTGCTTTCCCGGGCTGATCGTTCCCACCTTGTGATCGAGCGCGCAGGCGCGCGCCCCGTCAATCGTCGCGAATTCGAGCACGTCCCGGTGCGTGAGCGTCGGCGCGAACGGCATGTCCGGTGAATCCGTAAACGCGAGAATCCGCTCCTGCACGAGCGCGGTCCGCATCTGCGTGAACATGTCGCCGGGAACGCTCGAGACCACGTCGATGCTGAGCGACGGCCGCAGGCCGCGCGCCACCAGGCGCCCGGTCGGCGGAACGCCGTGCCCCATCAGCATCTCGACGTACGGCGCCACCGACGCCGAACCGCCTGTGCTGGCAATCAGATCGAGCTCCTGATCGGTGGAGTCGGTGCAATGGATGTAGGTCGTGTCCGGACCCATCAGCCCGAGCTGGTGCAGCGAGAGTACGTGATTCACGTGGACGCCGGTCAGCCGCATCCCGACGTGCACGCTGATCCGGATGGCGAGGTCACGCGCCAGCGTCCAGTCGTGCGTCGCGACATCCGGCGTCGTATTGCCGGGAGCGCGCGCGGCGAGCGCGAGCGTCAGCAACTGGTCGTCCGACTGGAAGTACTGCTTGCGAATGCGGCGGATGTCTTCCGGATGCGGGAGCGAGCTGTAGGCCCACCAGTCGCCGCCAACCGGAACCCCGTGCGCGTACACCGCGCGAATGCCCGCTTCGGCGAGGCCGGCAATCGCGGCGTCCGAGTGCTCGGGGGTGTTGTTGACGTGCGACCAGTCGAGCAGCGTCGTAATCCCGCCGTTCAGCGCCTCGAGCGCGCCCATCAGGTTGGCGATGTAGACGTCCTCGGCGCGATACTGCCGCCCGATGTTGTCGAGCATGCCGGCGAAATACTGATCGAGCGTGCAGCTTGGCAGCACGCCGCGCACCGGCGTCTGCCACGTGTGCCGGTGGGTGTCGACGAAGCCGGGCAGGACAATGCGGTGGCGCGCATCGATCACGTTGGCGTGAGCCGGAGCCTCGAGGCCGCGGCCAACGCTGGTGATCGTGTCGCCTTCGATCAGGACGTCGGTGTCGGGCAGGTCGCCAAGGGCAGGATCGAGCGTGAGCACATAGCCGTGTTTGATGAGAACACCGCGTTCGGTCGGGAATCGTCCGCCAATCATGCTGGTAAACGCTTATACCCGATCCCTCGGCGGGTAGCCAGCGCGCGAACGATCCGAACGATCTATCGAACCACCGGCGTCCGCTTGACGATGCCCTCGCCTTCCCGGACGGTCACGATCTGGTTGGCCGCGACGTTCGGCAGCGTCTCCCTTCTGCCGTTCGGCCACCGCACTTCCAGTTGCTCCGCTCTTTCCGCGCGGCCAAGCCCGAAGTGCGCGCGCACGTCGCTCTGTGTCAAATAGCTCGATCCGGCCTTGACCTCGCGCACCTGCGTCTGGCCACCAGACGTGACGCGCAACCGAGCGCCGATGCCGTCTCGATTGCTCATGCGCCCGATGAGGTGAACCAGCAATGCATTCCGGGCATTGCCGCCGTCGTTGCGAAGCAGCTCGACCGGCCCGCCGTTGTTCGTCACCAGCAGATCCTGATCGCCGTCGTTGTCGATGTCACCAACCGCCAGTCCACGTCCGACCTTGTCCGCCGCGAATCCGGGGCCGGAGCTCTTTCCGACTTCACCGAAGCGGCGAGTCCCCGTATTCCGGAACAGGAGTTTGCGTTGCGGATGGGTCGAGCCCGG
>DASUGH010000106.1:0-9397 GCA_036274155.1 Vicinamibacterales bacterium | reverse complement strand
GATACAGACGGCAATTTTCATGGTGGTTCCTGTCGGCGCTCGGGACTCGGGACTCGGGGCTCGGGACTCGGGACTCGGGGCTCGGGACTCGGGGCTCGGGACTCGGGGGTCGGGGTTCGGGACTCGGGACTCGGGACTCGGGGTTCGGGACCCGGGGTTCGGGACTCGGGGCTCGGGGTTCGGGACTCGGGGTTCGGGGTTCGGGACTCGGGGTTCGTGGTTCGGGGCTCGGGACTCGGGACTCGGGGTTCGGGACTCGGGGTTCGGGGCTTGAGGTCCGGGTATTTGCGCGAGCTGCGGCGTGGCACGCCGTAGCCTTGGCGAAGGCGGCCGACGTTCCACACACGTGAGCTTCGGTTTTTGGCAGAAGGATCTCAAGGCCCCCGTCGCGGTGCCCTGCCGGTCTTCGACCGCCGCTTCTCCTCGATCTGCGCTCGTACGTCCTGCTGCTTCTCGAGCTCGTCGAGCTCGTCCTGCAGCTTGAGATAACTCTCCAATCGCCCCGCATCCAGACGGCCGTCGTCGACTGCCGCCTTCACGGCGCATTTCGGCTCGCCGCGGTGACGGCAGTCGGTGAAATGACAGCCGCGCGCGAGATCGTCGATGTCCTCGAACGTTCCGCGGACGGCGCCGGCGGCATCCCAGAGCTGCAGCTCGCGCATCCCCGGCGTGTCGATCACCAGTCCGCCGCCGGGCAGGACGATCAGCTCTCGATGCGTGGTGGTGTGGCGCCCCTTCGAGTCGCGCTCGCGCACTTCGCGCGTCTTGCGGGCGTCCGTGCCCATCAGCCGATTGATGATGGTCGTCTTGCCGACGCCCGAGGAGCCGACCAGGGCGCCGGTGTAGCCACGCGGCAGGTAACGGCTGACACGCTCCATGCCATCGCCGTTCAGAGGACTGATGACATGTACGGGCGCGTTGCCCGCGACCGTCTGAACCTCCGCACGGCGGCCAGCGGGATCGTCGGTCAGGTCGGGCTTCGTCAGCAGCACCACCGGCGAGGCGCCGCTCTCGCGCGACAGCAGCAGGTAGCGCTCGAGCCGTCGCAGGCTGAAATCGGCGTCGAGCGCCATCACGATGAACAGCACCCCGACATTGGCCGCCACCACCTGCTCGTCGGTGACCTGGCCGGCCATCCTGCGCGAGAAGCGGGTTCGGCGCGGCAGCACGGCCACGACCGCGCCCGTCTCGTGGCCGGGCCGCCGGCGCAGCGCGACCCAGTCTCCCACGGCCGGGAGCTCGCCGCGGCTCGTCGCGCGGTGCTTCAGCCGTCCCGATCGCACGGCATCGAGCTCTCCCTCTTCGACATACAGCCGGTAGATGTAGTTGAACTCGATGGCAACCCGGCCCGGCTGCACGTGCGGGTCGTCGCGCCACGGCTCGAAGCTGCGGGCAAACTCCTCGTCCCAGCCCAGGTCCGCGAGCCGCGTGCTCTCAGGGCCTCGTTGAGTCTCCATGCGCACGACCCTTGCGGGCCTTTGCCTCTCCCCTACTTTTTCCCGTTCTCTGTATATGGCGAGTGCAGATGGACTGGCGCCGCCCTGGCGCGGACGCGGAGGTTGATCATCTCGACGAAAATCGAGAACCCCATCGCGAAGTAGATGTAGCCCTTCGGGATGTGCTGGTCGAGCCCTTCGCCGATGAGCGACACGCCGATCAACAGCAGGAAGCTGAGCGCCAGCATCTTCACCGTCGGGTGACGATCGACGAAATCGCTGATCGCCCCCGACGACCAGAGCATGATGCCGACGGCGATGATCACCGCCAGCATCATCACCGACAGATCCTCGGCCATGCCCACGGCCGTAATCACCGAATCCAGCGAGAACACGATGTCGAGGAGCAGGATCTGGACGATGACGCCGGTGAAGGTCGCCGCCACCTTGCCGCCAGCGTGTCCCTCCTCGCCCTCGAGCTTTTCGTGGATCTCGTGAGTGCTCTTGGCGATGAGGAAGAGCCCGCCGACGATGAGGATCGCATCGCGGCCGGAGATCTCGCTCCCGAGGATCGTGAACCACGGCGACGTCAGACCCATGACCCACGTAATCGAGAGCAGCAAGGCGAGCCGCATGAACGTGGCCAGGCCGAGGCCCACCTTGCGGGCGCGCGGACGTTCCTCCGGCCGCAGCTTGCCGGCGAGGATCGAGATGAAGACGATGTTGTCGATGCCGAGCACGATCTCGAGCACCGTCAGCGTGCCGAGCGCGATCCATCCTTCGGCGCTGGTTACCCAGTGGAAGTCAATCAGGTGCACGGCCGTCTCCTAGGCCTGCTCGTGCGCGTACGCACGGCGCCGATTCCCGGCCGCCGGGCCGGTGGCTCGCCGCCGAGCGGATGCTCGGCGCTGCGACTTGCTCAGGTTACCGGGCTCAGGATACCCGCGCGGGAAGCTTGCTCTCGGGCAGCTCGGCCAGCGCGCCCCAGGTGTCGGGGTCCTGCCAGATCAGCGTCGACAAGTACAGTGCGACGTCCTCGGCCGGATACGACGTCGCGAGGCCGCGGACTGCGGCCTGCAGCGCCTCCGTCGACGGCGGAGCCAGCTCCTCATCGGCAATCAGCCCTTCTTCGTGCTTCACGCCAAGCCCGTCGAGAAAGCTCGCCATCATCGGGCGCTGCTGTCCCAGGTGGTAAGCCACCAGCAGCCGCGCGGCAATCGGCTCGGACAGCGCGGGAAGGCCCACCAGATGCCGGGCCTTCTTGTCGCGTGGCATCTTCAACACGCTGCTCACGCGAAACTTGATGCGCTGTGCGATCGTGAGGACCGCTTCGGTCTGCTCCATCGAAGCGCTCTCGTCGGTCCAGAATGCCTCGGCAGCGGCCTGCTTGCGCTCGGGTGTGAGCTGTTTCCAGAGTTGTGATGGGCGCGGAATGTCGGGAACGTCGGGAACGTCGGCCATGTTTGTCCGTTATGCGGCTCGCAACGCGAAAGGGGTCAACAGACCCTGGTGGTTCGATACGTTAACATACGGCCATGCCGAAGCTGACCGTCGAAGGGTTCAAAACCGTGGAGGTCGAGTCGGGAAAGCGGCTCGTGCTGGCAATCGAACAGGATGCCGGCGTGGATATCCTCCACGCCTGTGGCGGCAACGCACGCTGCACGACCTGCCGCGTGGAATTCATCAGCGGTGAGCCGACGCGGATGACCCGGGCCGAGAAGTCGAAGCTCGAAGAGCGAGCGCTCACCGGCGTGCGCCTCTCCTGCCAGATCGAATGCGACCACGACATGACCCTTCGACCGGTGTTTCGGCTCGAAGGCAGCGGAAGGCCCGACGCTGGCAAGACGCCCGAGCCGACGATCCAGCCGCCACCGGAGTGGACGTAGGACTCGGGGCTCGGGGCTCGGAACTCGGAACTCGGAACTCGGAACCCGGAACTCGCATTCACGACCCACTGTCTCCATGGTGCAGCCGCCACCAGCTGGCGGCTTGCTCGTCTGTCCATGCCGAGATGGGCAGCGCGTCCAGTCGCGCCCGTAACTCCGTGGCGTTCGCCGGCCTCCCTGCCGGCTCGCGGGCGAGCAGCGACAGCACGAGTGCGTCGAGCTCGACGGGAATTGGCAGCTCGGTCCGCTGGCTCGGCGGCACCGGCTCGTCGTGCAGCCGCCTGACAATCTGCTGCAATCCTTGTCCCTCGAAGACGAGCATGCCGGTGAGCAGGTAATAGGCGACACAGCCGAGCGCGTACAGATCGGCCCGGCCGTCAACATCCTCGCCGAGCGCCGTCTCCGGCGCCATGTACGCCGGCGTGCCGGAGACGACACCGACCCCGGTTGCCTGCGTGAACGTCACATCGGCTTCCACCTGACGCTTCACCAATCCGAAATCGAGCACCTTTGCGAAGTCGTATCGCAGCCCCAGCCGGCCAAGATGGATGTTCGCCGGCTTGATGTCGCGATGGACCAGGCCGGCCGCGTGCGCCTCTTCGAGAGACTCGCAGACCTGCCGGAGGATGTACACGACCCGCGCTGCCGGCTGCGGCCCGTGCGTCCGCACGAGCGTCTCGAGGTCCATGCCTTCGAGCAGTTCCATCGCGAAGTAGAACGTGCCGTCGTCGGTCACGCCGAAGTCGTAGAGGCTGACGGTGTGCGGCGACTGGAGGCTCGCCGCTGACGTCGCCTCCCGCCTGAAGCGGGTCAGCGCCGACTGGCCGGCGCTCGAGCCTGCCGGCCCCATCGTCTCGGGGCGAATCAGCTTGATCGCCGCCGGGCGTGCCAGCATCCGGTGCGTCGCCTTGTAGACCTCGCCCATACCGCCGCGCCCGAGCAGCTCGCCGAGCTGGTAGCTGCCCATCTCACGTGCCCTCGCGACTTCGCGACCGAGGCCGACGACGACATACGACACCACCGTCGCGACGGCGACGATCAGGTAGTCCTGGTAGTGCATCACCAGCACGTCCATCGGCGAATCGAAGTGCCACACACCGCGTGCCCGGGCGATCAGCATCCCGACTGGGTTCATCGACACCGCAATCGTGCCGGCGACCGCAATCTTCCACGGCGCGTTCGGTACGATCGCCGCGAACATCAGGACCACGACGCCGAGCCAGGACACCGACGGGGCGGTATCGATTTCGTGCGGAAGGGGATCCCAGTGCAGCAGCAGGCCGACGGCAACGCCGGTCCACACCAGGTGCGCCAGACCGACGTTGAGGATCAGATTTGGAGCGCGGTCGGGTTTGCGCGTGTACCAATAGAGTGCCAGCGACATGAGGGCGCTGACGAGGGCGATGTTGTCGCTCGACTGCCAGTATCGCCATGACGGATCGCGCGGAATCAGCGCCAGGTGGAAGAGCAGATCGCCGACCGACCACAACATCGCGCCGAGCAACGACAGAATACCGAGACGGCGCGACGCGTCGCGGAGGAGATCATCAGGAATCGCACGTGTCCGGTGGCGCGGACCCGCGCGTCCGGCAGGCGTGGTGCTGCGCGGCGGCGGGCCGACCAGCCGTGGTGCGTCAGACTGTCTCGCTGCCTCCTCCTGAATCAACGACACTCACCCCATGTGCCGCTTCAGCTCGGCCCAGGCGGCGCGGGCCTCCTCGACGGATCCCTCGTCTTCGATCGTGGTGATGTCGCCGGGATCGCGGTCGAGGGTCACCGCTTTCAGGACTCGCCGCATGATCTTGCCGCTCCGCGTCTTCGGCAGCATGCGGACGAAGTTCACATCGCCGATGACCGCTACCGGGCCGAGCTCGCGGCGGATCGTCTCGACGAGCGCCAGACGCAGCTCAGACGACGGATCGTGGCCATGCTTGAGCAGCACGAAAGCCGCGATGATCTCGCCACGGACCTCGTCGGGACGGCCAACCACGCCGCATTCGGCGACCGCCGGATGCTTCAGGAACGCGCTCTCGACCTCGATGGTGCCGAGCCGGTGCGCCGCGATCTTGATGATTTCGTCGGCACGGCCCGCGAACCAGTAGTACCCGTCTTCGTCGACGTGCGCCGAGTCGCCCGAGTAGTAGACGTCTTGAATCTTTCGCCAGTAATCCAGCCCGTAACGTTCGGGCTCGCCCCAGAGCCCCGGCGTCAACCCGGGAAACGGGCGCTTGATGACCATGATGCCCTTCTCGTTGGGCCGGCACGGCTCGCCGTCGAGCGTCACGACGGAGGCCTCGATGCCGGGCAACGGAAGGGCGGCCGAACCCGGTTTGATCGGAAGCATCGCGATGCCGTACGGATTGCCAAATACGGGGCCGCCGGTTTCTGTCTGCCACATCTGATCGATCACCGGCACCCGGCCGCCGAGCACGACGTTCTGGAGCCAGTCCCACGCTTGCGGATTGAGCACCTCGCCGGCGCAGACGATTCGCTCGAGACGGCTGTGATCCACGTCGCCGAGCGTCCGCTCGCCATAGCGCATGAGCATGCGAACCGCGGTCGGCGAGGTGAAAATGCCGGTCGCGCCGAATTCTTCGACGACCGTGCGCCAGTGTGCCTCCGGTCGCGGGTAGTCGAGGGCGCCTTCGAACGCCACCGAGGTGGCGCCTGCAAGGAGCGGCGCGTAAACCATATAGCTGTGGCCGACGATCCACCCGATATCGGACGTCGACCACCAGACATCGTCCGGCTTCAGGCCAAAGCACCAGCGTCCCATGGTGGCAATGTGCACCTGATAGCCGCCGTGCGTGTGCATGGCGAGCTTGGGCCGCGCCGTGGTACCCGACGTCGCCAGGATGAACGCCGTCTCGTTGGCTTCCATCGGGACGTGAGCACCGGAGCAATCCTCCGCGTGCTCGAGGAACGTTTCCCACGACATGTCGCGAACACCCTCGCATCCCAGACCCTCCCGCTCGAGGACGACCACGTGCTCGACGCCATGTCCGGGCGTCGCCAGCGCTTCGTCGACGATAGGCTTCAGGGCAACCGATTTGCCCTTGCGATAGGTGACGTCGGCGGTGAAGACGATTCGCGAGCCGCTCGCGCGGATGCGATCGCCGAGCGCGTTCGCGCCAAACCCGGCGAAGACGACGGAGTGGATGGCACCGATGCGGACGGTGGCGAGCATCAGGATGATCGCCTCCGGACAGGTCGGCATCGAGATGGTGAGTCGGTCGCCCTTCTGCATCCCGAGGCCGCGAAGCGCCGCGGCCGTCCGGGTGACGGCGTGGAGGAGCTGCGCATACGTGAAGACGCGGCGATCACCGCGCTCGTTGAGGTAGATGAGCGCCGCGTGTCCGCCACGTCCGTGGGCGACGTGATGGTCGAGGGCGTTGTGCGCGAGATTGGTCTCGGCGCCGATGAACCAGCGAAAGGTCGGGAACGTCCATTCGAACACGCGATCCCACGTCCGGAACCACGGAAGTGCCGAGGCGGCTCGTGCCCAGAACGCCTCCGGATCGCGTAACCCGTCCTCGATCCACCGCCGTACGACCGGATTCACAGTGCTCACGCGCGAATCATACTGCCGCGCGGCCGGCGGTCCCGGCACCGCGCCTCGAGCCGGCGTCGCGCGCTCCCTGACAATCCATGGCGGGAAGCAGCGTCAGGGGCGTCCAGCTCCGACGTCGAGCTCGAGATTGGGCTGCGCAGGTCAGGATTCTGGTGGAATTCGACGTGGCGGTGACCAACCAAACGGCCGGCGCGGGCGTCCAAGGGCAGAGAATCGTCATCCACGGTTGCCAACCCCGGCGGCGAGTGCTGTCGTGAGTCGCAAGACTCGGAGGAGAGCTGCCATGCGACCTCAGTCCTTAGCCCTGGTGACGCTGTTTGCGCTCAGCGTCAGCGCTCCGGCCTCGGCGCAGATCGTGACGCAGGCCGGCCCCTTCGTAACCAACGCCAAGGTTTCGCCGCCGATCACACCCGATATGGTCGTCGCCCGGCTCATGTCGTTCGACCGGAATGCCGACGGCCGGGTGGTCGCCACCGAGCTGCCCGAGCGCATGCAGAACCTGGTCGCTCGCGGCGATGCGAGCCAGGACGGTGCTCTCGACAGCCTGGAGGTTCGCCGGCTCGCCATGGCGCCGGCAACGGTGCCAGGTCTGAACGGCAGGCAGGGCCCGCAGTACGGCTTTGCCGACAGCATCGGCTTCGACGTGTCAAAGCAGATCGAGGGCGCGCTGGATGATCTGCGTGTGGGGGCCGACATCAAGCAGAAGGCGTTGGAGATCGCCCGGAAGTTCCTGGCCGACGCCAACGTCAACGACCTGGAGCGTCTGCAGACCGCGATGGTCCCGCTGTTGACCCGTGAGCAGCTGAACGACTTCCGTGCTGCCACCGATCGTCGCACGGTCGAGGTGCCCGCCATCAGACGCGATGGCGTGACGATCTTCGGCGCGACCGCCGAGGAGGCTGCCGGCCAGGAGCGTGTGATGGTCACGTTGCGCATGCACGAGCGGAATCTCGAGAGCCGCGTCGAAACGTACCAACTCGACGCCGACCGGAAGCAACGGGCGCTGCTGGCGATCCGGAACTTCAAGAATCACACTCCCAACCTCAGCGACGCCGACCGCTCGGCGCTCGTGGAGCAGCTCCGCGGCGTGTTGACCGATGAACAGCGCGACGATCTCCGTGCCGCCCTCGGACGTCGTCCTGTGGTACAGCTGGCCAGCGCGCTCCCTCGGATGGTTGCGCCGGTCCTGCCGCCGGCGCCGGCGTTCCCGGACGCTCGCTCGTTCCAGATACAGAAGCTCCTTCTGACCCGCTAGCGACACCACGTGTTCAATGCCGGGCGCACCGCTTCGGGCGCCCGGCGACTTCTCCGCAAGAATCGGGATTTACAAACGTCAACAGATCGCCGGCAGCTGATGGCGCCAGGTTCCGGAAGCGTCACGCGCTGAGTGCGTACAGGTCGTCGAGCGTGAGACCAGTGAGCGTCTCGCGAAATACGCGCCCGGGTCCAGCGGGCACGGCGACGTGGTTCGGCACGACCAGCACCCGGCAGCCAGCCGTCTCAGCCGACGTGACACCGGTCACAGAGTCTTCGATCGCCACGCAATCCGCGGGGTTCACGCCGAGCGCTGCCGCAGCCGTGAGATACGGCTCGGGGTGAGGTTTACCCTCGCGAATCCGGTCGCCGGTGACGACGGCGCGAAAGGTCTGCGGCGGCAGGTGCTCGAGGATCGGCGCTACGAACCTCTGGTAGGACATCGTGACCAGCGCACATGGCACGCCGGCCTCGCGGAGCATCGCCAGAACGTGCAGCGCCCCGGGACGCCATGGCACCTCGACGCGTACGCGCTCGACAACGCCGTCGAGCAGATCCTCGACGATCTCCTCGGGCGTGAGGTCGATGCGCATGTGCTCGCGGATGTAGCGGCCGGCCACCAGGAGGTCGCGGCCGACCAGGTTCAGCGCGTGCTCACGGCTCCAGTCGGCACCGTAGCGTTCGGCAAGCGCGAACTCGGACGCAATCCAGTAGGGCTCGGTATCCACGAGCGTCCCGTCCATATCCCAGAGCACGGCGGCAGGGACGCGTCTGCCGGCTGCCGGCGTCGAATCAGTCATTTGCCAGGAACAGCTATTCTCCTCCATGCGTGGCACCGTTTCGGGGAACCCGTTTCGTTCGATCGGGGTGTTGGTGATATTGATCACAGGTCTGCTGACGCCGTTGCCCCGGCATTTCCGGCCTGCGCGGAGGAGTTCGATGAAACGCATTGCCCTCGTTGGGATTGTTTGCACAGGCGCGCTGCTCGCCCCCGCGGCCGGCTTCGCGCAGGTTTCCTGCTCGCGCGACGGGTTGCAGCGCGCGGCTGATCTCTACATCGCGGCCCAGACCAAGGGCGATACGTCCGGAATGCCGCTGGCGATGGGCCTCGGCTACATGGAGAACGTGGCGCTCGCCAATATCAACGAGGGCCTGATCAAGAAGCCGATGAAGATCGATCACCATCGGACGTTGATCGACACGTCGACGTGTCAGACCTTCACGGAAGTGATCGTCACGAACAAGGAAGA
>DASUGH010000105.1:0-32093 GCA_036274155.1 Vicinamibacterales bacterium | reverse complement strand
GAGACGGCGCGTTCGTCGAGCGTGGCCAGCAGCTCGGCTGCCGGGACCCTGGCTTGAAGGACGATGACGTCCCGCTCGCTGGCGACGCCGACGACCGTCCCCGGCATCCGCGGCGAATGCCGGCGGACGACCGTGCCGTCGCTCGACGGATCGGTGCCGGGGAGCGGACCGCGGGTGGCTCGCGCGTAAATGGCGATGCCGCGCTCCTTGGCGAACTCCACCGCCTGAGCGTTGAGCACCTTCGCGCCCGCCTCTGCCATCTCCTGGGTTTCCTCGTAGGACAGCGTGCCGATTCGCTGTGCGCCGGGGACAACTCGCGGATCCGCAGAGTACACGCCGTCGACGTCTGAGCAGATCTCACAGTACTCGGCGTCGAGCGCCGCGGCCATGGCGACCGCTGTCGTATCGCTGCCGCCTCTTCCGAGCGTAGTCACTTCCCGGCGATAGGAGACGCCCTGATAACCGGCCACCACCACGATTCGCCCGCGCGAGAGCTCGTCCTGCACCCTGAACGGCCGAACCTCGATGATCCGCGCGTCGACGTGCCGGTCGTTCGTGATGATGCCCGACTGGCTGCCCGTGAAGCTGATGGCGTCGCCCCCCATCTCGCGAATCGCAATCGACAGCAGCGCCATCGAGATGCGTTCGCCGGCCGACAGGAGCATGTCGAGCTCGCGACGGTCGGGGTTGGCCGACACGCGCTTGGCCATCGCGAGCAGTTCGTCGGTGGTATCGCCCATGGCCGAAACGACCACGACGACATCGTTGCCGCGGCGGCGCGTCTCCATGACGCGCTCGGCCACGTAGCGGAGCTTGTCGACATCCGCCACGCTGCTGCCGCCGTACTTCTGGACCACGATGGCCATGGCACAGAATACCGCCACGGCGGCCTGCCGGACACGTCGGTGGAAATCGCGCCCGCGTCATAGGAAAATCTGATCCGTCCTCATTGGGAGCAGCAATGCCAGCGTGCAGGACGGTTCGTTATCTCGTCGTCTGCGCCGTGCTCGTCGGCGCCACGGTTCCGGCGGCGGCGCAGCGCCAGCGGGAGACGCGCAAGCCCGACGTCTTCTACATGCCGACGCCTCAGCGGGTGGTCGACGCGATGCTGGAGGTCGCCGGCGTGACCGCCAGCGACGTGGTCTACGACCTTGGCTCTGGCGACGGACGCATCCCGATTACGGCCGCGAAGGTATACGGCGCGCGCGGAGTCGGCATCGATATCGATCCCGAACGCATCAACGAGGCGAACACCAATGCCCGCGTGGCGGGCGTCACCGGGAACGTACGCTTCCTCAACGAGGATCTGTTCAAGGCCGACATCAGCGCGGCGACCGTGGTGACGCTGTTTCTCACCCCGAGCCTCAACATCAGCCTGCTGCCGAAATTGAACCGGGAGCTGAAGCCCGGCACACGAATCGTGTCGCACCGATGGGAGATGAAGGACGTCGCGGGCCGCGAGTACCTGCCACGGCAGAAGCTGCTCGTGGACGGCAGCAACGTGTACCTCTGGACCATCCCGATTCAGTGAACGCCGGATGGATCGTGTCGATACGCGTGGAGGCAGCGTGATGAAGGCTCGAATCGCGATCGCATGGCTCGTGACCGCGGTGCTCGTCCTGCCCGCCGGCGCGTGGCAGGCGCCGGCGCGCCCGCCGGACATCGATTACGTTCCGACGCCTCAGGAAGTCGTCGATGCGATGCTGAAGCTCGCCGGCGTGACCGCGAAAGACATCATCTACGACCTCGGTTCTGGCGACGGACGCATTCCCATCACCGCAGCGAAAACCTACGGCGCGCGTGGAGTGGGGATCGACATCCAGAAAGCCCAGGTCGAGTCGGCTGTCGCCAACGCGAAGGCGGCCGGCGTCAGCGACAAGGTGCGGTTCCTCAACGAGGATCTTTTCAAGGCCAACATCAGCGAAGCGACGGTCGTGACGCTGTACCTGCTGCCCGACCTCAACCTCAAGCTGCTGCCGAAGCTGAACGCCGAGCTCAAGCCGGGCACGCGCGTCCTCTCGCACTCCTTCGACATGGGCGACGCGATCAAGCCGAAACAGACGCTGCGCGTCGGCGGCCGCGTCGTCTTTCTGTTCGTCGTGCCGATAAAGTAGCCGCCCTGCCGGGTCGCCGGGCCTGACCGGCGGATGGACTCCGACTGGTCTTCCGGGTAAACTTGCGACTGGATCTCACAATCAGGTTTACCCGAAATGTTGCAGGCGTTCGTCATCACCCTTCGCGAGGGCCTCGAAGCCTTCCTCATCGTCGCCATCAGCCTCGCCTACTTGAGAAAGAGCGGCCGTCACCAGCTCGTGTCGGCGGTCCACTGGGGAATTGCCGTGTCGCTCGTGGTGAGCGCCGGGGCCGCCGCCCTCTTCGCCCGCGCCTCGAACAAGGCGTTGTGGGAGGGTGTGCTGGCGATGGCAGCCGCCGTCCTCGTCGCCACCCTCATCGTTCATATGTGGCGTCACGCGCGCCGCATGAAGTCTGAAATCGAAGGCCACCTCGAGCAGTCGGCGCTGCAGACCGGGACCAAGGCGTTTCTCGGCGTGTTTCTCTTCACCACGCTGATGATTACGCGTGAAGGTATGGAAACCGCGCTGCTGATGGGCACGTTGTTCTCCCAGCTCGGTGTCAGCGCGATTGCCCTCGGCGCTTTGGCAGGCCTGGCAAGCGCGGCCGCGGTCGCCGTCCTCTGGTCGAGGTACGGACACAGGGTCAACCTGGGATTGTTCTTTCAGGTCACCGCCGTTTTTCTCGCGGTCTTCGTGGTTCAGCTCTTCATTTATGGCTTTCACGAGCTCACTGAGGCAAACATCTTCCCCTACAGCGAGCCGTTGCACTGGGCGACCGAACCCTACGGTCCCGACGGCCAGTACGGTCATTTCCTGAGCTACTCCCTCGTGGCACTTCCTCTCGGCTGGCTCGTATTCGCGTCGCTTTTCGGGCCCAGGAAGCCTCGGAGCCCGGCCAGCGTCGAGCACCCGGCGGCGGCCCGCTGAGGGCCTCCCTTCACGTCCGGCCTACGGATACCTTGGGAATCCAGGCGCGGTGCGGTTAGCATCGTGCGCTGATGGCTGGGAGCCGACCTGCCCGGGCAGACCTCGAATGGACGCAGGAGCTTCAGTTCCGGGCGACCAGCGGTACCAACTCACTGCTTGTCGACGGCCATAGCGCCGCCGGCCCCTCGCCGGTGCAGTTGCTGGTCATGGCCCTGGCTGGATGCATGGCGGCCGATGTCGTCGACATCCTGCGCAAAGGCCGGCACCCGATTGTGGCGCTCAAGTCGTCGCTTCAGGCCGAGAGGGCGCCCGAGGCGCCCCGGCGCCTGGTCAGTGTGACGCTCCACTTCACGATCAAGGGCGCCGTCCCCTCCGGTGCGGTTGAGCGGGCGATCTCGTTATCCAGGGACAAGTACTGCTCGGTTTGGCACTCGCTGCGTCAGGACATCACCCTGACGACGAGCTTCGACACGAGCGGATAGGGCGATATCTTCGAGAAACGAGTTGTGGTCGGCCATGCCGGGCCGATACAATTCGCCTCTTCCGTAGGCCGGGCAAAGCCGGTCGGGGACAGAGACGCATGATCAACGTGGCTGCTATCCGGATGCAGCAGTTTGGGGTGCATTTCTATCAGGCCTCGCTGACTGCCGGCGATATCGATAAGCTCGTCCGTTTCGAGGTGCTGAATTACGGCGACTCGAGCCAGTCGGGCGTTCGGGGCGGGAAGAAGCAAAGCCCGTCCAAAGTCAACTGGGACCTCCTGGAGCGGCGCATCGCCTCGAGCGAGCGCGCCTACCAGCGCCAGATCATTCGTCGAAAGATTGACGAGCTGGTCCAGTATTACGAGCAGTGCCGCCAGGCGCGCGACCTCCCCTCGATTCCGGGCGCTGTCATCATCTCCTGCGACGAGAAGCTGACATTCGAGCCCGTCGAGGCAGGTTCGGCCGTTGGACGGTTGAAGGTTCCCGAGCGCGAGGGCATCCTCCGCGCAATCGACGGCCAGCACCGGCTGCTGGCGCTCCACGCCGACATCGACAACATCCCGAGCAGCGAGTTCACGGTCCCCGCGATCATCTTCGATCGCCTGCCCGAGGACCACGTCGTCCAGATGTTCGTCACGATCAACGCCAAGCACACGCGACTGAACGCGTCCCACCTGGTGAGCCTCTCGGGCCGCCAGCTCTATCGCGACGATGCGCTCGCCGCGGCGCACGACGTGGTTCGCGCCCTCAACGACCGGGAGGATTCGCCGCTCCACGGCGAAATCAAGCTGCTCGGCGTGGGGCACGGCCGCGTCGCCCAGGCGCCGCTCGCCCAGGAGCTGAAAAAGCTGTTTGCCAGCGACGCGTTCGGCGGGCCGAAGAAGTCGGCCGACTTCCGCGAGGACTCCAGGCGGTTCTTCGTCAACTATTTCAAGCAGGTGTCGGTTGTGTTCGGCGCGGCGTGGAACGGCCGCAAGTACAGCATCAAGTCGGCGTCAGCGCTCAGGGCGTTCATTCGAGTGGCCCCCGACGTGGTCAGACGCCTGGATCAGGAACACGCGGAACGCAGCGACTTCCGCGCCATCGGACGCGTCATCGCTCCCTGGGGACGACGGATTGGCGACCTGCGTTTCGAGACGGAAGGGGCGTGGAAGCGCACGGGCACGACAGTCGATTCCCTGGCGCGGGAACTGAAGCTCGCCCTCGAATATCCAGAAGGCGCGGGAGTCTAGCAACGCCTCAGCGGCGAAAATTTCGGTGCCTCACAGGCCGATGCGACTTCGCCACGGCCTGCTGGAAAAGGAAACCGGGTGCCCCCGCCACGAGAATCTCCCGTGGCGATGACACCCGGTTACGTAAACCGGATGGGGCGCCCGAAGGCGCCCCGTCCAGGAATGCCGACCTGGCTCCCCCCAGCATTTACGGCGCCCTGCCGTAAATCACAGGCCGACGCCTGTATAGTGGCAACGGCTGTGCCGTCGCAAATTCTTCGAAAAACGATGGGTATCCAGCCCGGCCGGCACCCAAAACGTGGCAAGAATTACATTGCTGTTCGAAGACATGTCGCGAATGCGGACTGATCTCAACGCCGACGTGGGCGAGTCCTTTGGCGCCTATGTTCTAGGGCATGACCCCGCAATCATCCCCTGCGTCACCTCCGTCAGCGTGGCGTGCGGCTTCCACGCCGGCGACCCGGGCGTGATGCGCGAGACGGTCGCCCTGGCCCGTCAGCACGGCGTGGCGGTAGGAGCGCATCCCGGGTTTCCGGACCTGGCCGGCTTCGGTCGGCGTCAGATGCAGCTGACGCCGACCGAGGTGGAGGACTTGGTGGTTTACCAGATCGGCGCGCTGTCGGCAGTGGCCGCCGCTCAGGGCGTCAGGCTTCAACACGTCAAACCGCACGGTGCCCTGTACAACATGGGAGCACGCGACCCTCAGCTGGCCGACGCGATCGCCCGCGCGATCGCTGCGGTGGACGCCAGGTTGCTGCTCGTCGGGTTATCAGGGTCCGCTCTCATCGACGCTGGCAGGCGCGCTGGACTGCGTACCGCGTCGGAGGTCTTCGCCGACCGCGGCTATCGCTCCGACGGATCGCTCGTGCCCCGCTCTGCCGAAGGGGCGGTGCTCGAAGATTCCGAGGTGGTTTCGGCCCGCGCGCTGGAGATGGTTCGCCGCCTGGAGATTGCTTCTGTGGATGGCGGTCCCGTGCGCGTGCAGCCGGATACGATTTGCATCCACGGCGACACGCCCGGGGCAGCGAATCTGGCTCGCGCCATCCGCCGCGCCCTGGAGGACGCGGGCGTGGCCGTCAAGGCTATGGCGGCGGAGTAATCGAGGTGCGTTCTTCTTCGACGAGTGCCCGCCGCAATACTTTCCCAACCATGGTCTTGGGGAGCTCACTGCGGAACACGACCTGCGCAGGCACTTTATAAGGCGCCAGCCGCTCACGGCAGTACGCGCGCAGCTCGTCGGCGCCGACCTGCATATCGGGTTTGAGCACCACCCAGGCCTTGGCGACTTCTCCTTTCACCGAATCGGGAATGCCTGCGACACCGGCCTCGAGGACGGCGGGGTGAGCGGTGATGACTTCCTCGATCTCGCGCGGCCACACCTGGAAGCCGCTGGTCTTGATCATGTCCTTCTTGCGATCGACGAGGAAGACGTAGCCGTCTTCATCCATGTACGCGAGGTCGCCTGTATGCAACCACACGACGCCGTCTGAGTCTGTCGTAAGCGCTTCCGCGGTCTCCGCCGGGTTGTCCAGGTATCCGTCCATGCGCTGCGGCGCACTGATCAGCAGCTCGCCGACCTCACGCGGCGCGAGGTCGCGTGCGCCGGTCTCGGCATCGACAATCCTGACGGCGACATCCGGGAGCGGCATGCCGATCGAGCCGAGCTTGTTGGGACCGTTCACCGGGTTGATGCAGCACGCCATCATCCCTTCCGTCAGCGAGTAGCCTTCGACAATCCGCGCTCCGGTCTTCTCCTCGAACTCCCGCTTGGTGTCGGCCATGAGCGCCGCTGATCCGGAGAAGCACAGGCGGATGGAGCGGAGGTCGATCTTCCCCGCGCGCACGTCGGGATGCTTCAGGATTGCGGTGTACAACGCAGGCACGCCGTTGAAGAACGCCGGCTTTACCTTTGCGATCGTCCGCAGGAGGTCGTCGATGTCGCGCGGGTTGGGGACGAGCGAGAGCGGATTCGGCCCGACGAACGCCAGCGGCTGCACGCCGACGTTGGCGTACACGTGGAACAGCGGCAGCGGCAGCATGATGACGTCCCACGGCTTCTTGGCGGATTTCGTCCACTCGTACAGCTGGAGCCCGGCCGCCATGTAGTGACGATGGAGACCGACGACGCCTTTGGGCGTGCCGGTTGTGCCGCCGCTCGACAGCACGACCGCATGATCGTCTGGCCCGATCGTCACCGGCGGACGCGGCGAGCGCCGGTGGGCGCGAAGCAGGTCGCGCAGCCAGAGGTCGCCGGGCCGGAGCGTGATGCGGTGGCCGTCCTTCTTTTCGCGAAAGAGGGTGAAGAGCAGGCGCGTCACCGGCGGCAGATGCTCTTTGATCGAGGTGGCAATCAGATGCCGCACCGCCGTTCGCCCGCGCACGCGCACCACGCGCTCGTAGAAGGGCGTCAGTGCGATGACCACGGTCGCGCGCGTCGACGCCAGCGCCTGTTCGAGCTCGCGCTCCGAGTAGGTGGGATTGACCGCCACGACGATCCCGCCGGCCTTCCAGACGCCGAACTCAGCGATCAGGAACTGAGGACAGTTGGGCAGCAGAAGTGCCACGCGGTCGCCCTTCGAGATCCCGAGCGACGCCAGTGCCGCCGCACAGGCCGTGCTTTCGGCGTCGAGGGTGGCGTAGGACATCGTGGCCCCCTTGAAAAGCAGGGCAGGGCGGTCGCCATGGTCCCGCGCCAGGAGCCCGAGGCGATCGATCAGCGTGTCGTCGGGATAGGGGACGAGCGTGTGCCTGACGTCCGGGTCGTAGTGAGCCAGCCAGGGAGATGGGGAGCGGGACATCTCAGCCTGGGTGAGTCGCGTCACCGGGCGAGCAGCATCAGGAGCAACGCCTTCTGGGCGTGCAGCCGGTTTTCCGCCTGGTCGAAGACGACCGAGGCAGAGGACTCGAACACCTCCGCGGTCACTTCCTCGCCGCGATGGGCCGGCAGGCAGTGCATGAAGAGCGCGTGCGGCGCGGCGTGCGCCATCAGGGCGGCGTCCACCTGGTAGTGCCGGAAGATATGTTTCCGCTTGTCGATCTCCGCCTCCTGTCCCATCGACGCCCACACGTCGGTATACACCGCATCGACGCCGGCGACGGCGTCGCGCGGCTCGCGAAAGCGCCGAATGGCCGCACCAGCGTGCGCAACGGCGGCCGCCTCCTCGACCACGTGATCGGGCAGTTCGAATCCTTCAGGCGACGCGATGTGCATCGTCACGCCGAGCATGCTCGTGACGTGCGCGAGCGAGGTGGCGACGTTGTTGCCGTCGCCCACGAACGCAAGTCGGCGTCCGCGGCAGTCGCCCCAGGCTTCCCGCATCCGCAGCGCATCGGCCAGCGCCTGACAGGGGTGCTGCTGATCGGTCAGTGCGTTGATGACGTGCAGGCGGGGGGCTGCGGTGGCAATCAGCGTGGCGCGCTCCTGCGCGAATGTTCGAACCACGAGGGCCCGCACCCAGCGCTCCAGATTGCGCGCCACGTCCTCGAGCGGCTCGCGTCCGCCGGCGAACTCGATGGAGAGGTTCAGGACTTCGCCGCCGAGCTCTTTCACCGCGACTTCGAAGGTCGACCTCGTACGCAGCGAGGGCTTCTCGAAGAGCAGGGCGACGTGTGAGCCGTTGAGCGAGTCCGCGGTCGGGGCGCGCCGTCCGAGCCGGCGCTCGCTCTTCACCTGGGCCGCGAGGTCCAGCAGCCGCCACAACTCCGGCGGCGTGAGATCGAGGACGGACAGAAAGTCCTTCGAGTTCGTAGCCATGCTCGGCGCAGACTTCATGGTTCACTCTCTCGATCGGGCCGGCGCAGCTTGCGGCCCGTTGAAACGATCGAAGTGGGACGGAGCGCCCGCCTTCGCCGCTTCGCGGCTACGGCGCGGCGGGCCCCCGCACCCTCGCACCTTCGCACCCCGCACCCTCGCACCTACGTCCGATATTCCCCGTTGATCCGCACGTACTCGGCAGACAGGTCGCACGTCCAGATTGTGGCCGAGCGGTTGCCGCCGGTGCCGAGGCTCATCTCGATGCGGACGTCGGTTCCCTCGAGGTGCTTTCCCGCATCGGGTGCCGCGTCATCATGAGGCATCCCATTCTCGAACAGCAGCACGCCTCCAACATGCACGGTCGCGCGGCCGACGTCGAACGTAACGCCGGAACGTCCGGCGGCGGCGACAATACGCCCCCAGTTGGGATCGGCGCCGTGCACGGCGGTCTTGACGAGCGGCGAGTTGGCTATGGTTCGCGCCACCTGGCGGGCGTCGGCGTCACTGCTGGCGTTGCAGACGGTGACTTCGATGACCTTGGTCGCGCCTTCCCCTCCGCGAACGACGCCGAGCGCCAGTATGCGTGAAACCTCGCGCATGCCCGCGGTGAGCAGCGGCAGGGTGTCGTCGTCGATGTCGATGCCGCTCGCGCCGGATGCCAGAGCGATCAGGCAGTCGTTGGTCGAGCATTCGCCGTCGACCGTGATCGCGTTGAACGTGTCGTACGCTGACGCCACGAGCGCCTGGTGCAGCCGTCCCGGCGACACTTTCGCATCCGTCGTCAGGAACCCGAGCATCGTCGCCATGTTCGGCTCGATCATGCCCGACCCCTTCGCGGTGCCGCCCACCACGAACGAGCCGCGCGAGGTCTGGACGACGACGGCGTGCTCCTTGGGGAACGGGTCGGTCGTCATGATCGCCCGTGCCGTCTCGCTCCCCTTGTCGCGGGCGAGCGTGCGTGACGCTGACTGGATGCCGGTGATCACACGGTCGATCGGCAGACCGACGCCAATGACGCCGGTCGACGCGACCAGGACCTCGCTGCGCGAGCAGCCGAGCGTACGGGCGGTTTCTTCTGCCATTCGTTCGGCGTTGGCCAACCCTTCGCCTCCCGTGCAGGCGTTGGCGCAGCCACTATTGACGACGACCGCCCGCGCCCGTCCGCCGGTCTCGGCGAGATGGCGGCGCGACACAGTCACCGGAGCCGCAACCGCCAGATTCGTCGTGAAGATGCCGGCCGCGGCGGCGGTCGTATCGGACGCGATGACGGTCAAATCGAGAGCGCCGGCAGTCGTCTTGATGCCGCAATGGACTCCCGAGGTGCGAAAGCCGGCCGGTGCTCCGACCCCGCCTTCGACGACGGACAGCTCGGCGACGCCGGCAGCGGCAGCATTCAGCCCGCTCATGCCGTGACCTCGGCTTTCACCGTGGCCAGCACGCCGTCGAGGATCTCCGTCGCGCGATCGATCTCGGCGATCTCGATCGTGAGCGGCGGCAGCATCCGCACGACTTTCTCGGCGGTGCGGTTGACGAGAAGCCCTCTCGAGCGCGCTTCGTCGATAACGGGAGCCGCGTCCACGCGGAGCTCGAGGCCACGCATCAGCCCGGCGCCGCGCGCTTCCACGATGACGGGATGCTTGAGCGCCAGCGTTCGCAGCCGGCGTTCGAAGTGCGCGCCAGCCGTTTTCACGTGTTCGAGCAGTCCTTTGTCCATCAGCTGTTCGAGGAAGAACGCCGCCGCTCGCGTCGCCAGCAGGTTGCCGCCATAGGTGCTGCCATGGTCGCCGGCGGAAATCGCCTCGGCGACGCGGGCGGAAATCAATGCTGCTCCCACCGGCACACCAGAGCCGAGCGCTTTGCCGACCGAGAGGAGATCCGGCTGCCAGCCGAGCGCCTGGAAGCAAAACGCATGACCGGTTCGCCCCAGACCTGTCTGGACCTCGTCGGCGATGAGTAGCGTTCCGGTGCGGCGGCAGACATCGGCGACCGCGGCGGCGAACTCCTGGGAGAGAGGGCGGATTCCACCCTCGCCGCGAATGGGCTCGGCGATGATCGCGGCGGTGCGTTCGGTGACGGCCGCTGCCAGCGTCTCGGGTTTCGTCGAATCGACGAACGTGACCGGCTCGAGCAGCGGCATGAACGGCCGGCGATAGTGCTCGTCGTGCGTCACCGAGAGTGAGCCGATCGTGCGGCCGGCGAAGCCCCCCTCGATGGCGACGAAGCCGGTCCGCGCGGTGACGCCCTGCGTGAACCAGTAGCGGCGGGCAAACTTCAGGCAGGCCTCGTTGGCTTCAGTGCCGCTGTTGCAGAAGAAGACGCGCGGCAGGCCCGAGAGCGCCGAGAGGCGGCCCGCTGCCTCGGCCTGGAACGGGTGAAAGTAGAGATTCGACGTGTGGAGCAGCGTGGCCGCCTGATCGGCGATTGCCGCCGCGAGACCCGGGTGTGCATGGCCAAGCGAGGCGACGCCGATGCCCGACACGAAGTCGAGGTATTCCCGGCCGTCCACATCGTAGAGGCGGGCGCCGCTGCCACGAACGAACGCGACCGGCTGCCGCTTGTAGGTTTGCAGCACGTGGCGCGATTCGCGCTCACGTATGTCGTCGAGAGTTACCTTCATCGCATCACCTGTGTGCTGCCGGCGAGCGCAGCGTCGCCAGCGGCGAGCGCCTCGTAGCGGACGTCGCGCCCGTTGGCAATGATGACATCGCCAACGCCTTTCCGCAGCGCCGCGCGGCAGGCATTGAGCTTCGCAACCATGCCCTTGTTGGCCGTTCCCGTTCGTATCAGCCGGGCGGCGTCGCGCGACGAGAGCCTCGGGATCGTCGCACCCGATTCGTCGAGCACGCCGGACGTCCCGCCGGCGATGACCAGCCGGGATGCTCCAATCGTCGACGCCACGTGCGACGCCAGCGTGTCGGCATTGACGTTCAGCAGTTGCCCGGCCGGGGTGGCGCCGATACAGGCGACTATCGGCACGTAGCCGCGCGCCAGCAGGTCGAGCAGCAGCTGCGGCGCGCCGTTTCCCACCGGGTGACCGACGAGGCCCAGATCGACTCGCGGTCCGGCCACCGAGACGATGGGAGCGGCGCGCCGGACGCTCGCCACCGCCGCGTCGGCGCCAGTCAGTCCTACCGGTTTTCCGCCCGCCCGCCGTACGGCCGCCACCAGCCGCGTATTGATCGCTCCCGCCAGCACCGCGACCACCACGTCCAATGTCGGCGCGTCGGTGATGCGCAGGCCGTCGACCTGCTGCTTGACGATGCCGGCGGTCGCGAGCGCGGCGTCGATCTCCTTCCCGCCGCCGTGCACCACGACGAGCGGTGTGCGGGCTGACAGCGCTGCGATGCCGCGTGCGACGCGGGCAACGTCTGCAGGCTGTTCGAGCAGCTCGCCGCCGAGCTTGAGGACGAGACGCGGCCGCTTCATCGGATGAAAGAACCGGCGCGGCACCGCCGATGTCACAGCCCGGTCCGTTCGTCGATCCCGAGCATCACGTTGAGGTTCTGCACCGCCGAGCCGGCAGCGCCCTTCACCAGGTTGTCGATGACTGCCACCAGCACGACGCGCCCGCGCGCTTCGTCCACCTTCCACCCGATGTCGCAGAAGTTGGTGTGGGCGACGTGCTTGATCTCGGGCAGCGCGCCGCCCGTGAGACGCACGAACGGTGCGGTCGCGTAGGCCTCGTGAAGCGTCTCGCTCACCTGGGCCTCGCTGACTCCGCCCTTCAAGGGCGCATAGATCGTCTCGAGAATGCCGCGGTCGAGCGGCACGAGGTGCGGCACGAACGTGACGGCGGTTGCCAGCTCCTGCTCGAGCTCGGCGGTGTGACGATGCGAGAACACCCCATACGCCGCGACGCTGCCGTGATTCTCGGAGAAGTGCGTCCGATCCGAGGGCGTCTTGCCGGCGCCCGACAGACCCGATTTCGCATCGACGACAATGGCGCCGTCGATGAGTCCATGCGACTGCAGCGGCTCCAGCGCCAGCAGCGCCGCCGTGGGATAGCAGCCGGGATTGGAGACGAGCCGGGCCGACGCGATCTCGCGGGCATAGCGCTCCGTGAATCCGTACACGGTGCCAGGCGGCAGCGAGGCGGTGGCTGGATACCAGCGCTGGCGTTCGGCGTCGCCGCGAATCCGGAATGCTCCCGACAAGTCGATGACGCGGAGACCGCGCTCGAGGAGCCGTGGCGCCAGCTCCGCCGACGCAGCCTCAGGCAGTGCCAGGAACACCACCTCGGCCTGCTCGGCAAGACGATCCACGTCGAGCGGGACGACCGTGCCGTCCCAGATGCGCGCGAGCGCCGGCAGCGGTCTGGCGGCGCTCGTCGCGCCCGACGACATCGCCGCGGTCAGGACCACTCCCGGATGGCGCGCCAGGATCCGCACCAGCTCCTGGCCGGCGTAACCGGTGGCGCCAGCGATGGCGACGCGGGCGCGCCCGCCGGGCGGTGTGGCGGCCGTCTGTTCGGAGGCGAGAGGACTTGCGGCTGTGGTCATGGCGAGTCGCCGGCGGGGACCTTTCCCGCCAAAGCCCCTCTGGCGCGCCCGCGGCGGCCGGGGGAAAAGTATGTTTATACAGGTCGCTGCATAATCAGTCAAGGGACTGATGTATGCTGTGTGGGCGCTGTCCGTGCGCGGCGCGAGCGCCGGACGCACGAGCCACCCAGGCCAATCATCCCATGAAAGCGCGCCGCCAATCAGTCGTCCTCGACGTCATCCGCCGGGAGCCGGTGCGCAGCCAGGAACAGCTGCGGCGGCGGCTCCGGATGTCAGGCTTCGACGTGACGCAGGCCACGCTCTCACGGGACATCCGCGAGCTCGGCCTCGTCAAGGGCGGGCCCGACGGCGCCTATTCCGCCTCCCCGTCACCGGCGCCCGAAGATCGCGCCCGATCGCTGCTGAACCGCGCGCTGGCCGACTACCTCACGCGGGTCGACCGCGTGCAGCAGCTCGTGCTCCTGCGCACCGGTCCGGGTCAGGCGCAGCTGCTCGGCGTGGCCATCGACGGGGCGGCGCTGCCCGAGGTGGTCGGCACCGTGGCCGGCGACGATACGATCCTCGCCGTGACGCCGGACGCACGCCGCGCTCGCGCGCTGGTCAAGAAATTGTTACAACGCCGGATCATGGATCGGTGATCGGTCGTCGGATCCGAATGATTCGGAACGACCCGAACGATCCGAACGACCCGAACGATCCGAACTATCATTGTGACTTCATTACTGAGACACCCATGACACTCTGGTCCGGCCGCTTCGACACCTCGCCTGATCCCGCGGCGTTCGACTTCGGTATCTCGTTCGGCTTCGATCGCGCGCTCTTCGAGGACGACGTGACCGGGAGCCTCGCCTGGGCGGAGGCGCTCGGCGCTGCCGGTGTGCTGTCGAAGGACGACACGCACGCGATCGTTGGCGGCCTGCGTGCCCTCCTCGAGGAAGGGCGGCGCGACCCGTCGTTCGTGGCCGGCCCCGATGAAGACGTGCACAGCTTCGTCGAGCGGAAGCTGGTCGAGCGAATCGGCGACGCCGGCCGTCGTCTGCACACCGGGCGGTCGCGCAACGAGCAGGTGTCGCTCGACCTCCGGCTGTACCTGCGGCGCCGCATCCCGCTGCTGCAGCAGCAGGTGGTGGAGCTCGTGGGCGCGTGCGCGCAGCAGGCCGAGTCGGCATCGGGACTGCTGATGCCCTCCTACACACATCTGCGCCGTGCCCAGCCGGTGCTGGTTGCGCACTTCTTCCTCTCACATGCGGCGGCGCTCAGGCGCGATGCGGCGCGTCTGACGGCGGCCGCCGGCGAGGCCGACGCCCTTCCGCTCGGCTCGGGCGCCGTTGCCGGCACCAGCTATCCCATCGACACGGCGCGTCTCGCCCGCGCCCTCGGGTTTTCGCGCGTAGTCGCCAACAGCATGGATGCCTCGTCCGACCGCGACTTCGTCGCCTCGTTCCTCTATGCCGTCGCCCTGGCCATGGTTCATTTGAGCCGGCTCGCGGAAGATCTGATTATCTTCACGGGCGAGGAGCACGGCTTCTTCGAGCTCTCGGACGCATCGGCGACCGGCAGCAGCATGATGCCGCAGAAGAAGAACCCCGACCCCCTCGAGCTCGTACGGGGCAAGACCGGCCGCGCGGTGGGCCGGCTGACCGGCTGGCTGGTCACCATGAAGGGCCTGCCCGGCGGCTACAACAAGGACCTCCAGGAGGACAAGGAAGCCGTCTTCGACGCCGAAACGACGCTCTTCACGTCGTTGCGCGCCGCCCAGGCCGTCGTGTCGAAGCTGTCGGTCAACGGTGCGCGGGCGGCGCGTGCCGCATCGGGTCTGCTGCTGGCCACCGACGTTGCCGATTACCTGGTGGCGCGCGGGCTTCCGTTCCGCACCGCCCACGAGGTGGTCGGGGCGATGGTCCGCCGTCTGCTCGCGGAAGGACGCGACTTCAGCGACCTCACCCGCGAGGAATGGCGAGCGGCGAGCGAGATGTTCGGTGAGGATGCCTCGCAGGCGGCCACGGCGCTGGCCTCGGTCACGGCGCGGCGGACGCCGCAGTCGACCAACCCCGACGCCGTGCGCGCTGCACTGGAGGAATGCCGGGCCTGGGTCTCGGCGAACCAGCCAGGGGGCTCTGCCTCTTGATATCCCCCGCAGAGCCCTCGGCCGGTCGCCAGCGTCTCTTGCCGCGCTCCGCGCGGCGAGGACCGCCATGTGGTCGGACGCAGCGAGTACGAAATTCGTGTTCTGGACCCCATAGCGGTCCAAGGCGGTAATTTGGATTTGACTCTGCTACACTGACGGGCACCTGCGCCCGTCATTCACCCATCCCATCTGAAAGGAAACGGCCCCCGGGGGAGTTCATGCAGCAACGCCGGCTCCGGCTCGGTGACATTCTCGACGACTACTGCCCGCGCGAACGCCGCATCACCAACCACGTGGTAGTCGCCATGATCGAAGACGAGGTCAAGCAGACGCGCTGCACGACCTGCGACGCGGATCATGAGTACAAGCAGGCGAGAGTGCCGGCCTCACGGCGGAAGAAGCCGCCGTCGGTACCGGGCTCCGTCGCCGGCGAAGCCGTACGTGAGAACGCTGCGCCGGACGCCGCCGGCCCGCTCGCCGAGGAGATGGACGCGGACACCGCGCCTCCGTCCGAACCGATCGAGGCCACCCCGGAAGCCCTGAGCGCCGACGCCGGCGACGAAGCGGCGCCCGATCTCGAAGACGAGGGTCCAGTACACCGGCCGCTCATTCGCGCCACGCTGCCGCGCCCTGAAGGCCAGGCGCCCGAACGAAAGGCTCCCGACTTCACCATGCGCCAGCCTGGCCGGTTCGATCAACGCGGAGGGCAGCGTCAGCGCGGGCGACCGATGCGGAACGCGCAGAAGCCGTCCGGCGGACAGACTCGATTCGGCGGGCCGCGTCACGGCGCCGGATCGGGGCCCCAGGGGCAGCGGCATGGCAATCGATCGGGGAACGTCTCGGGTCAGCGCAGCGGCCGTCCGCAGGGATCGAATCGTGGTCCGAAGCAGGGCGGCGGTCATGGCCGCAAGCGCGGGCGTTGATTCCGGTTCCGCTCGCAAGAACATCCTCACAGCAATCGACGTAACATGACGCGTCGGCGCCGCGCCGCATGCACGCCGGCACCGCCGGGCGCTCCGAGCGGAGTTCACGGAGCGACGGCCGCGGACTTCATCTCATGAACGATTTCACAGGCAAGTTCGGTCTCATTGTCGGCGTCGCCAACAAGCGTTCGCTCGCCTGGGCCATCGCGCAATCGACCGCCGGACGCGGTGCACGTCTCGCGCTGACCTACCAGGGTCGGTTCGAGGAGCACGTGCGGGAGCTCGCGCAGTCGCTCGAGCCGGCGCCCCTCGTGCTTCCCTGCGACGTCACGTCGGACGCCGACATCGACGCGGTATTCGCCCGGCTGGAGCAGGAGTTCGGCGCCCTGGACTTCCTCGTGCACGGCGCCGCCTTCGCGTCGCGCGACGAGCTCGTGGCACCGTTCATCGACACCAGCCGCGACGGCTTTCGCATGGCGCTCGACGTCTCGGCCTACTCGCTCATCGCGCTGGCGCGCGGCGCCGCGCCGTTGATGCAGAAGCGTGGCGGCGGGGCGATCGTGACGCTGACCTATCTCGGGAGCGAGCGGGTGTTCCCGAACTACAAGGTGATGGGCGTCGCGAAGGCAGCGCTCGAAGCCACGGTCCGCTACCTGGCGGTCGACACAGGCCCGAACAACATCCGCGTCAACGCGGTGTCGGCCGGGCCGGTGAAGACGCTCGCGGCGGCCGGAATATCCGGTTTCAAGAGTATTTTGCAGGTCTACCCCGAGCGCGCACCGCTCAAGCGAAACGTCGAGGCCGCAGAGGTCGGAGAGGCGGCGGCGTTTCTGCTCGGCGACGCGTCGAAGGGCATTACCGGCGAAGTGCTGATGGTCGACGCCGGATTTCACGTCACCGGCATGTAGCCGGCCGAAGGACCCGCGCCTCAGTGGCGGGTGGCAGGCGAGGCGTCGTCTTCGGGTAGTTCTTCGACGGCCTGACGCTGCGGATCGCGCTTGCGCCGGTTCTTGTCGTGGTACATACGGCTGTCGGCCGTTGCCAGCAGCGTGTCGTAGCCGTTGCCGTCGTGCGGGAAGACCGCGGCTCCGGCGCTGATCGACAGCGACAGGCGCTTGCCGGGCCTGGCCTCGAACGCCAGACTGTCCACCGCCTGCTGCAGCTCGACCCGCTTGTTCTCGGCCTCCTCGCGCCCGCAGCCTGCCAGCACCACGATGAACTCGTCGCCGGCGTAGCGAACGCAGATGTCATACGGCCGGATGGCCGTCCGAAGCACCTTCGCCACCTCACGCAGTGCCTGGTCGCCCGTCTGGTGCCCGAACGTGTCGTTGATCTCCTTGAAGTCGTTGAGGTCGAGCACGAGCAGCGACACTTCCGATTCGAGCCGCTCGGCGCGCGCCAGCTCGCGCGACAGGTGCATGAACATGAAGCGCGTGTTCGGCAGGCCGGTGAGTGGATCGGTGAGCGACGCTTCGTGCGTCTGCTCGAATACGATCGAATTGTGGATCACCGCGCCTGCCTGCTCGCACACGCGGTCGAGCAGCCGCCGGTGATCGTCGCGGTAGAAGCTCGGCGAGGTGTGATACACGGCGAGCGTCCCGATCAGACGATCCCCGAACATGAGCGGGCAGACGAGGGCCGACTGCAGCGCCGTGGGCAGCGACGAGCCGGTCGCCTCCAGATCGGCCGTCGGGCGCGCGTTGACCAGCGGACGGCGGTTGCGCGCCACCCATCCGGTCAGCCCCTGGCCGGGCTTGAGCGCGAGCTGCTGCAGCAGGTCGGCATCGGTGCCGGTGGAGAAGCGGCAGTAGAGCGTGTCGGTGTCTTCGGAGTGGAGGAACAGCGCGCAGCTCGAGAACGGTACGAGGTTGGCCAGCCGCGAGGCGATGAGCGCCATCGTGTCGGCGACACCCAGGCTCGTGCCCATCGTCTGTGCGATCTCGTACAACGCATAGATCTCGCGGTGGGCGACCGCGATGTCGTCGAACACCGCCTGACGTGAGCGATCGTGCGACGGCGACGCCATGCTCTGCCGTCCCGCCTCCGGATCGTGGAACGGCAGCGAGAAGCTGGGCGCCTCGGCGTCGGCCTTGTGCACCTCGGCGCGAAGCTGCGGCAGGATGTTCACGAAGGCCTCGACCACGCGCGGATCGAGCGCACGCCCCGATTCCTGCTGCAGGAGCGCGACCGCCGCTTCCTCGGAGATCGCTTTGTGGTACGGGCGATCCGAGGTGAGGGCGTCGTAGTACTCGACGAGACCGAGCACGCGCGCGCCGAGCGGAATCTGCTCGCCCTTGCGTCCCGCGGGGTAGCCGCGGCCGTCCCAGCGCTCGTGATGATTGAGGATCAGCGGCGCCACCGGATAGGGGAATGGCACGGCGGCGATGATCTCCGCCCCGATCTGCGGGTGGATGCGGACCTTCTGGAACTCTTCGGGGGTCAGCGGTCCCGGCTTGGCCAGGATGTGCTCGGGCACGGCGAGCTTTCCGATGTCGTGCAGAAGCGCCGCCGTTCGGACGGCTTCCGTCTCTACGGCGTTCATCCCGAGCGCTCGCGCCAGACCGGTTGAATACACCTGTACGCGGCGGATGTGGTTGTGCGCTGTATGGTCCTTGGCTTCGATGGCCAGAGCGAGCGCTTCCATGGTGGCGACATGAAGGTCGGCCATGCGCTTCGCCTGTGCGCGCTCGCGCTCGACACCTTTCCACAGGCGCCGGCACAGAAGATAGACGGGTACCGACACCAGCAGCAGGCTGGCTGAAAGCCAGAGTGACAGCTGGTTCATCGGACGCGACCTACTGCGCGATGACTGGCAGCCAGATGATCGTGACGCGTGCTTTCATTGTCGCTCCTCTCGAGGGTGCGGACGTGGCACCCAGTTCAGTGACGCCCCTCCGGCCAGAGCACCTGGCCCGGCGCCGCTGTGGCCCACACGATGTTGTCGCGGGAACCGGTGGCCCACACGATGTTGTCGCGATTGCCGGTGGCCCACACGATGTTGTCGAACGGCCGCGCCGTGCCCCGAACCCTGCCGTCGTCGTCGGCCGTTCCCCAGAGCTGCGGGCAGTCACGCCCGCCGCAGTCGTTCTTCCAGACGAGGTTTTCGGCGAACGCCGTGGCCCACACGATGTTGTCGCGGCCACGCGTTGCCCAGACGATGTTGTCGCGATTGCCGGTCGCCCAGACGATGTTCTCGCGGCCGCGGGTGGCCCACACGATGTTGTCGCGGCCACGGGTGGCCCACACGATGTTCTCGCGGTTACCGGTGGCCCAGACGATGTTGTCGCGGCCGCCGGTCGCCCACACGATGTTCTCGCGATGACCGGTGGCCCAGACGATGTTGTCGCGGCCGCCGGTGGCCCACACGATGTTCTCGCGGCCGGCCGTTGCCCAGACGATGTTGTCGCGGGCGCCAGTGGCAGATACCACGTCGAGCGTTCGTGCGCCCCACACGACGGGACGACCGCGTGCCGCCTTCATCGCGCCCCACGTCGTCGTGGTGTCCCAGGCGTTGCTGCCAGGAAGCGGCACGCCGCCGGTGACGCGGTAATTGCCCCAGAAGAGGTGGCGAGCCCAGGGCACCGTTTCGTCTTCGATGACGTCGGACGCCTGTCCGATCCCGCTCTCCGTGTCGGCGGCGAACTTCGCCATACGGACCGCGCCGACGGCGTTGACCAGTCCGGCGCCCTGCGCCAGATACGACTCGTCGTCTTTGACCTGCGCCGTGAACTGGAGGTACGCCTTGACCTCGTTCGGGGTGAGGCGCGGGTTGGCCTCGAGCATCTGCGCGACAATCCCGGCCACGACCGGTGCCGCCATGCTCGTTCCACTGAGACTCAGGTAGGGCTTGTAGCGCGAATCGTGCGTGCCGGCGACCAGATAAGCGGAATTCGTCGCAGCCAGCGTGCTGTTGGGATCGGCCATCGACTCGATGCCGACGCCCGGTGCAACCACGTCGGGCTTGGCAGTCTGATCGATGTACGTCGGACCGCGGGAGCTGAAGCCGGCCACCACGTCATCACTGCGCCGTGTGGTGCCCTGATGGCTCGAGGCGCCGACGGTCAGCACCCAGGGAGCATTGCCGGGCGACGTGATGCCGCCGTACTGAATCTGTCCGTTGTCGTTCGTTCCGAGGTTGCCGGCCGCGGTGACGACAACGATGCCCGCGTCGGCCGCGCGCCGGGCAGCCTGCGTGAGCGGATCGTGACGGTACGACTCGAACACACCCGAGGCGACCGAGAGGTTGATGACGCGGATGTTGAGGGCGTCCTTGTTGGCGACGGCATAGTCCAGCGCCGCGATGACGTCGCTGATGAAGCCGTTGCCGTCGGCGTCGAGCACCTTGAGGACGATCAGGTGCGCGCCGGGCGCCACGCCGGTGCGCGCGCCATCCGAGTCGTAGCCGCAGCTGGCGATGATGCCGGCGACGTGCGTGCCGTGCCCGTATTCGTCAGACGCGGCGCTGGCTCCGCCAGCCGGCAGATCCTTCGTGAAGTCCTTGAAGTGAGCGATGCGATCGTACGTCCGCGCCGGATCGCTGCACAGGTACAGATCGTCGTGCCAGCTGGTGACACCCGAGTCGATGATGGCAACGCCGACGCCGTGGCCGGTATAGCCGGTCTGCTGCTGAACGAGTTTCGCACCCGTTGCCGCCGTTGTGCGGGCAAGGGTCGCAAAGGCGGGGCGATCGACCATGACACGCTCGACGCGCGGGTCGGACGCCACGCTCTCGAGCGCCGAGTTGTCGAGCTCTGCTACCTGCTGCTGGTTCGACTGGCACCTGAGGGCCCGTCCGCGGCGCGAGGTGATCACCCGCACGTCGCACGCGTTCTTGAACTGCACAATCACGCGTGTGCGGCCGAGAGGCCTGACGGCCTGTGACACCAGTACCGCGTCGAGCTTGGATGCAGGCGCGTCCAACGCCTGCGCACGTGCCGACGATGGTGCTGTCGTCTCGAACGCAGTCAGAATTGCCGCCAATGCGACCACGCGGACTACGGCCGGAGCAGAATTCGGCATATGAAGCTCAACGGCAAAAGCGCTGCCCGACTTGAGTGCAACGCTGTGCCTTCAAGTAAGTGACTGTTGTTCCTGGGGTTACTTGGTCCGCCGTTGCGTCTCCCGCAAACGCCTGCAGAAGCGCGTGTGCAGGAAATGCACAGCTATTTGTCGGTTTGGTGCTCGCAAATCTTGATGGGTCAACGACCTGTGCTGCACAGAGAGCGGTGTTTCGAAACGTCACACGGCGGACTCTTGAAAAAGGGCGTGGTTATGGCGCCGGCGTCAGCGGCGTGTCTCGATCTGGACCACCGCCTCGTTCGAGGCCGTAGTCCAGAATCTTTCGGTAAAGCGTTCCGCGGCTGATGGCGAGGACCCGGGCTGCCTCTTTCTTGTTCCACCGCACCGCTTCGAGCACCCGTGCGATGTGGGTTCGCTCGGCGTCGCGCAGCGTCTGCAGCCGCGGAGCTGTCGCCGGCGCTTGTGCCGCATCAGTGTTGAGGAACTCGATGTCGGTGCCGCGGATGGTGCGCCCGGGAGCCGAGAGCGCTGCGCGCGACACGGTGCTCTCGAGTTCGCGGATGTTGCCGGGCCACGGATAGGCCTGCAGCAGGCTCGCCGCTTCCGGCGAGAGTATCTTCCCGTCGTCGGGCAGGCCGTGGGCCGCGCAGTAGCGCGACAGGAAACGGTTGGCGAGGACAGGGATGTCGACCGGCCGCTCGCGCAGCGAAGGGAGCCTGATGGCGAAGGCGTTCACGCGGTAATACAAATCTGCACGAAACCGCGCGTCACGCACGAACTGGTCGAGCGGTCTGTTGGTTGCCGAGATCAGTCGGAAGTCGACCTGCACCGCTCTCTGACCGCCGAGACGTTCGAAGCGGCGGTCCTCGAGGACGCGCAGCAGCTTGGCCTGGGCGACCAGCGACAGGTCGCCGATTTCATCCAGAAACAGGGTGCCGCGATCGGCAAGCTCCAGTCGGCCGGGCTTCCGGTCGTGAGCGCCGGTGAAGGCGCCTCGCTCGTAGCCGAAGATCTCGGACTCGAAAAGGGTGTCGGGAAGCGCCGCGCAGTTGACGGCCTGGAATGTCTCTCTGCCGCGCCGACTCAGGTCGTGAATCATGCGCGCGACCAGTTCCTTGCCCGACCCGGTCGGACCGAGGATCAGGACGGCGATATCTGATTTGGCGGCAGTCCGGATCCACTCGAAGACCACCAGCATCTTCTCGTCGCGCCCGATCAGCTCGCGGAAACGCTGGACGGCCGGCGATTGATCCTCGGTGCTGACGCTGGCGCGCCGTTCGAGGAACACCTCGAGAAGTTGCGCCAGTGCCGGGTCGCCGGGCCGCGCCGCACGATAGGTGTCGGGCGAGCCCGGCAGCCGCTGCGTGACGCCGCAGGCCACCAGTTCGCGCAGGCAGTTGTCGACGTCTGTCGCCATCCGGCCGAGGGCGGCCATCAGGGCAGCGGTATCGAAGGCTTCGTCTGGCCGCGTGTTGAGAAACCGCAGCAGACCGGCGCGCAGGGGCGATTGGACGAGGGCGCGGAACCGTTGTTCGGCGTCGGAGGGCGCGTCCCTCGTCAGCAGCAGGGAACGGGCGGTCATGGGGTAGCTCATCCCTATATCGGCGGATGTATAGGCGGAAGACAGAGGCGCCTTCCCGTCTGGGCAACGGCGCGGCAGGTTTCTGCGTGAAGACTGCGGTATTACGCGGGAGGGTCTTTCGGCGGGAACGGCTCGTCTCTTCCCAGCGGCGCGCCCGCAGGCGCGCCGCTGGGATGGTGTGTCTATTTCGCGGCGCCTGTGCCCCGGCGGCCGCCACCCGGCGCCTGACCCGTCGGCTGCTCACCGCCGGGCAGCCCGATGGTCGGCTCTTCCTGCGCCGGCGGGATGCCGCGGCCTCGCGCCGCCGGCGTCCACCCGTCGCGAGCCGGGCCGTTCTGGACGAAGCGGGTGGCGGCGCTCACCTTGTAGCCGTTGAGATACTGCGCCCCGGCGTTGCCGTAATACTTGCCGGCGCGAAGCGCCGCGTCGTGCACCTTGATCAGCGCGTCCTGATAGCGGTCGTCGTTCTGTGACCAGCCCGAGAACTGCGACAGGTCGTTGTTGCCGAGGATGACCACGTCGACGCCATACGTCGAGGCAATCTCGTCGGCGTTGGCCACGCCTTCGAGCGTTTCGATCATCACCACCACGAGCATGTTGTCGTTGATCGTCGCGAGACCGTCTTCGTCGGAGTAAGCTAGCCGCACATGCCTCATCGATCTCCCGGCGCTCCGGAATCACCTCGGACCAGGCACCTGAGCGGAAAGCCCATCCGATACTACCGGCCGCGCGGCAGCACCGACATCCGGCATCTCATTGACGAAGGGTTCCAGGCGTTCAACGCCGCCCGTCTCGGCGAGGCCTGCCGCATCTTCACCGACAAGATGCTGCTGCCGGAGCACGACACGACGATTGCGCTCACGCTCGCCGGAGCGATGACGCCCGCGGGCCTCGGCGGCTGCGTCGTCGAGCTGATGGAGCGCGGGCTGATCGACTTCGTCATCAGCACCGGCGCCAACCTGTACCACGACCTGCACTACGCCCTGAACTTCACCCTGCACCGCGGGTCGCCATTCGTGAACGACGTCGAGCTCTATGAAGAAGGCGTGATACGCATCTACGACGTGCTGTTCCCTGCCACGGTGCTGCTCGAAACGGATGCCTATATCAGAGACTTTCTGGTGCGCTCTGGACTCAGTGGACCGGTCTCGACGGCTGATCTCCACTATGCCCTCGGCCGCGATCTGATCGAGCGTCACCCGGGCTGTGAGCAGTACTCCGTTGTTGCGGCGGCCGCCGCCACCGGAGTTCCCATCTATACCTCGTCGCCAGGCGACAGCTCGATCGGGATGAACGTGGCCTATCACGAGCTGATCAACGACAGCACGCTGATGATCGACCCGAATAAGGACGTCAATGAGGTGTGCGCGTTCATTCTCGCGGGAAAGAAGAACGGCTGCGTCATCCTCGGCGGCGGGTCGCCAAAGAACTTCTACCTCCAGGGGCAGCCGACGCTGTGGGAGGTATACGGCATCCCCAAAGGCGGCAACGACTACTTCATCCAGATCACGACCGATCAGGTCGTATGGGGCGGGTTGTCCGGGGCCACACCGGCCGAAGCCGTGAGCTGGGGAAAGGTGAACCCCGGCGTCCTTCCCGACACGGTCGTCGCATACGCCGATTCCACGATTGCTTTCCCGCTCTTCTGCGAATACGTGGTGGGATCGCCGCGCTCGCGGCGCGAGCGGAAGGAGCTTGTACACAAGCGCGGCGAGCTCGTCTCGGCGCTGCGTCGCGACGCGCGCCGCGCGGTAAGAGAGGCGGCGGAGGCAAGCGAGGCAGTATCGGATCTCGACCGGCACCGGTGAGGCGCAATGGGAACGCTGTCATCCGAGCTCGCCGACCACGCCGGGCGGGTGGCCGGCCATCCGCGGGTCTATATCGACGCGAACGTTCCGGCCGGACTCGTCTCCTTCATGAGGGGTGAGCTGCGCTGGGACGTGCTGTTCGTGATCGAGCACGACGATCTCCGCCGCGCCAGAGACGATCGTCACTACGAGATGGCGCGGCAGCTCTGCCGGACGCTCATCACGTTCGATCGCGATTATCTCAACGACGAACGATTCCCCCCCGACCACAGTGCGGGAGTCGTGGTCCTCTCAGCGCCCGATGAGCGCGCCTTCATGGCACTCCTCGCGCGCCTCGATCGCGAGCTGTTTGCAAGCCGGCCCCTCCCGCTCGAGGGCCGGAAGCTGCACGTGCACGTCGATTGGAAAGGCCCCGAGTGATCGTGCTGTCGGGCGGCGATGTCGTCCTGCCCGACCGAATCATCGCCGGCGGCTCTGTCGTCATCGACGGCTCGCGCATCGTCGCCGTCGAGGCCGACCATCGCGGTCCGTCCGGCGGGGAGCGCGTCGACGTGCGCGGGTGTTACGTGGTGCCCGGCTTCATCGACGTGCACGTCCATGGCATTGGCGGATACGACACGTTGGACGATGGAGATGTACTGATGCGGATTGCGGCCGCCCTGCCGCGGTTCGGCGTCACCGCCTTCTGCCCGACGACGGTCGCGTGCGCCCCTGATGCGCTCAGACGCGTACTCACGCAGGTCAGGACCGGCCGAACCGCACACGTGAAAGGATCGGCGCGCGTTCTTCCGGCCCATCTCGAGAGCAACTTCATCAATCCCGCGTTCTGTGGAGCGCAGCCGGTCTCGTGCCTCCGTCTGCCGTCTGGCGGTCACGAGGGGCGCGACGAAGGCTCTTTCAGCGGGTCGGACATCCTCGACGTGATGGCGTCGGCGCGGGCGGAAGTCGGAATCGTGACCCTCGCTCCCGAGCTGGACGGGTCGGTCGATCTGGTGAGGAGCCTCGTGAGCGCGGGTCACCGTGTGTCATTGGGGCACTCGGGCGCCGACTTCGAAACGGCGATCGCGGCGATCGATGCCGGGGCGCGGCACGCCACGCACCTGTTCAACCGCATGTCGCCGCTGTCGCACCGCGCTCCCGGGCTGGTGGGCGCCGCCCTGTCGCGACGCGAGGTGGCAGCAGAGCTGATCTGCGACGGTGTGCACGTCCACGACGCCGTCGTCCGCCTCGCGATTGCCGCGAAAGGCGTCGAGCGCATGATCGCGATCACCGACGGCACTGCCGGATCGGGGTTGCCCGAAGGTTCCACGGCCAGACTCGGCGGAAGGACGATTCACGTCCGCGATCGGGCGGCCTATCTCGACGATGGCACGCTCGCCGGGAGCACGTTGACAATGGACGGAGCGTTGCGGCGACTGGTCAGCCAGGCGGGTTGTTCTCTCCGCGAAGCGGTGATGATGTGCTCGACGACGCCGGCGCGGGAGCTGGAGCTGCGCGGGTTCGGTACGCTCTCGGAGGGCGCCTTCGCCGACGTGGTCGTGCTCGACAGAGAGCTTCGCGTTCAGAGAACGTTCATCGATGGCCGGGAGGCGTTTTCAGCGCAACCGGGGGCCGGACAGACTCAGTGACCCGCAGACGCGGCGACTTCCTGCGGGCGCTGCAGCACTCGCGCATCTCCGGTCATCGTCTTCCCCCGTTTCTTCCCCCGCTTCTTCCCCCGCGCCACTGCCAGCCGTCGGCAGGCCTCTCGATGCGCTTCAAATGGATCTGATTCTCGCTTGCCTTCCGACCCGGGCTTCCCGTGATGGTGACGCGATCACCAGAGCGCAGTGAGCCGCTGGTGATGCCGTCACGCGTCAGGCGGTTCGGGTTTGCCCACTCTGCACCGTACCGGGTGACCTTGCCGTTGGCATCCGTGACGTCCACGTAGACCCATGCGTGCGGTGACCGGAACGCGAATTCAACGACCGATCCTTCGATCGTGACCGACTGTTCCTCGAAGTAGGACGCGGCGAAGGAGTGATGGGTGATCGCAACCGAGGTGAACGTTGCCGTAAACGCCAGCGTAAGAAATGCGAGCCTCACAGAAGCCTCCTTCGCGATCCTTGCAGGCGGCATTACTGTACACCCGAACGGGACCTCGCTCGATGCTCAGATGCGATTACTGTTGTGACGGTGTGTCGCCGGCGATGCTTGACGGGGTCGCTGATCGATTCAGCGAGCGGTGGATGCCAGCGACTTCGCGCAGGCGCCGCAAATGCTCCTGCGCATCTGCAAAGCCGGGCATGAGCTCCAGCGCTTTTTCGAACGACGCTTCCGCAGCAGCCAGCCGTCCAGTGGACGCCAGCGCCATCCCGAGCAGATCGCGAGCCGCGGCGTCCCGGGGGTTCATTCGTACAGTGGCATCGGCCTGCGCTGCCGCTTCCGCGGGTTTCCCGGCTTTCATCAGCGCAAGCGCAAGGCGGTACCGGAATCTCGCATTGGTCGGTTCGAGGGCGGAGGCGCGCCGGAACGCGTCTATCGCCTCTTCGGCGCGGCCGGCCTCGAGGAGCGCCATGCCCAGGTTTCCGAGCGTCGCGACGTCATCCGGGGCGTTGCCGAGCGCCAACCGATAGTGCAGAATCGCGTGCTCGCCCCAACCCATTCCAAGATAGAGCGCGTCGCCGAGCGCCTTCTGCAATCCCGCGTCACGATCGTGTTCCGCTGACCGTGGCTCGGGCCAGCGCTGCACCTCGAAGACGTAGATCGAGTTGCCGATCCTGGCTACGGCCGGCGCATCGACGAACCCGTCATAGAACAGACGCCAGTGGGGCTCGAGATACACCCCGCTCAACAACGTGGCGCTGATCGCCACGTAGCCGGGCAGCTCGGGTTTTGCAACCTTTCCGACGAAATCGGTGCCGGGAAGATACGTGCCCGCAATGCCGTAGTACTCAGGGTCGGCCGTCCCGAAGTACGCAAGATTGATGTGTTCGACGTTCTCCTTCTGCATCCACTCTTTCAACAGCTTGAGGTCCTGTCCCCAATCGAGGTTCGAATCCGTCAGATAGGCCAGGCCGTTTCCGGGGCCTCCTGTGAGCACGGTGAAAAAGGTGAGCATGTGCGGGTAGACATAGACGAACGTCACGCACCAGGACGCCGTCAGGGTCGCGAGCACGATGCGCCCGGCAGGCCGGCGCCACGACATCAGCTCTTTGGCCGCCAGCGCAGCAATCAACAGCACGAAGGGATAGATCGGCAGGATGTGCCGCAGGCCGATATTGATTCCGCTGGCCATGGCGACTGCCATGTAGACGACGACCGGCAGCACGACGAACGAGGTGTCGGCGAGACCGAGCTGGCGCCGCCGGACGAACAGCAGGATCCCGCCCGATAGAAGCAGGAGCGTCAGGGCGGCCGGCGTCTTCAGGAGAAACGCAACCGGGAAGTAGTACCACCAGCCATCGTCGCTGTACTCGCCGCCGAGATACGACATCTGCCGGGCCGACGCCTGGCTCATGAGAAAGCCCTGTGTAAAGGCGTTCGGCAGCACGTGCCGGTCGTCGATCCACGCGACAGCCTTCCCCAGCGTCGGTGCGTTCTGCAGAACGATCGGCGCGTTCTCCAGCCGCAGCAGCCAACCGTCCGATGCGCTGGGGGCATAGCGGAAGCCGTACACGGCCCAGATCGCAACGAAGGCCGAGACGCCGAGCAGTCCGGCGACAGCTGCCGAGGCGCGCAGGCCCAGCCGCAGTCGATGCCGGAGCGACACGCCCAGCAGAAGCAGCACGATCGGCACGAGGACGAAGGCCGAGAATTTGGTGACGAATGCCAGGGCGAAGCAGACCGCCAGCGCCGTCACGTTCCGTACGCTCGGCTGGCGGCACGTGCGCCAGAGCGAGTACACCGTCGCAAAGATGAAAAACGAGACTCCGACGTCCGTCGTCACGAGGCGCGCGTGCGCCGCGATGTTCGGCTCGATGGTGTAGAACGCCAGTGCAATCGCGGCCGGTGTGAAGCCAAGCCACTCGTGTGCCCAGAAGAACAGCAGGATCCCCAGCCCCACACCCCAGAGCACCATCATGAAGCGGGCCGGTTGCAGCAGGCGATCCGCGTCGTGTTCGCGATAGAGGAAATGGCTCGAGAACCGATAGGCATCCTGCAGCCACGCCTCGTCCGACAGGCGGTCGATCTGTGAGGTGTCGGCCCTGACGCCGCCCATCACGAGCAACGGCAGCGCCGCCCACATGCGGACGAACGGAGGATGGGAGGGATCTACACGGTAATCGCCCTCAGCGGCGGCAAGGTAGCCGGCGGTCAGGTGAATGGGCTCGTCGAAGGTGGCCGACTTATGGGTGAGGCTGCCGACGCGCAGCCCAATGAACACCACGGCGAACGCGAGCAGCAGCAGTGCGGATGCGCGCCGGCGCGAATCGCCAGCCTTCGCGCCTTCGCCGTTCGCGTCGCGCTCAGGCTGCGACTCCCGATCAGGCGCAGCCGAACGCCGCTTCCGCGATCGTGCGAGTTGACGGGCGTGGCCGGTCGCTTGGCGTCGCATAGACAGGCGCATCGGCGCCTGCGAGGGACGGTCTTACCATAGAGGGCGCCGGCCGTAAATCGGGTGCGCCCTTGATGCCGCCGTTCGGGTGAAGCGGTGCGCCAGAATGACGTGGGAACGAGATTTGGAAGGCTGGTGATCTGGGAATCACCGAACCGGCGCCGCCGCGTAGACGGTTGGATCAGCAAGCGCCGCCTCGCGAAATGCGTCACGCCGCTCACGACACTTGCTGCACTGACCGCAGTGAAGGCCGCGCTGGGGGTTCATGCACGACAGCGTCAGCTCGAGCGGTACTTCCAGCTCCACGCCGAGCCGGATGACGTCTGACTTGTGCCGGTCGGCGAAGGGCGTGTCGATCGTGAGTGCATGCGCAAGCCCGAGTGACAGGGCACGTGCCATCGCGTCGAAAAAGTCGCGGGTGGCGTCTGGAAACGGGTTGCCCGCCAGAGGTCCGAGCACGATCCGGCCGATGCCGTGCTGGGCACAGAAAATGGCGGACTTCGCGAGCAGTGCGACGTTGCGGCCGGTCAAGTATACGTCCTCGTCGGGGGTGTCGAAGGCCGGAGGCGTGCCCCGAAGCGCCCAATGGGACGGCGGGTACAGATCGGTGACCGTAAACGTCAGCCGCTCCAGCGGCGCGAGCGTCGCAAAGGGTGGCGCAGCCAGCAGTCGGTCGAGCGCTGTGAGCTCCGCGGCTTCCCAGGCGAGCCCGGCAGACACGTAGATCGGCTGCACACGGGCGCGCCGCGCTTCGAGCGCGGCGAGTACAGCGCTGTCGAGACCGGCGGACAGCAGGACGGCGGACGACAAGGGCGAATGGCGGATTTACGAAATGACAGATTTACGAATTGACGAATTTCAGGATCAATCCATTTCCTCAATAACATATCGTCCATGTATTCCGTCTCCAAGCGCATCGACTTCTGCTACGGTCACCGGCTGCTCGACTACGACGGCATCTGCAAGCACCCGCACGGGCACAATGCCGTCGCCGAGATCGAGGTGCGAACCGAGGCTCTCGACTCGCGCAACATGGTCATGGACTTCAACGATATGAAGCGCCTGGTCAAGGGCTGGATCGATCGCGAGCTCGATCACAAGATGATCCTCAGGCACGACGATCCGCTCGTGGCGTCGCTGCGGGCGCTCGGCGAGCCGATGTATGTGGTCGACAGCAACCCGACCGTCGAACGGATTGCGCGGCTGATTTTCGACGTCTCCCGCGAGCTCGGGCTCGCGGTGTCACGCGTCACCGTCTGGGAAACACCGACCTCGTGGGCGACCTACACAGCGTGATCGTTTTCGATCTCGACGGGACGCTCATCGATTCGCGGCAGGACCTCGCCGACGCCGCCAACGCGCTGATCGTCGAGCGCGGCGGCCGTCCGCTGCCATCCGATGCCGTGGGACGCATGGTGGGCGAGGGGGCGGCAATGCTCGTGCGCCGCGCGCTCGACGCCGCCGGGCTGCCGCTCGACACCCGGAGTGTGCCGAGATTCCTGGAGCTCTACGACGAACGGCTGCTGGATACGACCTACGTCTACCCTGGACTGCTCCCCGTCGTCGAGGAGCTGTCGCGCCGATCGCCGATGGCGATCGTGACCAACAAGCCGCTGGCGCCGACCAGAAAGCTCGTCGAGGCGCTGGGGCTCCAGCCATTCTTCCGCTCGGTCATCGGTGGCGACGGTCCGTTTCCACGCAAGCCGGATCCATCGTCATTGCGCCACCTCATGCAGGAGTACGGTGCGACCGCCGGCCAGACGGTCATGGTCGGCGACTCGCGAATCGACTTCGAGACCGCGCGCGCGGCCGGTACGGCCATCTGTCTCGTGCGCTTCGGCTTCGGGTATGAGACCTTTCCAGCCGGACTGCTGAGTGGCGACGAGGGGCTCGCCGACGCTCCGCGTCAGCTGCCCGCGATCATCGAGCGGCTGCTCGAGTCACGCCGGCAATCAGCTCGAGAGAGTTCGTCCGGGCGATGAAACGCGAGTAGAATCCCGGGACCGAGCGAGGAGACGCATGATTCCAGAGCGCTATGCATCGATCACCTATGCCTTGTTCAGGATCGTTTTCGGGTTCCTGTTTCTGTGTTTCGGCCTGCAGAAGCTTTTGGGTTGGTTCGGCGGGCCAGCAGCGCCGCTGGTGGACATGCGCGGTTACGCAGGTCTCATCGAGACGGTGACGGGTTTGCTCATCATGATCGGCCTGCTGACGAAGTACGCCGCCTTCATCGCCAGCGGCGAGATGGCCGTGGCGTTCTTCTACATCCACGTGTCGATCGTTGGCTTGGGGCCGAAGGGTGCAGGGCTTCCTGCGGCTCTGCTGCCGCACTTTAACAACGGCGTGGACGCAACGCTGTTCTGCTTCGCGTTTCTCTACATCGCCACACGCGGCCCGGGAATCTGGAGCGTGGATTCGATGATTGCTGGCCCCCCCAAACGGGTTTGAGCGAGAAGGCGGGTCTGAAGACCCGCCTCTACGTGCAGAGTACGTAGAGGCGGACCTTCAGGTCCGCCTGGAACGCTACCCCTGACGCGCGTTCTTCAGCGACCGCGTCCACCAGGTGAGGTGATCGAGCATCGCGCTCGTCGCCTGAAGGTTCGCCTCCGTTTTCAGCTCGCTCGCATCCTTGATGAACCAGGGGTTCGGGATATGAACCGCCCATCGGAGCGGGACCATGTCGAGCTCGATCGTCACGAGCCGCAGCTGTTCGACGCCGCGCGTCCCGCCGCCGCCGCCCCAGCTCACGAACGCAACCGGCTTCCGGCTCCAGTCGTAGTACACGTAGTCGAGCGCGTTCTTCAGGACCGCCGGGTAGCCGTGGTTGTACTCGGGCGTGCAGATAATGAAGCCGTCGCCGTCCACGACTTTCGCTCGCCATTTCATGATCGCAGGCT
The DNA here is from genome assembly GCA_036274155.1 of Vicinamibacterales bacterium. GTDB lineage: Bacteria > Acidobacteriota > Vicinamibacteria > Vicinamibacterales > UBA2999 > Gp6-AA40. Next base: position 230 of record DASUGH010000105.1, on the reverse strand, counting down.
TCGGATAGTTGTCCTTGCCCTGAAGCCCGGGCGGCGCCGGCTCTTCGAAGAACGGCAGCGGGTAGTCGCGAAGATCGATGAGCTCGACGTCGAGCTCCTCACGTTTCTGCGCTGCCTCGAAAATCACGCTCGCCGGTTTCTCGGAGAACCGGTTCGCTCGCGTGCTCGCCACGATCACTTTGATCTTCAGTTTGCTCATGTCCGACGTGGGCGGAGAGATGGTGGACGCG
>DASUGH010000104.1:0-10891 GCA_036274155.1 Vicinamibacterales bacterium | reverse complement strand
TCTGGACGACGGCCTCCCGTGAACGGAAGACGCTCCGGTACACTCGTGAATCCACCCTGGCTCCAAGAGCCAGGAGCGTCATCAGCTGCGCGTCGTAAGCCGCTCGCTCGTCGCCGCCGTGGCGGACGTGCCATTCCTCGTGCACGAGCACGCTGGCGAGTTTCAGGAGCGACTCCCGGCTGCGGCAGCTGGCTTCGCGGAACGCCGGGGCCGAGGTAATCACGTAAATCATCGCCTCGCCGGACCAGACGAAGGCTTCGGCGTTCGGCGAGACGTGCGGCGGAGGAGCTTCGATCAGTGTGATGGGCGGCATGCGGTCGGCGCTCCTGCCGAGGAGTGCGAGCGCGCATGCGACGACCGCTGCTGCTCCGGCCATGGTCGATTCTCCCGGGCGGGCCGGCCATACCTGCGACGTCCGGAGCCGCGCCCGCAGCCAATACCTGCGGTTGTGAATCAGGAGCGCCAGCGCGTTGCCGCGCGCTGGCGTCCCGCCCCCTCACGTGCGTCAGCGTGAGTAGAGTGTTCTGCGCGAACCGGCTGGCTGGCCGCGCAGGTTCGACGAGCATCCTGGTGGGTGTCCCGTCTATGCGCTATAACGACGTGGATTGGCGCATCGAACGCACCGCAAAAGCAGCGGAGGCGGGAAAGCCGCGAAGGCGGGAGCGGCGGAGGCGGGCCGACAGCGGCTATAGTGAGGCGATGGCCCGCTACACGTTGGTCTACGGACTCCGCCTCGTCCCGGAAGGCAGACTCAGCCGGACGGACGACGTCAGACTGCAGCTCAGCGACGGCGAAACCGCCGGCCTGACCCTCCACACGATAGACGGCACCATACCTCAGCTGCGTCGCGCGCTCGACCGGAGCCTCGACGCGTTCTTCGAGTTCCTGCCGGGCGCGGTCGACGAGGATCGAGCCGAGTTCGACGATTCGTAGCCGGGAGCCCGCCGATCAGGCCGCTTCGCGCGCGGCGCGGTACTCTTCGAGCAGGCGCGCCATGTTGCGCGAGACGGAATGCAGCGACGGTGTCCAGCCGAGCGCCCTGGCCCGGGGGCTGCGGACGATCTGATCGAGCGCCAGCGCATCGGCGTACGGCCCCATCTTGGCGCGCGCCTCCGCCAGCGGAACGTGTCTGACGTCGGGACGCATCTTGGAGTGCCGCGCGATCGCGTCGACGATGTCGCTCACCCGCTCATCGGCTTCGTCGGTGGCGTGAAAGATCCCCGAAGCCTCGGGGTGACCGGTGAGCCGCGCGTAGAGATCGGCGAGATCGCGGTCATACACGCACGGCCAGTGATTCTTCCCCTCGCCGACCACCCGCACCAGTCCGTTCAGCGCGTCCTTCAGCAGGTCGCAGACGATGCCGCGGGCGCCGCCGTACACGATCCCGGGTCTCACGATGACCGTGCGGATGCGCCCGTCACGTCCGGCGTCGAGAACCGCCTGCTCGTGTTCGGGACGCCAGTCGACGAGCGGGGTGGGCCGCAAGGCGTGTTCCTCGGTCGCCTGGCCTTGCGTGGGACCGAGAACCCAGATCCCGGAGGTGTACACGAACGCGGTGGAGAGGCCGGCGTCGGCCCGCCGGCTGCCGATGCCCACCATCGTGTCGATCGCACGACGATCGACGTCCCGGCCGTTCTTCGATCGCTCGAAGGCGGTGTGGACGATCGCCTCGCACGATTCGGCGAACGCCTCGTACGACACCGGCCTGGAGAGATCCCCGACCACCGCCCTCGCTCCGCGAGCGGTCACACGCTCGGCCTTCTCAGGATGGCGGACGAGAGCGGTGACGTGGTGTCCGTACCGAAGCAGCGCGTCGAGAACCGCCGAGCCGATGTATCCCGTCGCGCCAGTCAGGAAGATCCGCATGCGGGGCGAACGACATTGTAGCGAGAAAAGCGAAAACAGAAAGGATCTGACGGGCGTCGATCCGCAAGCCATCAATTCGACAATCCGTCAATCCGTCAGTCCGTCAATTCAAATCCGTAAATCCGTCAATTCGTCAATTCACTCGTCTCTCATATGTCCCAGACGCGTTCGCGATCGAAGAACGTGATCACGCCGTCTTCGCTGACCTTGAGCACCGGCCCGAACCGGCTCGCCGCCAGCGCCGCAGTCGTGCGTGCGCCCTCCACCACGCCGCGCTGCTGGGCTTCCTCGATGAGCGGATGCCTGAGGATGGCGCCGCCAGCCAGCAACCGCCCGGCCCGATCGACGACCGTCGCCCCGTCGATCGACGCCAATGCCGAGAAGACGTTCGAGTCGAGCTCCGTGGCCAGACGGCCTTCGAGCAGGTGCAGCAGATCGCGGCGCGACGGCGTATCGGTCGTTCCCGGCGGCATCGGCACGTCGAGGCGATCCGCCGGAGCCACCAGCGACACCAGGCTCGCCGGATCGCGCAGCACCACGAAGAGCGCCCCCTCGCGCGCGTCGGCCAGGTCGAGCGCGGTCTGAAACAGCCGCGTCGCAAGCGTGTCGTTGCCCACCGCGTCGGTCCAGAGCCGCGACTTCGCCTGCAGGTCGAGCAGGTGCCACGCCGCGCCGCGAAACGTGAACACCTCGGCGCCATCGGCAAAGACCTTGATCTCCCGCGAGGGGGTCAGCACCGCGCAGACGTGCCCGTGGTGAGCAGTCGCGCGCGCGTGCGGATGGTAGGTGCGCGCGCAGGCGATCGCCAGCTGCCGCTGCTCGGCGGCCGACGCGCTCCATCGCTCGATGTCGATGATGTCCACGAGCCGTCCTTCCGCGTTGGCGAGAAACACGGTGTTCACGCCATCGGCCAGACGATAGAAGCTCTTGATTCCGGTCAGCGACTGCGTGTACGCCGGGGCGTTCGCGCTGGTGATCCTTCGGGAACGAAGCGGATCGTCGGCGGTGCTGAGCAGCAGCACGCCGGTCGTGATCGGCCGGTTCTCATACGACGAGAGCGCCGCCACCCGCAGCAGCTCGATGATCGACGCGATGAGATCGGCGCGCGCTTCGCGCGATTCGATGGCGTAGGGCCGCGGATCGAGGAACGCGCCCACGTAGCGGTCCTCGATCGCCCCGCGGAACAGATCGCCGCGCTCGGCGATGACCTGAGGATTCAGAATGGCGCGGTACCGCGCCTGCAGCACGGCGCCGATGGCCTGCGCCAGGCGCACCTCATGCGACGTGAAGAGCCAGCGCCCCGGGACGCGCAGCGTATAGCGGGTGCCGAACCACTTGATGATGAGCGCCGCTGGATTCGCCGAGGGCTCGATGGCCAGCCGCCCGTCGGGGGCCGGCGCCGGCGTCGGCTCGGTATCGAGCGCCGCGCGGTCGAAGAACTGCCGCAACGCTGACTGCAGCAGCGTGTCATACAGGGCTCCGACGGCAGCGGCGGGCTGAGACATCAGTCCTCGAAGGCGAGCGTTTCAGGGTTTTTCTGGGATCATAGTCCACCGATGCGGCGCGACACGCTGATCGACTTCTTCGCCGACCTCACCGCAATCCGTGCCGACTTCCTCGTCTTCGACGACGGGTACAGGCGCCGGACGCACACCTACGCCGATGTCGGTCGCGCCGCCAGAGGCTTCGCCGCACGTCTTGCGGCCGCCGGGCTGCGTCAGGGTGACAAGGTCGTGTTCTGGGGAGAGAACAGGCCCGAGTGGATCGCCTGTTACTGGGGATGCCTGCTCGCCGGCGTCATCGTGGTGCCGATCGATTACCGATCCTCGGCGGCGTTCGTCGACAAAGTAAGGCGCCTGGTCGAGTCGCGCGTCGTCCTCATCGGCGAAGAAGTGCGGCTGGATGCGTCGCTGGCCGCAGCCAGCGGCGGCACGCCAGCGACCGAACAGGCCCCGGGCGGATACGAAGTCTGGCACTTCGCCGACCTCGACTGGCGTGCCGATGGACCGATGCCGGCAGTCGCACACTCGCGCGACGACGTGATCCAGATCATCTTCACATCGGGGGCCACCGCGGAACCCAAGGGTGTCGTCATCCGCCATCGCAACGTGATGGCCAACACCGTCCCGGTGGAGCGCGGCGTGATGGAGTACCGGAGGTACATCCGGCTCTTTCATCCGATCCGCCTCGTCAACCTGCTGCCGCTGAGCCACATGTTCGGCCAGTCGATGGCGACGAATATCCCGCCGATGATCCGCGGGACGGTGATCTTCACGCGCAGCCTCAACCCGCACGACATCATCCGGCTGGTGAGAACGCGCCGCGTGTCGGTGCTCGTCTGCGTACCGAAGATCCTGGACGTGCTGCGGGAGCACGTGCTCCGCGCCTTCCCCGAATCTGCCGAACCACCGCCGACCGGCATCTCGATACCCGGCCGCTGGTGGCGCTACCGCAGAGTCCACTCGATGCTCGGACTCAAGTTCTGGGCCTTCGTCGTCGGCGCGGCGCCGCTGCCGCCGGATCTGGAGGAGTTCTGGCGGCGCATGGGGTTCGCGGTCATCCAGGGGTACGGCCTCACGGAGACCGCGCCGATCGTCACCTTGAACCACCCGTTCAGGACGAGCCGGGGGTCGGTCGGAACCGCCATCGGCGGCGTCGAGATTCGAATTGCCGACGACGGCGAGATTCTCGTGCGCGGCGAGAACGTGACGTCCGGCTACTTCGTTTCCTCGACCGGCGAGGCACAGGCACCGGTGGACAGCCCCATCGACAGGGACGGCTGGCTGCACACGGGCGACATCGGCGAGCGCGACGAGGCGGGGCGCGTCTTCATCAAAGGGCGCAAGAAGGAAATGATCGTGACGCCCGAGGGATTGAACGTGTTCCCCGAGGATGTCGAACGGGTGCTCAATTCCATTGAACGCGTCCGCGACTCCGCCGTCGTCGGCGTCGCCGAGGGAGCCGAGGAGCGGGTGCACGCCGTGCTGGTGCTCGACCCGGGCGCCGATTCGAACGCCATCGTGCGCGCGGCGAACGCGCAACTGGCCGATCATCAGCGAATCCGCACCGCATCGGTATGGCCAGATGGCGACCTGCCGAGAACCGAAGGCACGCGAAAGCTCAAACGGGGTCAGATCCGGGAATGGGTCGCATCGGGCCGGCCGCCGGCGGCCGCCCGGCAGGACGATTCGCTCGAAGCCCTGGTCGGGCGCTTTGCGCGCGGGCGCGACGTGAGCGGCGCGACCACGCTCGAGGAGCTCGGCCTGAGCTCTCTCGAGCGAGTGGAGCTGATGGTCGCGCTCGAAGACCGCTTTCAGACGCGGATCGACGAGGGGCGTTTTTCCGAAGTGGCCAGCATCGGGGAACTGCGCACGCTCGTCGAGGCGCCTGTCGCAACGGAAGCCGTCGAAGAGCCGGTCGACTTCCCGACGTGGAATCGCAGCCGGCCGGTCGCGCTCGTTCGACGACTGTCGCTGGCGATCTGGATCCTGCCAATCGCCCGCATCTTCGCCCATTTACGCGTCGAGGGCCTCGCGCATCTGCGAAACCTCGAAGGCCCGGTCGTCTTCGCGTCGAATCACCAGAGCCATATGGACGTGCCGGTGATTCTGGCGGCGTTGCCCGGACGGTGGCGGAGCCGCGCCGCTCCGGCGATGCAGAAAGAGTTCTTCAAGGCGCACTTCTTCCCGCGGGAGTACCCGTGGCGGAAGCGTTTCAAGGAGTCGCTCCTCTATTACCTGGCCGCGTTCTACTTCAATGCGTTCCCGCTGCCGCAGCGGGAGGCGGGTGCACGGCAGACCCTGCAGTACATCGGAGAACTGACCGGGGAAGGCTGGTCGATTGTGATCTTCCCCGAAGGGCTGCGGTCCGAGACCGGCAACATCCGGCCCTTTCGCGGCGGCATCGGCATGATCGGGTCGCGGCTCGAGGTTCCGATCGTTCCGGTGCGGATCGACGGAGCCGATCGCGTGCTGCACCAGACATGGCGGATGGCTCGACCGGGGCGCGTCGGTGTGGCCTTCGGCGAGCCTCTGAGGCTGCGGGGCGACGACTATGCCGCGCTGGCGGCGAAGGTCGAGGCAGCCGTCCGGGCGTTATGATGGTAGCGATCTCAAACCAACCGCGAGTGCCGTCACTCAGCAAACCGTTCGACCGCTCTGCAGCCGCTAAACCTGTGCTTCACGGGAAAAGTCCAGAAATTCCAATTGGTTGCTCACAACCTCGCGCTATGGCACACTCGTTGCTATGCCGCGCGCAGAAAGGATGAGCTATTGAGCAAAGACGATCTGATAGACATGCAGGGCACCGTGGTCGCCGTCCATTCGGGAGGCTTGTACCGCGTGCAGTGCGACGCCGGCCATGAGGTGCTCGCGCAGTTGAGCGGGCGCATGCGCCGCTTCCGAATCAAGGTGGTGCCCGGCGATCGCGTGACCGTTGGCGTGTCTCCCTACGATCCGGTGAGAGGAATCATCACCTTCCGTGCGAGATAGAACTCGTACTCCGCAGGATTCCGGTGTGAGGCATCCCGCCGGCGCGCGTCCGCGGCGGCGACGGCCGCCTTCACGACGACGTGCCGCCCCGGCATCGTTGGCGGCTGTGGACGTGCCGGCGCTTCCGATCGAGTCATCGGTATTCGATGGATCCCCCATTCCATTCGAGCGCCTCTCGCTCGACGCACGGCTGCTCAGCGGCATCCGCGATCTCGGCTGGTCCGAAACCCGCCCCGTGCAGAGCGGCGTGATCCCGCTGGCGCTCTCGGGCTGCGACGTCATCGCCTGCGCCGAGACCGGCACCGGCAAGACGGCTGCGTTCCTCGTGCCGATCCTGCAGCGCTTCCTGTCGGCCGAGCATGGCGACGGCAGGCGGCCCCGGACGCGCGCACTCGTCCTGGCGCCGACGCGCGAGCTCGCCGTGCAGATTGAAGATCAGGTTCAGGGCCTCACCTACCACACGTCGATCTCGAGTGTCGCCGTGTTCGGCGGCGTGCCGATGGACGCGCAGGAGCGCGCCCTCCGCGCCAACGTCGACATCGTCGTGGCGACGCCCGGCCGTTTGATGGACCACATGCGTCACGAGAGCACCGATTTCTCCGGTCTCGAGGTGCTGGTGCTCGACGAGGCGGATCGGATGCTCGACATGGGCTTCTGGCCGGACGTGCAGCGCATCCTCGCCGCCCTGCCGGCGGCACGGCAGACGCTGCTCTTTTCAGCGACGATGCCGGCGGAAGTGATGAAGCTGACGCACGAGTTCCTGCGTGAGCCGCGCTACGTCCAGGTTGGACGGCGCGGCGGACCGGCGCAGACGATCTCCCACGCGGTGCAATCGGTGCCGGCGCGCGAGAAGACGCAGTGGCTGGCGCGCTGGCTGCGCGAAGAAGCGACCGGACCGGTGCTCGTATTCTGTCGGACGAAGATCGGCGCCGATCGGCTGGCATCGCGGCTGAGCGGTCTGGGAATCCGCACGACTGCGCTGCACGCCGACCGGACGCAGCAGCAGCGAATGGCGGCGGTGGAAGGCTTTCGTACCGGGATGTATCCAGTGCTCGTGGCCACCGACGTGGCGGCGCGTGGGCTCGACATCGAGGGCATCGCTCACGTCGTGAACTACGAGGTGCCCGACACGCCCGAGGCGTACGTACATCGCGTGGGCCGCACTGGCCGCGCAGAATCAACGGGGAGCGCGCTCACTCTGGTCGCTCCCGAAGAAGTGCGCGCGCTGCGCGCATTGGAGAAGGCTGTTGGCGTACAACTTCAATGACGACTCCCTGAGTCAGCTCGGTGGCGACTCACGTGCAGGTTCCACCGGCACGGCCGCACCCGACGCACCGCAGGGTACGGCAGCGCCATCAGAGGCGGCTCCGGCGGCACCGATGTCGGCCGGCTTTGCGAGGTTCAACTCCTGCCGCTGGCAGCAGCCGAAGGAGGAAGGGACGGCCGCGTTCTGCACGCACCGCGAGGTGAAGCCGTACGCGGGAACGGCCGGCTTCGACGCCGACGCCTGGTGCCCCGAGTGCCAGTATTACAAGCTCCGCCGCGCGCCGAAGAAGCGGACGCCGGGCGAAGACTACACGTACTGAGCGCTACTCCGAGAACTCCCGCGCCAGCGCCACCCATTCGCCGTTCGGCGCCAGCCGCTGATAGGCGCGCCAGTGCGGCCGCGCTTCCTGCGAGCGGCCGGTCTTCTCCAGCGCCACGGCCATATAGAAATGGGCGTCGGCGTACGACGGATTGAGGCTCAGCGCATCGCGGTAACACACCTGTGCCTCCACGTAGCGGCCGAGGTCGTGCAGGATGTTCCCGAGATTGAAGTGCGCTTCGAAGACTTCACCGTCGAGCGAGATGGCGCGCTCGTAGAGCGCCTGCGCTTCGATCACCTCGTCGCGCGCGTAATGGATGTTCGCGAGATTGATCAGCGCCGGCACCATGTAGGGATCGAGCTCGAGGGCACGGCGGTATCCGTGCATCGCCTCGTCGAACCTCTGCGGATCCCCGTCGTCGGCGCTGGAAGCCGCCGCGAAGTGGTGCTCGGCAGTCGAGACGTCGCGAACGGGAATGACGTCCATGAGCGCCGCGAGCGGCGGCGGCTCGGGCCGCGTGAGCTGTAGAACCTTGGCCGGACGCGCCTCGCTGCGGAAATCGAAGGCGAGCTGGCCGGCACGCAGCGCGAGCATGCTGCGCACGACGGCCCGGAAGCTGGCGCCCTCGCCGAGCTCGGCGTCGGCCTGACGGATGACCGCGAGATCGGCAAAGGCGTAGTGCACCTCTCCGTGCACACGCTGCGCGTGGATCAGCCCCATCTTCTGCAGGCAGCGGAGCTGATCCTCCCCGACATGCCTGTGCCGCTCGAGAATCTGACGTCGCGAGACAGTCGTCGGTCCGAAGGTGGCCACGCGCGTTCACTATAATCTACCCGGTGGTCGTCCCGTGACGGCCTTCACCCTGAACGGCGATGCTTCTGGCCGGCGATGTTGGCGGGACGAAAACGACTCTCGGGCTCTTCGAGCCCGCGCGCCCGCGTCCGCGGGCGGTTGCCACCCAGACCTACGCCACCCGTGAGTTCGAGGGCTTCACCGAGATCCTCGATGCGTTCGCGCACGAGGTCGGACGGCCGCTTGCCGTCAGCGCTGCCGCGGTCGGCGTGGCCGGCCCGGTCGTCGCGCAGCGCGCGACGCTGACCAACGTCCCCTGGCAGGTATCGGCACAGCAGATTGCTGATCGGCTCCGGACACCGCAGGCGCTACTTTTGAACGATCTGGAAGCGATGGCCGCCAGCGTGGAGTTCCTCACACGCGACGAGATGGTGGTGCTGCAGGAAGGGATCGAGCGCAGCGATGGCAATGCCGTCGTGATCGCTGCCGGCACCGGCCTCGGCGAGGCCTACCTGCACCGGGTGAACGGGCGCCTTCGGCCGGTCGCCTCAGAGGGCGGCCACGCCGACTTCGCGGCGCGCACCGATCGCGAGATCGAGCTCGTACGCATGCTGCGCGATCGGAATGGACGCGTCGAGATCGAGCAGGTCATCAGCGGTCCCGGCCTGGTGAACCTGTTTCGTTTCACGCATCGCGGCGGTCAGTGCTCGGTGAACGACAGTCTGGAGGATGCCTCGCCGGAGCGAATCACTCAGGGGGCGCTCTCGGGACGGTGTCAGTTCTGCGCGGAAGCGTTGCGGATGTTCATTGCCGCCTACGGCGCCGAGGCCGGCAATCTGGCGCTCCGCGGCGTGGCGAGCGCAGGGGTCTACATCGGCGGTGGCATCGCTCCAAAGATCCTGAGCGCCTTTCAGGACGGCACGTTCATGGACGCGTTTCGCGACAAGGCGCCGATGGCCGATCTCGTGTCGCGCGTGCCGGTGCGAGTGATCGTTCTCGCGCATCCCGGGCTCATCGGGGCAGCTGTTCATGCCCTGGAAATGGTTGAACAATGAGGCGTTTTCGCCGAACTGGCGAGGCCGATCCCGGCCGTGGATGTCTGCCTGACAGGCGACTTTCATCTCACGCAGGAGCTGAAGCACAAGGGCCCGGCGGCGCCGTCCTGGCCAGCAGGCTCGACCTTTTACGGCGAAACTCGAGCGCTTCTGCCTGCGGCGAGGCTGGTACCGGTCATGCTCAATCGTCCCCCGTGGGCACGCTCACCTGGGGATCCGAGCAGACGCGCCGCCGCTGGGCCACCATCACGGGAGCTCGGCCGATTCAGGACGATCTGAAGCAGGGTCCCCTCGTCTTGACGATTTTCGTCGTGACTCAGCTGCTCGACGGCCTGCTGACCTATTGGGGCGTGACCCGATTCGGTATCGAGCTCGAAATGAACACGCTGCTCGTCCATTCGATGCACGTCGTCGGGCCTGGCGCAGCGCTGTTCGCCGCAAAAGGTCTCGCCTGCGCCTGCGGTCTGATCCTCTACTGCAACGCCTATCTCCGGCCGCTGGCCGCGGTCGCTGGCCTCTGCCTCGGACTCGCCGTCATCCCCTGGATCGCGGTGCTCAGCTGGACGATCTGAATACTTGGATTGTCAGATTGACGGATTGACGGATTTCAATTGATGGATGGAATCCGTCAATCCGTCAATTCCTCCTACCCGCTCAGCCTGGTCAGCGCGAACCGGGCCGTCTCGTCAATCCACTGCCGTGCCGCCCGGTAACCGGCGGCCTGCCCCATGCGGACGATGTCTTCCGGTTGGTACTTGTAGGAGCTTTCCGTCCAGATGGTCTCCCCTGGCTGAAACGAGAGCTCGAAATCGGCGGCGGCGATCCGAACGGCCTGCGCTTCACGGCTGACCAGATGCATCTCGACGCGGCTGTCCGGCGCGTTCCAGACCGCGCGATGCGCCCAGGCGTCGAGCTCGAAGTTGCCTCCGAGCTCGTCGTTGATCCGTCGCAGGAGGTTACGGTTGAACGCCGCGGTCACCTGCAGCGGGTCGTCGTAGGCGAGCAGGAGGTCGCGCTCGGGCTTGACGAGATCGCTGCCGAGGAGCAGCGCATCGTCGGTGCGGAGCGCCGACCGCACGCGAGTGAGGAGATCCAGCGCCGG
>DASUGH010000103.1:0-134123 GCA_036274155.1 Vicinamibacterales bacterium | reverse complement strand
GCTTAGGAGGCGGTCGCTCTATCCACTGAGCTACGGGGACGTGGACGGCCGACTCGCTAGTTTACCGTAGGATCCGCCTTCGCTCACTCGCGGTCGCGAAGAGCCCGACGCTGTAAGGCGGTCTCGTTTGCAATGATTGGCAGCGCGAATCGTCGATCCGCTTCATCGACTCCGCCAATCCGCCCGTGGTCGCATGAGGTACGTGCTCGTCGGAGCCCTTCATCGCACACCGCACCTTGTCGTTCGGCAATGAATCGAGCTCGAGACGAAGCCGCTCGACATCGATTGCGTTTCTTCGCGGCTCTGGGGCGCCATCGCTGATGGCGGGGGCCGATCCGCCACGCGGCAACTCGATCGAGGCCTCGATTCAGTTCCTCAACGTGGAACCGATCGCCGCATGTAGAATCCCGACATGCTGAAGGGTCAGTGGCAGTGGTTGCTGTTCGCCGGGTACGTGGTCGCGCTCTTCACACTCTTTTATTTCGTTCCCGGCGTGAGCACCCGTCAGCGGCTTGCGGGCGTCTTTCTGCTGGCCGTTGTCACAACCGGCGCGCTCGTTCGCAAGCTCGGAAATCGCCCTGCACGCTGAGGCCTCAGCCCGCCATGCCCTCGCACGTGTCCCGGGCCTCCGCTCCGTCAGCGCGACCCGTTGCAGCCGGAACCGGCGCCGCGATTCCTTCCCCGCGTCAGACGCGGCCCCAGAACGCGAACACGACCGCTGCCATGATGCAGCCGAACGAGGCGACGTAGTTCCACCGTATCGGCTCGCCCAGGTAGAGATAGGCGAACACGGCGAACACGACGAGCGTGATCGATTCCTGGATGATCTTGAGCTGATAGCCGCTGAAGACGCCGTAGCCGATCCGGTTCGCCGGCACCTGAAAGCAGTACTCGCCGAGCGCAATCAGCCAGCTGAGGAGGACGATCGTGACGATCGGCGCGGAGCGGTGCCTGAGGTGCCCGTACCATGCGAACGTCATGAACACGTTCGACACGAGTAACAGGGCCACGGTCAGCATCGCGCGTCGTCTCCTGCCGTTTTCTCATTCCGGCAATGCGGTCGCATCTCGCTTCTGTATATCGACCTTCACGCCGGCCAGCAGCAGGCATGCCACCACGAACAGCGCCACGAACCCGGTTCCGAGCGCCTGCTCCGGGCTGGCCACGACCGGATCCTTCATGTACTTGAGTGCGTACTGACCCCAGTTGTTGAAGGCGCCGTGCGCAATCGAGACCAGCCAGATGCTTTCTGTGCGAAGCCAGAGCCAGCCGAGAACCAGCCCGGAAATCGCGACGCCGATCGGAAGGCTCAGGGCCAGGCGCACCGGTGACACCCCGTCGACGTGCTGGATCCCTGAAAGCCCGAACGGCACGTGCCACAACGCCCAGATGACGGCGGTCGCGACCACTGCACGGCGTGCGCCGATCCGCCGCGCCAGCTGCGGCAACAGCCACGCGCGCCAGCCCACCTCCTCGAAGAGCGCGAGGAACGACACGATCACCAGGCCGACCACCGCGTTGACTGCGATTCGGCCAGCGAGCTGGTGCGTCGTGAGAGCGCCCCAGCCGCGCGACGGCGGCGCGTGGTACAACCCGTCAGCTGCTGGCGCCAGCCAGTCCTGCCACGGCAGGGCGCCCTCCTGCGCCGCGAGCATCGGCAGCATCACCGCGTGCAGAACACCCGGAATCAGAAAAAGAGCGATTGGCAGAGTGGGCTCTGATACCCGCCCGTGAGCCCGACGTGAGGCTGACCGCTATCGAGAGACCGTATGCGATCGCGACGAACACGAGAATCGCAGTCATGCAGTGGTCTGCTCGGGCCGGCGCGACTCCCTGGACACCACGCACACGCTGGAAGGTCCGCCTGCAGACGGACCAGTCCGGCCGACGATCGACGGGTCCGGCTGAAGGTCGACAAGTCCGGCTGAAGCCGGCTGAAGCCGGACCCTGCGGATGAAGCAGGACCGGGGACCCGCGATCGGTGCGTGTCAGTACTGGAGGACCGAGAAGACCTGGTTCCCCGGAATCTTCGAGCGGCCGCCGAGGAACAGCAGCTCGATCAGGAACGCCAGGCCATGGAGCTCGCCACCCAGGCGCTTCACGAGCTCCACCGCCGCACCCGCCGTGCCTCCAGTCGCCAGCACATCGTCGACGATCAGCACCCGCTGACCGCGCTCGACGGCATCCTCGTGAATCTCCAGGGCGTCCTTTCCGTACTCGAGATCGTACGCCGCCTTGAGCGACTTCGCGGGAAGCTTGCCCGGCTTCCGGATCGGGATGAAGCCGGCGCCCAGCCGCTGCGCGACCGCCGCTCCCAGGATGAAGCCGCGGCTCTCGATGCCGGTGACGACCTCGATGCCTTTGTTCACGAACGGCGTCGACAGCATGTCGACAGTCACTCTGAAGCCTTCCGGGTCGCGAAGCAGCGTCGTGATGTCGTAGAAGAGGATGCCCGCTTTGGGAAAATCGGGGACGTGCCGGATGCGCTGTTTCAAATCCATTCGGATCTCTCTGGCCTCTCTGGTGGAAGCGGTCGGCGGCGCGCTACACGATCTCGAATCCGAAGTAGCTGCCGGCGGGGAGCTCGTTCTCGACGTTCACCGTGGTGATTCGCGCCCCTGGCGGTCCCCTGTGCAGCGCGCGCTCCACCCGTGTGACCGCTTCGATCTCTCCCTCCACCAGCGCCTCGACGCGTCCGTCGGGAAGGTTCCTGACCCATCCGGATACGCCTTCTCGCGCCGCCACGTCACGGGCGAACCATCGGAATCCCACACCCTGGACGCGCCCGCTGATGAGAAAGTGCCGTGCCACGATCATGAAAGAGAACGTCCGTACAAGGTGTCGGGGAGGCTTCGATTATACGGGAACCGCACGGCTTACCACGGCCACAGCGGCCTCCCGGCCGGCATGCCTGGCCACGGGATCGACAGCAGGATGACGAACAGTGAGAGACCGAAGAACACCGCCGCCGTGCGATGACGCCGGGTATCGTCGGTGGCCTTCTTGATCTTCGACTGTCCCACGTGCGCCAGCGCGATCGCCACGAGCATGCCGGCGGCATGCTCCACCAGGAAGAACCGCAGAATCGGATCGCGCATGGCGGCGCCGACATTCGAGATTGCCGCACTCACGATGGGGCTCAGCACGACGTAGAGGACCAGGCCGATCAGGAACTGCAGGTCGAGCACGCCGACGAACACGCGGCCGGTCAGCCGGTCCGCCGGAAGCCACGGGCGGCCACTCCATCCGGCCACTCCGCGACCCACCGCCGCCAGACCCGCAAGCAGAACCACCCATCGCAGGAGCGAATGGATGATGATGAACGCTGAATACATCGCCTTCCTTCTTCCTTCTTCCTTCTTCCTTCTTCCTTCTATCTTCTTCCTTCTGCCTATCTTCTTCCTTCTGAAATTCTGCCTCTGAACGGTGTCTTAACCGAGCTGAAGCTCGGTTCTGCTTTGTCTTCGGGTCCCTAACCGAGCTGAAGCTCGGTTCTGCTTCTACGGCGCCGCGTTGTAAGCCGCACGGATGGCGCTGGTCATCCGCTGCCGGTCGTAGCGATCCTGCAGCTCGGTCTGCAGCAGTGTGACCGTCTCGTCGAGCGACCGGCCCTCCTTCTTGAGCGCCGCGGCGCGCGAGCTGACCGTGGTGAGAAACGTCCGGTAGTTGGCAATCAGCGCGGCATCGCCCATCGGCCCGTGGCTCGGCACGATTCGCCTGGGCTGGAGCTTCGCGAAGCGATCGAGGCTCTCCAGCCAGTGCGAGACGCTCGACGCCGGGCTCGAGAACGCCGGCAGGCCGGTCATCACGATGTCTCCCGAGAACAGCACTCCGTCGGGCTCGACGAAAAAGCCGGTGTCGCCGCGCGTGTGGTTCGTGCCCATCGCCATCACCCGCACCCTGACGCCGCCGAGATCGACCACCTGCTCCTTGTCGAACGTGATGCTGGCCTTCCGGTATTCGGCTCCCTTCAGCAGCTCGGCGTTCGTCGCCGACATGCCCGAGAAGCGCTGTGCGACCTCCAGACCGGTGTCGGCGATCTCCACCTCCTGGTCGTGCGAACGGATCATCCTGACGGACGAGGGAAAGGCCATCGCGCCGAGGTCGTGTTCGGGGTGAATGTGCGTGGTGGCCAGGTAGAGATCCGCGTTCCGGCTCACCTTCTGCGTCTCGCGAAGCACGGCCTGCCCGTTGCGGGTGCCGAGCCCGGTATCGATGACCATGGTCGCGCGGCTGCCGACGATGATCCCGATGTTCGGCACGAGCGGGACGCTGCCATCCGGAATGACGTGCACGTGCTCGGTGATTTTCTCGGTCACGCCCTCCTTGACGAGCGGATCAGGACGCGGCGGCGCCTGCGCCGCCAGCGTCACGCCGGCGGCCAGGCAGAGGATGGCGATACATTTCATGAGACCTTCTTCTCGGTGAACAACAGCCCGTTGAGGATCCAGCTCACGATCGTCACGATGATCGCACCGAAGAATGCGCCCCAGAACCCGGCGATGTCGAAGCCCGGCACGAGCGCGGCGGTGAGCCCCAGGCATGCGGCATTCAGCACGAAGATGAACAGTCCAAGCGTCAGCAGCGTCACCGGGAGCGTGAGCAGGAACAGCACCGGCCGGACGATGGCGTTGACGAACCCGAGTATTGCGCCGGCGATCAGCGCCGCACCGGGTCCCGACAGCTGCAGACCGGGGACGAAGTATGCGGCGACGATGATCGCGATTCCGTTCAGGACGACCCGGGCGAGGAATCTCATCGGCTGATTATCCGCTGGCGATGGTCAAAACCGTACGCGGCATTGCCACGCCGCGTTTTCCAGCGGCGAGCTACAGCAGCAGCGTCTCGACCCGGTGCGCGTGGACCATGTTCTCGCACGGCGACCAGGAGAAGATGGTAAATCGTCCATCCTGCGAGGCGACGAGCGCGATCGAATCACGTTGATCCTGGACGAACTGCCCCGCTGCCAGATGTCGTGTTCCTCCGAGCTGTGAGGGCGTCATCATCTCGGCGACTCCCCCTTCGATCGGTTCGGTCACCATCACCTGATCGAGCTGTGGTGCGCCGCGGCGCCGCGCCACCTTGGCGCCGAAGGCCAGGAGCGCGTAGTCGGAGGTCAGGAGAGTGGCGCCGTCCACGGCGGTCAACCCCGCCACCGACTCCACCGCGCGTGCGAGATCATCACGCCAGACGCCCGACCGGGCCGCGGGCGGCGCACCCGCCAGGGCGGCCAGTTCCGAAAACGGCGGCTCCACGGCGTACAGCGGCGGCTGGATCAACGACTCCCGCCATGTGGTCGTACCGGCGGGCACCACCAGCAGGAGCCCGCCTCGATGATGCGCGCGCATCGAGACGGCGAGCTGGACCAGAACGTTCGTGGATCCCATCCAGGATCCGGGCGTGCCGAAACCGAGTAGCGACGTCAGGAGCGCCGGGCAGTCGGGCAGGCTCGACGCGTTCTCGTCGACGAGCCTGACCCGGTCACCCTGCAGCACAGCCACGTTGGCGAACTTCGCGAGCTCCTCGCCGCGATGGTGCTTCACGACGACGAGCCCGGGTTCAGTGACTTCGACCACGCAGCAGTATTTGGGAATGGTCCGCGCCACCCCCCAGACCTGGAGTCCGGTGGCGGTGTCGTGCACACCGAGGTGAATGCCGGGACGCTCGACGGCGGGCGCAATGCGCGAGAGAGCGGCGGGATCGAGTGGAATCGGCCGGTCGAGCACGAGCGGGTGCGGTGTTTCGCCCGGCCCGAGGAACGCCAGCGAGATCTTCGGGACGTATCCCTCCTCGCGACGCAGGCTCGCCCAGAAAGCGGCGTCGATCAGCTGCGCGATGGCTGCGTTGCCCGGCAGCGACGCCAGGTCCGATTCGCCGCGCTCGACCGCCTGCCGGCGGTGCTGGGCGAGATGGGTGTGAATGGACGCCGCTGAAGATCGGGCGCCGGCGTACGTCAGATCCTGCATCTCCCGATTATGACGTCGGTGGATGCCGGTCAGATACGCGGGCGGTCAGCCTCTCGATTCGCTGCGGTTCGGCTGGCGATCCCGCTCTCTCGCCCACGCCAGCATCTCGTGAATCCGGTCGACCAGCGTCTGAACCGGAAACGGCTTCTGGAGGAACGCCCGCGGCGTGTCGAGATCGTGCGGGTCGATCGAATTGGCGCTGTATCCGGACATGAAAATCACCGGCGTCCCGCTCGAGATCTGGCGGAACTCGAGGGCCAGCTCGGGACCGTTCTTGCCCGGCAGCGCGACGTCGGTCAGCAGGATGTCGAAGCGGAGCGTCCTGGCGAACTCGAGCGCCTCTTCAGCCGTGCTCGCCGGCGTCACTGTGAACCCATGCCATTCGAGCATGCCGGTCAACGTCTGGCGAACGGCGTCGGTATCCTCGACGAGCAGGACTCGAACCGCCGAGCGCGCCGGCTTCTCCGGCTTCTCGTGCCTCGTCACGGTCGCGACCTCGAGAGGCGGCAGGATGATCGTGACCGTGGTGCCCTTGTTGACACGGCTGTCGGCCCATATGAACCCGCCACTCTGCTTGACGACCCCATAGACCGACGACATCGCCAGTCCCTTGCCGCGGGTCGTGCGGTTGGCGGTGAAGAACGGCTCGAACAGGTGGGGCAGCGCCTGCTCCTCCATGCCGAGCCCTGTATCCGTCACCCGGACGCGAACGAACCGGCCGCCTGGCAGCCACGGCCGATGACGACGTTCCTCATCGGTGACGGCGTGCATGTCGGTGGTGACCGTGAACGTGCCGCCGCCGGGCATCGCTTCGCGCGCGGTCAACGCCAGGTTCGACAGCACCTCCATCAGCTGGTCGCGGTCGACCCGGACATGCGCCAGGTCGCGAGCCAGCTCGGTCGTCAGCAGCACACCGTCGCCGAGCGTGCTGCGCAGCACGGGCGACGCGTCGGCCACCAGACGATTGACGTCGATCGCCGCCGGAATGAGCGTCTGCTGCCGTCCGAAGGCGAGCAGCTGGCGGGTGAGTACGGTGGCTTCGCGGGCGGCGGTCCCAATCCCCTCGGCCGCCTGACGCAGCCCGCTCTGTTCCGGCAGACCCTGAACGAGCTGCTCGACGCTCGCTTCGACGACGGTGAGCAGATTGTTGAATTCGTGTGCAATGCCGCCGGCGAGTCGGGCAATTGCCTGCAGCTGCGGCGCGTCGGCGAACGGCGCCGCCACCTGTGTCGAAACCGGCCGCCGGTCGTGACGGCTCCGCCGGGCGATGGCGAAGCGCGCCGCGCGAGCGATTTCAGGCATGCTGGCGCTCGTCGGCAGTACGTAGTCGGCGCCCCGCGCGATGAGCGGCAGCGCACCCTGTTCGTCGACGTCCTCGAGAACAATCAGCGGGAGATCAGGGCGCGCGGCGGCAATGTCGTCGAGCGGCGAGTCGCCCTGCTGCACGTGCAGCACGATGGCATCCGCCGTCGACGCCTTGAGGGCCGCCGCCTCGAAATGCGGCGGCACAGTGATCAGCAGTACCGAAGGAGTTTTCCAGGAGGGCGGCGACATGCCGGGGGCGGAGAGATTATAGCCCCGCTAGCTTGAGACCGGACGGCGGAATCGTCGGCCGGTGACTGATGACGCGGTCGACACGCTCGATGAGTGCATCTGCGGCGGGTCGAAGTTCGGCGGCGGGAAATCCCTGCATACGTCGCATCTTGTCGTGCGTCAGCAGCATGAGGACATCGACACCGTGTCTCAGTGTTGCACTCACTTCTTCGTCGCTGCGCCGCGCGCCGACGTTGAGCGCCAGCACCAGTTCCTCGAGCGCATCGGTCACACGATGGACCTCCGCGATGTGCAATCGTGCGGCAGAAAACGCCAGCAGCTCGAGACGACTCAGGACGTCACGCGCCTTCACGCTCAGATCCGCCCCGGCGCTCTTCCCGACCGCATCGATGGACGCCTCGATGATGTTCAGGTGCGCGACCATTTCGCGCAGGCTGACTTCCGCGACGTCTCGAGATCGAACGGTCCCTTTCTGCATGCTCTCCACGCGTTCCTCGATCGACCTGGCTCCAGGCCGCCTAACAGTTCGAATCGTCACTGTGGGCGGAAGGTTGAGCATCAGGCCGCGTGCCCTGCCGCCAGGGCTGACCGCACGGCGGTCACCAGCTCCGCGGTCGTAAACGGTTTTGCCAGCACCGGGACCCTTCCCTCGTCGGTGAGATTGCCGAGTCCCTCCCCATCCCCGGAGATGAACACCAGTCCGACGTGCGGCCAGACCGCCTTCAGGCGGCTCGCCACGGCCGGACCGCCGATGTCTGGGAGGTGCACGTCGGTCACCACCAGGTCCACGGACGGCAGCGGCGGCTCGCACAGGTGGAGTGCTTCTGCCCCGCTGGCCGCCGCCTGCACGTCGTAGCCCTCTGCTGTCAGGCAACGCTGGAGGAATTCGCGAATAGCCCGTTCGTTCTCGACGAGCAGAATGCGCTTCTGAGCGCCGTCCGCGGCGGGAGCCGTCCGCTCGGCGTCTGGCTGCGGCGCTGCCTGGGCGCGAGGCAACACGACCCGCATGGTCGTCCCCTGCCCGGGCACCGTCGACATCTCGACATGTCCGCCGTTGAGCATGGCAATCGCACGCACGGTGGCCAGGCCAACGCCGGTGCCTCCATTACCCTTGGTCGTGAAGTACGGCTCGAAGATCCGGTCCGCGACCGCCGGGTCGACACCGAGGCCGGTGTCGGTCACCGAAATCACCACGAACTGCGACGGTTGCCCCACGCCCGCACCGGTCAGCGTCCGGTTTTCGGTGGCGATCGTGAGTCCGCCGCCTTCCGGCATCGCGTCGCGGGCATTCACGGCCAGGTTCATCACGACCTGCTCGAGCTGCACGCTGTTGGCCGTGACCGGCCAGGACAACGTCGAGAGCCGCAGGGTGACGGTCACCCGATCGCCGACGAGACGCCTCACGAGCGGCTCGATGCCCTTGATGGCCTGGTTGACGTCGAGCGGCCGCATCCGGCGTTGTGGGCGGCCGGCCTGAACCAGCTCCGAGGCCAGGCTCGCCCCGCGCTCCACCGCGTCCTTGATGGCCTCGAGGTCCTCACGGCGGGAATCCTCGGGAGCTGTCGCCTCGATCAGCCGCTCGCAGTGCGCACGGATGACGAACAGGACGTTACGCAAGTCGTGCGCAGCGCCTGCGGCAAGGCTCTGGATCGGTGCGTCGATGGCAGTGGTCGGCGGCGTCGCCATTCGTCAGTCGGGACACGCGCACACAGAGGGCGCACGATGGCCGACGTGGTAATCGGCTGGCGACTGGAACAGCTTGAAGGGGTCAGGTCTTGAATCGGTAGTTTTTTCACGCTCTGGCCCCGACCCTGACCTCCATCCTTGGACCTGGAGCGGGGCCAGAGCGTGAAAATACTACCGATTCAAGACCTGACCCCAGTCAGGCGAGCATTTCGTTGATTTTCTGGATGAGCGTGTCGCGCGTGAACGGCTTGGCCAGGAAGGGGACGCCGCGCTCGAGTACGCTCCCCGAGTTCGTCCCGTATTCCGGGTAGCCGGAGATATACAGGACCCGTGTCTCGGGGCGGAGCGTCGCGATCCGGCGCGCCAGGTCGCGGCCGGTTCCCCGCGGCATGACGACGTCGGTCAGCAGGAGATCGATGCGGCCGTCGAACCCTCCTGCGACGTCCACCGCCTGGTCCGGGTTCTCCGCCGTGAGCACGGTGTACCCGGCCGAGCGCAGCAGGACCGCCAGCATCTGCCTGACGTCGTGGTCGTCTTCGGTCAGCAGAATTGTCGTTTCCTGCGTCGGCCGTCTGGCGACCGGCGGCGGCGCCTCCGGCGCTGCCGGAACGGCGGACGTCGGCGGCATGTGGATCGAGAACGTGGTGCCCTCACCCGGCTCGCTCGAAATCCAGATGTAGCCACCGCTCTGTTTCACGATCCCGTACACGGTGGAGAGACCGAGACCGGTTCCCTCGAGCCCCTTGGTCGTGAAGAACGGCTCGAAGGCTCTCGCTTTCGTTCCCGGCGACATCCCGCAGCCGGTGTCCTGGACCTCGAGCAGCACGTACGGTCCGGCCTCGATGGGCGGGTGGCTCCGCGCGAACTCCTCGGTCAGTACCACGTTGGCGACCCGGAGCGAGAGCACCCCGCCGGTCGGCATCGCATCGCGGGCGTTGATGGCCAGGTTCAGCAGCACCTGTTCCATCTGCACGGGATCAGCTTCGACCGGGTGCAGACCGGGATCGATCGTGATTCGAAGATCGATGTGCTCGCCGATCAGCGGGCAGAGCAGCCGCTCGGCGCTTCCGATCAGCTGTCCGAGGTTCAGCGGCTGCGGCGAGAGTGTCTGCTTGCGGCTGAAGGCCAGCAGCTGCCTCGTCAGCGAGGCCGCACGCCGGCAGTTGTTCAGGATGGTGCCGATCTCCGCCCGCGGCGATTCGGGACCGAGGCCATCCTGCAGCCGCTCGCACGCTGCCGTGATGACCGTCAGCACGTTGCTGAAGTCGTGGGCGATGCCGCCGGCCAGACGGCCGATGGCTTCCATCTTCATCGCCTGCCGCAGCTGCTCGTCACGCGCGCGCAGCGTTTCCTCGGCGTGGCGCCGCTCGGTGACGTCTCTGGAGTTGATCACCGCGCGCCGGCCCTGCGAGGGGATGCGCGACGCGACCACGTCGAGCACGCGGATGCTGCCGTCGGCGTGCACGATGTCGAACTCACCACCAGCGCTCTCGGCATTCCCGTCGAAGAGCGATTCCAGCATCGCCTCGAGACGTGCCGCGTCGCCGCCGCTCGCGAACTCGTCGAGGCGGCGACCGACGAGCGCCTCCGGGGTGCGGCCCAGCATGGCCGTACACGCCGGGCTCTGATACACGATCACTCCCGCCTCGTCTACGACCGTGATGAGATCGCGGGCCTGTTCGATGAGTGACTGGAAGTATTCGCGGCTCTCGACGAGCTGCAGACGGACGCGCTCGCGATCGGCGGCGTAGCGGATCGCCCGCACCAGGTGCTCGGGTTGCACCTGGAACTTGACGAGGAAGTCCTGGGCCGCCGCCGCCATGTCTTCGGGCACGCGGCAATCGGCGTCGCCCGTCAGCACGATCACCGCGGTGTGCATCCGCTGGTGATTGGCGAGCAGCCAGCTGAGACCGTCGCCGTCCGGCAGATTGACGTCGAGCAGCACGACGGCGAACTGCTCGGCTTCGAGCCGCGGCAGCACGTCGCGAAGATGCCTGACGTGCTGGAGATCGAGATCCTGATGCTCGACTCCCTGGAAGACGCTCTGCAGAAACGCGGCGTACTCGTCGTCGTCATCGACGAGCAGCACGGCGATTCGCTGGTTGGAACGGGGTGGCAGAGACGGCTGGGTGAGGTGCGCCGTGAGCATCGGGACCGCTGGGTTATCGGTCACAACGCTCCGCCGCTATAGAGGGGCGCGGACCGCGAAACCTCGCAAGCTCAACCGTTTAGGTGCGGGGCGCGGCCCTAGGTTCCAAGCCGTCGTACGACGATTGAAATCCGGCGGTTCTCGGACGCGAGCGGGTTGTCCGGCAGCCGCAGCCTCGTCGAGGCGAATCCGCGGACCGCGTCGAGCTGCTCTTCCCTGACTCCGGCCTCCTGCAGGGCGCGGCGTGCGGCGTTGGCGCGATCGCTCGAGAGCTCCCAGTTCGTGTATTGCTGTCCCGGGCTGTAAGGACGACGGTCGGTGTGGCCTTCGACCGCAACCTTGTTTTCCATCTTCTTGAGCTCCTGCGCGATGATCGTGAGGATCACGATCATGTCGCGCTTGAGCTCGGCGCTGCCGCTCGCAAAGAACCCGTCGTTCGGCGCTTCCAGCAGCTCGATGCGGAGTCCTTCGTCAGTGACCTGAATCTCGATGCGGTCCTTCAGCGCCGCAAACTCCGGCGTCTTCGAGAGCGCCTCCCGCAGGTGCTCCGCTGCACGCTCGAGCGTGGCCGTGGCGCTCTTGATGTCGGTCGGCGGCGCCGGCACGGGCCGGCCTCCACCCTGCAGGCCGCTGTCTGCGCCCGGCAACACACCGCTGCCGGCGCCCGTCTTGTTCTCGAATGCCACCGGATCGCGGAAGTAGCCGGCTATCGCTTCCTTCGTTTGTTTGCTCTGGCCGACGATCCACATCACCAGGAAGAAGGCCATCATCGCGGTGACGAAATCGGCGTACGCCACCTTCCACGCGCCGCCATGATGAGCGTGCCTGGCGTGGGTCGACTTCTTGACGACGACGACCGACTGGTTCGAGAAGGCGCTCATGCGGCCGCCGCGTGCGACGTCGTCGACGCCTTGCAGAACTCCTCGGTCTCATTGAACGACGGGCGGACGGCGTGCGGCAGCACACGCCGGGCGAACTCCACGGCAATTGCCGGAGGGTTGCCTTTGTAGACCGCCAGCAGACCGGCCTTGATGCAGATGCAGTAGTAGGCCTCCTCGGCCACCCGCTGCTCGATCGCGCCCGCGATCGGCTGCGCCAGGCCATATGAAAGGAGAATCCCGAGGAAGGTCCCGACCAGCGCCGCACCGACGTGGTGGCCGATCTCGGCCGGTGGTCCGTCGATGTGGCCCATCGTGATCACGATGCCGAGCACCGCGGCCACGATCCCGAGACCTGGCAGCGCGTCGCCGATCTTGTTGAGCGCGGCCGCCGGCTTCAGCGCCTCGTCGTGATGCGCCTTCAGGTCCTCGTCCATCAGCGCCTCGAGATCGTGCGGCGCGATGCCGCCGACGATCAGCACCTTGACCGAGTCGGCGAGAAAGTCGACGGCCTCGTGCCTGGCGAGGAACTTCGGGTACTTCTCGAGGATCGGGCTCTTCGGCGGATCTTCGAAATGCGACTCGAGCGACATCACGCCCGCCTGCTGCACCTGCTTGAAGATCTGGTACATCATCGCCAGCAGGCTCGCGTATTCCGACGCCGGCGTCGATCCGCTGAGCAGCGACTTGATTTGCCTGAGGCCCAGCTTCAACACCTTGATCGGCGTGCTCACCACGAGCGAGCCGAGCGCGGCTCCGCCGATGACCATGAACTCGGCAGGCTGATTCAGGACGAGCAGCTCGCCACCAGCCATGGTGAAACCACCGATGACGGCGGCGAAGACGATGATCAGACCGACGATTAGCAGCATGAACGTGGGGCAGACGCTGACACTACCGGCGTAATCGGCCGGGCGCAGGCCGCTCTTGAAGAGAGCCTGGCGCTGACGATCGCGCAGCTGGCGGCGCGTGTCGGCGAACCGACCGCTGGCCGGGCTACCGTCATCCGCTCGCTCACTTCACCGCGTTTCCCGCAACGGCGAGACATCGCTGCCGCGGCATCGCCGTTGCACCGGCGACGTCTTCAACGTTTACGATGCGGCTGGACAACGAGGAGACCGAACTCGCCGGGACGACCGTTCCCGGCGTCAGCCTCTACAAGAGCGCCCCCGTTCATGGCAGTGACTCCGCGGCCGAAGCGGCTCGCTGGCTCGATGCCGAGTTCGGTACCCGAGCGCTCCCTCCCCTGCTGATCGTCATCGGCCTCGGGGAGGGGCACCTTCTCGATGTCGTCGATCGGCGTGCTCCCGGAACCCGGGTCCTCGCTCTCGAGCCCGACGCCAGGGCTGGCGCCTCGCTTCTCGCCCGGCCGGAGATTCACGGCCGGCGCAGCAGCGGCAGGCTCGCATATCTGACCGCGCCCGACTACCAGGGGGCCGACGACGCCTGGCGCCTGTTTCCTGCGCAACCGGACGCGTTCCGCCTGCTGATCCATCCACGCCTGACGGAAGGCGCCGGTTCGGTCGCGGCGCTGCGTCTCGTCAAGAAGATCGTGTTCGGCGTGCGGGCGAACGCCGAAGCCCGGAGGAAGTTCGCGCCCCGATATCTGCTCAACGTCGTGCGCAACATCCCGGCGATCGTGGACGGCGGCGACGTCAGGGCTCTCGCCGGCCGATACACTGGCGTTCCCGCAATCATTACGGCTGCCGGACCGTCTCTCGACGCGGCGCTCGGTCCGCTCGTGGATCTCCACTGCCGCGGGCTGCTGATTGCCTGCGACACCACGCTGCGTCCGCTGCTCGGTGCCGGCATCGTGCCGCACCTGGCCGTCGGCGCCGATCCAGGCCAGGCAAACGCGCGCCACTTTCTGGAATTGCCCGAGCACCGGCGCACCTGGCTGGTTGCCGAATCGGCCCTCGATCCTTCCGCATCGGCCACCTTCGCGGAACGGACACTCTGGTTCCGTCTCGCCAACCATCACCCCTGGCCCTGGCTGACACAGCACGGCGTCCAGGCCGGTCAGCTGGAGATGTGGGGCTCGGTGCTGACCGCGGCGTTTCAGGTCGCCCTCGTTGCCGGCTGCGATCCAATCGTGATCGCCGGTGCCGATCTGGCATTCACCGGCAACCGCCCCTACTGCCGCGGCACGACGTACGAGTTCGACTGGGCGTATGGCGCTGCCATGGGCATCGGCCTCGAGGACTCGTGGCGGGCACAGATGTCGCGCAGCCAGCTGCATACGGTGCCCGACCTCAGAGGCGTCGAGACGACGACCACGGGAGCGCTGCAGTCCTTCCGCGACTGGATGATCGCCCGCATCCGCCGCAGCGGACGGCGAGTGATCAATGCGACCGGCGGGGGCATCCTGTATGGCGACGGCATCGCGCAACTGCCGCTCGCCGAAGCGTTGCCGGCCAGCCGCCGCGTCGCTGACATCCATCTGCCGGCCATTGAGAGCGGAGCCGCAGCCTGCTCACGAAGTGCCCTGGCCAGAGAGCTGCGAGCCCTCGAGTCAGAACTCGAACGTGACGAGCAGCTGTCGAACCCGCTCGCCCAGTGGAAGGAGTTCAGCGGCGAAGGCTTCGATCCACCACGTCTTCGCGACGCGATTGTCACCGCCGCCGCAGCGCTCGAGTCGGCGCCGGGCCGATCGCCGTCCCGGACGATCATCCCGTGGAGCCATTGCTCGTCCGCGACGAGTCTGCTGCCGCGGCTGGCTGAATCGTTTACTGACACGCAGCGGACGATGGACAGTGCCTCTCTGCTCGATGCGCTCCGCCTTCTCGATCGCATCTGCGAGGCGGCTCCACGACTTCAGCCGCTCGCGCCGGTGAAAGAGGCAGCAGATCACCGTGCAGTATCACTCGCAGTGCTCTACGCGTGGCCGGAACCAATCCGTTGGGCGGTTCAGCTGTTCGAGGCATTGATCGGCCCTGACGTTTCACAGGCTGCCACCGAGTCAACGCAGCCTGCGTTGCCGCTGAACCTCTGTCTCGTCCTTGCGATCGCATGGACACGCCGGGCTGCGGTCCTGGTTGGCTGCCCTGGCAGTGGCGACGCGTACCTGGCGAATCTCCACGAGATCGCCGGCGCGATGTCGGCCTCTTCGCCGGGTGATTCGCCCTGCACCACCGTGACCTGGACCTTCGAATGCGTCGGCGGGTCGGCCAACGCAAGCATTCACCTGCCGGTGGCTCCCCCTGGACTGACCAGCGCCTCAGGGGATCAGCAAGCCGTTCAGCTTGCTCGGTTCACCGCGACAGACGTGGTCGTAGACGTGCGGGCGCACGCGTGCTCACGGCGTCGCCACCTTTCGGATGTTCTTGTCGCGCCAGGAGCCGCGACGGACGACAGGACGGGGTGCCCGTGAAGATCGTCCACGTGAGCACGTCCGAGCGCGACGGTGGCGCCGCTATTGCCGCCAGCCGATTGCACTGCGCCCTGAGAGCTCTCGGCCAGGACTCGGTGTTCCTGGTTCGCGACCGCACGCCCGGTGACCCCGTCGAACACGTGATCTCCCTGAACGAGCTCGAATGCGCTGCGCTCGGCGATCCGGCACTTGACCGCGTTACGTACGCCGCGTACCAGCAATACCGGACGCCAGGGGCCGATCGCCTCTTCTCGACCGATTTGCCCACGCGCAACTTCTCCTGTCTGGGTCTGGTCCGTGAGGCGGACGTCATCAACGTGCATTGGACAGCCGGAATGATGTCCGTACCCGCCGTTCGCCTGGTGCAGGATCTGGGCAAGCCGGTGGTCTGGACGCTCCACGACCAGCGGGTCTTTACGGGTGGGTGTCACTACTCGAATTCTTGCCGGCAGTACGAGCACGATTGCAGCGGTTGCCCCGGTCTCATTCACGAGGCGCAGCACATTCCGCCGCTGCTGCTGCGTCACAAGCAGCAGTGGCTCGATACCAGTCGTCTCACGGTAGTGTGTCCGTCCTCCTGGCTTGCGAACTGCGCGCGTAATAGCACCCTGCTACGCGGTGCGATCGTCGAAACGATTCCCTATGGGCTTCCGGTGTCGCGATATCAGACGCCCTCCCGCCTTGACGCCCGCATGCGGCTGGGGCTGCCGGCGGATGCGACCATCCTGCTCGCCGGCGCGCATCGGCTGGACGAAGCTCGCAAGGGTCATGACCATCTGCGCGAGGCGCTCGCATTGCTCGCTCAGGATCCGCAGCTGCGCGAACGGTTTGCGGCCGGCCAGCTTGTCTGCGCCGCATTCGGCCACGGTGACCTGACGGGGGAGATTCCAATCCGGCACCTCGGACGTCTCGTTGGAGACGAACAGATGGCGCTCGCCTACCGCGCCGCCGACCTGTTCGTGCTGCCGACCCTCGAAGACAATCTGCCGAACACGCTGCTCGAGTCGATCGCCGCCGGCACTCCGGTCATCGCTTATGCAACTGGTGGAGTGCCCGACGTCCTGCAGCACGGCCGCTGCGGAATCGTCGTCTCGCGGGGAAACGTCGGCGAGCTCGCGACGGCCATCCGCTCGCTCCTCGACGCGCCTGCGGAGCGGCAGCGGCTCAGCGAGCAATGCGAATCGCACGCGCGTGCGTTCGATTCATCCGTGCAGGCTGGAGCCTATCTCCAGCTGTATCGCAGAATTCTCGATTCCAGCGCTGCTCATCGAACGCACGAACGAGCGTCCCTGATCGCGGCTCCAGACGGTGAGAGCCTTCGCGCCGCGGAGTCGCGTCTGCTGGAGCGGGTGCTCGCCTCTCCCATGCTGACGGAGCGTCTCGTCCGCGATTGGACGACGGAGCTGCGTGTCATCCACGACGGCTGGCGCGTGACGCGCGAGACGCTTCACCAGGCCGAAGGTCACCTCACCAAGCTCACGGCGGCTCGAGGGCAGGAGAACGCAGAGCTCGAAACGCAACTCGAAGGGCTGCGGACGGCAGTCGCCAGCCTTGCCTCCGACAACGCCAGGCTGGCCGCCGAGCGCGCTGCACTGAAAAAGAGGGTGACACGATCCATGACGAAGGTGGTGATCCTGGGTGCCGCCGATCGGGCGCGGCTCATATGGGAGGCGCTGATGCTCGCGGGCTCGGCCGATGTGGTGGCCTTCGTTGACAGTGATCCCCGCCGTCACGGCCGGCCGTTTCTCGGCAGCACCGTTCAACCGGTGCCGTGGCTCTCGGCCGCGCGCTGGGATGTCGTCGTGGCATCGGCGGCCGACCTTTCCGGAACGGCGGCCCGCTCTGCGCTGGCCGGCGTGGCCGGCGACCGAATCCTGGCGCTGCCGGACGACCAACGTCCAGAGGTGCTCGCCCGCTTCGTCGCGTCGCGATTGCCCGACCCGTTGCTGACTGCCCTGAACGCCCTGCCCGCTCGCACCGGCCTTCGAGTCGGCATCTTCGGCACCGGCTCAGCCGCGATGAAGGTCTGGGAGGCACTGGCCGACATCGACGAGGCCGATGCCGTCTGGTTCGCCGACAACAATCAGGATCAGCACGGGCGCGCGCTGCTCTGGCTCGAGGTCATCGCGCCCGAGCGGATTCCCGCATACCGCTGCGACGCCGTAATCATCGGCAGCATGAGCCGTGACGCAATCTGCCAGCAGCTGCGGAAGCTTGGTGTTCCGCACGAACGAATCCTGATGCCCGACGTGGCCGGCTCTGTCGATCGGATCAGAGAGCAGATCACCGAGGCGCTGAGACAGCACGTGTTCAAGGAGGTTGCGTAGTGGACGCCGCCGCCGACGACACGCTTCGTGCGCGCATCGCCGCTCTCGAGGACGACAATCTTCATCTTCGGACGGCCCTTGCGGAAGCCAACGCTCGCGCCGCTGGCTCCGCGCACGACTTCCTGCTCGGTGATGCCGTCTGGCGGCGCGAGAGGCCGTTGACCTGCGTGAATTCTGCCATCCCGGGACGAGTCAGCGTCGTCGTTCCCGCCTACAACGCCGCGGCGTTTCTCGAACGGGCAGTCACCTCGGTCTGGAGTCAGACTTACCCGCACGACGCCATCGAGCTGCTCGTCGTGGACGACGGTTCACAGGACGGCACGCGAGCGCTCGCCGAACGTCTCGTCCGGCGCAGCCCGGTCACGATGCGTCTGCTGACCCACGGCGGCGGACGCAATCAGGGAGTCGCTTCTTCGCGGCACCTCGCTGCGCAGGAAGCCACCGGCGAATTCGTCGCGCTTCTCGACGCCGACGATGCCTGTCTTCCCGAGCGCCTGGAAGCAACCGTCGATGAGCTGAGTTCGCATTCGGCGACAGTCGCCGTCTGCAGTCTCGGGCGTAACGTCGATGCGGCCGGCCAGCCGCTGCGCGGGCACAATGGCACGCTGCAGGCAGGTCACTGGCGCTCGCTCGACGCGCAGCTCTCGCCGCCGTTCTCCTTCGACCAGTTGTGGCGCGTCGATCCGATCGCGAACTCGAGCCTGACGATTCGCCGTTCCGCCCTCGAGCAGGTGGGCGGCTTCCCGACGCTCATGGCCCATCAGGCCGAAGACTGGCTCCTCGTGCTGAAGCTGAGCCTGCTCGCCCCGATACCGTGCCTCGATCGCGAACTGATTCTCTACACTCATCACGACGGCGCCTACACGACCGGCTACCACGCTCACGGCTGGCGCCAAGGTTCGCGGATCGAGGTCTTTTATCACACCGCGTGGTGGATGCTTCATTCGCCGGCGCATGCCGACGCGGGCGCGCGTTTCTTTCGCCGCGAGTACCCGAAACAGATTGCCGACCATCACCGGTTCCTGCCGCTGCTGCGCGAGTACTACGCCCAGGGCGGCCGGCCGGCGGCCGGCGCTCAGAGCCTCGGCGAACACCTCCACGGTTTGACCTCGGAGCTGGAGACGCTCAGACGTACCGTGCGGGCGAAGATGCACGAGAACAAGCGTCTTCGGCAACTGCTCCTCGCAGACGGCGTCCCGGCCGATCGCAGCTCGAGGCGCCGTGCGCGCAAGGCGACGATGTCGGACGTCCGACACCAGGTGACGCCGCGCTGACACGCTGGAGCGGGGTCGCTCGCCGAGGCACTCGCACTGCGCAGGAATTCCTGAGTCTTTCCAGATCGAGGCGCGGTCGCTGGACGGTCAGCTTCCGGCACCGGCTTTGCCCCTGGGCCGACAGGGCTCTGCGAACGCCGAGTCTCTGACACCCATGACCACGATTCGCACCAGGAGCGCAGTCGCCGAGGCAGCCGGCCCCGGCCCCGACACCCTCGACGAGATCCTTGGCGCCAACTGGTGGTATCACCAGATGACGCTCACCCACGGCCGATCGACGCCAGGGCAATACGGCGACAACCTGATTCCGGTGGCACGCCTCCTCCGTCATGTCTCGCTGCACGGCATGAAGTGCCTCGACATCGGCGCGATGGACGGCAAGATGTCTTTCCTGATGGAGCGCCTCGGAGGGCACGTGCTGGCGGTCGACGGCGTGGGCAAGGCGACGGTGCCGGCGCTCATCGACGCGTACGGGTCGACGGTCCGCTACCGGACGGGCGTGGTCCTCGAAGCGCTGCCCGGTCTTCTGGCGAACGAAGGATTCTTCGACTTCGTCCTCTGCTCGGGGGTGGCGTACCACGTCTATTCGCCGTTCGATCTCTTCGCGCACGTCCGCGCGCTGCTTCGCAACGGCGGCATGGCGGTGTTCGAGACCGCAGCGCTCCCGGACGACGCCAATCTGTTCATGGCGCTCAATCGGGGCGACTACTACAACGAGCACACCACGCTGTGGATCCCGTCGACGGCGTGTGTCCGGTACATGCTTCGTTTCCTCTCGATGCGCATTCTCGGCGAGAGCCAGTGGTCCACCGGCCACCGGGTCATCCGCCATGCCTGGCTGGTCGAGGCCGCCAGGCCTTCGACTCTCTCGCGCGAGACCGACGATCCCTGGCTCGAGACGCTGCTCGGTGGAACTGCGCCCGGCTGGTCGCACGAATATCTGAAGCCGCAACTCGATCACGCACAGTTCGAGTCACGGCCGCAGAGCCGGATCTCGGCGACGCCGGTTCCGGCTTTGCCACAGATCCGATCCGATGCACCGGAGACGTTCGCGGCCGAGCAGGCGCTGCTCGCGATGGGCACACCGGCGTGGCGGCTCCTGTAACGGTTCGCCGCCCGACCGCGGCCTCGCCATCACAAGAATCATGAAGACTGACGTCACACGCCCACGAAACGGCACGATTCATCCAGCGCTCGACACCCGTCGGCGGACGGTTATCTACGGCGCCGGCGCCGCCGGCCGAGCGGCGCTCTCCCGGCTCAACAACGACGGCGCGCGCACCGTCGTTGCGTTCGCCGACGGCGATCCTCGCAAGCAGGGAACGACGGTCGACGGCGTCCGCGTCGTGGCCCTCGACGGGCTGCCTCGAGACTGGTTCGACGAGGTCGTCGTGGCCAGCCAGTCGTGGCGGGAGATTGCGAGCACGCTGGCGCAGCTCGGCGTAGAGCGCACGAGGATTTCGCTCTATCGTCCCGGCGACGGTCTGGTGGTACCGGCCTTCGAAGCGGCAATGCCGGCGACCATGCCTTCGGTGCTGGTACTCACGGACGACTGTGTCTCACCGGGCCACGGCACCGGCGCGGTGCTGATGCGTCATCTCGCCGGCTACCCCTCCGATCGCCTGACGCACGCGTACCTTCGCCGCAAGGGTGATCCGTTCTGGGCCAACAGCCACGCGCTGGCGGTCAACGGGCGTGGAGACGCAGGCAGCCTGACCGCTTCAGCGATCGCGGCGCAGCTGCGAGCGAACGGACAGACGCCCGATGTCATCTACTCGAACGTCTTTGGAGAGCCCGGGCTGGAGGCACTGGCTGCGCTTCTCGAGGCGTTCGGTCCCGTTCCGGTCATCCAGCACTTCCATGACTGGCTCTATTCGGATCTGCGTGCGTTCGAGCGGGCGCTCGTCAGCATCTCGCCGCAGGTGTCGGAGTTCTGGGCGATCACCGATGCGCTCGGCAAACGCCTTGCCGCCATGGCCGGCCGCGACGTCCGGACGATGAATACCTTCAAATGCGAGATCTCCGAGACGTACAAGCGCGAGCATCGTGAATTCGACGAGCGCTTTCGCGTCGTAATGCTCGGCAACTCGCACATGCCCTGGGTGCTGCACCACGTCCGGCAGGTATGGCAGCGCATCCGCGAGGTCGTTCCAGGCCTGGCCCCCATCCAGTGGTACGGCTACCCGACGTCGGCGCTCTACGTTCGCGACGCCGGCGTCGAGTTCGAACCGGAGATCGAGTACTACGGCTACCTGAACGCCCGTGTGCTGCACGAGCACCTCTGCGCCGCCGACCTGGCGCTCGTGCCGTTCAACATCGCCGATGAGCCCGAGTATCACTACGCCGAGTACTCGGTGCCGTCGCGCATCACCGAGTTCCTGAACGCCGGATTGCCGATCATGGCGGCGGCCGGACAGGGCACCGAGACCTGCCGCTTCCTGACCGGCCATGGCATCGGCGTCTGCGGCACCATCAGCGACGAGAACCGGTTCGCAGCGACGCTGCTCGACGTCATGCGCGACACGTCGAAGCGCCTCACGCTCAGCAAGCGCGGGCGCGCCTTTGCCGAGCGCCACTGCGACGTTCGCACCTACCGGCAAACGCTGACCTCGTCGTTCGCCCGGGTGGCGCAGTGGCCGGAACGCCGCGCGAGCTGACCATCCTGATCGCGGCGCGCAATGCCGCTGCGACGATCGAGCGCGCTGTCCGCTCGTGCCTGCCCGACGCCACGAGCGCGATCGTGCTCGCCGACGACCACTCGACCGACGAGACCATCGTGCGCGCACGGACAGCGGCCGGCGGCCGGCTGCGCGTGGTGTCTGCCCCGGCGCCCGGCGGCGTCCCTCTGGCCCGCCAGCGGGCGCTCGATGCCGTGGAGACGCCCTTCGCCGCCTGGCTCGACGCCGATGATGAATGGATTCCCGGGCGAGCCGCGCGCCTGGCTGCCCTCCTCGGCGCCGGGTACGACATCGCCACCGAGGCCATCGATCTGCACGACGGCATGTCCGGCGCATGGCTCCGCCGGCTGGACATCCCCGCGTATCTTCGCGGACCCGGCGGACCGCTACGCCTGTTCGAGCGCAACTTCCTCCCGGGGGATACGCAGGTCGCCTTCAAAGTCGACACGTATCGGCGGGCCGGACGCTACGACCCGCGGATCTACGGACCCGAGAGCTTCGACGTCCTCCTTCGCGCCGTTCGCAACGGCGCAACGCTCGGGTTCGGTCACGACGTCGGCTACCGGATGTACGCCTATCCGGGCAGCGTGTCGCGCAACATCGCCCGCCAACGGGCGGCGCTGGCGATGGCAGTGTGCAAACATCAGTACGAGGACGTTCGCCGCCTGTACCTGAAAGCCGGGTTCGCGCCGCGCGTTGCGTCGTGGGCGCTCGTCATGATGGCGCTGTTCCGGCAGGAGCCGGCGGCAGCGCTGCGATTCCTCGACGCCGCCAGCCCCGCGCACGCTGACCCCGACGAGATCCTCGAGGCGGACGGTCCGTGGCCGTTTCCCGAAGGCTGGCGGCGAGCATTCCACCGCGGAACGATCCTGCTGTCGCTCGGGAAGGATGACGACGCGGCTGCATCACTCCGGCAAGCCGAGTCGCTGATGGAGACGCCCGAGGGCTCCAACAATCTCGGCGTTGCGCTCGCGCGGCTGGGCGATCGCGCCGCGGCGGAACTCGCCTTTACTGCCGCGATCGCGCAGTTCGACGGCTATCTCGATCCCGCCGTCAACAGGACGTCTCCACGCCCCGAGCGGATCACCACCCACCCGCTCCGCCGGGAGCCGAGCAGGCGCGAGTACGCGGTCCCCGGTGGGTCCGCCGCGTCGCAGCGCCCGCCGGTCATGTAGCCTCTACTTCCGCCGCGGCCCGCTCACGCCGCCGCCACGGCCGAATCGAGCGGTTCCACCACATGATGAAGCCGGTGACGAACATGACCGCCGGCACCAGGCCGACGATGGCCCAGACCGCCTTCAGCCAGCCCGATCGCCAACGGCCGAAATGAAGACGGGTCAGCCACAAGAGCACGATGTCACCCGGACGCTCGCCGTAATTGGCGAGCGGATCGGAGATCGAATCGACGAAGCTGGCGAATGGTTCGGGAATGCCGAGGTAGACACCCGATACTCCCCACACCAGCATGAAGAGGAACAGCCAGAAACCCATCGCGCTGTGCAGATCCCAGTTGATCCGCTTCCAGCCGGCGCGGAGGTTGACGGCGATGCTCCGCCGCCACCGGGCGATGCCGGGCCACCAGACGACGGCGCCGGTCATCACCAGGAGCGTGACCGCGGCGCTGCCGGCGCCGTTCACATACTTGCCGGTGCGATCGAACAGCAGCTCGTCGTGCAGGCGCGCCAGCCAGATCACGCCCAGCTCGCCGCGCGTGACCGCGTCACCGAGATCCTCGCCAGTGTAAGGATTGAACAGACGCTCCTTCTTGTCTCCGTTCTTCTCGAGCCAGATCTCGATCGAGGCGTTCCGCCGTCCCACACGCTCGCCCTGCCGTGTCACCACATACCCGGGATAGCGCTGTTCCGCCGCGGCCCGGAGCTGCTCAGGCTTCAGGATCGCCTTGCCCTCGACGAAGCGTGCCGGCGGCGTCCTGAACATGCGGTCCAGCTCCACGCGGTAGACGAGGGCGCTGCCGGTCACGCTCAGCATCACGATGTAGAGTCCGAGCGCGATGCCGGTCCACAGGTGGATCTGGAAGGCTGCACGACGGATCCACATACGCTGCGGATGCTCGACCCAGCGCCGCCACAGCCTCATCGGCCGATTTCCTCCAGCTCGACCCATCGCGACAGCGCCGCCTCGAGCTCGCCGCCGATCGCATCGATACGCGCCAGCACCTGGCGGATATGGTCCGCCGGCGCCTTGTAGAAGTCCGGACCAGCCACCTCACGCTGCAGCGCCCGCTGTTCCTCTTCGAGCTTCTCGATCGCCGCCGGGAGCGCCGCGTACTCGCGTTCCTCGCGGAACGTCTTCTTCCGCCGCTCCACGCGGCCGGCTGGCGCAGGAGGCGTCGGCGCCGCCGACTTCCGTCGCGGCGCAGTCTCGTCTGCCCTCGGCGGCGCCTGGCGGACGTAGTCGCCCCAGCCGCCCACGTATTCCACCACCCGGCCGCTCCCCTCGAATGCCCAGGTGCTGGTCACGACGTTGTCGAGGAACTCTCGATCGTGCGTCACCAGGAGCACGGTCCCGTCGAAATCGGCGATGAGCGCTTCGAGGAGCTCCAGTGTCTCGATGTCCAGGTCGTTGGTCGGCTCGTCGAGCACGAGCACGTTCGCCGGCCGGGCAAACAGCCGCGCCAGCAGCAGACGATTTCGTTCGCCACCCGAGAGGGCCCTGACCGGTGCCCGGGCGCGCTCACTGGGAAAGAGGAAGTCGGACAGATATCCAAGTACGTGGCGCGCCTGACCGTTGATGGTCACCACGTCGCCGTCGGCGACACTCTCGGCCACGGAGCGATCGGGATCGAGCTGCTGGCGGTTCTGGTCGAAGTACGCAACCTGCAGCCTGGCGCCGCGGCGGATGTCGCCCTGGTCCGGCGTCAGCTCGCCCATCAGCATCCGCACGACCGTCGTCTTGCCGGAACCGTTGGGCCCGATGAGCCCGATCCGATCGCCGCGTATGATGCGCGACGTGAAGTTCCGCACCACCGCGGTCGGGCCGAAGCTCTTCGACACATCCTCGATCTCGAAGACGAGCCGGCCCGATGCGTCGCCCGTGTCGATCGCCATTCGTACGTCGCCGATCTGGCTTCGCCGTGCGGCGCGTTCCGCGCGCAGCGCCAGCAACGCCCGCACTCGTCCCTCGTTGCGCGTCCGCCGCGCCTTGATGCCGCGACGGAGCCAGGCCTCCTCCTCGGCGAGCTTCCGATCGAGCGCCGCCAGATCACGGGCTTCGGTCTCGACGGCCGCCGCCTTCCTCTCGAGATAGTCGTCGTAGGAGCCCGGCCACGACGTCAACTGTCCTCGATCGATCTCGATGATCCGCGTGGCCAGCCTTCGCAGGAACGCACGATCGTGGGTCACGAACACGAGCGCACCTGCAAACGCGGCGAGATGCCGCTCCAGCCACTGGATGGCGTCGACGTCGAGATGATTGGTCGGTTCGTCGAGCAGGAGCACGTCCGGGTCGGACACGAGCGCCCGTCCCAGCAGGACGCGGCGGCGCCATCCACCGGACAACTCGTTCATGAGCGCGTCTGCCGGCAGCGAGAGGCGCGAGATCACGGTGTCGACCTTGTGAGCGACGGCCCAGGCATCTTCGTGCGGTACAGCCGGCATCCCGGCCGCGATTTCTTCGCGAACCGTCCGGTCTGATTCCTCGAGAACGTCCTGCGTCAATCGGGCGATGCGCGAGGCAGGCAACCGCCAGACCGAGCCGGCGTCCGGTGCCAGCTCGCCGGCGATGATCTTCAGCAGCGTCGACTTTCCGCTGCCGTTGCGGCCGATGAGCGCGAGACGCTCGCCGGGATCGAGGCGGAGCGCTGCGCGATCGAGCAGCGGCAGGTGGCCGTACGCGTGAGAGATCTGCTCGAGGGTCAGGAGCGGCATGCCGAAACCTCAACGCTAACACTTCCCGGCGTGGGGCCGATACAGGGGATGCCCGGCTCTGTTTGCCAGCCACCATGCCAACGACGCTCCGAATGGCCGCCGCGTGCGCACTGCTGCTCTGGCCTGTGCAGGCCAGTGCTCAGATTTACGCCTGGCGCGACGCCAATGGCACCCTCGTTCTCTCGGACAAGGCCATCACCGCACCCACCGACGTCTACGTCGTCGAAGGCGCTCCCGCGATCCGTACGACCCGCCCGGTCTCGAAGCCTGACGACACGGCCTTCTACGAGTCGCTCATCATGGAGCACGCCACCCGGCAGTCGCTGAGGCCTGAGCTGGTCCGGGCGGTCATCCAGGTCGAGTCAGGCTTCAATCCCCAGGCAAGATCGCCGAAGGGCGCGATGGGTCTGATGCAGCTGATGCCGGCCACCGCGAAGACCCTGGGCGTCCGCTTCCCGTTCGACCCCGAGGACAACATTCGAGGCGGCACGATGTACCTTCGTCAGCTCCTCGATCGGTACGATGGGGACGAGCGTCTGGCGCTCGCCGCCTACAACGCCGGCTCCGGCGCCGTCGATCGGCACGGCGGGACGGTGCCTCCCTACCGGGAAACGCGGGACTACGTGACGAAGGTGGGCGTCGCCGCTGACGGGCCGCGTACTGGCAAGGCGTCGGGGGGAATACTGAGGCTCTACAGGTTCATCGAGATCATCGACGACCGCGTGATCCCGAAGTATTCGACCGAGAAGCCGGCCAGCGGCACCTACGAAATCGTCCGGCAGTAGACGTCCCGTTCGGGCGCCGTGGCCGCGGCCCGGCTGGCCGTGCCGGGCATGCTACAATTCCCTCTTCGGCAACCCACAAATCACGGTATCTGACGAGAGGACAGCAGGATAGTGGCCAAGCGTACGAAATCCGCCCTGAAGGCGAACCGGCAGAACATCAAACGGCGGGAACAGAACCGCCAGATGCGATCGAAACTTCGCACGGCGTTGAAGGCGATTCGTGCCTCGCTCGACTCCCGCGACCTCGCCGGCGCCAGGACGGCGCTCAGCCAGACCGTGTCCATCGTCGACAAGATGGCCACGAAGGGCATCATCCACCGCAACACCGCGGGCCGCTACAAGTCGCGGCTGTCCTCGCGCCTCAGCAAAGCCACAGCATAGTAGCGTCCGGCTTCAGCCGGACCGGCTCCGCCTATGGCCGGACCGGGTCCGCCTGAAAAGGCGGACACCACACGATCCCCTCATCGCCGCCGATATGGCGGCGCCGCCTGGCGTCCTGTCGCGCCGAAGCCGCGAGGCGAAGGGGCGCCGCCGCTGCCACAGAGCTCCACGACGACGCGCTCGAGGAGCACGCGCGGATCTCCGGCCGACGACTTCAGCGCGAGATCGGTTCGAAACACCGCGTCGACGCCCGTTCGAAGCCTCGCCGGCGGCAGCTTCTCAGCCGCAATCCGGATCTGCCCCAGGACGAAAAACGGCGCGGCCCCGCCGTCGAGCGCGAGGCCGAGCTCCTTCAACGCCTCTCGCGCGTCTCCGCGCGCGATGGCGTTGGCGATGCCGAAGTCGGTCTGAGCCTCCGGTCCAACGGCCACGGCTTGCCGTACGTCCTCGACTGTCACCGACGGCTGTCCCATCGCATAGAGCGACACCCGCTCGAGACCGGAACGCAGGCGAACGAGATCGACGCCGGCGCGGGCAACCAGCGCACGCACCGCCGCCGGATCGATCGTGATCCGGTCGCGCGCCGCGCGGGCGGTGACCCAGCGTTCGGCATCGACGTCGTTCTCGAGCGCGCCGCAGCTGACGACCCGCGCTTCCTTGAGCAGAAGCTTGGCGATGCGGCGTCGCATGTCGAGCGCCGTGCAGACGAACACCAGCGTGGCATGCAGCGGCGGCGACTGCACGAACGCCTCGAGCCGCTCCTGATCCTCTTCCGCCGCCTTCGACTCGCGCTTCGGGGCAAGCAGCTTCTCGGCCTCCAGCACGATGACGACGCGGCGCGGCGCCATCATCGGCAGCGTCTGCGCCGTGCCGATCAAGGTGTCGACCTTCGTCTCGCCGCCGTAGAGCCGTTCGACGTTGAAGGCGCGCAGATCCTCCTCGACGAGGTCGGCGAACTCGGCTGCCACCGCCGACTTCTCGACATCGTCATCGCCAACGAGGAGATAGAGCGGACCGGTGTCGCGGGCAGCAATCTGCTGGCGAAGAACCGCTGCGCTGATGGGCGGCATCCGCGTCAGAACGCTTCGACGATCGCCGTGACGACGGTGCGCGCCGCGTCGGTCGTCATGCGATCGACCGCCTGCGGCGACTGATCGACGAGCGTCGAGGCCTCGAACTGGCCCGTGCCGCGGACCGTCAGGTCGTACTCGCCGCTGAACTGCAGTGCGTCGTTCGACCAGATGACTTCTTTGGTCTTCGCGTCGGTAAAGGTGACCTTCATGGTGAGCGTCAGACGATACCTCGACGCAAGCCCCGTGTCGGTACGGCCGGCGTCCACGCGGTTGATCGAGAGGATGGTGCCGTTCAGCAACGCGTCGGCGGCGGCGGCATCCGGCACGATCGTGAACTTGCCTCGACCTTGAAACTCCTCAATGACTTTCCGGGTCATGACCTGGTCGATGGTCGCTACGGGGGTCTGGTTCACGAACGGAAGGATCGCCACCGCCTTGATATGCGCCGGCAGGAACGTGCCGCGGCCGGCCAGCGCGTAGCCGCAGCCGGCGCTCGCCACGAGCACCAGCGCCAGTACGGTGGACGACAACGGCCGCAGCCGCCGATCAGCCCACGACAATCGAGACGAGCCTTCCTTTCGCAACGACCACCTTCTTTATCGTCTTACCCTCAATGTACCCGGCAACGACCGAATCCTCCAGCGCCCGGCGCTCGAGATCCGTCTCTGACGCGTCTGCCGGCACCGTCAAGCGCGACCGCACCTTTCCGTTGATCTGCACCGGCACGACGATCTCGTCCGCCCTGGCGACCTCGGGATCGAACACCGGCCATGTTGCAGCGGCCAACCCGTCGTCATGGCCGAGCGACTCCCACAGCTCCTCCGCCGTATGGGGAGCAAAGGGCGCCAGCATACGGATGAGCGCCTCCACCGCCTCACGGACCACGCAGATCGTCTCCGAGCGCTCGACCTGCCCTGCGTGCTCGACATCCTCGTCGAGCCGGCGTGACGGCACTCCGGTGACCGTATGCTCGCTGAACGCGTAAAGCTCGTTGACCAGCTCCATCATCGCCGATACCGCGGTGTTGAGGTGCTGGTGCTGCTCGATGTCGGTCGTCACCCGTCGAATCGTGTCGTGCGTCTTGCGTCGCAGCGCCTTCTCGGCCGTATTGAGCGACGTGCAGCTGCCGGGATCCTGGATGCCGCCGCCCGCGATGGTCTCGTCCCAATGGTCGACGAGGCGCCAGACCCGCGCCAGGAACCGGAAGCTGCCCTCGAGGCCGGCGTCGGTCCACTCCACCTCTTTCTCCGGAGGAGCGACGAACATCACGTACAGGCGCAGCGCGTCAGCACCGTACTTCTGCAGCATGGCATCGGGATCGACGACGTTCCCTTTCGACTTGGACATGACGGCGCCGTCTTTGAGGACCATGCCCTGCGTGAGGAGCTGCGTGAACGGCTCGCTGTGCTCTACGTATCCGAGATCACGGAAGACCCGCGCGAAGAACCGCGAGTAGATCAGATGGAGGATCGCATGCTCGACGCCGCCACTGTAGAAGTCGACGGGCAGCCAGTACTTGACCGCCGCCGGATCGAACGGCTGTTTGCCGTTCCGTGGGTCGGCGAACCGGTAGAAATACCAGGACGAATCGACGAACGTGTCCATCGTGTCCGTCTCGCGGCGGGCCGGCCGGCCGCATGTGGGACACTTCACGTTGACGAACTCAGGAACCTGCGCCAGCGGCGAGCTGCCGCGGCCGGTGAACTCTTTCACCGCCGGCAGCACGACCGGCAGCTGATCGTCGGGCACCGGCACGATTCCGTCGGTGTCGCAGTAGATCATCGGGATCGGCGTGCCCCAGTACCGCTGGCGGGAGATGCCCCAGTCCTTCAGCCGGAACTGAATCGTGCCTTCGCCGATACCGCGGGTCGCGGCGTCCGCCGCCATCTGTTTCTGGGCGGCTTCTGACGGGAGTCCGCTGTACTGGCCGGAGTCGACCAGAATGCCGTAAGCATCGGCGGCCTCGGTCATCGCCGCCGCAGATGCCGGCTTCCCGTCGGGGGTGATCACGACCCTGATCGGCAGACCGAACTTCCGCGCGAACTCGAAATCGCG
Organism: Vicinamibacterales bacterium; assembly: GCA_036274155.1. Lineage (GTDB taxonomy): Bacteria > Acidobacteriota > Vicinamibacteria > Vicinamibacterales > UBA2999 > Gp6-AA40. The sequence goes on along the minus strand of DASUGH010000103.1, from coordinate 104,060 downwards.
CTGATCGTGCGCCGGCACGGCCATCACTGCGCCCGTCCCGTATTCGCCGAGCACGAAGTTCGCCACCCAGATGGGCACCGGCTCGCCGGTGAACGGGTTGATAGCTCTCACGCCGGTATCGAAGCCCTGCTTCTCGATGTCGCCGCTGATGCGCGCCGCACGGTCCTGCAGACGGAACGCCTGTGCCTGCTTGCGGAACCCCTCGGGATCCACCGAGCGTTCGGCAAACTTCGCGACGAGCGGATGCTCCGGTCCGAGCAGCACGAACGTCGAACCGAAGATCGTGTCGATCCTGGTGGTGAACACCTCGATGCTCGTCGCGGGATCGCCCTCCACCGCGAACTTGACCCGGGCGCCCTCCGACCGCCCGATCCAGTTGCGCTGCATCGTCAGCACTTTCTCGGGCCAGGCGGTCAGCGCGGTCGTGCTGTCGAGCAGTTCGTCGGCGTAAGCGGTGATGCGGAAGAACCACTGCTCCAGCTCCCGCGTCTCCACCGGCGTGCCGCATCGCCAGCAGCCGCCGTCGACCACCTGCTCATTGGCCAGCACGGTCTGGCAGCTCGGACACCAGTTCACCGACGAGCGTCGGCGATAGGCGAGGCCGCGCTCGAACATGCGGATGAACAGCCACTGGTTCCACTTGTAGTACTCGGGATCGCAGGTCGCGAGCTCGCGTTCCCAGGCGTAACTGATGCCGAGCCGCTGCAGCTGCCCCTTCATGTGCGCGATGTTGCCGCGCGTGGAGGCCTCCGGGTGGATGCCGCTCTTGATCGCGGCGTTCTCGGCCGGCAGGCCGAACGCGTCCCAGCCGAACGGGTGCAGGACGTTGTAGCCGCGCATCCGCTTCATCCGCGCCATCACGTCGCCGATGATGTAATTGCGAACGTGCCCGACGTGCGCGTGTCCGGAGGGATACGCGAACATCTCGAGGCAGTAGTACTTCGGCCGCGACGGATCGGCGGCCACTTCGAAGGCGCGCGCCGCCGTCCAGCGCTGCTGCCATTTCCGGTCGAGCTGCTGCGGGTGATAGTCGGGCATGAAGGGCCATGAGCCGCGAAGCCAGGGGCTTCAGGCTCGGACCTGCGGCGAACGCGGTCCAGGCCCTTCCGGCTGCGGTCTACTGACTTTGATTATATCGTCCAGTACTCAGCCAGAAGCGGCGAGACGGCTCTCACCGTCGCCTCACCTCGCGGCGCCGGACCATTCGGCACGACGAGATCCGCGGCGCGCGTCTCACCCGCCAGCGCGCGAATGGATGCGTGGAGGCAGTCGCGAAGTCCGTCGAGATCGTAGCCGCCTTCCGTCACCGCCACCACGCGGCCGCCGCAGCACTCGTCGGCAATGCCTGCAATCTGGGTGGCGAGGCGTTCGTAATAGGGTGCGGTGAGACGCATACCGGCCAGCGGATCGTCGCGGTAGGCGTCGAATCCCGCCGACACCAGAATCAGCTGCGGTTTGAACTGACGAAGAACCGGAAACGCCACCTTCGTGTAGCTCTGCTCGTAGTCGGCGTCGGTCGCCCCTGCCGCCAGCGGCAGGTTCACGGTGAATCCCTTGCCGGCCGCCGTCCCGATATCGCCGGCCGCCCCGGTGCCCGGGTAGTACGGATACTGATGCGAGGAGATGAACAGCACTGACGGGTCGGCGTAGAAGCTCCACTGCGTAGCGTTGCCGTGGTGCACGTCGTAGTCGACGACGGCGACACGATCGAGACCGCGGGCGCGCGCGTGTGCCGCGGCGATGCCGACGTTGTTGAAGAGGCAGAAGCCCATCGCGCGGTTTCGTTCGGCGTGGTGCCCTGGCGGACGCACGAGGGCGAACGCACGTGAACCGTCGCCGCCCTGAAGCACGTGTTCTACGGCGGTGACCGCCGCGCCGGCGGCCAGGCGGGCCACCGCGAACGACTCAGGTGAGGTGTAGGTATCCGGATCCAGGGCCACCGCGCGTCCGGCTGTCTCCTTGATCAGTGACAGGTATTCGGCGTCGTGGACGCGCGTGATCTCGTCGTCGCTGGCCGGTCGCGGCTCGAGGACCGTGCCGCCGTTGGAGCGAAACTCGGCCGCAACCGCCTGCATGACCTCGAATCGCTCGACGCGCTCGAAATGACCCGGCGGCGTGAGGTGATCGGCAAAGCGCGGGCTCGTGAATAGCGTCAGGCTCACGAGGAGATTGTATCGCTCACGCTCATGGCGGCGTTCCCGAGCGGCGACTGATCGGCCGGATCACTTCGGTCGTGCCGCGTACGTCTTCGTGAAGCCGTTGCGCGCGTTCGTCACCGCGAACGAGCCGTCTTCGTGCGCCGTCACCTTGAGCCAGAACGCCGGGCCGTTGTGGACCGGCGGCGGCGGACCTGCCGGCGGCGCGCCGCGCGCCGGCGGCGTCAGCGGCGCAATCGGCATGTCCGCAGGCTGATCGTCGACGAGGTTGGCGATGAACATGCCGGGCACGGTGTACTCCTGGCCGCTCAACTGAGAGAAATGCAGCTGCCAGATGTCCTCCACATTTGGTGCGGAGTGAAAGACCTTCATGGCATCCGGCTGACCGCCCTTCCGCACGCCGTTGTTGACGAGGATGACGCGCGGCTCCAGGGCGTGCACGAGGACGTCGGCGTTGGAGATCGCCTGGCCGTGATGCGAGGCGACGAACAGATCCGCCGTGCCGAGCCGGTTGACCGGGCACATCAGGTCGAATTCCTTGTTGACCGTCAGGTCGCCCATGTGCACGAGCCGGAACCGTCCAAACGCGAGGTGGGTGCCGACCGACTGCGCATTCTCCGTGGCGTCGGCAGCCTGCTGCTTGAACGCCGCACAGAGCGGGTTGTTGCGACCGGCGCCGGGGAGCGCCGACTGCAGCACCTGTCCCGCAGCTGACGCGATGCGGATGTCCAACCCCTTCATCGCAATCCGATCGCCAGGCTTGGCCACCGTGTGCGTCCCCTTGGCATAGAGCCCGGGGTACACCTTCTGCAGGAAATCCGTGGCGCCGGGATTGTTCTCGACGCTCGGACCGTGGTCGATGAAGTTCTTGATCGGGATGCGCGACGCGAGCTCCGCCATCCCGCCGAAGTGATCGCCGTGGTAGTGCGTGGTGATGAGGTGGTCGATCTGTTTGAGGTTCGCGTCGCGTGCGGCGGCCATGATGCGGTCGGCGTCGCGCATCGCTGCGGCGCCGACGTTGCCGGTGTCGATCAGCAGCGATTCTCCGGCTGGTGAGACGATCAACGTGGCATTACCACCCTCGACGTCTACGAGGTAGAGGCTCAACGTCGCGCCGGAGCGTGACTGGGCGAACAGCAGCGTTCCCAACCCGACCGCGATGATCAAGATCCTGGCGGCGCGCATGTCATCCTCCTTCGCGGGGACGCGGTCGCGCCCCTGACGAGACGAGATTATGTGCTCTTTCCTCGAGCCGGGTGAGACGGCGCTCCAGATCCTGCCTTGCCGCCTCGAGCTCGGCGTCGCTGGCACCAGGGTCCACCACCAGAGGCTCGCCGATGGCAAGACCGACGGTGGCAAAGGGCCGCGGAATCTGCGTACGGTCCCAGCTGCGAAGCGTCCAGCTCGACGACGCTTCCAGGTGGAACGGCAGCAGAGGGTTTCCGGTGGCCCTGGCGAGCCAGACGGCGCCCGGCTGCGCCACCCGCGCCGGGCCGCGCGGGCCATCCAGAGTGAACCCTGCCGGCCTGCCCTGCCGTACGTCACGCACCAGCTGGAGCATCGCCTTCCGCGCGCTGCGCGACGTGGATCCGCGTGCCGTGCCGTACCCGAAGCGCTCGATGATCTGCGCGATCCACTCGCCGTCGAAGTTCTCGCTGGTGATCACCACGATCCCACGGCCGCGAAAGTACAAGGTGGCGGGAAGGATGCGGCCGTGCCAGAAACCCATGATCGGCTGCCGTCCGGCGGCGAGAATCGACTCGAAGTGCTGCCAGCCGTCGACCCGCCAGCGCAGCGTGTGGCCGAGCGCCGCCAGGAGCGGATAGCCGGCGGCGGCGATCAGCCTGACCTGCAGCCGCTTCAGCGCCGACGCGCGCCAGTCGTTACTCACGAGCGACGCGGGCTCGAGTCTCCGGGCTTCGGCAGAACCGCTGGCCCATAGCCCTACATCCCATTGTATTGAGGCCCGCCGCCGCCTTCCGGCGGCACCCACGTGATCACCTGGTACGGATCCATGATGTCGCACGTCTTGCAGTGCACGCAGTTCGAGGCGTTGATCTGCAGCACCGGCCGGCCGTCGCTCCCGTGCGTGATCTCGTAGACGTTCGCCGGACAGAACCGTGTGCAGGGGTGCCCGTACTCGGGACCGCAGATCGTGCTGCAGACCTCGGTGTGCACGAGCAGATGCGACGGCTGGTCTTCCTCGTGCGCCGTTCCCGCGTAATGGACGTTGGTCACCTTGTCGAACGTGAGCTTGCGATCGACCCCGGCTGGCGCGGTGGCCTTCGACTCGTTCCCCGGCCCGTGGTAAGCGGCCACCGTCCGCATCTCGGCATGGCCGGGCTTACCTGACAGGTGCGGCGGCAGCAGGCCGCCGGAGACGATCGCCATACCGGCGGCTGTAAATCCAGCCATCTGCCCGTGTCCGAACGCCTGATGGACGTTGCGCACCGGATACAGCTCCGCACGGACCGCGCTCGCGTCGATCTTCTCCTGATACGCGCGCAGCGCTGCGGCCGAGGTGTCGCCGCTGCGGACCGCGTCATAGGCCGTTTCGGCCGCGAGCATGCCGGTGCGCATCGCGAGGTGAATGCCCTTGAGCCGCATCGAGTTCACGAAGCCGCCGGCATCGCCGGCAATGAGCGCGCCATCCACGTAGAGCTGCGGAATCGTGTTCCACCCGCCTTCCGGGAGCGCCTTGGCGCCGTAGCGGATCATCTGGCCGCCATCGAGGAGCGCCGACATGAACGGATGCCGCTTGAAGTCGTTGAACGCGGTGTGCGGGTCGAACATCGGATCGTGGTAGTCGAGACCGACGACCAGGCCGATGGCGAGGCGGCGGTCGGGCATCGCGTAAATGAAACCGCCACCGAACTCCTCCTGCCGCAGCGGATAGCCGAGGGTGTGCATCACGGTGCCGGTCTCGATACGGCCCGCTGGCACCTCCCACAGCTCCTTGATGCCGATGGCGTACGATTCGGGCTCTCTGCCGCGTCCGAGCTGCAGCCGCCGCAGCAGCTCCTTGGTCAGGTTCCCGCGTACACCGTCGCACATGATCGTGACGGCGGCCGTAATATCCACGCCCGGCTCGAAACCGGCCTTGGGGTTGCCGCTGCGATCCACGCCGCGGTCGCCTGTTCGCACACCGACCACGCGCGATCCGTCCATCAGCACGTCTCGTCCGGCGAATCCGCTGAACAGATCGATCCCCGCGTGCTCCACCTGCTCGGCGAGCCAGCGTACGAACGCGTTCAGGGAGATGAGGGCGTTGCCGTGGTTGCGAAGCGGCGGAGGTATGACCGGCAGCGGCAGCTTCGAATGCCGCGTGAGCAGGTACACGTGCTCGGCGCCCACCGCCGCGGCCAGCGGCGCGCCTTTGTCGCGAAAGTCGGGGACGAGATCCCGCAGGGCGGAGAGATCGAGCACCGCACCTGACAGCGAATGGGCGCCAGACTCGCGCGCCTTCTCCAGCACGGCGACCGAGAGCGGCTCGCCGCCGCGCTCCTTCTGCAGCTGCGCGAGACGGAGCGCCGCCGAAAGGCCCGCCGGCCCGCCGCCGACGATCAGGACGTCGACCTGGAGTGTGTCCCGTTCCATCCGTTTCCGGGAACCAGGCTGTGTGGCTAGCCCTTTTCCAGCTCCGCGGCGATCGCCGGCGCCACCTCGAACAGATCGCCGACGATGCCGTAGTCGGCGACCTCGAAGATGGGAGCGTCCGCATCCTTGTTGATGGCGACGATGGTGCGCGACCCTTTCATGCCGACCAGGTGCTGGATGGCTCCGGAGATGCCGAGTGCAACGTAGAGCTTAGGCGCCACCGTCTGGCCCGAGCTGCCGATCTGCCGTTCCATCGGCAGCCAGCCGTTGTCGCAGATCGGGCGCGATGCTGCGAGCTCCGCTTTCAGTGCCGCGGCCAGACGCTCGGCGACCGGCAGGTTCTCCTTCGACTTGATCCCGCGGCCGACCGAGACAATCCGTTCCGCCTGGCTCAAATCGACCGCCTGCCGCGCTTCCTGGAATGGTGCCTCCGGCTTCTGTCGAATAGCGGCGGCGTCGACGGTCACTGCGAAGGCGGTCACCGGCGCCCCGCCGCCACGCCGCGCGGCGTCCGCGCGAAACGCGCCAATCTGAATGGTCACGAGTGCAGGCGCGTCGCCGGCGGGACGAACTTCCGCCACCAGCTTGCCCTGGAACATCGGCCGGGAGAACGTGGCCCCCTGCCCGGTGCCGTTGATGGCGGTCACGTCGGTGACGAGCGGCCGCCGCATTCGCGTCGCCAGCATCGGAGCGAAGTCGCGCGTCTGGTAGGTGTGCGGCATCAGCACGACAGCCGGCGCCGATTGCTCGATCAACGACTGCAGCGCGATGACGTAGGCGTCCGGCGTGTAGACATCGAGGGCGGGGTGCTCGAGGGCGAGCACCTCGGCGACGTCGGCCGTCGCGAGATCACCGGCGGCCTGAGTGACCGCTCCCCCCGGGACGGCGACCCGGATGGGCATCCCGCCGGCGAGCTGCTGTGCCGCCGCAATCGTCTCCCAGCTCACCCGATTCAGGGCGCCGCCGCGCTGTTCGGCGATGACGAGGATCACAGGACCCGCGCCTCCTCGCGCAACCGTTTCACGAGCTCGGCCGCGGCCGCTGGCGGCGCGCCGGCAATCATCTGTGTCTGCTTGGTGCGGGTCGGCAGCGCCATCGAGACGATCTGCTGTGTCGGTTTCAGCCCCGCGGGCGGAGCCACCTTCCGGATTTCCTTCTTCTTCGCCGCCATGATGCCCTTGAGCGTCGCATAGCGCAGCTGGTTGATCCCGCTCTGAATGGTCAGCAGCGCCGGCAGCGGCATCGACACCCATTGGAACCAGCCGCCCTCGAGCTCGCGCTTGACGCGGAGCGCGCTGCCCTGCACCTGCACGTCCATGATGATCGTGGAGTGGGGAATGCCCAGCCGCTCCGCCAGCGCCACGCCCATCTGCGCATGGCCTTGATCGTCGGACTGCAGGCCGGTGAGAACGAGATCGAACCGTTCCCCGGCGACGGCGGCGGCCAGCGCCTCGGCCACCATCGACGCGTCGGCGGCGCCGAGCTCCTCGCCCTCGACGTGAATCGCGCGATCGGCGCCGCGCGCCAGCGCCTCGCGAATCACCTGCTGCACCCGCGCCGGCCCGACCGAGCAGACGACGACCTCGCCGCCCTGCTTCTCTCGAAGACGCAGTGCCTCCTCGAGCGCGTAGGCGTCGGGCTCGTTCATCTCGTAGCTGACGTCCTGCTCGCGAACCCAGGTCTTCTGATCGTTCAGGCGCGGCTGCCACTCGCGCGTCGGGACCTGTTTGATGCAGACCGCAATCTTCATGACACGAAGCCACGAAGACTGACGACACGAGGTTCACGAAGAATCCGAATATCCTGGAGCGTCATGTCACATGTCTCCTCATTCCTTCTTCGTGACCTTCGTGACAGCCGAAGGCCTTCGTGATCTCGACGAGACCGCGTCACCCTTCGAACTTCTTGAACAGCAGCGCCGCGTTCGTGCCGCCGAAGCCGAACGAGTTGGACAGCGCATAGTGGATGGACACCCCGCGGCTCTTGTGCGGCACGTAGTCGAGATCGCACTCGGGATCGGGCGTGTCGATATTGATCGTGGGCGGGACGCACTGGTGGTAGACCGCCAGCGCCGAGATGCCCGCTTCAAGGCCGCCGGCGCCGCCAAGGAGGTGGCCGGTCATCGACTTGGTCGAGGAGATGGCCAGCTTGCGGGCGTGGTCGCCGAAACAGGCCTTGATGGCCATGGTTTCCAGCCGATCGTTGTAGGGCGTGGAGGTGCCATGGGCGTTGATGTAGTCCACCTGTTCCGGCGCGATCCCGGCCTTGCGAAGCGCCATGTTCATCACGCGAACGCCGCCGTCGCCGTCTTCGGACGGTGCCGTGATGTGATAGGCGTCGCCGGACATGCCGTAGCCGACGAGCTCGGCGTAGATCTTGGCGTTGCGCCGCCGCGCGTGTTCCAGCTCCTCGAGAATCAGCACGCCTGCGCCTTCGCCGATGATGAATCCGTCGCGCTCCTTGTCGAACGGCCGGCTCGCCCGCTCCGGTTCGGCGTTGCGCGTCGAGAGCGCCCGCAGCGCGCCGAAGCCGCCCACGCTCATCGGCGTGATTGCCGCCTCGGATCCACCGGCAATCATCGCCTCGGCGTCGCCGCGCTTGATGATTTCGTACGAGTCGCCGATCGCGTGCGCCGAAGCCGAACAGGCCGTGCAGGTGGCGAGGTTCGGGCCCTTGGCGCCGAACCTGATGGACACCTGCCCCGAGGCCAGGTTGATGATGGCCGACGGAATGAAGAACGGTGAGATCTTGCGCGGACCGCCGTCGAGGAGCGCCTTGTGCTCGCGCTCAATCGTCTGAAAGCCGCCGATCCCCGAGCCGAGGAAGACGCCGATGTCGGCGGCATTGGCCGGCGTGATCGCCAGGGCCGAATCGTCCATGGCGAACTGCGCCGCCGCCACGGCGTACTGGATGAAGACGTCCATCTTTTTGACGTCTTTCTTTTCGATGAACTGCAGCGGGTCGAAGCCCTTCACCTCCGCCGCGATCTGCGTGGCGAACGCGCTGACATCGAACTTCGTGATCCGTGTGACGCCGCTCGTGCCGGCGACCAGCGCCTTCCAGTTTGCGCTGGTGCCGATGCCGAGCGATGACACCAGGCCGATGCCTGTGATGACGACCCGCCTGCCCAACATGCCTCCTCATCTTCAATCGCGTGTCGATCGGCGGTGGCCGGGGGGGCCGACGATCGGGATCGAAGATGTCTACTTCTTCCCCTTCGCGTGACCCTCGATGTAGTCGATGGCTTCCTTGACGCGGGTGATCTTCTCGGCGTCCTCATCCGGGATCTCGATCCCGAACTCTTCCTCGAAGGCCATGACGAGCTCCACCGTGTCGAGCGAGTCAGCTCCGAGGTCGTCCACGAACGACGCATCCGGCGTGACTTCTTCCTCGTCGACGCCGAGCTGCTCCACGATGATGCTCTTCACTTTGTCTGCGACTGCCATTCAACTCCTCCAATCAACGCACAACGCCGAATGCTCAATGCACACGTCAATGGACAATGCACAGTGCCCAATGCTCACGGCTCACCGAGTCCGCATCGAGACCCACCGGTCGCCGCCGGCCGCGCTTCCGGGTATCGATTGCCGGACATCGAGCACGTCTCGCATTGGTCACCTTGTGCATGGAGCATTGGGCATTGTGCATTGACCTACATGTACATCCCGCCGTTCACCGCCAGCACCTGACCTGTAATATACGATGCCTCATCCGAAGCGAGAAAGCAGACTGCCGCCGCCACGTCGGCCGGCGTGCCGATGCGGCCGAGCGGGATGTGCGTCATCCAGTCGCCTTGTGTCTTCTCGGCAATGGCCCTGGTCATGTCGGTTTCCACGAACCCGGGACTCACCGCATTGACTGTGATCTGCCGCGACGCCAGCTCGCGCGCCATCGTCTTCGTCAGGCCGATGAGGCCGGCTTTTGCTGCCGCGTAGTTCGCCTGACCGGCGTTGCCCATCTGCCCTACCACCGAGCTCACGCTGATGATGCGGCCGCTGCGCTGGCGCAGCATCGGCTTGATCGCCGCCTGCATACAGGTGAATGCCGCCGTGAGATTGGTGGCGATCACCTGATCCCAGTCGTCGCGCTTCATCCGCAGCAGCAACTGATCGCGGGCGATGCCGGCGTTGTTGACCAGGATGTCGAGCCGTCCATGACGCTCGAGCGTGGCCGCCACCACGGCGTCCACCGACCGCGGATCGGTGACGTCGAGCGTCGCCAGATCAGCGCGCCCGCCCGCCGCCTGCACGGCCGCAACCGTCGCCGCGGCGTTCTCCCCGCGCGCGCCGGCAACGACATGCGCTCCCCGCGCCGCGAGCATCGTCGCAATCGCGCTGCCGATGCCGCGCGACGCGCCGGTCACCAGCGCGACCTTTCCGCTCAGATCGAGCATGCCGCCACAACCGCCGCGAGATCTTCAGGCGATCCGAAATGAGAGACGCGCGCGTCGGGGTGAATCTTCTTGACGAGACCGCTCAGCACCGTTCCGGGGCCCACCTCAACATACGTGGTGACGCCTTCCGACGCAAGGCGGCGGACCACGTCCTCCCACCGCACCGGGCACGAGACCTGCCGGACGAGCGCGTCGATGGCGGCGCCGGGATCGCGCTTCAGCAGGGCGTCGACGTTGGCGACAACCGGAACTGCCGGCTGGCGGACGGGAAGCGCACGCAACTCGGGCTCGAGGCGCTGTTCCGCCGGCTTCATCAGCGCGCAGTGGAACGGCGCACTGACGGTGAGCGGTACGACCCGCCTGGCGCCGAGCGCTTTCGCGCGTTCGCCGGCGCGCATGACCGCAGCCGCAGTACCGGCAATCACCACCTGGCCAGGCGCGTTGAGGTTTGCCGGCGCCACGACCTCGCCCTCGGCCGCCTCCTGACAGGCACGCTCCACGATCGCGGTGTCGGCGCCGAGAATCGCGGCCATGGCGCCCTGGCCGACCGGCACCGCCTCCTGCATATAGCGACCGCGCCGCCGGACGACCGCAACCGCCTCCGGGAACCCGAACGTTCCGGCGATCACGTGCGCCGAGTATTCCCCGAGACTGTGGCCGGCAACGAAGGCAGGCGTGATGCCGGTTTTCGTCAACACGCGCCCGGCGGCGACGCTCGCGGCAAGAATGGCCGGCTGCGCATGTTCGGTGAGCGTCAACGCGTCCTCCGGCCCCTCGAACACGATCTGACTCAGGCGGCCGGGCGTGCCGCCGGCGTGGCCGTTGCCGGCCGCCGAGGCAAACGCGGCGTCAGCCTCGGCGAACGCCGCGGCCGCGTCGGGATACGCCGAGGCCAGCGTCTTCCCCATGGCCACCCGCTGCGATCCCTGCCCGGGAAATATGAACGCAATCACGAGGTCAATCCCATGCCGGAGACGATTCTCAGGAAACCGCCGCCGCGGCGATCTCCTGCTCGATCTGCTCGTTGAAGCGCTGGTTCGTAAACCGCAGCGCCATGGCGATCGCATTGCGGACCGCCTGAGGCGACGACCGGCCATGCCCCACCACCACCACGCCGGCAGCACCGAGCAGCAGCGCGCCACCGTATTCGGAATAGTCCACCCGCCGCCGAAAGCTGCGGAACGCCTGACGCGACAGCCCGTATCCGAGCCGCCGGATGAAGGTGGCGCGCAACTCCTCACCGAGCATCGCTTGTACCACCTCGACGATCCCCTCGCTGGTCTTCAACACGACGTTGCCGGTGAAGCCGTCGCACACGATGACGTCGGCCGCCCCGCTGTAGATCTCGCGGCCCTCGACGTTGCCGATGAACTGCAGCCGCGCCGCCTTCAGCAGCCGATGGGTCTCTTTCGTCAGCTCGTTCCCTTTGGTCTCTTCCTCGCCGATCGAGAGGAGTCCGACACGAGGCTGCTCGATGTCGAGCGCGACGCGCGCGAACGCCGCCCCCATCACCGCGAACTGCAGCAGGTGATGCGGCCGGCATTCGACGTTTGCGCCGGCATCGAGCAGAACCGCCGGCCGCGCCCGCGTCGGGATCGCCGTCGCCAGCGCCGGCCGATCGACGCCGGGCACGTTCCCGAGCGCGGCATGGGCGGCGACCACCGTCGCGCCGGTATTCCCCGCACTGAAGAGCGCGGCCGCCTGCCGCGCCGCCACGAGCTCGGCCGCCACCCGAATCGACGCCCGCCGTTTCCGTCGGAGCGCCGCCGTCGGCGCATCGCCCATTCCGACCGCGTCCGGCGCGTCGGCGATTTCCACGCCGAGCGCACGCCAGTCCGGATACCGGCCGAGCACCGCCTCCAGCTGGTCGGCCGCGCCAACCAGCGTCACCTCCGCCTTCAGCTCGCGCGCGGCGGCGATCGAACCGTCCACGATTGCCGCGGGGGCGTTGTCGCCGCCCATGGCATCGACCGCTATGCGCATGGAAGCATCATGACCGGCTGCGGTGCCTGCGACGCGCCGGCGCCGCCACGACCTCACCGCTCGAGCGGAACTGGCCACGCCCGGCTTCGCCGGACGCTGCGGAAAATGGGTACAGACTCTACTCTTCGTCGACCGGACGCACCTGCCGCTGCCGGTAATAGCCGCAATGGGGGCAGATGCGGTGCGGCGCCTTCGGCTCGTGGCACTGCGGACACAGTCCGGTCGTCGCCGCGCGGAGCGTGTCGTGCGTACGCCGCTTGGCGGTGCGCGTCTTGGAATGTCGTCGCTTGGGATTCGGCATGATTGATCGATGTCGTTTTCGGGGATTATCAGGAGATCAACGGCCCCGTCCGAGGTCCTTCAATGCGGCCAGCCTCGGGTCCGTCCACCCGGTTTCGCAGCCGCACGTCGTCTGGTTCAGGTTGGCGCCGCACTGCGGGCACAACCCGCGACAGCCCTCGGCGCATAGCGGCTTCATCGGCAGCGCCAGATAGAACTGCTCACGCAGCATTTCATTCAAGTCGATCTGGTCGTCGCGGTAATAGCTCGTCTCCAGGTCCTCTTCCTCGATTGGTGCCTCTGCTTCCGTCGACATCGCCGAGGCCGGCAGATAGCGCAGGTCGAATTGCGCGTCCACCGGCAGGCGAAACGGCTCCAGGCACCGGCTGCACTGCAGCTCCAGCTCGGTGCGGACCAGCCCTTCGAGACGAAACTTGTCCTTGTCCTTGTGAAGGTCGAACTCCAGCTCCACCGGCGCAACGATGCGGTAACTGTCCCCCGCCTGCGCCACCTCCTCCGGCTGAAACCTCCGTGCGAAGTGATTGAGCGGCTGCCGGTATCGGGTGAGCTCGAGTTGCATCGACACGCCCTCTCGCGAAAATCCCGCGAAAGGCAGACCGTCAATTATAGCTGATTCCACGTCATCGGCCCGATCCATGGCCTGGGGATGAACAGCCGCTCGAACAGTGCTATCGCGAACCGATCGGTCATGCCGGCCAGGAAGTCCCGGACCGCCGCATCGAGCCCCTCGGACTCGATGATGCGCGCGTCGAGGAGCTCGCGCGGCTGTTCCCGCACCTTCTCCCACAGTCCCCCGAGGATTCCGGCGGCCTTTTTGAACTCCGCCGTCGCCTCGTCGTTCTCGTAGACGGCTTCGAAGAGGAAGGCACGTATCTCGAGCGTCGCCTCCAGCACCTCGTCGCTCATCCTGATCTCCGACAGCCCGCCGTTACGGGTTTCGGTGACCACGTCCTTGACCATGCGGCCGATGCGCGATGACGACGACGTGCCGAGCACCGAGACGGCGCGCTGCGGCAGCGCCTCCACGTTCAGGACCCCGGCGCGAACCGCATCGTCGATGTCGTGGTTCACGTAGGCGATCAGATCGGCCACCCGCATGATCTGCCCTTCGAGCGTTGCGGCGCGCGCTTCCGGCGTCACGCCAACCGGCGAGCCCTTCTTGCCCTTCGAATGCCTGCCGATCCCGTCGCGGACCTCCCAGGTCAGGTTCAGGCCACGGCCGTCGTTCTCGAGGACGTCGACGATTCGCAGGCTCTGCTCGTAGTGGCGGAAGCCACCCGGCATGAGCGAGTCGAGCACGCGCTCCCCCGCATGTCCGAACGGCGTATGACCGAGGTCATGTCCGAGCGCGATCGATTCGGTCAGCTCTTCGTGCAGCTGCAGCACCTTGGCGATCGTGCGGGCGATCTGAGACACCTCGAGCGTGTGGGTGAGCCGCGTCCGGTAATGGTCGCCGGCGGGCGCCAGGAACACCTGCGTCTTGTGCTTGAGACGGCGGAACGCCTTGCTGTGGATGATGCGATCGCGATCGTGCTGAAAGGCGGGCCGGACGTCGTCTTCGGTCTCTGGATGCAGACGGCCGCGCGAGTCGGCGCTCTTGGCCGCCTGGGCCGCCAGCGTCTCGCGCTCCCGAAGCTCCATCGCCTCACGTATGGTCGACAACGATGTCCTCCAGGAAGCTCGCGCCATTCGCCAGCGGGCCGATACCGAAATTGGCGGCGATCGTCTGCCCGAGATCGGCAAAGGTGCTGCGCGTGCCGACATCCACGCCGCGCCGGACGCGGCCGCCGGACAGCAGAATCGGAACGTATTCGCGCGAGTGGTCGGTGCTCGGGGTCGTGGGGTCGTTCCCGTGATCACCCGTGATGACGAGCAGGTCGGTCGCCTTCAGCGCGGCGCGGAGTGCCCCGAGACGCTCGTCGAAACGCTCGAGGTTCGCCGCATAGCCGTCGACGTCGTTTCGATGTCCGTAGACGGTATCGAAGTCGACGAGGTTGGCAAAGATCAATTCCCCGTCGCTGTCGCGCACCGCTTCCAGCACCCGATCCATCCCGGCGTCGTCGCTGACGGTCGCAAAAGACCTGGCGATGCCTCGCCCGGCAAACAGGTCGTTGACCTTGCCGATCGCCCTGACGCCGATACCGTGGTCCGCGAGCTCGTCGAGCAGCGTGCGGCTCGTTGGCGGCAGCGCGAAATCGTGCCGGTTGGCTGTTCGCCTGAACGCCCCCGCGCGTCCCACGAACGGTCTGGCAATGACTCGCGCCACACCCAGACCACGGCTGACCAGGTCGAACGCCACTTCGCACATCCGGTACTGTTCGGAGACCGGAATCACGTCCTCGTGCGCGGCGAGCTGGAACACGGAGTCGGCCGATGTGTAGACGATCGGTGCGCCGCTGCGAACGTGCTCTTCCCCGAGGCGCTCGATGATCTCCGTGCCGGAGGCGACGACGTTGCCGATGGTGGCTCGACCGATACGGTTTTCGAATTCTCCGATCAGCGCCCGAGGAAACCCGTTGGGAAACGTCGGAAACGGCGCCTCGAGGACGATGCCGGTCATCTCCCAGTGGCCGGTGACGGAATCCTTGCCTGCCGACGCTTCGGCCATCCTTCCGAAGGCTCCTTCGGGTTGGGGAGTCTCAGGTCCGAGCGCAACGATCTCCCCCAGGCCGAGGCGGCGGAGGTTGGGTATGCGCAGGTCTTTCACCCTGGCAACATTGCCGAGCGTGTTGCTGCCCTCGTCGCCGTACAGAGCCGCGTCCGGCAGGGCGCCGCACCCCGCACCGTCGAGGACAATCAGGATGACCCGGGCAAATTGAGGCACTCGCGTGGAATCATCCCGGCTGGCGGGATGAGACAGGCTCGCTCACTGATCCGGCTTACGAATGCTGCGGCGCGAAATAGTTCGCGACCGGTCGCAGGCTGGCGATGGTCGAGATGGCATGCTTGAAGATCAGGTGGTCGGCGCCTTCGACTTCTACGATGAGGGCGAAGCGATCGAAACTCTTGATCCGCGCCTCGAAGTAACGGCCGTCCATGAGATGAATGCCCACCGGCAGCCGATCCCGTCGCGCGTGATTCAGGAACACGTCCTGAATGTTGGGCTGTGGCGGCGACGTCAGCCGGG
The DNA here is from genome assembly GCA_036274155.1 of Vicinamibacterales bacterium. Taxonomy (GTDB): domain Bacteria; phylum Acidobacteriota; class Vicinamibacteria; order Vicinamibacterales; family UBA2999; genus Gp6-AA40. The sequence continues at coordinate 88,504 of DASUGH010000103.1, read as the reverse complement.
ATTCGGAAACCTGAGCCATCAGGGGCGTCTCCTGCCCGCCCTGAGTACCCGTCGAGGCGCGATTGCGGGTCGGCACGGCATCGCCGCACGCATCGCGCCAATGCCGTTCAACGTTTCGCCCCGGGGCCAACCACCGCGTCGATCGCCTCCTCGACGCGCCGCAACACGTCTGGCCGCTCTCCGGGGCCGTCGAGCCACATAAGGTTAGGCTCTTTGCGGAACCAGATCAACTGGCGCCTCGCGTATTTCCGGTTCTCCTGCGCGATGAGCGCCCGCGTGGCCGCCTCGTCGCGCTCGCCGCGCAGCATCTCCATCACCTGACGATACACGAGCCCGCCGAATGGTCGCGCATCCGGCGGAACGCCGCTGGCGAGCAGCTGCTCCACTTCCCGCACGATGCCACGGGCGAACTGCTCGTCCACGCGTCGCGCCACCCGTTCGGCGATGACCGCCGCCGGCACGGTCAGGACGAACCCAATCACGCGGCAATCGGCGATGAGCGACGTGGTGGCGGCGAAATGCGATGTGAGCGGGCGGCCGGTTGCAAGGTAGACCTCGAGCGCCCGCACGAGGCGCTTGCGATCCTTCGGCATGATTCGAACGTTCGACTCCCGGTCGATGCGCGAGAGCATCCCGTGCAGGCACTCGGGACCGCGCCGATCGGCAATGCTGTTCAACCGCGCCCGTATGCGCTCGTCAGCGCCGGGCCCCGGAAACAGGCCACGGGTGAGAGCGCGATAGTAGAAGCCGGTCCCTCCGACGAGGATCGGCAGTCTTCCTCTGCGGTGCACGTCACGGATGACCCGTGCGGCGTCGTGGGCGAACTGCGCCGCGGTGTAGACGTCGGTCGGGTCGGCGATGTCGATCAGGTGATGCGGGATGCCGCGGCGGCCGTCGACAGACACCTTGTCGGTGCCGATATCGAAGCCGCGATAGACGGCCGTGGAATCGCAGTTGATGATTTCACCGTTGCGCCGGCTGGCAAGCGCCAGACCGAGGGCGCTCTTTCCAGACGCGGTCGGGCCGAGAATGGCGACGACCACCGGGCGTTTGACGGCGGCTTCGCCGCCGCTCACAGAACCAGGTAGAGCGCGTACATGATCAGGACCACGAGCGCTGCCACCAGCGCCAGCTCCTGTGTCCGTGTCGGGCTCACATCGCGCATGGTGCCGGACTCGCTCAGCGCGGCGGCTGCTCGTTGTAGAAGAACGTGACGGTGAAGAGCACGTTGTCGTCCGGATATTCCGGCGGCAGCGGCTCGGTCGGATTCGAACCGAGGATCGCATTGACGGCTGCCGTGTTGAACGACTCGATGCTCGAAGGCTGCACCGTGCGTACGTCCGTGATGCTGCCGTTCCGGTGGACGTAGAACTGGAGCACCACGCGGCCGTGGAAATTCATCGCGGCCAGCGGCACGAACCAGTTCCTCTTCACCTGGGCGACGAACCTGCGCAGCCAGGGACCGAAGTCGACCCCCTTGCTGTCGAATTGAATCGCCCCGGTCGAGTCGGTATTGCCGCCCTGCGAGTTGTCGAACGTATGGTTCTGCGTGTACCGCGACAGATTGCGGACGGCATCGCCGAGCACGCCGGAAAGCGGCGGCCGCGCCGGCGACACCGGCCGCGGCGGTACGGGCGTCGGGGCTGGAGTATTACGCGCGAGCTGCTGCTCCTCCGGCTGCGGCGGCGGCGGCGTGGGCTGCACCTGAGGAGCCGGCGGCTCGGGCGCGGGCCTGGCCTGCTCGGGCTGCGTCGCCTCGACGCGCTCGGGCGTATCTCCACGTGAGAACGGCAGATCGTTTTTCGGATCCGGCGCCGGCGCGGGTGCCTGGGCACGCCGATCGCGATCCGAGAGCTCGAAGCGCTCGCGCGGCTGTATGGGAGGTCGCTCGATACGCGGCTCCATGAACACGAACCTGGTCGGCTCTTCGGGTTCGATCCGTTCGGCCTGCGGCGGTTCGGTTGGAGTGAACCACAAGAGCGACAACAGGATGATCCAGGGAATCAGTATGACGCTGACAAGCAGCTCGAACCCGAACGCCGCGGCCAGCACCCTCAGGAACCATGGAACGCGGCTTGGCGGGACATCGTCGCGCTCCCGGTCGGCGACATCCAGAGAGATTGCCCTCCAGGACGTCTGGATCGATTGAACGACGAGCACCGGCAAAAGGAACAGCTGCAGGAGCCCCGCGCCAACAACCCTCGCAACATACGGGAGTGCGCCATCGGGGCTTTCGTCCTGATGCCGATTGTCGATATCGAATCGAATCACGTGAAACCGCGGTCGAATTATAACATTCGGTCCGTCAAGGACTTAGACGGTACCGACTTGAAGCGCCAGTGTCCTATCGGGCCGCCCGCCGGCCCGTATAGAGGTAAACGATTCCGAACGTGAGCGGAAGGCCCTCGACGTCGTCGAATCCACAGTTTCGCAGGATTGTCATGAAATCCTGCGGAGATGGAAACGACCCGACCGAGACAGGAAGGTACGAGTACGCACCCGTGTGCCCCGACACGAGGCGCCCCACTCGAGGAAGCACGCGCGTGAAATACCACTCGTAAGCCCACCTTAATCCGGGCAGTCGTGGCATTCCAAACTCGAGAATGGCCAGCCTGCCGCCGGGCCGCAGCACACGGCCCAGTTCTCCACAGGCGACCTCGGGCTGCTGGACGTTTCGGATCCCGAAGGCGACTGTTGCCGCATCCACGCTCGAGTCGGGCACCGGCAGGCGCATCGCGTCGCCGCGGGCGAGCACGATCCGTCCAGACTCTCCCGCTGCCTGGACCTTCTTCATGCCGAGCAGGAGCATCGCCGTCGAGAAGTCGACGCCGAGGACACGCGCCGCCCCGCGACCTCCGGAAGCGGCGCTGCCGTTCGCTCGCGCGGCGAGTGCCACGTCGGCCGTACCGGTGCAGACATCCAGGATGGTTTCGCGACCTGTGAGCTGCAGCGACGCAATCGCCCGTGCGCGCCAGCGCCGATCGATACCGGCGCTGAGCAGATGGTTCAGCAGATCGTAGCGAGGCGCAATCGCGTCGAACATGCCCGCAATGCGGTGCGGGGTCTTGTCTGGCGCGAGCGTTCTCATCCCAGGTACAGCGCCAGAGCCGTCGCCGCGAAATAGACGATGCCGACGTAGCCGTTCAGGTCGAACGCCTTCTTCACCTGCGACAAGTCGTCCCGGCTGACGAGCGATTGTTCGTACGCGAGCAGCAGCGCGACGACGGCCACTCCGGCCAGATACAGCATCGGCAGGCCGGCGGCTGAGGCGAGCGCGATCATGACGGCAATCGTCGCCACGTGCATCGCGCGCGAGATCTGAATCGCCCCGGCGATCCCGAAGCGAGCGGGAATCGACCGCAGCCCATGCGCGCGATCGAAGTCGACGTCCTGACATGCATAGAGGACGTCGAAGCCGCCCACCCACAGGCCGATCGCGAGCCCGAGAAGCCACGGCTCCCAGCCGCCGCGGCCCCCGGCGGCGATCCAGCCGCCAACCGGTGCGACCGCCATTGCCAGGCCCAGGAAAAGCTGGGTGTAGGACGTGTACCGCTTGGCGAGCGAATACCAGAAGACGACGGCGAGGGCCACCGGCGCCAGCGCCAGGCACAACAGGCTCAGACGCGAGGCGCACAGGACGAAGAGCACCGAGCTCGCGACAACGAACGCCATCGCCTCACCGCGGCTCATCGCGCCGCGTGGCAGCTCGCGCATCGACGTGCGGGGATTCAGCGCGTCGTGACCCGCGTCCACCAGCCGGTTGAACCCCATCGCGGCGCTGCGCGCGAACACCATACACGCGACGATCCATCCGACCTGCGCCCAGGAGAACGGGTGAGTCCGCCACGCCAGCAGCGCGCCCGTCAGCGCGAATGGCAGCGCAAAGACCGAATGGCTGAAGCGGACGAAGGAGAGATAGGTGGCGATTCTCAAACCGCGATCCAGGTGATGTCGTCGGGCCCCACGGCGCCGCTCACCAGGTATTCTTCCACATCGGTCAGATCCGCCGGAACGCGCACGGCGAGCAGCGATGCACGCTTGCCCGGCTCGATGCTCCCGAACTGCTCGCCGAAACCGAGCGCCTCTGCCGCCGTCAGTGTGGCGCTGTCCAGGAGCGCGCGCGCCGGCACACGGGGTGCGATGCGGCGCGCCTCGGCGAGCTCCGCGAACAGGTTCAGGTCGGCCACGCTGGCCAGGCTGTCGGTGCCGAACGCAACGCGAACATCCATCGCGTAAAAAGCCTCGAGTGGCGGAGACCCGACGCCCACGTACCGATTGCTGCGCGGGCACGACACCAGCGTGATCCCCATCGCGCGCAGCCGGCGTAGATCGTCGCCGTCGAACTGCACGCCGTGCACGACGAGCACCCGGGAATCCAGGAAGCCGATGCTCGTCAGGTACTCCACCGGCGACGAGCCAGGCGGCCGCCATGTTTCCGTCCACACGCCGAGACGCTCGAGCAGGTGACGTACGGCGCCGGTGCCGTGGCGCAGCAGCTCGATCTCCTCCTTCGATTCCCCGAGGTGAACGCTCGAGACGGTTCGTCTGGCGTCGAGATCGCGTCGAATTGCGCCGAACAAGGCTGGCGACACCGAGTACGGAGCGTGCGGGGCGATGCTGACGCGCACATCCCCACCGGCGCCAGCCGCATCTGCGCCGGCGCGAGCCTCGCTGACCTTCCGATCCGGCTCAGCGACGTTGAATCCGATCAACTCGTAAAACACCTGCGCCGCCACACCGGCGTCCCGCAGCAGCGCGACGGTCACGAGCGAGTTGCCGACGTCGCCGAAGAGCCCTGTGCCGGCCGCGCGCGCCTGAAGGATGGCCCGACGGGCGGCATCGAGAATCGTCGAATCGTGCGGATCGGTGTACTCACGGCGCACCGCCATGAGCGACTCGACCCATTCGTTGAACCTCTTGCCAGGAGGAACGCGTTCGTGCAGGAAGGACAGCTCGAGATGGGTGTGTGCGTTGACGAGGGCCGGCATCACCGCCACCGAGCCGAGATCGGACGCAGCTGGATCGTCTGTGGCGCCCGTGGCCGCAATCCGATCGCCGTCGAGCGCCACCCACCCGCCGCGTATCGGCGGGGCCGACACCGGAAGGATCCACGCGGCTTTGAAAATCGCCATCCGACGTGGAACGCCTTATCGCCCCGTGGCGTGCCCGCCCCGGACCGTGCCGTGGATCATTGGCTCAGGCGCAGGCGTTTGCCCTGACGGCTGCGGGCCGGATAGTTCTTGAGCTCCTCCGGCACGTGCACGTCGCCATCGGCGCGCGCGGTGGCCAACGTCAGCATGCGCGGGATCTCCCGCAGGCGGAACACTGGATCGCCGAGGATTTCGTAGTGCATGTTGCGGCGCTTGGCCACGAACCCTGCGTCCTCGACGTTCGTCACGATCTCCACCTCGTCCATGCAGTACGACGCGCCTGCCGCGCGCACGACGTTCTCCTCGATCATCACGCTGCCCATGTCGTTGGCGCCGTAGGCCAGACTGAGCTGCCCGACCTTGCCGCCCTGCGTCACCCACGACGCCTGCAGGTTGTCGAAGTTGTCGAGGACGATGCGCGAGAGCGCCAGGGTACGGAGATAGTCGACGCCAGTCGCTTCGTAGCCGCCGTGCTCGGTATGCTCCGGCTGATAACTCCAGGTGATGAAGGCCGTGAACCCGCCCGTCTCGTCCTGCAGCGCGCGCAGCCTCAGCATGTGCTCGATGCGTTCCTCCTCGGTTTCCACCGTGCCGTACATCATCGTCGCCGTCGTGCGCAGACCGGCACGATGCGCCTCGCGCATGACGTCGATCCACTCGTCGGCTGACGCCTTCGAGTAGCAGTTCAACAGGCGCCTGACGCGATCGACGAGGATTTCGGCTCCTCCGCCAGGGACGCTGTCGAGCCCTGCCTCCACGAGCCGCCGGATCACTTCCGGTACCGGCACCTGGCTCAGCCTCGAGATGTGCAGCACCTCCGGCGGCGACAGCGCGTGAAGCTTGAACTCCGGATATCGCGCCTTGACCGCCCGGAACAGATCCTCGTACCAGCCGATCGGAAGGTCGGGATTGTGGCCGCCCTGCAGGAGCAACTGGTTGCCGCCAACGGCAATCGTCTCGTCGATCTTCTGGAAGATCTCGTCGAACCCGAGCACGTACCCTCCCGGCGAGCCGACCGGGCGGTAGAACGCGCAAAAGTTGCATCGCGCCACACACAGGTTCGTGTAGTTGACGTTGCGATCGATGATGTACGTCACGATCCGCTCAGGGTGCTTGCGGGCGCGGATCCCGTCGGCGAGACTCCCGAGCAGGTGAGTCGGCGCCTCGCGATAGAGCTCGAGCGCCTCGGCGGCATCGATCCGTCCGCCGTCTCTCACTTTTCTCGCGGTTTCATCCAGGCTCATGCGTTGCCATTCGTGGCCGGCGATGTGCCGCCGGCCTTACCGGCTGAGCGGTCAGAAAAATTCCAGCTGCCGGCGTCCCGGCGCCAGGCCGAGGTCGGCCGCGTAATCGAGAAAGCGCTGCAACCCTGCGGCTTCGGAGGGGCCGAGGCCGTAACGGACATTATCCCTTAGATAGGCGGAGGCTCGCGCCGAGACGGCGGCATTGCCGCGTCCGTACTCGGCAGCAATGGCGTCGACGCTCTGTACGCCCTCGGCCTGCGCCTCCTGCAGCGCTCGCACCTCGTCGGGCCCCAGACTGCCGCGCCGCCCCGTCCAGGCTGCGTAGATGAACGGCAGGCCGGTCATCGCCGTCCACTCGTCGCCCAGATCGACCTTCTGCACCCCGAGCGAGGCGTGGTCGGCATCGAACGCCGGGTCGCCGATCAGCAGCCCGGCGTCGCATCGCCGGATCATCGCTGGCAGATCGGGCCCGTGCGGCACGAAGTCAGGATCGATGCCGAAGCGATGCCGGCACAGCACCCTGGTCAGCGCCACCGACGTGCGCGAACTGGTGTCGAGGGCGAGCGTGCGCACCCGATCGATCGGCACACGTGCATACAACGCGACCGATGCCACCGCTCCGTGCGAGCCGATGCCGACACCTGGCACGAGACAGTAGTCGGGCGACTGCAGGTACTCGACCGACGGGATGAGCCCGAGGTCGACCTGGCCTCCGTGCAGCAGGGCGGCGCACACCGACGGCACGTCGTAGCGGACGTCCCACCGCTCCGGCTGCCGGTCGAGCGCCCAGGTCAGCGGGCGGGCATTCAGATACCCGACGGCACCAAGTCGAATCGCCATCAGGCCGGAGCGAAGCGGCCGTCGCGCTCCACCGGCGCGAACCCCGCCGCGGCCACGTTGCTGCGAACCTCTTCGACGGCGGCGCGGCGCCGGCCTTCGGGTGCTTCGTCCGAGGCCGAAATGCCCCACAGGTCGTCGGCGCCAAACGTCAGCGCCACCTGGGCGAGTTTCGGGCCGTAACGCTGCCAGTCGATCTGAATCGAGCTGATGTTCGGCGCCGCGAGGCGCGCGGCCGCCACCATCTTCACGTCGTCGTAGCCGGTCGTCGGGCGGAACGCGTTGAGGCGCGTGGCCAGCGGATTGATCGCGCGAATGCAGCCGAATTGGTCCTGAAGAGACGAAGCGACGGTCCAGAGTGACGGGCGGTTCACGTCGGCAGACTGGACCGTCAGACACAGCTCGTCGAAACCGGCCTGGCGCAACTGCCCGATCGCCTTCCCGGGATCGCTGATGCGATCGAGCGGCAGTTCCGCGACGATGTCGAGACCGGCGGCACGGAGACGGGCCAGCACGCCGTCGACGCCGAGCGTCTCGAGGGCCGCCAGACGCTCGACGTCCGGCCATGAAAGCCCGCTCACGGTGCGACCGGCTCCGGCGGCCGTCCGCGCCGCCGCAACCACGCTGATCGCCTGGTCGAGCGACTTCGGTTCACCGGTGATGCGCAGCTCGCGCGCCGCTGAAGGCACGTCGGGCGCACGGTCGACGGCAAACGACGCCACGCGCACATACGTGACGCCGGTTCCGTGCATCCGGCGGCGCAATGCGTCGGCGAGCATGCCGACGGCGAGCAGGTCGGGGCCGGCGCAGAGCTCGCGGATCTCGTCGGGCGTGAGATGCTCGCCGGCGGCGATGCGATCCATTCGGCTGTCGAAGGCTGCTGCAGTCATCGTCTAAGTCGTGAGCCGCATCTCGTCGGCGATGCGGGAAGCCAGCGCCAGCGCCTCGCGTCCGGCGCGTCCGGTCACTGTCGGCTCTCCTCCCGTGCGCACCGCCCTGATGAAGTCGGCGAGCTCCCGGTGCAACGGCTCCTCCTGCTCCACCTGCAACCGTCCACCCTCGATCACGGGGCGTCCGTTGCCGGCGGCGAGGCGGTACACTTCGACCTCCTGAGAAGCGTAGTCGATCGAGATGTAGGATTCGGGCTGGAAGAATCGCGCCTTGCGTACGCGCTCGCGGCTGATGCGGCTCGCGGTGAGGTTCGCAATGCACCCCGAGGCAAAGCGGAGACGCGCGTTGGCGATGTCGGTACGTGGCGTCAGCACATTCACGCCGACTGCCTCGATTGACTCGACCTCGGACCGCACCGACGCCAGCAGCAGATCGATGTCGTGAATCATCAAATCGAAGATCACGTCGATGTCGAGGCTGCGTTCGGGAAATGTCCCGAGGCGATGAATCTCGATGAAGCGGGGGGCGGAGACGAGCGGAAGCGCCGCCTCGACCGCCGGGTTGAAGCGTTCGGTATGCCCCGTTGCCACCATCACGCCGCCGCGGCCTGCTTCATCCAGCAACCGGTCGGCTTCGACGAGCGACGCCGCCAGCGGCTTTTCGACGAGCACCGGTATCCCGCGCGCGACGAACAGGCCGGCGACTTCGACGTGCGAGGCCGTCGGCACCGCTATTGTGACGGCGTCGACCACTCCCATCACGTCACGTGCGTCGGTGAACGGGGCTGCGCCGTAGCGTCCGCCGATTTCCGCCGCGCGTCCCGGCTTCGTGTCGACGACGGCCGCGAGCATCACCTGCGGCATCGCCGCGAGCAAACGGGCGTGGTGCTGGCCCAGGTGACCTACACCAACGACGGCGACGCGAACGGGAGAGGAAGACAAGATGAGTATGTGAATTGACGGATTGACGGATTTACGAATTTACGAATTTGAATTGACGCATTGACGGATTGACGGATTGACGGATTGACGAATCGACGGGTTACGACGAAACACCTGTGATCTGGCCCGCACCTGAGTCGTCAGGCGGCCAATCCGCAAATCTGTCAATCCGGCAATGCAAATTCGTCAATCCGTCAATCCGTCATTTCAGTGTTTTCTTCGTCCAACAATCGTGATGCCGGCTTCGTTCGCCGACGCCACCATCTGGGCGCCGTCGAACATCAGCGTCTTGCCCGCGTCGACGGAGAGCGCCGACGCCCCGGCAGCGCGCATCGCCTGAATCGTTGCCGGACCGACGACCGGGACGTCGAACCGCATGTCCTGGTTCGGCTTCGCCACCTTGACGATCCGTGCGCCGGCGCCGGCCAGCCGCCCGGCCCGTTCGATCACCTCGTCGGTGCCATCCATCGCCTCGACCGCCACGACCGCCTGGTGCTTCACGGCAATCGTCTGGCCGACGTCGAGGCCGGCGATGGCGTCGGCCATCCGGTAACCGAAGTCGAAATCCTTTCGTTCATCCTCGGTTGGCGGCCGGGCCGTCAGCACCCCGTCGGCCGCCAGCAGCGGCTGCAACAGTGCTGTCGAGTCGATGAGCTCGATTCCACGGTCGCGAAGCACTTTGGCGACCGCGCCTATCAGGCCGTCGGTGTTCCTCGAGCCGAGCTCTTTGAGCACCGAGAGAAACGTCAGGTCGGGCACGATGCCACCGAAGATGCGGGTGTGCTTGACTTGCCCGGCCATCACGGCGCGCGCCACGCCGGCGTCCTTGAGCAGGCGGATGCACGTTCCCAGCTGCCCAATCGAAATCCAGTGAATCGCCGCCTGCTGCCGTGCGGCGGCATCGGCGAGCTCAGGGAAGGCTTCCTCCTTGGCGGCGATGATCGTGACGTCGTATCCCTGCGTACGCGCCGCATCCAGAACGAGGAACGGAAAGCGGCCGTTGCCCGCAATCAGGCCAAGTTTCATCTGGGGAACACGTGAGCTCTGAACCCTGAATGCCTGAACGCCCGAACCCCGAACGCCGGAGCCAGGAACCGTGGAACCACGAACCTGGGAACAACGAACGTGGAACCCCCAACCCGGAACCCTGGAACCTGAACTCCCCGAACCCGGAACCCCGGAACTTGAACTCCCCGAACCCGGAACCCCGGAACCTGAACTCCCCGAACCCGGAATCCCGGAACCTGAACTCCCCGAACCCGGAACCCCGGAACCTGAACTCCCCGAACTCGGAACCCCGGAACCTGAACTCCCCGAACTCGGAACCTGGAACTCGGAACCTGGAACCCGTCCCGGTTCATTCGTCCGCCACCAGTTCTTCAGTGCTGAAGCGGCGAATCGGCCGGCGCAGTATGACGCCGCGCTGGGACGTCCGGATGAAGTCGACGAGATAGCGCACTTCCTGTGACGTGAGCGTGGGGTCGTGCTCGATCTGGTTCAGCGCACGCGACGTGTTGAGCTTGGACAGCAGCAGGTAGCGGTACGCGCGTTTGAGCTGCTCGATGGTGTCGGGCGTGAAGCCGCGCCGGGAGAGCCCGATGGTGTTGACACCGAAGATGCGGGCCGGCCGGCTGCCGATGGTGCGTCCGAAGGGCAGCGCGTCCTTGGTCACCACCGAGTAGCCGCCGACGAATCCGTGCCGGCCGATGCGGCAGAACTGGTGAACGGCGGAGCCGGCGCTGATGTTGGCGAAGTCCTCGACGCCGACGTGCCCGCCAATGGTCGCATGCGGCCCGAAGATCGTGTGATTGCCGACATGGCAGTCGTGCGCCACGTGCACGTAGGCCATGAACAGGTTGTGGTTACCGATCATCGTATGGCCGCCGCCGCCGAGCGTGCCGCGATTGATGGTGACGAATTCACGAAAGATGTTCTGCCGGCCGATGCTGAGACGGGTACGCTCGCCCTTGTACTTGAGATCCTGCGGCGCCAGACCGATCGACGCCATCGGAAACACCTGTGTCTCGTCGCCGATCTCGGTCCACCCGTCGATGACCACTGACGCGCCGATGCGGCAGCGCTCGCCGATGCGCACATCCGCGCCGATCACGGCCGACGGCCCGATCGTCGTCCCCGCGCCGATGCGAGCGGCGGGATGGACCCGCGCCGTGGGATCCACATAGGCGGCGCCCGATTCGATCGAAATGAGGAGCTCGGCTTCGGTGACGACCTGATCGTCCACGTACGCGAGTGCGCGCGCCTTGGCGAGCCGCTTGCGGCTCCGGCCGAGCGTGACCTCGAGGCGCAGGCGATCGCCGGGCACCACCTGCTTGCGGAATTTGGCGCTGTTGACGCCGCGCAGGAAGGCGCGCGCCGTCGAGAACACCGGCTCGCGCTCGAGGACGAGCATCGCCGCCACCTGCGTCAGCGCCTCGATCAGGAGCACGCCGGGCATCAACGGCGAACCGGGAAAGTGTCCCTGGAAGAATTCCTCGCCGACCGTCACGTTCTTCACGGCCACGAGCCGGACGCCCGGCTCGTGTTCCGCGATGGCATCGACGAGGAACGACGGATAGCGGTAGTAGACGCGCTCGAGGAGAGCTGGGAGATCTGGAACCACGTCAACCCTGGGGCGTGCGGCCCTCGATCATGGCACGCGTCGGCTTGCCGCCTATTTCCCGGGCGGCGCGGCTTCGGTCGGGGCCGGCGCCGGCGCTGCCGGGGCGGCCGGTGCCGGCGCAGCGGCGGCCGGCTTGGCGCCGCCGCCGTCGAGCGCGCGAATAATGTCGGTCGTCATCTCCATGCCGGGCGCGGCCCACACCAGCCCGCTCTCGCCGGCATTGAAGATCATGTCGACCTTCTTTTCCTTCGCAATGCGGTCGATGACCGGATTGAGCTTGATCATGAACTCCTGCTGGAGACGCTGCGTGAGCCGCTCGACTTCCTGCTGGGCGTCCTCGGCCATCCGCTGCAGGTCGCGCTGGTTACGCTCGATTTCGAGCTGCAGCGACTGCTTGGCGGAGTCGTTGAGCAGGCTCCCCGACCCCTCGAGCTTCTGCTGTGCGTCCTGCAGCGCCTTCTGCTTGTCCATAATCTGCGTCTGCAGCTTCTGCTGCAGCGCGTTGATTTCCGCTGTCGCCTTCTTGCCGTCAGCCGACTGAGACGCCACGGTCTGGATGTTGATATAGCCGTACTTGAACCCGTCCTGGAACGGCGGTGGCAGCTTGACTTCAGCCGGCTGCGCGGGCGGCGCTGGCGTCTGAGTCTGTGGACGGGGAGTCGGCGTCGCCGGTTTCTGCGTTCCAGGAGCGGCGGGCTTCTGCGTGCCAGGGGCCGGAGGGGGAGCGGGTGCCTGCGCAAGGGGCCGCGCGGCCGCCGTGAGAACGCCGAGCGCCAGAACGACGGCGAACACTCTCATTCGCATGAATCCTTTCATCTCCAAGACGAAATGCTTGATTTTACTCCACCTGACCCGACAGGTAAGATCTCAGGACCGCCTGTCGCATTTGAGGAGCCTGTGCTTGAGACCACGATCGATGACCCTTGGTGCCTTCCTGTTGACCGCTGCCCTCGCCTCGCCGGGCTGCGACGACGATAACGTCACGGTTCCCACGCCAACACCGCCGACCACGATCAGCGAGTCGGTGACCGGCAACCTCACGCCGAACAGCGTTCGCATCCACGGTCTGCAGGTGCAGGCCCCCGGCAACATCACGGCCAGTTATACCTCGCTCGTGCAGCCGTCGACGGCCGTCGACGCCGATGGCGATGGCCAACTCGACCTGCAGACCGACCTTACTCTGGGTCTCGACATCGGCACGCTCGTCGGCGCGAACTGCCAGGTCGTCGTGTCGCGCGTCAATGTCGGCCTCAATACTGCTGTCAGCGCCACGGCCACTGCCGCCGGCAGCATCTGCATCCGCGTTTACGATTCGTCGGCCTCCGGCCTGGTTGGCCCCGTCGACTACACCGTCGCGGTGATTCACAACTGACACCCCGCCCGTTCAATTCCGGGATGGGGCGTTCTACCCCGCCACATCGCCCGCCGTCCAATACCCCCCGGTCGGCGATGGGCCGGGCTCGATCCAGGCAAGCGCCGGGGCGGCACGACCGCGCGTGGCGCCTTCGGCTCGACGCGCCCGCCGATTAGAACGTCGTCCCGACCGAGAACTTGAAGACCGAGGCCTTCGTCGGCTGGAGGTTGTTGTCGAGCACACCTCCCCGCTGCGGATTCCACGCGTAGATCAGCCGGAACGGCACGTTGAGCACCGGCATGAAGAAGCGCAGCTCCACGCCGGTCGACGTCTTGAACGCGCTGGTCTTCCCAATCGTCTCGGTCCGCACGCCGATCGCCCCCGGGTCGGTGACGATGTCACCGAAGGCGCCAATCACCGGCGGCAGCTCCGGAACCACGATGCGCGTCAGCGGTTGATACCAGCCGAAGGGCTCGCCGAAGTCGCGGACCTGTCCGGCGTCGTAGAAGACCAGCAGTCGAACCGGATCGGCAATCGAGAACGCATACTCGGCGTTGAACAGCAGGCTCTTGTTTCCGCCGAGCACCACCAGCGAGTTCGGCACCGTCGGTCCGATCGAGCGGATGTCGAAGCCGCGCACGCTGTATTCGCCACCGAGGAACAGCCGCTCGAAGACGGGAAGCTCTCGTGTGTTGCGCACCGGCGTGATGTACTCGAACTGCGCGCGCAGGCCGAGCGTGGTACGGCTGGTGTGCCGGAAGAACCGGATGTACTCGAAGTGCGGCTTGATGTACTGGGTATTGCCACCGAGCACCGCAAGGTCGACCGAGGCCGTGTACTTCTTTCCGGTCGTCGGGAAGATCGGGTGGTTCACCGTGTTGTGCACGACCGTCGGCACGATCTTGCTGATCGTCCGCTTGCCGCCCTGGCCGATGAGGAACGAATCGCAGACGAAGGGGTTCTGGCACAGGTTCTTGATCTGCGTCTCCGTGAGCTGCGAGGTATCGCTCAACGAAGAGATCGTCGAACAGCCCTGCTGTGAGAACACGCACGAGTTGTCGATCAGCGCCTCGTTGACGTCGGTGATGCTGACTTCCTCGTAGGAGTAGTTCAGGAACGCGCGCGTCCAGGGGGCCAGCGGCATGCCGAAGACCAGGCTGCCGCCGGTCGACTTCTGCGTGTAGTAGCCGACGTACTGCAGCGACCGCTTGTGGATGTCGATGCCGCCGGTGATGTTGCGATCGAACAGGAAGGGCTCGGTGAAGCCAACCTGGTAGTTCTGCGCCCGCTCGCCGCCTTGCAGCGACACCGAGAAGGTCTCGCCGCGCCCGAGGAAGTTCGATGTCTGGAAGGCGAGCTGGCCGAAGAAGCCCTCGTATTGCGAGATGCCGGCGCCGAACGTCAGCTGGTTGCGGTTCTGCTCTTCGAGCTTGAACGTGACGTCCACCATGTTCGTGGCGTTCGTCGTCTTGTCGACCTTCACGTCCTTCTCGTTGCCCTCGAGCGGCTTGAAGTACCCGAGCTGGTTCAGGCGGCGCACCGAGTCCTTCAACGCGTTGGTGTCGAACGGCGATCCCTCCACCAGACTGCTCAGCTCGCGGCGGATCACGTTGTCGCGCGTCGTCGTGTTGCCGGTGAACGAGATCCTGCGGACGATGAACTGCTCCCCTTCCGTGACCCTGATCGTGACGTCCACGTGCGGCGGCTTGGCGCCCGGTCCCGACGCCTCGAGCGCGAGCGCCTCGGGCACGAGCTGACTGAGAGCCGTGTCGGGGTTATTGGCAGAATCGCTGCGAACGAGATCCGGCGCCGCGGTGAAATCCATGAAACCGTACCTGCCGTAGACCTCCTGCGTGCGGCGGTTGCCCTCCACCAGCTTCTTGCGGCTGTAGGTTTCGCCTTCCTTCACTTCGTACAGGCCGTGAATGTACTCCGGCTTGAACACCTTGAGGCCGTCGAAGTCGAGCGAGCCGAAGGTGTACTTCTGGCCCTCGGTGACCGGGATCTTGAGCTCGATCCACTGCTTCTTCCCGTCCTTGCTGTTCTCGAGGACCTTGAGCTCCGGCTGACCGATGGTTGCGTTCGCGTAGCCGTGATTCTGGTAATACTCGCGCACGCGCTCGGCGTCTTCCTCGTATTTCGTGGCATTCCAGGTGCCGCCGCCGGTGATCCACCCGAGCAGGCCGCCCGGCTTGTTCTCCTTCATCTGCTTGGTCAGCTTGCCGTCCTTGATGTCCTTGTTGCCGACCCAGTCGACCTTGCGGATCTTGACCTTCCGGCCCTCGACGATGTGGAACGTCAGGTTGACGGTCTTGCCTTCCACGCGCGTGATGGTGCTCGTGACGTCGGCGGTGAATCCTTTCTCCTGCAGCATGTCGCGCACGACGGCCTCGACCTGTTTGATTCGCCGCTCATCGAGCAGCGAGTCGGCGGCGATCTCCATCTTGCGCTCGCGCAGCTGCTCTTCGAGCTTGCTGCGATCGAGCTGCTTGCTGCCCTCGTAGCTGACGATCTTGACTCGATCGCGCTCCTCCATCACGAAGCTGACAATCCTGCCGACCGTGCCATTGGGGAACTGCGCATCGGTGACCTCGATCGAGAGGTCCTCGAGGAGGCCCTGCGCCCACAGAGACTTGAAGTCGTCGCGCAGAGTCTGCTCGAACGCCGCGGTGTAGGGCACCCAGGTGCCGTTCGACGGGGTGCTGCGCGGCTGGTCGTCGGCCTTCATGTAAAACAGGTAGGACTCGATCGGCACGAAGGCCGCGTTGTCCTGCTTCGGGAAGCACACCTCGATCTGCCACAGCACCGGCGGCGAACCGGCAGGAGGCAGCGAGATCACGGGAGCATTCGACGCCTGATCGACGAGCGGACTCTTCGTGGCCGGGTCGAGCAGGAGTGGAACGGGCACTTCGTTCTTGCACGGGGTGATGACAAGAGGCGCACCCGGCGCGGAGGCAGGAGCCTGGGCGGACGTCTGGTCCGGGGTGGGGGCCTGGGCTGCGGCCGACCCGGTGGCGAATACCGCCATCAGCGCCGAAACAGCCAGCACCCGCGGGGCATACGTGAACATATCGTGTCGAAGCCTTGCGGCGCCGCATCGGGGGCAGGCAGGCCCCTTCGGCGTCAAATGCCTTAGTTTACAGAATCTTAGACGGCCCCGGCCAGTGCCTGGTCGGGGCCGAGCCGGCAGCGGGCGAAAGTCCGCCGGGTTCAGGCCAGTCGGCGCCCGGCGGTCAGTTCACCGGCAGGACGGTATGCGAGCTGTCCCGCGTCGAGGTAGACCTCGACCTCGCCGTCCCGCAGGTTCCCGCGAATGAGCTCTTCGGAGAGCGGATCCTCCACATACCGCTGAATGGCGCGGCGCAGAGGCCGGGCTCCGTACGACCGGTCCTTGCAGGTGACGTCGATGATCCAATCGATGACCTCCGGCGCGAGCGTGATCTTCATGCGCCGGTCCATCAGATTGGCGTTCAGCTGGTTGACGAGCAGCGCCATGATACGGCGCAGGTCGTCGTCGGTCAGCGCCTCGAAGACGATGATCTCGTCGATGCGGTTGATGAACTCCGGGTTGAAGGTGCGCTTGACCTCGCCGAGCACCATGTCGTTGACGTTCTTGTCGATGGCGCCGGTATCGCTGGCCTGGAACCCGAGCGACGCCTTCTTCTGAATGAAGCGCGCCCCGATGTTCGAGGTCATGATGATGATCGTGTTCTTGAAGTTGACCCGGTTGCCGAGACCGTCGGTGAGATGGCCGTCTTCGAACACCTGCAGCAGGATGTTGAAGATGTCGGGGTGCGCTTTCTCGATCTCGTCCAGCAGGACGACCGAGTAGGGATTCCGCTTCACCTTCTCGGTGAGCTGACCGCCTTCTTCATGCCCGACGTATCCGGGCGGAGAACCAATGAGCTTGGAGACGGAGTGCTTCTCCATGTACTCGGACATGTCGAAGCGGATGAGCGCATGGTCGCTGCCGAAGAGGAAATTGGCGAGCGCCCGCGCCAGCTCTGTCTTGCCGACGCCCGTGGGCCCGAGGAAGATGAAGCTGCCCACCGGACGGTTCGGGTTCTTCAGTCCGGCGCGTGAGCGGCGGATGGCCCGCGAGATCGCGGAGATCGCCTTCTCCTGGCTGATGACCCGGCGATGGAGGTCCAGCTCCATGCGCAGCAGCTTGTCGCCCTCGTCCTGATTGATCGAGGCGATCGGCACGCCGGTCCACTTGGAGACGACCTCATCGATGTCGCCCTTGCCGACGACGACGCGCCGCGGCTTGACGTCGAACTTCTCGCGCACCTGCTGCAGCTGCTCGCGCGCCATCGCCTCCTGGTCGCGGAACTTCTGCGCGACGTCGTAGTTCTTCTGCGAGTTGGCGTTCTCCCACTGTTCGACCGCAAAACGGATGTTGCGGTTGATCTCGCCGAACTCCTCGCTGTAGCCGGCTTCCTTCAGCTTGGCGCGGGCGCCCGCCTCGTCGACCAGATCGATGGCCTTGTCGGGCAGGAAGCGGTCGGTGATGTAGCGGCTCGACTGATACACGGCGGCCTCGATCGCCTCGCGCGTGTACTCGACGTGATGGAACTGCTCGTAGCGATCCTTCACGCCCATCAGGATCTCGATCGTCTCGCGCTCCGCCGGCGGATCGACCTTGATCGCCTGGAAGCGGCGCTCGAGCGAGCGGTCCTTCTCGATGTACTTGCGGTACTCCGCCGGGGTGGTGGCGCCGATGCAGCGGATCTCGCCGCGTGAGAGCGCCGGCTTCAGGATGTTCGCCGCGTCGAGCGAGCCTTCGGCCGACCCGGCGCCCACCAGCGTGTGCAGCTCGTCGATGAACACGATGATGTTCGGGTTCTCGGTGAGCTCCTTCATGATCGCCTTGAGGCGCTCCTCGAACTGCCCGCGATACTTCGTGCCCGCAACGATGAGCGAGATGTCAAGCGCGAGAATCCGCTTGTCGGCAAGGAAGTGCGGAACGTCGCCACAGAAAATCTTCTGTGCAAGTCCCTCGACGATCGCGGTCTTGCCGACTCCCGGCTCCCCGATCAGGACGGCGTTGTTCTTGGTCCGCCGGCAGAGCACCTGCTGAACCCGTTCGATCTCGTAGTCGCGCCCGACCAGCGGATCGAGGAGGTTCTTCATGGCCGCTTCCGTCAGGTCGCGGCTGAATTCTGCCAGCAGCGGCGTCTCCTTGACGCGCGTCAGCGTCGTCTTCTCGCTGAGCAGCTGGGCGATGTCGTCGCGGACGCTCTGCAGGCGCATCCCTTTTTCCATGAGGATGGACGCGGCGACGGAGCGTTCCTCGCGCAGGATGCCGAGCAGGAGGTGCTCGGTCCCGATGTAGTTGTGGAGCAGCCGATCGGCTTCGTCGGCGGCAAACTGCAGCACCCGCTTGGTTTCGGCACTGAACGGGATCTCGACCGACGTCGAAACCTTCTCCCGGAAGACCGTCCGTCCTTCGATCTCCTTGCGAATGTTCTCGAGCGAAAGATGCGACCGCGCGAAGATGCGGCTCGTCAGCCCCTTCCCCTCACGGATCAATCCGAGAAGCAGATGCTCGGTCTCGATCGAGATGCTGCCGAGCTGGCTGGCCTCATAGCGGGCAAAGAAGAGAACTCGCCGCGCCCTTTCCGTGTAGCGTTCGAACATCCGGCCTGCCTAAGGGTTAGTTAGTGAGATGCATCGTCTCTCGCGAATCATTATAAGGCAAAGCTCTGGCGATACAACGACCCGCCCATGGCCTAAGTGCCACGAGGGATTAGGGTTCGCTCGCTCCCTTCGGGCACATGCCTGACGCCGACCGCCGGTCCCCCAAGATCCGTCTCCCGTTCAGCTGGACCTGCGGCCGCCCCATCAACAGTATCGGGTCGAGACGGGGCGTTCTGACGCCTATGCTCGGTCAGGCGGGAAGGTGACGGGCGACGCAGCGCGCCACCGCCTTCTCCACGACCGCACGCTCCGCTACCTCGTTGTAGGCGAGGAAGTGCGGCGACTGCCGGTGCGCCGCGTGTGCGGCAGCGTCCGTGTAGACCTCGTGCATGATCCAGCGCAGCGGATCGTCGATCTGCTGGCTCACGTCGAAGCGGATGCACCCCGGATCGCGCGCGACCGACTCGCGCGCGTTGTGCAACAGCGCGCGTTCGAACTCGTCGAGCAAATCCGGCCGGACGGTGACCTGGACGAGCACGATATACATGGTTCAAGGTGCGAAGGTGCGAGGTGCGAAGGTGCGAGGGTGCGGCATGGTTCAAGGTGCGAGGGTGCGAGGGTGCGACGGTACAATGCCGTGAGGCACGTCGGCAACTCGCGCCCTCGTGCCGCGCCCTCGTACCAGCACCTTCCCACTCGCACCATCGCACCCCGCACCCTGGCACCCCGCACCTTCGCACCCTTGGCACCCCGCACCTTCGCACCCTTGGCACCCTCGCACCCTCGCACCCCTGTCGTTATACTCGCCGCATGACAGAGACGATTGGCTTCATCGGCCTCGGCCTCATGGGCCGGCCGATGGCAAAGAACCTTCTCAAAGCGGGACATTCACTCGTGGTCCATAGCAGGAGTCAGGGGCCGGTCGACGACCTGGTCGCTGCAGGTGCAGCGCGGGCCACGTCACCCGCCGACATCGCGCGCCGCGCCACCCGCATCATCACGATGGTTCCAGACTCGCCCGACGTCGAGCAGGTCCTCGAAGGACCGGACGGAGTGTTCAGCGCCTTGCAGCGCGGCACCATCCTGATCGACATGAGCTCGATTGCCCCGGCCGTGGCGCGACGCCTCGCCGGCCGCGCCGAGTCGCTCGGAGCTACGATGCTCGACGCCCCGGTCAGCGGCGGCGACATCGGCGCCATCAACGGCACGCTTTCCGTCATGGTGGGAGGTGATGCGAAGGCCTTCGCCGCCGTCAAGCCGATTCTCGACGTGATGGGCAACCCGGAGCGCGTAGTACACATCGGCGAGGCCGGTGCAGGTCAGCTTTGCAAGCTGTGCAACCAGATGGTGATCGGCGGAACGCTCGGTGTCGTCGCCGAGGCGTTCGCATTGGCAAAGAAAGCCGGCGTCGACGCAGCCAAGGTTCGCGATGCGTTGCTCGGCGGGTTCGCACAAAGCCGCGTCCTCGACGTGCACGGCAAGCGTGTCCTCGACGGCAACTACGCGCCCGGATTCCGCACCGAGCTCTACGCCAAGGACCTGCGGAACGTCGTTGCCACGCTGGCGGAGCTCAACGTCGCGGCTCCGATCTCGGCCATCGTCCAGCAGCTGGTACATGCCACGGTGGCCGCGGGTCTCGGCGCCGAGGACAACTCGATCATGGCCAGGACGGTGCTGGAGCTGGCGAGGGTCAAATAGAGGCTTCGCGCAGCTTGCCCTGCTCGAGACGGAGCACGCGGTCGCAAGCTGCCGCCAGACGCGGGTTGTGGGTGGCGATGATCGACGTCAACCCGTGCTCGGCGTGCATCTCGCGCAGCAGCTCGTGCAGCGAGTCGGCGGTGTTCTCGTCGAGATCGCCGGTCGGCTCATCGGCCAGCAGCAGTTCCGGCTTCATGATGAGCGCGCGTGCGACGGCAACCCGCTGCTGTTCTCCTCCCGAGAGCATGCTCGGCTGGTGAGCCAGCCGCTCTCCGAGGCCGATGCGGGCGAGCAGCGCGCCCGCCCGTTGCCGCACGTCCGCCATGGGGGCACCGGCGATGCGCATCGGCATCCCCACGTTTTCGACCGCATCGAACTCCGGCAGCAGGTGGTGGAACTGGAACACGAACCCGACCTTCTGATTCCGGAAGGCCACCAGCGCCGCGTCGGACATGTCGGTCAGCGTGCGTCCACCCACGGCGATCTCGCCCGCTCCCGCCCGATCAAGGCCGCCGAGCAGATGCAGCAGCGTGCTTTTTCCGACGCCTGAGGCCCCGACAACCGCGACCATCTCTCCGGCGCTCACCTCGAGATCGAGATCGCGCAGCACGTGGATCTGCTGTGTGCCGACCTGGTAGCTCTTGTTGAGGGCGCGGACGCTGACAAAGGACATGTCTACTCGAAGCGCAGCGCCTGCACCGGGTCGAGCCTGGCAGCCTGTCTCGATGGATACAGCGTGGCCAGGAAGCAGACGACCACCGCCGACACGATGACCAGGAAGAAATCGAGCGGCCGCACGATGAACGGCAGGTGTGCGATCTGATACACGTCCATCGAGATGTGAATCAGCTGATATTTGTCGAGTATCCGGCACGCGGCGAGGCCGAGTCCCGCCCCGACACCGGTCCCCACGAGACCGATGATCAGTCCCTGCAGCATGAACACCTTCATCACACGTGGCGCGGAGAGTCCCATCGTTTTCAGAATCGCGATGTCGCGGCTCTTCTCCATCACCAGCAGGATGAGCGAGGCGACAATGTTGAGCGCGGCGACGGTGACGATCAGCCCGATGGCGATGGCAAGACCGGTTTTTTCGAGCCAGAGCGCCGAGAAGAGCGGCTTGTTCACCTGCTGCCATTCCTGGCTGACATACTCGGGCCCGAGAGTCGCCGAGATGTTCCGGGCGATCTCCGGGGCGTCGTCGGCGTTCTGAAGCTTCACCTGGATCTGCGCCGGCTGGGAACCGCCGGCGAGAACCCGCGCAAAGTCCAGGGACACGAACCCGTACCCCGAGTCGAACTCCTGCAGGCCGAGCGAATAGACGCCGACGACCCGGGCCGTCCGCGCCCGCGGAATCGGCCCCATGGGCGACATGGTGCTGCTCTGGGCGGTGAGAAGGCGAACGCGGTCCCCCTTCTGCACATTGAGCGTCTTCGCCATGATGTTGCCCAGAACGACACCCGGGGCACCCTCGGGCGATTCCCCTTCCACGTCGGCGAGGCTCCCGACCTGCATCGCCTTGCCGATGTCGGTGACGGCGGGCTCCAGGGCAGGGTCCACGCCCTTGATTTCGATGAACGCTTGCGCCCCGTCGTCGGTGGAGATGATCCCCTGGATGGTGAGCGAGGGCGCCGCCCCAAGGACCCCGTTCACCTGCCGGATACGCTCGACGTCGGCGTGGTAGTCCACGACGCCGCCGAGCCTCCACACGAAGATGTGGGCCGTTGACCCAAGAATCCGGTCCCGCAGCTCCGTATGCAGTCCGGTCATCAGCGCCAGGGCGATGACGAGCGCCATGACCCCGACGGCCACGCCCAGCGTGGAAATCAGGGAGATGACCGAGATGAAAGCCTGCCGCCGCCTGGCGAGCAGATAGCGCAAAGCGATGAAGAGTTCGAGACTCACGCAGTACCTACTTATATCAGGGGCGGAAGCCGATACCGGTTACGAAAGAAACGCCCACACGTCGCCCGCGACGTTTCGATAACCGACGCGTGGCGGGTCGTACCGTGCATAATTGTGGCGTCTCGTGAGCCAGATGAACACGCTGCCCTTCTCACAGCGGCCCACGGAGACACCTCGCGTGGGACACCCCGACGACGCGATGCTCGAGTTCAACAGCGAGTCGACAGGCCGCAATTTCGGTCCGCCGCGGCGCAGCTCTGCGCGCTGGATCATTGGACTCCTCGCTGTTGTCGGTTTGACGGCTGCCGGGGTATGGACGTTCCGCACGAGTATGAAAGGGGCTGTTCCGGAGGGTACGCTCCGCATCGAGAGCGAGCCTTCGGGCGCAGCCGTCGAGATCGACGGTTCGCTTCGCGGTCTGACCCCGATTACCCTGAACCTCGCGCCTGGCCAGCACGCGGTCGTTGTGAGTATCGACGCGCAGAAGCAGGAAATCAGCGCCACCGTGACGCGCGGCGTGCAGAACGTGCATCACCTGCGATTCGCCAACACCGCGTCCCCTGCTGCAGTCGGCGGCAAGGGACGGCTGCAGGTCATCAGCGAGCCGGCCGGCGCGACCGTGACGGTCGATGGAACCGAGCGCGGCGTCGCGCCGGTGACCGTTGACGGCCTCGAGGCCGGAGAGCATCACATCGTCGTCGAGGGATCGGGCAAGACACAGCGGCGCACCGTGACGCTCGAGGCGGGCACGACGGCATCGCTCGTCGTCACCAACGCCCCGGCAGGATCGCAGTCGGGCTGGCTGGTGACGAAAACGCCGACACCGATGCAGATCTTCGAGGGCGGCAAGCTGATTGGTACCACCGAGGCCGATCGACTCATGCTCTCCACTGGCACGCATAATCTCGAATTCGTCGCCGACGCGCTCGGCTTCCGCGCCCGCCGGACCGTGGTCATCTCCGCCGGGCAGACGACCACCGCCACCATGTCGCTGCCGCAGGCGCAGGTCAACCTCAACGCCGTGCCGTGGGCAGAGGTCACGATCGACGGCAATCCGAGCGGGCAGACGCCAATCGCCAACATGCTGCTCACGATCGGGCCGCATGACGTCGAGTTCCGCCACCCCGAGCTCGGCTCGAAACGTGTCCGAGTCATGGTGTCGTTGACCGAACCGGCCAGAGTGGCCGTGGATATGAGGGGACGATGAAGAAAGCGACTTCAACCGGGCTTCTGGGTTGCGCGGCGCTGATCTTCTTCGGCAGCGTCGTGCCGGCAGACGCGCAGGTCGTCGATTCACTGGTGAAGGCCAAAGCTCTCTATGCGGAGGCCTCGTATGACGACGCGTTGCGCGCCCTCGCGACATACGAGGGCGCGGAGGGACACCAGTATCGCGCCCTCTGCTTCCTGGCGCTTGGCAAGGTCTCCGAAGCGGAACGGGCGCTGGAGTCGCTGATCAACGCAGCGCCCGAGTACTCCGTCTCGGAATCCGACTCGCCACCGCGGCTGGTCAGCATGTTCTCGCAGACCAAACGGCGCATCATGCCCGGCATCATCCGGCAGATGTTCACCGACGCGCGCGAGAACTTCCAGGCCAAGGAGATGGACCAGGCGCGCGGCAAGTTCGAGAAGGTGCTCGCGCTCACGCGCGATCCCGCCATGAAGGACGTGGCCGAGCTCAAGGACATTCAGCTGCTGAGCGCCGGGTACCTCGACATCGTCAAGAACACGCCGCCGCCGGCGCCGGTGCCGTCGAAGGCGATCACACGCACGGCCGCCGCGGCGCCGGTCGTGACCGAATCGTTCCCGTCGGCAACGCCCCCGGCCGCTGCGGCTGCAGCCAGGCCGCGCGGTCCGAGCGTCGTACCGGCCGTGACCATTCGTCAGACGGTGCCGTCGTACGCGCCAACGCCCGGAGCCGCTGTTCAGGAGCTCAAAGGCTCCATCAAGATCATCATCGGTATCGATGGGAAGGTGAAGTCGGCGAGCATCGAAGACTCGGTGGAGCCGCGCTACGACATCCGGCTGCTGAGCGCCGCCAGGTCCTGGCTCTACAAGCCGGCGATGGTCGGCGGGCGTCCCATCGAATCGGAAAAGCTGGTGTCGGTCACGGTCGGGAAGTAGGACGGCGCCGACCCGCCGGCGCTCCAGTCAGAGCTTCCGCATCAGCGGAAACAGGATCACATCACGAATCGACGGGCTGTTGGTGAGCAGCATCACGACCCGGTCGATCCCGAGCCCTTCGCCGGCGGTCGGCGGCAGGCCGAATTCGAGCGCGCGGATGTAGTCTTCGTCCATCGCGTGCGCCTGCTCGTCGTCACCCGTGCGGCCCCGGAGCTGCTCCTCGAACCGCCGCCTCTGCTCTACCGGATCGTTCAGCTCGCTGAAGGCATTCGCCCACTCGACGCGATTGACGTACAACTCGAACCGCTCGACCGTGTCGGGATCGTCCGGCTTCTGCTTCGAGAGAGGCGACACCTCGGTCGGGAAATCGTAGACGAAGGTCGGCTGGATCAGCATCTCCTCGCAGAGAACTTCAAAGAGATGTGCGGTGATGTGTCCGGCGCCGAGGCCGGGGGCCAGCTCGATCCCGAGACGCGCAGCGAGCGCCGCGGCGGCAGGCTGCGATCTGAGATCGGCAACGTCAACGGCAGAGCCGAGGCGCTCCGACGCCGCCGCGGCGGCCGCCTCGCGGAGCGACAGACGCCGAAACGGTGCGCGCAGCGAGATCGTGGTCTCGCCTGAGACGATCTGATCGGACCCGATCGCCTGCCGGGCCACCTCGCCCACCATCTCCTCCGTCAGCGTCATCAAATCGTTGTAGTCGGCGTACGCCTGATAGAACTCGAGCATCGTGAACTCGGGATTGTGCCGCGTCGAGATCCCTTCGTTGCGGAAGTTGCGGTTGATCTCGAACACCCGTTCGATCCCACCCACCGTCAGGCGCTTGAGATACAGCTCGGGAGCGATGCGCATGTACAGCGGCATGTCGAGCGCATGGTGGTGGGTCACGAACGGCCGTGCGAGCGCGCCGCCGGCGAGCGGCTGCATCATCGGCGTCTCGACCTCGAGGAAGCCGCGCCCGGTCAGGAACTCCCGGATTGCCGCGACGACGCGGCTGCGGACCTCGAACACCCGCCGCGCGTCGGGATTCACGATCAAGTCCAGATAGCGCTGCCGGTAGCGTGTCTCCACGTCCTGCAGCCCATGCCACTTCTCGGGCAGCGGCAGCAGGCACTTGGCCAGAAACCGCAGACTCGACGCCCAGATGGTGAGCTCGTTGGTGCGCGTCCGGAACAGGCGACCCTCGACGCCGACCCAGTCCCCGAAGTCGAGCAGCTTGAAGATCTCGAAGTCGCGGGAAGGCAGCGAGTCCTGGCGCACGTACACCTGGATTCGCGAGCGGCCATCGGAGATGACGAGGAAGTTGGCTTTGCCGAAGCTGCGGATGCCGAGGATGCGCCCGGCGGCGCTCGTCGTGACATGCGCAGCGTCCAGCTCCGGCCCACTCTTCGATCCATGCTCGCGGACGAGCTGGTCGACGGTCGCCTGCGAGTCGAAGCGATGCGGATACGGGTCGACGTCGAGCTTCCTGAGCGCTTCCAGGTTCGCCCGGCGCTGTACGACTTGATCGATCTCCTGACTCATGCGCGTTGCAAAGTACGGCGAATGGCGTCGAGCACGCCGTTGATGAACCGCACCGCCTCGTCGCCGCTGAACGCGCGGGCCAGTTCGAGTGCCTCGTTGATCACGACTTTCGCCGGCGTGTCGGTCTCGTGCAGCATCTCGTACGTCGCCAGCCGGAGAATGAGGCGGTCGACGACATTCATGCGCTCGAGCCGCCAGTGCTCCGCGGCTTCGACGATCATCGGGTCGAGCCGATCGATCTCGGCCGCCACGCCGTCGGCCAGCCGCGTGGCGAGGTCGCGCACCGCCTGCGGCGCCGTTGCCGCCGAATCATGGCCGGCCGACCAGAAGGTCTGCCTGACTTCGAGCATCGACAGGCGGCCGACCTCCCACTGATACAACATCTGCAGCGCGGCCTCCCGGGCCTGATGTCGCGGGTCCACGGCAGACGCCTCGTGCCCTGAGCCGTCGCGCCTCACGCCGTTCCTTTCGGCAGCTGCCTCATGAGCGTCGCCATCTCGATGGCTGCCGCCGCGGCTTCCTGGCCTTTGTTGCCCGGGCCGTCCACGGCGCGCTCCAGCGCCTGGTCCTCGTTGAGCGTCGTCAGGACTCCGAACGCCACGGGGACGCCCGTCGCAGTCGACACCTGCATGAGCCCGTGCGATACCGACTCGGCAATGTATTCGAAGTGCATCGTGTCGCCCTTGATCAGACAGCCCAGGGCAATCACCGCCTCGAAACGTCCAGTCTCCGCCAGGCGGAGCGCCGTCAACGGCAGCTCGAACGCACCCGGGACGCGCACGATGGTCACGTCGCCCTCCGCCGCCCGGGCGGCGCGCAAAGCCGAGAGCGCGCCCCGCAACAACCCGTCGGTGATGTCCGAATTGAAGCGCGACACGATGACTGCGAACCGGCATCCGGCCGCTGAACTCGAACCTGCTATCTCCACTCGCGTCTGGCCTCGTCCGGGGGAGCTCTACCAGGTTGCTGAAACGGCTGGCAACGTGAAATGCCCAATGCCCGATGCCCAATGCCCGATGACCAGGAATCGCCCCAATTCAGTCTTCGTCATCGTTCGACATCGAGCATTGAGCATTCTGCATCGGGCACTGACGCGTGTTTCATCGACCTGTCACTCCCCTGTGAATGCCGGCTTGCGCTTCTCGAGAAACGCCCGCGTGCCTTCGCGCATGTCGGCAGTCGACGCGGCGAGGCCGAAGAGCGACGCCTCGAGCGTCTGGGCGTCGTCGAGGCTGCCGTCGAGTCCACGGTGTACAGCGTCGATGATGTATCGCATCGCCAGCGGCGCGCGCGCCGCGAGGTCGTCGGCAAGCGTTCGTGCCGCCGTCATCAGCGATTCCGCCGGAACGACGCGGTTGACGAGGCCGATGCGCAGTGCTTCTTCGGCGCCGACCTGACGTCCCGTGAGCATGAGGTCGAGCGCCACGCCAGTGCCAACCAGGCGGGTCAATCGCTGCGTGCCGCCGAAACCCGGTATGAGGCCAAGGTTCACTTCCGGCTGTCCGAGCCGTGCGGTGTCGGCCGCTACCCGCAGGGTGCAGGCCATCGCCAGCTCACACCCGCCGCCGAGCGCAAAGCCGTTCAAGGCGGCGATCACCGGCTTGCCCATGCGCTCGATCTGATCGCACACCTGCTGCCCGAGCCGGGCGTGCTCCCGCGCGGCGGCCGGGCTGAGGGCAGCGAGCTCGCGGATGTCGGCGCCAGCGACAAATGCCTTGTTTCCAGTCCCCGTGACGATCACCGAGCGGACGCGAGCATCGTCTGCCAACTCCGCCGTGAGGCGGCGCAGCTCGTGGAGCGTCTTGGTGTCTAGGGCGTTGAGGACCTGAGGACGGTTGATGGTCGCGACCGCGACGGCGCCCTCGCGCGTCAGCAGCAGGTTGTCAAACATCGGTGCGACAGGAAGTATACCGACGAGTCACGGTCTTCTCGGTGTCCTTTGTGCCTCTGTGTCGAATTTCCCGGTGCTCACAGGCCCGATACGAATCAGCAGGCCTGTTAGAGCGGCAGAAAGTAGAGCACCCACCCGATCAGTATTCCGGCACCAAGGAAGCCGCCGAGCAGACGCGCGGCAAGAAGGAATTGTTCACGGGGCGCGTCGCGCTGCAGCGTCGCGAATACGATTGAGACACTCAGCGAAAACAGGACCATGAGACCGAGATGGCTCGTCATTTCCGCCCTTCGGCGACGTCGACCGCGTCGAGCATCACCAGCACGTTCAGCAGCCCGGCGACGATCATGAAGGTGTTGCCGTACTCATAAGTCACAGCGACCACTCGTCCGCCGCCGGCCCCGAGCGCCCTCGTAATCAGATACGGCAGCCCCAGTCCGAGGTCGGCAAGCGCCATGAGCGCGACGAGCGGCTGCTTCAACTCGAACGGAAACAGCCGCCCCTCGAGCCAGAGCCCGAAGACGAACATGAGCAGCAGGGTGACGAGGAAAATCAGACCCTTCTGCCGCCGGCCCAGCCACAAATGACCGGCCCCCGGGAGCGCCCAGGCGGCGGCGAGTATCAACGCAATCCGGGTGAAGTCAGGTCGCGACGCTGGTTTGGCGGTCACGAGCGCTTCGACGCCTGGTCGGACATTCCCGTTAGTGTAGCGTCGAACAGAGGCCTGGCGTGAGAGTGGCCGGTCGCTCCGCGAATCGGTGCAGCTATTCGAGCGGTCTTGTTCGGGCTCGCGGCGGGGTGTAGCCGGACCGGGTTCGTGTGCGTACGTCGGGACGCTCCGAGACGCGCACCATGATCCGGCGGAAAACACCGTCCGTCCTCAGATTCTTCGGCATGTAGCCGATGGCGTACTGGTTGGCGAGCTCGGTGGCAATCGAGCCGTACACGTCCTTCAGCTGATGAATGTCGGTCGGAAAGAACGAACGAGCTCCAGTCTCCTGGGCCAGCGACTTCATCGCGAACTCCGGCTCATCGAACATCCGGCCGATGTTCGCCGACGCAAACGCGGCGCTCGCCGGCGACCTGAGAGTGATCGTGTACGTCGCGATGCCCGAATCCTTTGCCACGTCCAGCAGATCGTCGAAGCTCACGACGCTGGACGTATCCACACCGTCCGAGAGAACGACGATAGCCTGCCGCCGGATTTCGCGGCCGGCCCCGCGTCCCTTCGACAGTTCCTTCAACGTCATGTAGAGGGCGTTGTACAGGCTGGTCCCACCGCTCGCCTTGGCTTCCTGAATGGCGGTATGCGCGGCGACGACATCTGGCCCAAGCGGCTGCAGGACGTGAGTGACGTCCTTGATATCCACCACCATCACCCGGTCGCCCTGACGCAGCGTGCCGAGGAAACCGGTTGCCGCCTGCCGTACTATCGGCATCTTCTCGGCCATGCTGGCTGAGGTGTCGAGCAGGATGGCCAGGTCCAGCGGGACGTTACTTGCGGCGAAGAACGACACATCCTGACGGACGCCGTCTTCGAACACGGAAAAGTCGCCGAGCAGAAGCCCGTTCACGAACTTCTGCTTGGTGTCGGTGACTACGACGTTGAGGGCGACGAGATCGACGCCGCTGCGGAAGACCGGACCTGCGCCAGGACTCGCCGCACCCACGGCCGACGTAGCGCCCCCACCATCAGTCGCGGGTTCCGTCGCCTGGCCGCGAGCCTCGGCTGTCATCAGCACACCGGCAAGCATCAGGCACAGGCATTTCACGGCAGCCTCCTCGCGATGGATCGGCGGGCTGCAAACGGTATTCCTCCAAATCTGCGCAGAACCTTCACTGATTACGCTCGAGCCTGGGGGCCCCGCCTGCCGGCAGCGCTCCTAAAGTCCGGGCGTCGCCAGACTTCGCCTTGCTCTCGATTGAGTGCCAATGCGCTCGATGTACGTAGTTTGGCGGCGCCGCAGGTAGACTGCAAAACACATGGTCCAACGCGCAGACGCTCCCGTCTTCCCGAAGGTCGACCGCTCCATCGTGGCCGGCGTGTTCGCGGTCTCAGCCGCGCTGCTCATGACCGAGCTGGCGCTGACGCGCATCTTCTCGGTCACGATGTACTACCACTTCGCGTTCCTGGCGATCTCGATCGCCCTCTTCGGCCTGAGCGCGAGCGGTGTGTTCGTCTACGTCATGCGACGGCGCCTGGAGCGTATCGACACGCGGCCACTGCTCGCAGTGCTGGCCCTGGTTCACGCCGTCTCGACGGTCGCCGCCCTTGGCGGCCTCGTCCATCTGCGCGTCGGGCTCAACTACTCGCCCGAAAACCTGGTGCGTATGCTGGCCATCTACGCGCTCGCCGCCATGCCGTTCTTCACCGGCGGCAGCGTCGTCTCGCTGGCCTTCTCACGGCTGTCCTCGCGCATCAATCTCCTCTATGCGGCAGACCTGCTCGGAGCCGCCGCGGGGTGTGTGGCCCTCATCCCGCTGCTCGACACGCTCGGCGCGCCAGGCGGCGTGCTGACAGCAGCTGCCCTGGCGCTGCTGGCCGCCGTCGCCTTCGCCCCGGCCCACCGCCGTCCAGGGACGACAGCCGCCGCCTGCGTGCTGGTCTGTCTGCCGATCGGCGCGCGAATCGGCGGATACACCCCGTTCGACGTGGTAGACACGAAGGGGCACGAAGGCGACCGCATCCTCTTCAGCAAGTGGAACTCGTTCTCCCGAGTCGCGGTCTACGACCGCGCCCACGGCGACTGGTCGCTCAGCCCCGCGTTTACCGGCGCCCGCGGCGATTCGCTCTTCATGGACATCGACTCGGCGGCCTCGACGCCAATCCTGAAGGGGACCGCGGGAACCACCGGAGCGCCCTATCTCCGTTACGAGTTGACCGCCCTCGCGTACTCCCTCGTCGAACAATCGCCGGGCGGGTTCACCTCGCTGGTGATCGGTCCGGGGGGCGGACGCGACATCGTTTCAGCGCTCGAGTTCGGAGCGCAGCATGTCGACGGCGTGGAGATCAACCCGATCATCGCGCACGACGTGATGATGGGCAGCTTCAGGGAATACTCGGGCGAGGTGTATGCGCATCCCCGCGTCTCGATTCACGTGGCCGACGGGCGGAACTTCGTCCGCCGCAGCCGGGATCGGTACGACGTGATTCAAGCCTCGCTGGTCGACACCTGGGCGGCAACCGCCGCCGGCGCGTACACCCTGAGCGAGAATTCGCTCTACACCACGGAGGCGTTCGGCGAGTACCTGGACCATCTCACCAGCAACGGTGTCCTGACGATCACACGCTGGGTCTTCGATGGTCTCAGGCTCGTCACGCTTGCGCAGGACGCCTGCGCCGCACGCGGCCTCGACGCTGCACGTCACCTCGCCATCGTGCGCCACGGCCGGGTCGCGACGTTCCTCCTCAAGAAGACGCCGTTTTCGACCCACGAGGCACAGGCGCTCAGGGATCTCTCGACGCGCCTCGGCTTCCAGCTTCTCTACGCTCCGGGCGTCACCCCCGCAGACGACGGCGACGTGCCGGTCGAGATGGTGCGCAATGGAACGTCGCCTCGCGACTACCAGAGGCTGATCCTCGCTCCCGATCGGGAGCACTTCATCGCCGGCTACCGGGTGGACATCCGGCCGACGACCGACGACCGGCCCTTCTTCTTTCACACGACGCGGCTGCGGGATCAGTTTCAGGTGGCTTTCGGACGCTCGATGCTCTTTGGCAACGGCCTGAGCGCGCTGCTGACTCTGCTCGGCATCTCTGCAACCCTCGTGCTGCTCTTCATCGTCGGGCCTCTCCTGCTGGATGGCGGCAGGCCGGGAGCCGGATGGGCAGCCTGGCTGGCCTATTTCGGAGCGCTCGGCGCCGGCTTCATGCTGATCGAGGTCGCACTGCTCCAGCGATTCGTCCTCCTCCTCGGGCACCCTGTCTATTCACTCACCGTGACGCTGTTTTCGCTGCTGCTTGGCACCGGGCTCGGCAGCCTTCTCGGACGCAAGATACCGGACGACCGGGTGCGGCGGACGACGGTCCGAGCCGTGCTCGCTGTGGCGGCGGCCGCCATCCTCGTGGCGCTCGGACTCGCGCGCCTGATCGATTTCATGATTCCCTGGCCGCTCGCCGCGCGCATCCTCGCGGCGGCGGCGGTGCTCGTCCCGATCGGCGTGCTGCTCGGGATGCCGCTGCCCGGCGGCATGCGCCTGCTCGCGCGGCATCAGCCTGACATGGTGGCCTGGGGCTGGGGCTTGAACGGCGCCTTCTCTGTGATCGGCGCCACGCTCGCCGTGTTCATCGCCATGAACTGGGGATTCTCGATCACGCTGCTCGTGAGCGCCGTCGTCTACGGAGGCGCCGCCGCCGTGCTGCAGACGCGGTGAGTGGCAACACGGGCGTGTAGACTATGCGCGGAACCGCTCTCGCCCGGCCGCTCGCTCCGGACCTCCTATGACAGATCTGCGCGACTTCGTTCGCGGTTGCACGTTCGACGACTTTCTGTTCACGCCGCAGTACAGCGTGCTCGAGCGGCGCGATCCGGCGGCGATCGATCTTTCCTGCCGGCTGTCGGAGCGCCTGACGCTCAAACGGCCGATCGTCTCCGCCAACATGGATACGGTGACCCGCGCCGAAATGGCCATCGCCGTGGCCGAGGAAGGGGGCATCGGCATCATCGATCGCGGGTTCAGGAGTGGCGACATCGAGCCGCAGATCCGCGAGGTCGAACGGGTCAAGCGCCGCCAGCACGGCATCATCGCCGATCCGTACACCATCAGTCCGGCCGCCACGCTGGGCGAGGCGGCCGAGATGATGCGGCGCACCGGTGTCGGCTCGCTCGTGGTGGTCGACGATCAACGAAAGGTGGCAGGGCTGCTGACCAATCGCGACATCCGTTTCGTCCCTGACGCCGGCACCCTGGTGTCGGCGCGGATGACACCGCGGGAGCAGCTGATCGGCAGCGAGGGGCCGCTCGACGCAGCCGCGGCCGAAGAGCTGATGCGCGTCCACAAGATCAAGAAACTGCCGATCATCGGCCGCGACGGGACGCTTGGCGGCCTCATCACCGCGCGTGATCTGATCAAGCAACGGCAGCTCCCCTTCGCCACCCGTGACGACCACGGCCGGCTGCGCGTCGGCGCCGCCATCGGCGCCAAGGGCGACTATCTGGAACGGGCCGCCCAGCTCCTCCGGGCCGGTGCCGACGTGATCGTCATCGACATCGCTCATGGCCACTCGGCGGTGATGTCGCGAGCCATCGAGGCGTTCCGGAAGCAGTTCGGCGACGTCGAGCTGATTGCCGGAAACGTGGCGACTGCCGAGGGCGTTCGGTTCCTGCTCGACCGCGGCGTCAACGGCATCAAAGTCGGCATCGGCCCGGGCGGCGGCTGCACGACACGGTTGAACACCAACTTCGGCGTGCCGCAGGTGGAGGCGCTCGTTGCCTGCCGTCACGAAGCCGGCGGACGCGTGCCGCTCATCGCCGACGGGGGTGTCAAGCGAGACGGCGCGATTGTCCAGGCGCTGCTGTTCGGAGGCGACACGGTGATGCTCGGCAGCATGTTCGCCGGCACTCTCGAAACCCCGGGCGACACGGTGCAGAAGCCGGTGGTGATTCCCGAGTCTCACAAGACGGTCAAAGTGTCGTTCAAGGTCTTCCGCGGGATGGCCTCGCTGCAGGCGATCGTCGATCGCCTCGACGTCGAGGACGCGGAGTCGGCCGACGTGGAAGCGCTCGGCGCCGAAGGGATGGAGATCAGCGTGCCGGCGCGCGGGTCGGTACGGCCGCTGATCCGCAACATGCTGAAGCACTTGTGCTCGGCCATCAGCTATGGCGGCGCGAAGAGCCTGTCGGAGCTCCAGGACACGTTCCGGCGGGATCCGGACAGGCTCGTCATCCGGCTCACCGGCTCGTCGCGCCGGGAGTCGTTCGACCGGTAGCCCGGCGTCATCCGAACCCGTCTGAGCCGAAGGCCGGTATCATTACTCTGCAACCGGCCCTTGTTCCAGTGCGGATCCGCCGCGTCGCTTCAACCAGGATCCGCGCGACCTATCACTGAGGAAAGGACGAATCCAGGATGGCTTACGACGTGTTTGGCGTCGGCAATGCGATTGTCGACATTCAGCTCAAGGTCGACGACAGGTTCCTGACGCAGATTGCCGTGACAAAGGGGATGATGACCCTCGTCGAGGCGGAAAAGCAGGTCGAAGTGCTGGCGGCGCTCGCCGGCAGGACGACGCACCGATGTTCCGGCGGCTCGGCCTGCAACACGATCGTGGGCGTCGCCGACTTCGGCGGCACCGCCGCGTACGCCGGCAAGACCGCCAGCGACGATCTGGGCAGGTTCTATGTCGACGATCTGCTGAAGGTCGGCGTGAAGCTCCCGGTCAAGCCCGGCAATGGCGCCACCGGGACCTCGGTCATCCTGATTACACCCGACGCGCAGCGCACCATGCTGACGCACCTGGGCATCTCCACCACGCTCGCACCGGCCGACCTGCCCGCTCACGAGATCGCCAAGGCCCAGTACCTCTACGTCGAGGGGTATCTCTTCCCGGGCGACACGACGCGTGCGGCCGCGCTGCGTGCGATCGAGATCGCGAAGGAGAACGGCGTGAAAGTGGCGCTGACGATCTCCGATCCGTTCGTGATCAACCTGCAGCGCGATCTGTTCTGGACGCTGATCGAAGGCCCCGTCGATCTGCTCTTCGCCAACCTCGAGGAAGCACGGGCGCTGACCGGCGAGCACGATCCGATCGAGGCGGCCCGCAAGATCCACCGGCACGCCACCAACGTCGCCCTCACGCTCGGCGCTGACGGATCCATCCTGATGCACGGCGACCAGGTGTTCCCGATCGAGGGAGTCCGCACGACGGCGGTCGATACCACCGGCGCCGGCGACATGTATGCGGCCGGCGTCCTGTACGGGCTGACCCACGGGATGACGTGGAAACAGTCGGGCCACCTCGCGTCGAACGCGGCAGCCCGCATCGTCAGCCAGATGGGCGCCCGGCTCGAGCAGAAGTTCAGCCGCGGCGAGATACAGACGATGGTTGGAGTATGAACGCTCCCGTTCCAGGTTCCGGGTTCCACGTTCCAAGTTCGTACGAGTTCAGATTCGAGGTTCAGGGTTCCACGTTCCCTGTTCCACGTTCCCTGTTCCACGTTCGAGGTTCCAGGTTCCAGGTTCAGGCAGCACCAAGAACCTGAACTCAGAACTCAGAACAGGAACCCTGAACCATGAACCCCGAACCTGAACAAAAGGAACCCGGAACCCGGAACGTGGAACCTGGAACGCCAGGTTCACCGTTAATTCACCGCCAGATACTTCCCGACAATCGGTGCGAGCTCGGCTTTCACGCCGTCCGGGATGGCATCCGGCCGCGTGATCAACGCGTACTTCAGCGCCGTCGCGCATTCGCAGCTGCGCTCGTAGGGAAGATGCTCGACCGCGCCGGCGATGATCTGCTGCGCCGTCTTCGCGTTCTGGATGAGATTGGCAATCACCATCTCGACGGTCACCGAGTCGTGATCCGGGTGCCAGCAGTCGAAGTCGGTGACCAGCGCGATCGTCGTGTAGCAGATCTCCGCCTCACGGGCGAGCTTCGCTTCCTGCAGGTTCGTCATGCCGATGATGTCGGCGCCCCATTGACGATAGAGCCGCGACTCGGCGAGCGTGGAGAACTGCGGCCCCTCCATGCACACGTACGTCCCTCCCTTGTGAATCGTCGCGGTCGTCAGGCGGGCGCTCGTGTGCGCCACCTCGCTCAGGATTCGGCAGAACGGGTGGGCAAAGCCGACATGAGCGGCGAGGCCCCTCCCGAAGAACGTGCTGATCCGCCCGCGGGTCCGATCGATGAACTGATCCGGAATCACGATGTCGAGCGGCTTGAGCTCCTCCTTCAGACTGCCGACGGCGCTCGCCGAGAGGATGTACTCGACTCCCAGCTTCTTCATGCCGAAGATGTTGGCGCGGAAGTTCAGCTCGGACGGGAGCAGCCGGTGGCCGGCGCCGTGCCGCGCGAGAAAGGCCACCCGCCGGCCGCGCAGCGTTCCGAGCACGTAGGGACCAGAGGGTGGCCCGAACGGCGTCTCGAGCACGACTTCCCTGCGCTCGGTCACTTCCGCCATGTCATACAGTCCGCTTCCACCGATGATGCCGATCTGCGCGCTCTCCATGTGTACTCTCGATCTCCTGTGATCTCAGGTCCGACCGGTCCGGTCCGGCCCGAGCTGGATGCTACGCAACTTTCTCCACGTAGCGTTTGCCATCCGCCTCACGGATATACCCCGCAGCCACGTGCGGATCGTGCTCGAAGACGATGAGGTATTCGCGCTCGATCGCCTCGCGAATGAAGCGCTTCTTGAACATGACCGTGTCCACCGGAAACAGGTCGTAGCCCATCACCCACGCATCCTGAAGATGCGCGGTGGTTGGAATCAGGTCGGCGGTGAACACGACCGTCTTTCGCTGCGACTCGAGGAAGACGATCTGATGCTGCCCCGAATGTCCGCCGGTTCGCACGACCCGAACACCCGGGCGAATCTCGCGATCGCCCTCGAAGAACGTCGTCACCCCGGCTTCCCGCAGCGGCACGAAGTCGTCCTGCAGGTAGCTGGCACGGTTCCGGTCGTGCGGGTGCGTGGCGTCCTCCCACTCCGCCGACCGGATCACGTACTGCGCTTTCGGAAAGCGCGGCCGCAGCCTGCCGTTCTCGCGCATGGTCGCTCCGCCGAAGTGATCGAAGTGAAGGTGCGTCGGCAGGACGAGATCGATGCGATCCGCCGTCAGCCCCACGTGGGCGAGCGCTTCGTCGAGTGCGTGCGACCGGTCGAGCCCGTAAATGTCCCGCTGACGGGCGTCCATCTTGTCCCCGGCGCCGCAGTCGATGAGCATCCGGCCCCACGACGCCTCGACGAGCAGCGGCCGCATCGCCAGCTGGATTCGATGACGGTCGTCCGGCACCGTTTTCTGTTCCCACAACACGCGCGGCACGACACCGAACATGGCGCCGCCGTCGAGGCGGTACGGCCCGTCGTGGAGGATGGAGAGCTGCAGATCGCCAAGCGGGTGCTTCGACACGCTCAGTGTGGCCTGGTGTACGGGGGCCTGCTTCAACTCGAGCAGCACACCGTGCGCGGCAGACGGGTGGACGAACGCCACCAGCGATCCTTCGGCCCCGGCACGCGGCTCGTCGTCGACGAGACGCACGTCCCGGGCCTTCAAATGCGCGAGCGCCGCCCGGATATCGTCGACGCGCAGCGTGATGTGATGCAGGCCGGGGCCGCGCCGGTCGACGAATCTGGCGATCGCCGAGGCCGGCGACGTGGCTTCGAGCAGCTCGAGTGAGGGGCCACCGACCGGGATGAAATGCGCGCGCACACCTTCAGCCGGCACGTCCTCCGGCGCGTGCACGGCAAGACCGAGCGCGTCGCGATAGAACGCCAGCGCCTCCTGCGCGTCGCGCACGGCGATCCCGATGTGATCCAGAACGGCCCGCATGACGATTAGCTGCGTGAGGGACGGAATTCCGCGGCAGCTCGGCGACGGCGATGAACCCTCATGACTGCGTGCGTTCTGCGCGAGCGTCGTCGGGGGAACGGCATATCCGGCTCATGAGCTCCGTGGCTACCGTATACGGATCTGCCGCATGCGACAGAATCCGGTCCACGGCATTCTCCCATTCGCCGTTCGGCACTGATCGCTCGGCGCGTTGCAGAAACCACCTGACGAGCAGATCACGCAGATGCGCCTGCTGGCGTTCGCGCCGCCGGCGCGTACGCCCGTCGTCGGCGCGATCGCGAAACTGCTCGACGGCCGCCCAGAGCGCGTCGACCCCGGCACCCGACGTCGCTTCCGTCTTCAGGATCGGCGGGCGCCATTCGCCGGCGGCGTAGGTTCGCAGCGAGAGTGCGGCGCCTACGGCTTCGGCGGCTCGTTCGCTGCCATCACGATCCGCCTTGTTCACGACGAAGATGTCTGCAATCTCCATGATACCCGCCTTGATCGCCTGCACGTCGTCACCCGCGCCCGGCACGAGGACCAGCACCGACACGTCTGCGGTGCGAACGATGTCGACCTCGTCCTGACCGACGCCGACGGTTTCGACGAAGACGACATCCTTGCCGGAGGCGTCGAGCACGGCAACAGCATCGCTGGTCGCACGTGCCACGCCGCCAAGATGCCCCCGGGTCGCCATGCTGCGAATGAACACCCCGTCGTCGGACGCGTGCGCCGACATCCGAACGCGATCGCCGAGGATGGCGCCGCCGGTGAACGGGCTGCTCGGATCCACGGCGATGACGCCGGCGGTGAGTCCACGGCCGCGGACGAGGGTGATCAGGCGGTCGACGAGCGTGCTCTTGCCGGCGCCAGGCGGACCTGTGACGCCAACCAGATACGCTCGCCCGGTCTTCTCGTGAAGCCGTTGAATCAGTGGGATCGCATCGGGCGACTCGTTTTCGACGAGCGAGATCGCGCGCGCCACGCTGCGCGGTTCGCCGCGCACGACGCGGCCGGCCAGCTCGAAGACGAGGTCACGGGATGGCGCCATGCCCAGCCGTTACCCGGCGAGGAAGTGCCGGGCAATCACCAGCCGCTGGATCTCGCTCGTCCCCTCGCCGATGGTCGTGAGCTTCACGTCGCGAAAGTATTTCTCGGCTGGATAATCCTTGACGAACCCGTAGCCGCCATGAATCTGGACGCCGTCTTCCGCGGCGCGCACGGCGATCTCGCTGGAATAGAGCTTCGCCATCGCCGCCTCGAGGGTGGTGCGGCGCCCTTCGTCCTTCATTGCGGCCGCACGATACGTCAGCAGCCTGGCTGCCTCGATTCGCGTCGCGTTGTCGACCAGCTTCGCGCGGATGCTCTGGAACGTCCCAATCAGCTGGCCGAACTGCCGCCGCGCGAACGCGTAGTCGCGCGCCGCCTCGTATGCGCCCTGCGCCAGGCCGACGGCCAGGGCGGCAATGCCGATTCGACCCGCATCGAGCACCTGCAACGCGTTGATGAACCCATGCCCTTCCGCGCCGAGCAGCTGCGCGCGACCGACGCGGCAATTCTCGAGAATGACTTCACTCGTTTCGCTGGCCCGCATCCCGAGCTTGTCCTCCTTCTTTCCGGCGCGAAGGCCAGGCGTCCCCTTCTCGACGATGAATGCGGAAATGCCCCGGCTGCCCTGCGCGCGGCTGGTCACCGCCATCACGACCAGCACGTCACCGGAACGGCCGTGGGTGATGAACTGCTTCGATCCGTTGATCACCCAGCTGTCGCCGTCGCGAACCGCCGACGTCCGCATGGAGGCGGCATCGCTTCCCGACGACGCCTCGGTGAGCCCCCAGGCGGCCAGCTGCTCGCCCCGTGCGAGCGGCACGAGATAGCGGCGCTTCTGCTCTTCGGTGCCGAAGGCGGCGATATGCGCGGCGCCGAGGCCGTTGTGCGCCGCGATCGACAGACAGACGGACGGGTCGACGCGCGCCAACTCCTCGATGCAGATGCAGTAGTCCACCGACGACATGCCGGCACCGCCGTAGTCCTCAGGAAACTGAATGCCCATGAGGCCGAGCGAGGCACAGTGTGCCAGGACCTCCCGCGGGAACTCCTGAGCCTCGTCCCACTCCCGGACGTGCGGGCGCAACTCCCGCTCCGCGAACTCGCGGATGCTGTCGCGCAGCAGTTCCTGGTCGTCGGTGAGACGGACGTGCATTCGAGGCAGGATCGTATCACCCGCGTTCGAGCGTACCGAGCCGAAGCCCGGTTCTGCGGAGATTGCGGCGCACTGAAACGGCTGCACGCGATGGCTCACCTCGTCACTCGCGCCGCCCGTTACGAATTCGAAAGTCTCCGGCCTGCTTCAGAGCATGCAGGGGCCGTCTGCGTCGCCTCCCGGTCACCGCCGGCGGACCGGAAACCGTACTCCGTGCGACGGTTGCGGACGCCGCTCCTTGCGGGTCGCTTCAGGTACTGCCTTTGCCATTGAGGTGGAATCATCGGGCGTAGAACCAACGAGACATCCGACTGGAGTGCACGCGCAATGAGCAAACTGAATGACGCCGGCAGGCCCGCCGCGTCGGCCCCGTTCCTGACGCCCGACGATCGCATTCCACCGCTGGTGAGAGATCTGCTCGTCGAAGCCGACGGCTGTGTGGCAAACAGCTTCTTCACCGGTGGTACGGCGTGCGCGCAGCGCGCCGTCGAAGCGCTGCTCAAGCAGGAGAGAACCGAAGGCGCCACCCATGAGGCCAGAGTCCGATCGCTGGCCGAGAAAACTCCCGGCCTGCCGCAGATTCTCGTGACGGTGCTCACTCAGCTCGGTGATGCGACGGCCCGGGACACCGCCAAGCTGACCGCGAACACCCTGAACCTTCTCATCGCCACACTGAAGGCGGTCGTGTACGAGATTTACGTCATCGGTCCCGAGCGCACCGAACGGCTGCAGTACATCCGGAGGCTGCTCGAGGCAACAGAGCGTAAGCCCGTGGCGGCAGCGGCGCCGTCGCCTGCCGCGCACGTCGCCTGATCGGCGCCTGAAAACACGAAAGCCACGGATGGTGGAGCCACCCGTGGCTTTCGTCAACAAACTACGTAAGCCCTATTTCGAAAAGTCGGCGACGATCGGCGCCTGGATCGTGAAAAGGTTCGCCTTCACCGATCCCTTGTAAAGCTCGTAAAAGGCATTCCGCTCCTTGGGGTCAGGAAATGCCGTGTAGACGATCTGGCTAATCGTATAGTCAGCATCCTTTACGACCGGGCTGATGACGTGGATGTAGAGGATGCTGCCGTCAGGTTGCGCCGCCGAGTTCTTGATCACCTTCCATCCCGCGAGCTGCTGCTTCGCTTCCGGTGTATCGAGCTTCTGCAGCGCGGCTTTGAGCTTAGCGAGCACCTGCTCGTAATCGGCCGTCTTGTCGGGCGGCACGGTGAACGCCCACAGCACCATGTCGCCGCTGAACGTGAGCTTCTGCGGCGCCGCAGCCTGCTGGGCCTGGGCATGTTGCACGCACAGCAGGGTAACCAACGCAGCTGCCAACAAGCTTCCGAACGGTCGTCGCATCTCACGCCTCCTGGGCTATTGGGCGGTAATCCTAACGTACGGCCGAGCTGATGAAAACTGTCATTACTTCGTGAGCAAGAAGCATTCCCGCCCGTGTCAGTCGGATAACCGCGCCATCATAGATCAGGAGCCCGTCGCCGACCATCGGGTGCAGCTCCTCCTCGTGCCGCGCCCAGACGTCAACGCCGAAACGCGCGGCGATCTCCCGCAAATCAACGCCCCGTGACAAACGCAGTCCGGTGAACAAGGTCTCCTCGAGATGCTCCTGCCGCGACATCTCCCGCCTCTCCACCTCCAGGTGTCCTCCTGACGAGACGCGAGCAATGTACTCTTCCGTCGACGACACGTTCTTCCATCGCACGCCGTCGCGGGTCGAATGCGCGCCGCAGCCGAATCCGAGCCACTCTCCGTCGGTCCAGTACTTCATGTTGTGACGCGACTCTCGCCCTGGCCGGCTCACGTTGGAAATCTCATACTGCTGATATCCGCTGGCTTCCAGCCGCGCCATCGCCGCCAGGTACATCTCAGCGGCGTCATCGTCGGGCGCCAGCGACCAGCGGGCGCGCGCCATCTCGTCACGCAGCGGCGCGTTCGGATAGACCTCGAGCAGGTACAAGGACGCGTGCTCAGGACCCACCTCGATCAACGCCTCCACCGACTCGAGCCATTGCGCCACGGTCTGCTGTGGCAGCCACATCATCAGGTCGAGCGAGATGTCGTCGAAACCAGCACGGCGAGCCATCTGAAAGGCCTCGCCGGCACGCTCCGCGGAGTGCAGGCGGCTCAGCCGCCGCAGCTCCTCGTCGCGGAACGACTGGACGCCGAAACTGAGCCTGTTCACGCCGGCGGCCCGAAAGGCCGCCAGCTTCTCTTCGGTGACGGTTTCAGGGTTGGCTTCGAGCGTGATCTCCGCGTCGGACGACAGCGCGAAGCCGTCGCGGCACGCGGCGATGATCCGGGCAATCTCGGTCGGCTCGAGCAGCGACGGAGTGCCGCCGCCGAAAAAGAGACTGTCGGCCGCGGAGCCGTCTCCCGCTCGCTCCACTTCCGCGCGCACGGCGCCGACGTACCGGTTCTTCAGCGATTCGTCGTACAGACCTCGATTGAAGTTGCAGTAGTTGCAGATCGCGGCACAGAACGGGACGTGGACGTAGAGGCCGAGCACCCTATTGCGAGCCGGCGCGGCCACCCGGCCACTTCAGGTCGGCCTTGCCGTCCTTCTCACGCGGAATGCGCGGCTCCGCCCGGAGTTGACCTGTCGTTTTGGCCGGAAACTGCCCCCTGGATCGCTCCTTGTTGCGTGGTGACGCCGGCGAGCGCTTCTCCCAGCTTTGAATCGCGTCCGGCGTCGCGTCCGGACCGTTCACTTCGCGCGCGTCGATCGCATCCATCCTTATCCAGTCGCACATTTCGAACAGACGTGATCGGGTGCGAGGACCGAGGCGGTACATGAACGAGTTCGGGTGCATCGGATCCGGGGGATCCTCGAGGTTCGTCGTGAACACGGTGGCGCGCCGCTCGCTGTAGCGGATGTTGACGACATGCCCCAGCGTCTCCTGTACCCATTCCGATGTCCTCTCGACGCCGAGATCGTCGAGTACGAGGAGATCGGCGTCGAGGACCGGACGCAGGACGTCCATCTCGTTCAAGGAAGTGCCCGCACCATACGTGTCGCGGACGAGCTTGAGGAGATCGCCGGTTTCGTAGAAATAGCCGCGCGCGCCCTTCGAACTGACGACCGCCTTGAGGATGGCCACAGCGAGGTGCGTCTTCCCCACACCGTTCGTGCCGAGAAACAACAGGCCACGATCGACCACCGGAAACCGCTCGATGAACTGCACCGACTTCTTGTAGGCGGCGCGGAGCGAATCGGTATGCTGTTCGAAATTGGTGAGCTCGCAGTGACCGTAGCGGCGCTGGATGCGAGCCGAGGCGATCGCACGCTCGTTCGCGCGCGTGCGCCAGCAGTCGCAGCGCTCGACCCGCGAGACACCGTTGACGTCGAGCGATTTCCATCCGGTGTCGTCGCAGATCGGGCAGGGCACGTCCTGATGTTAGCGCGAACACCGCACGATGCAACGATGATTTGGTCTTCGGCAAACACGGCCGAGCACACGCGCACGTTCCGTCTCGCCTGATGCGCGCCGATCGAGCCACTACGATGAGGTTGCAGATTTGTCGCGGTCTCTGTTCTCGGGCGTATGCCGAACCAGATCGGTCGGCGACGACTTCACGAGCGCCGTGTTGATCCGCTGCTCCCAGTCGTCGATGCCGCGCGCGAGCTCGCGCTTCACGTAGTCCATGAACTCGTTGACCTCGTGCTGCATCTGCTCGATCTTCCGCCGCATGTTCAGGATGATCTCGACACCGGCCAGGTTCACGCCGAGGTCGCGCGTCAGCGACAGGATCGTCTCGAGCTGCTCGAGATCCTCTTCCGAATAGAGCCGGGTGTTGCCTTCCGTCCGCGACGGCTTCAGCAATCCCTCGCGCTCGTACAGGCGCAGTGTCTGCGGGTGGATGTTGTACTTCTGCGACACCGCGCTGATCATGTAATACGCCTTGCCGCGTTCAGCACGCTTGGCCATGGGCCCTTCCTGCCGTCTTCGCCCTCATGCCGGATCGTCCGGCGCCTGTGCGGCCGAGCCCGTCGGCGCGCCAGCCGGAGCGCCGACGATGATCGGCCTGACCTCGGTAACGGGCGTCGCCGGCAACGCCCTTTCACCCTCGCCGTTCAGCCGGCCGAACTCGCGGAGCAGCTCCTTGGATCGCTCGTCGAGGATCGCCGGA
This sequence comes from Vicinamibacterales bacterium, assembly GCA_036274155.1. GTDB lineage: Bacteria > Acidobacteriota > Vicinamibacteria > Vicinamibacterales > UBA2999 > Gp6-AA40. Next base: position 44,859 of record DASUGH010000103.1, on the reverse strand, counting down.
AGCCGCAGGTGCACTTCCACGATCAGATCGCCGCGTGACTCGCCGCGCAGCGACGGCATGCCGCGTTCGCGAAGCCGGAACCGCTGTCCCGACTGCGTGCCGGGCGGCACCCGCAGCCGTGCCTGGCCGTCCGGCGCCAGTACGTCGATGCGGGCGCCGAGGGCCGCCTCGTGAACGGCGACGCCGACGACGACGTGCACGTCTGCGCCTTCGCGCCGGAACACGGGGTGCGGCGCGACGCGGACCGTCAGATACAAATCACCGGCAGCCCCGCCGTCAAGACCGCCGTCGCCCTGTCCTTCCACGCGGACGCGATCGCCGTCGGCGACGCCGGCCGGTATGCCGACGTTGACCGTCTCGGCGCGCACCAACTGGCCGGTCCCGCTGCAGGCCTCGCACGCGACCGGCCGATGCCGCCCCGATCCGCCGCAGGCAGCGCAGCGACGGGAGAAGACCATGTGCCCGCGTACCGAGCGGACGCTTCCCGTTCCCTGGCAGACCATGCAGTTCACGCCGCTCCCGCGCACGACGCCAGCGCCCGCACACGTCCGGCACGTCTCCCGCCGCGTCAGTGACACAGGCTTCGACACGCCCGTATAGGCCTCCTCGAACGACAGCAGCACCTCCTGGTGCAGATCGGCGCCGCGCGCCTGTGGGTGCCGCTGCGCCCCGCGCTCGATGAGCACCTCGGCGAACAGATCGCCGAACGTCACGGACTGCTCCGAGCCCTGCGCCGAGAAGTCGAACCCCTCGAACCCGCTGCGTCGCGGCTCCTGCGGCGAGGGGCTGTGGCCCGCCTCGTAGCGCGATCGGCGTGCCGGGTCGATCAGCGTCTCGTAGGCCTCGAGAATCTGCCGGAAGCGGAGCTCCGCCATCCGATCACCCGGATTGATGTCGGGGTGATAGCGACGCGCCAGCCGACGGTACGCCCGCTTGATGTCGGAGTCCGTCGCGCCGTGCTCGAGGCCGAGGATGACGTAGAAATCCATGGCCGCTCCCAGGACCTTCCTGCCTCCTATCTGCTACTTCTCATCCACGACTTCCGCATCGATGACCTCGCCCTCCGATGCACCTCCACGGGGAGGCTCGCTCGTCGGGCCGCCTCCGGGCGCGCCCTGGGCTTCGCCACCGGGTGGCGTTCCCGTCTGCTTGTAGAGGAGCTCGGCGACCTTGTGCTGCGCCTGCGTGAGCTGCTCCATGGCGCTCTTCATCGCCGCGGCATCGTTGGATGCCACCGCGCTCTTCAGACTGTCGATCGCCGCCTGGACCGGCGCCTTGTCCGACTCGCCGACCTTGTCGCCGACGTCGCGCAGCATCTTCTCCGCCTCGTACACGGCCTGGTCGGCGCGATTGCGCGTCTCCACTTCCTCCCGGCGCTTCTTGTCCTCTTCGGCGTGCGACTCGGCATCCTTCATCATCCGGTCGACCTCGTCCTTGCTGAGGCCGCTGGACGCGGTGATCGTGATCTTCTGTTCCTTGCCCGTTCCGCGATCCTTCGCCGAGACGTTCACGATGCCGTTGGCATCGATGTCGAACGTGACCTCGATCTGCGGCATGCCGCGCGGCGCCGGCGGAATCCCCACCAGCTGAAACCGCCCCAGCGTTCGGTTGTCGCGCGCGAACTGACGCTCGCCCTGCAGGACGTGCACCTCGACGCTCGTCTGGCTGTCCTGCGCCGTCGAGAACACCTCGCTCTTCCGCGTCGGAATCGTCGTGTTCCGCTGGATCAGCGTCGTCATCACGCCGCCAAGCGTCTCGATGCCGAGCGAGAGCGGCGTGACATCGAGCAGCAGCAGGTCCTTGACCTCGCCGGCAAGCACGCCCGCCTGCACGGCGGCGCCGATCGCCACCACCTCGTCCGGGTTCACCCCTTTGTGCGGCTCCTTGCCGAAGAGGTCCTTGACGATCTGCTGGACGCGCGGGATGCGCGTGGAACCGCCCACCAGCACGACCTCGTCGATCTTCGACGGGTCGACGCCGGCGTCGGCAAGCGCCTGCTTCGTCGGTCCGACGGTCTTCTGCAGCAGATCGTCGACGAGCTGCTCGAACTTCGCGCGCGTCAGCTTCTGCTGCAGATGCTTCGGACCGCTCTGATCGGCGGTGATGAACGGCAGGCTGATGTCGGTCTCCATCACCGTGGAGAGCTCCATCTTCGCCTTCTCGGCGGCCTCCTTCAGACGCTGGAGCGCCATCCGATCCTTGGTGAGGTCGATGCCGTCGCTCTTCCGGAACTCGGCGGCGATCCAGTCGATGATGCGCTGGTCGAGGTTGTCCCCGCCGAGATGCGTGTCGCCGTTGGTGGCCTTGACCTCGACGACGCCCTCGCCCACCTCGAGAATGGAGATATCGAAGGTGCCGCCGCCGAAGTCGTACACCGCAATCGTCTCGTCCTTCTTCTTGTCGAGCCCGTACGCCAGCGCGGCGGCAGTCGGCTCGTTGACGATGCGCATCACCTCGAGGCCGGCAATCTTGCCCGATTCTTTCGTGGCCTGGCGCTGGGCGTCGTTGAAGTAGGCAGGGACCGTGATGACCGCTTTCGTCACCGACTGGCCGAGATACTCCTCTGCCGCCTGTTTGAGCTTCTGGAGCACCATCGCCGAGATCTGCGGCGGCGCGTAATCTTCCTTGCCGATCTTCACGCGGACGTCGCCGTTCGGCGCCGACGCCACCGCATACGGCACCATCTTCATCTCCTCGCTGACCTCGTTGAAGCGGCGGCCCATGAAGCGCTTGATGGAAAAGATGGTGTTCTCGGGGTTCGTCACCGCCTGCCGCTTGGCGACCTGGCCGACGAGCCGCTCGCCCGTCTTCGTGAAGGCCACGACCGACGGGGTCAAACGGCTGCCCTCGGGATTGGTGATGACGACCGGTTCCCCGCCTTCCATGACGGCCACGACGGAGTTGGTCGTGCCCAGGTCGATGCCGATGATTTTGCTCATGTCCTGACGTCCTCGCTGCGCACGCACGGGGTGTTGCCCGGCGGCTCTTCGCTTCCTTAATAGTCAACTTATTATCAAATCTGAGTGCATGATAGTCAAACTCATGCCAGGGCCCTTTCAAACCGAAGAAATAACTGGAGTTACAGTCAGCAGGTCAAGACCGCTCACTTCACGGCCGTATACTTCAAGTGGTGACACCGTCTCGAGACGAAACGCCAGACGATCCGGCCGACGCCGCAGCCGAGGCCGGTCCGGGGACCACCGGAACCAAGGTCGTGGTGCGCGTCGCCCGCAAGGCGATCGTCGTGGTCGTGTTCGCCCTGGCGCCGCTACTCGGCTCGCTCGGCGGGGTGCTGTTCGCCTACGGCACCGACCTCCCCGAAATCAGCCGCCTCGAGGACTACCGGCCCAATGTCATCACCCGGCTGCTGGCCATGGATGGCAGCGTCATCGAGCAGTTCGCGACAGAGAGGCGTGTGGTCATCGGCTATGACGACATCGCCCCGGTGCTGCGCCAGGCGATCATCGCCACCGAGGACGCGGGGTTCGAAGAGCACTTCGGCCTGAACGTGGCGCGCATCTTCGGCGCCGTGGCGCGCGACATCATTCACGGCGAGCGCAGCGGCGCGAGCACGATCACCCAGCAGCTCGCCCGCGATCAGTTCCTCACCGAGTACCGCCTCGGCGGTGTCTTCGCGCGGTCCGGCCTGCTCGGCCTCGAGCGAAAGCTCAAGGAAATGCTCATCGCGATGCAGCTGGAGCGGCGCTACACGAAGCGCGAGATCTTCACGTTCTACGCGAACCAGATCAACATCGGCCCCGGTATTTACGGCGTGGAGTCGGCGTCGCGGCTGTACTTCAGCAAGACGGCCAAGGAGGTGACGCTCGATGAAGCGGCGACGATCGCGGCCGCCATCCAGGCGCCCGCGCGAGTCAACCCGATCGTCGATCCGCAGGCAACGATGCAGCGGCGCAACAACGTCGTCCTGCGGCGCATGGTCGACGCCGGCTTCATCACTCCTGAACAGGCGCAGGCGGCGAAGGCTCGACCGATCACCGTCTCCCGGCGTCCGATGGAGGAGCAGTCGTTTGCGCCGTACTTCGCCGAAGAAATCCGCAAGAAGCTCGAGAGCGACTACGGCGCCAGCGCCCTGTACGAGCGCGGCCTGACTGTTCGCACCACGCTCGACCCGGTGCTCCAGGATGCCGCCAATCGCGCGCTCGATCGCGGCCTGCGTGCCATCGACAAGCGGACGAGAGGCTACCGCCCGACCTCGCGGAACGTCGGCGCCCTGGCCGCCAAGTCGGGATTCACCGCCGAACGATGGTCGCGACCGATCGCCGCCGGAGACATCGTCCCGGCCGTGGTCACCGTCGTGCCGGCCGGCGCCAGCGGCTCGGTGCGCGTGCGCATCGGCGGCGACGAGATCGATCTGCCGCGCAGCGGCATGGCGTGGGCGGGGAAAACCCCGGCAAAGCTGTTCAAGATCGGCGACGTCATCGAGGTCCTGGTCCGGACGGTCGACAAGACGGGAAAGCCCCGGGACCTCGTGCTCGAACAGCCGCCGGCCATCGAAGGCGCCGCCATCGCCATCGACAACCGCACCGGCCAGATTCGAATGATGGTCGGCGGCTTCAGCTTCGCCCGCAGCAAGTTCAACCGGGCGACGCAGGCCAGGAGGCAGGTCGGCTCGCTGTTCAAGCCATTCGTCTACACGGCAGCCATCGACCGCGGCTACACACCGATCTCCATCTTCGAGGACGAGATGGTGTCGTACGACGTCGGGCCCAATCAGCCTCCCTACGAGCCGCTGAACTACGACCGCAACTTCGAGGGCCCCGTCACCCTGCGGCACGCCCTCGAGGATTCGCGCAACATTCCCGCGGTGAAGGCGATGGAAGAGATCGGCCCGGAGCAGGTCGTGGCCTACGCGAAACGGTTCGGGCTGCGCGGCGATTTCCCACCCTATCTGTCGCTGGCCCTCGGGTCGGCGGAAGCGACGCTGATCGACATGACCAGCGCCTATTCTGCGTACCCGAATCAAGGCATCCGCATGGCGCCTTACTCGATCGTCTCCATCGCGGATCGGGATCAGAACCTCATGCTCGAGAATCGCCAGCAGCCGAAGGAGGCCATCCGCGCCGACACGGCGTTCGTCATGACGAACCTGATGCGCGGAGTCGTGCAGCGCGGAACGGCAGAAGCCGCGGCCTCTCTCGACTGGCCGCTTGCCGGCAAGACGGGAACGATGGACGAGTACACGGACGCCTGGTTCATCGGCTTCGATCCGAACATCACGATCGGCGTGTGGGTGGGTTACGACGAGAAGAAGCCGATTGGCGACAAGGAGACCGGCGCGAGAGCGGCTCTGCCAATCTGGATGGACGTGATGAAGGCGTACATAAACAAGCGTGCCGACCGCAAGGACCCTCCCCAGTTCCAGACGCCGGGGAATATCGTGTTCGTGACGCTTGGAACGGGGATGACGGAAGCCTTCATCAACGGCACGCAGCCGCAGGCCGACACGCCGTCGCCGCCGCCGGCAGGCGCTTCACCCGTCCTTCCGGCGGCTGCGGCTCCCGCTCACTGACCCAGTCGGGGCGCCTTCAGGCGCCTTCCACGACTCAGGCTCTGGAGTGGCGCCGCCTCCAGACGACGTAGCCCTCATACCCGCCGAACGTGGCGAGCAGAATCCCGGCAGTGATCAGCAGCACGGGGCCTGGGTAGAAGAACGCAGCCATGATGAGTGGAACCACGAGCAGCGCGTCCATCATCATGAGCCAGAGGCCGCCCTCCGTGCTCACCAGACCATCCAGATAGAAGTTGTGATCCCAGAGATCTCGGAATGGATGGACAGGGTCAGCGTGCTCGGTTGCCGTGACCAGGTCGTCGAGGTTGCGGGACATCAGGCACCTCTCCTTCAGCGGAATCGACAGCGATTCCGCTGGGCGTCAGGCGCCGCCAGCTGCACCCGGTTGGGCCAGCCGCGAGCGCCGACCGACACGACGGTAAGTTGAGGGTAACTGTACCCTCATCAGGTTAGACGTCAACCGGCCGCCTGCGGTGGCCGGCCGAGGTCACTCGTCGTCGCCGGAGGCCGGTGCGCCGAGCGTACCGCTGGCTTTTTTCATCAGATACGCCTTGATGAACGGGTCGAGATCGCCGTCGAGCACGCGCCCGACATCGCCCACCTCGACCCTGGTTCGCAGGTCTTTGATCATCTGGTAGGGCTGGAGGACGTAGCTCCGGATCTGGTTGCCGAAGGCGATGTCGCGTTTCTCGCCGCCGATCTGCTCGAGCTTCTCCTGCTGTTCCTTCATCTTCCTGTCGAACAGGCGAGCCTTGAGCACCTTCATCGCCTGTGCCCGGTTCTTGTGCTGCGATCGCTCGTTCTGGCACGACACGACGATGCCGGTCGGCAGGTGCGTGATGCGGACGGCCGAGTCGGTCACGTTGACGTGCTGACCGCCGGCGCCGCTCGACCTGTACGTATCGATGCGCAGGTCCTTGTCGTCGATTTCGATGTCGACGTCTTCCGGCAGCTCCGGCCAGACGAACACCGAGGCAAACGAGGTGTGCCGGCGGGCCGCCTGATCGAACGGAGAGATGCGCACGAGGCGGTGCACACCGGCCTCGGCCGACATCAACCCGTAGGCGTAGTCGCCGGAAAAGAGGACCGTCGCGCTCTTGATACCGGCTTCCTCACCATCCTGATAGTCGATGATCTCGCGCTTGAAGCCGCGGCGCTCCGCCCACTTCAGGTACATCTTGAGGAGCATCTCGGCCCAGTCCTGCGATTCCGTTCCTCCGGCCCCGGGGTGAATCGTCACGATGGCGTTGCTTCGGTCGTGCTCACCGCCGAGCATCTTTCGAGTTTCGGCGTCCTCGATCTCCTGCTTGAACTCGCCGAGCGCCTTCTCCAGGTCGCTGCCGACATCCTCGCCGCCGCGGGCCCACTCGACGAGCACGCCGATATCGTCGTCACGCTGCTTCAGCGACGCGCGAAGGCCGACCTCGATCTCGACCTTGCGGCGGCGCTGCATGACCTTTTGCGCCTCGTTCTGGTCGTTCCAGAACCCGGGTTCGGCGATCCGCCGCTCGATCTCGGCCAGCTCTTCATCGAGGCGGGCTTCTTCAAAGATGCCTCCGGAGATCGTGCGCGCGCACGCGCAGGGATTCGTACTGCCGGACCAGGTCCTCGATGGGAACCGCCACGATGCCTCCAGTGCCGCCGACTCGAGGTCGGGGCTGTGATGATGACAGTCACGCGAATCGCTGCGTCACCGCCTGCGCATGACGAGCAGGGCGAGCAGGATGGTCGCGGCGCCTGCATATGCCACGACGTCGCCGATTCGCGAATAGATTGTACGGCCCTGCAGCAGCCGCACTTCTTCCACCAGTCCCGCCTCCTCGAACAGACGCGATCGCTGGAGGACGCGGCCGTACGGGTCGATGACGCCGCTTATCCCGGTGTTGGCGGCACGGGCGAGATACCGCCCCTGCTCGATGGCGCGCATCGCCGCCATCTCGAAATGCTGGTACGGCGCAGATGACTGCCCGTACCACGCATCGTTCGTGATCGTTGTCAGCAGCTCGCTGCCTGAGTGGACAGCGGTGGCGATGAGCGACGGGTACACGACCTCGTAGCAGATGGCGGTGCTCGTCGGGCGGCCATCCACCGGCAACATGACGACATCCGTGCCGGGCGCGAACGGTGCGAAGCCGCCGATCGTCTCCACGAGCGGTGGGAAGAACGCCAGCCAGCCGCTGAACGGGATGAACTCACCGAAGGGCACGAGGTGAATCTTCCGGTAGACAGCCAGCTTCCCGCCGTCCGGACCCAGCAGGAAAGCCGAGTTATAGGAGTTGCCGCCAACGAGCTCATCGCTGCCGAACAGCAGATGGATGCGCAGCTCGCGCGCCAGATCCTCGATCGCCTGTTTCCCCTTCTCGTCGTCGTCGAAACGAAACGGCAGCGCCGACTCGGGCCACAGCACATACTGGGCGCCGCGCCGCGCCAGGTCACGGGTAATCGCAATATGAGTCGTGAAGATTCGCCGTGCCTCGCCTGGTTTCCACTTTGCGGTCTGCGCGATGTTGCCCTGGACGAGCCCGACACGAAGCGGCGTTCCGGTCTGGCGCAACGAGTCGTCGGCAATGCGCCAGGTGCCCCACGCGCCGGTCATGAGCGGCACGCCCACGGCCAGAGCTGCGGCAACCAGACGCTGCCGTCCGGCAGTGAGCAGCGCCACCGTCAACGATGCGTTGACGAACGATACCAGCGCCGAGAGCCCATAGACGCCCAGCAGGCTCGCAAGCTGTGCGACGGGCAGCACGGTGACCTGACTGTTGCCGAGCGGGACCCAGGGAAACCCGCCCATGAGATAGCCACCTCGGAGGTACTCGGTGGCCGCCCACGCTGCTGGAAAGAGAAAGAGTGCCCGCACGCCTCCGGCGCGGACCAGACGGCCGATCGCAAGCGCCGCCAGGGCCGGATAGAGTGCAAGGTAGAGGGCGAGCAGTCCCATGGCGAACAGCGCCACTGGCCCTGAAAGACCGCCGAACGTCTCGACCACTGCGCCTGTCCAGTACACCGTGCCGACGAAGTACACGAGCCCGGCCAACAGACCGAGAGCGAACGCCCGGCGCGACGAGCATCCTGGAAAATGACCGGCTCGTCCGCGCCAGCCGGTCAACGCTGCCAGCAGCGGAACAAGCGCAATCCAGCCGAAGGCCGGGTGGCCGAACCTCGGAAAGCTCAGGGTCAGACAAACGCCCGAGACCAGCGCAAAGAGAACGTCAAGGGAAAGCAGCATTACGAAGGGAATGCGTGCCGCAAAGGCGTGCCGGCGGTGCCGGTTCGAGGCGACGTGCCACCAGGCGGTGGCCTCCTCAGTGGGTCACCCAGAGGTCCTTGTACTTTCCTTCCTTCTTGAGACGACCGGCCACGGCATCCGCGTCGCTCTTCTTGTCGAACGGCCCGACGCGCACCCGGTACTGACCCCCGCCTTCAGGCGACGAGACGAAGGCGTCGTATCCTTTCGACTTCAATCGTCCGGCGAACGATTCAGCCGATGCACGGTTCGCCCCCGACGCCACTTGCACCACCCACTTTCTGGCCGCGGCGTCTCGCGGCGGCGTGGCCGGCGGAGGCGGTTTCGCGGCGACGGAAGCGGGCGCGGGGGCCGGTGCACGCGGCGCCGGCGAGGCAGCCGGTTCCGGGATCACCGGCTCCGGCGGTGGAGTGGGTATTGTCTCGGCAGCCGGTGTGCCGCCGAAGCGGTCCGAGCGATCAGGCTCCCTGCCCGGGACATGTGACGTGCCATCGGCCGACGAGGACCCGGTGTCGAGCGACGATTCGGCGCCGAGCGAGTCGCCAAGCGCGGCCGCGGCGAGATCAGCCGTCTCCGCCGCCCGCGGCGCGCGCACGCCGCGTCCGACGAGCACACCGCAGAGGAACACGACGACCGCCACGCCAATTCCGGAGATGACCAGGAAGGCGAGGGACTTGCCATCGAGGTAGAACTCGCGAAACTCCTCGTCTGACATCGGGCCGCGCGTGATTTTAGCACGCGGACGCGGCTCCGCGCCCGGAAACGTGCTGATGATCGAGTGCTACTGGGTGAGGGAGTCGAGCAGCCGCGAGGCGTCTTCGTTCTGCGGATCGCGGGAGAGCACCGTCTGCAGTTCCGCACGGGCTGCCATCTCGTCGCGGGCGGCCACGTACGCCTCGGCGAGCGCGAGCCGCGTTGTCACGCTCTCGGTGCTCCACAGCGAGATCTTCAGCTCGTCTACGGCGTCCAGCGCGCGGCCGCCACGGAGGAACAGGCGGCCAAGCAGCAGGTGTGCCTCGCCCTGATACGGGTCGAGGTACACGGCGCGGCGCAGTTCGGTGACCGCATCGGTGTCGCGTCCGCTCGCGAAGAATCGGCGTCCGGCGTCGAGATGAAACGCCGCCAACTCGCGCTGCTCGCGCTGCCCTGCCGACGCGATCGCGGTGTCGACCCTGAGCGAGCTCGGAACGTCGACGTCGAGTTTGACGCGCTCGAGGCCGCGCGGGACCGCCGCATTCTGCTTGTCCAGGTCCGCCAGTTCGGACGACAGCCTCCGGGCAAGCTCGCGCTCACGCGCCCCCTCGCCGCCGTTTCCAGCGGCCAGCAGTGCGGCGCCGAGGACGAAATGCGCCTCGGCATCCGTGGGATTCCGCCGGACCGCTTCTCTCAACCAGGGGATGGCGGATGCGATGTCGCGTTCGAGCCACGAGGCGTACCCGAGGTTGAACAGCACATCGGTGTCGGCCCTGTCCAGTTTGGCGGCGTCGGAAAAGAAGGTGGCGGCCCGCCCGCCGGCAGCGCCGGCGCCGCGGCGGAGCTGAACGATGCCGAGATTGTTGAGCAGCGCCGGATCCGGCGAGGCGCGATTGAGCTCGGACAGCCGCTCGAATGCCTCGTCGAGCCGGCCAAGACCGAGCAGCGAAATCGCCGCCAGGAATCGCGCCCGCCGGCTCAACGAATGGTCGGCTGGCACCGCCTGCACCACCGCGAGCGCCTTGCGCTCGTCATCCTGATCGTGGTGAACCGCCCACAGGGCCAGCCGCGGACGCTGAAAGGCCGGGGCCAGCCGGATGGCGTCGTTCAGGAAGGCGATCTTGGAGGTGGCTGTATCTGCGAGCAGACCCTTGATGTACTGCTCGAACGCCGCCGGCGTGTAGTTGGGCTCGGGCCGGACGCCGCCACCACTCGCTCCCGGAACGAGCCTGTGAGCGAGACGCGCGTAAATGTCGAACAGTCCGAGCAGCGGGCCCTGTTCGACGACCTCCGCCGAGATCTGCCCATCGTCGAGACGAATGGTGCGGGCTCTCACGGTCAGCGTCTCGCCGCGCAGATCGTAGGTGCCGACCACCACCCTCGGAGCGCCGAGCACCTGCGCCAGCCGGATCACCGTGGCATGACTGAGCGTGACGGCCGCCGGCACGCGCAACCGTTCAAAGGCCAGCAGGCGGTCATCCCTGGAGACGGCCGGCACGCCGAGCGCGGTCAACTCGTCGGCGAGAAGCACCGCCGACGCCTCCGTGAGCCAGTAGACGCGCGGCTCGCCGCTGGTGCTGTCGAACGGCACCACCAGGTGACGCGTGCCGCTCCCGGGCGTGTCGGCCCATGCCCGCGATGGAGACAGTCCGGCCAGGCACACCAGCGCGCAGATGACGAGTCGGGCGCTGCTCATGCGTCCGCCGCTTTTCTGATCACCGTCATGACACACTGACCGGCGCCAGTGGCGCGGCACTGCTCGGTGCTCACGTCCACCTCGAGGCTGAACAGCTGCATCAGCTTCTTGATTGCCGCCGCATAGAACTCGCAAAGCGGCTGTTTCGTCTGGTCGCGTACCTCGCAGAACACCGATCCGCGGATGTCGACGTTGCCGCGGCCGCGGCGTACGCGAACGGCGACGCGGCTGCCGGCGAACGTGTTCCGAACCATGCGACGCACGAGTCTCAGCGCGAGGCGCAGCCGGACACCGGCAGGAGCCGCCCTGATCACGCTGCGCTGCAGGGCGGACAGATCGGCGACCGTCCATTCAGCGGTGTACTCGCCCGCTCGAGCCGCGATCAGGCGGTACGGCTCCCCTTCGAGCCGGAGAAAGCTGAGCGCGGCGGTCAGCGGCGCCAGTCCGATGCGTCCTTCTCGAAGGCCGACCGGATTGAGCCACGACTCGTAAAACTCCAGCCTCGTGGGCAGCAGATCGGATATGCCCTGATGCAGGCTGGCGACGAGCAGACGGCCGACGCCACCCTCACTCATACGGCGAAGGGTCTCCTGAGGCTGTTAAGATGTGGCCGGAAGGCCCGACGAAGAAAAGTATTACACGTCACGAGGTCGCCGCAATCAGCTTCTCGGCAGCTGCACGCTAACTCGATAGCCGCTCGCGCGATCTTCAACTCACATTTCACAAGGCGCACCGACCGCTCAATGATCCTTCCGCTGCACCACCGCCTCCGCACCCACATCACGCAGTTACTGCACACGTTGTACGCACTCGACGCCGATGCGCTGCCGGCCGTGTCGCTCGACTACCCGCCCAACCGCGAGCTGGGCGATCTGGGCACTCCGCTCGCCTTCGAGCTGGCGCGGCGGCTGCGGAAAGCGCCGCGGGTCATCGCACAGGAGATTGCGTCAGCCTTTGGCTCGGTCCCTGGCGTTCGCCGTGTGACGGCGGCCCCGAACGGGTACCTGAACGTCCATCTGGAGCGGCCGGCATTCCTCCTCGAGCGACTGGCCGCCACGGCAGCGCCCGCACCGGCGCCAGCCGGCAAGGCAATCGTCGAGCACACGGCCATCAATCCGAACAAGGCGGCGCACATCGGCCACCTGCGGAACGCCGCACTCGGCGACACTCTGGTGCGGGTGCTCCGCTTCCGCGGCGTGCCGGTCGAAGTTCAGAACTACATCGACGACACGGGGGTCCAGGTCGCCGATGTCGTAGTCGGCTTCCGGGAGCTCGAGAGGAAACCGCTCGCCGCCGTGCGCGAGATCGCGGACACCACGCGGTTCGATTACTACTGCTGGGACCTCTACGCGCGCGTCACGGACTGGTACGGCGAGGACAAGGAGCGCCTCCAGGTCCGCGCGCGCACCCTGCACGACATCGAGCACGGCGGCAACGAGAACGCCGAGATCGCTGCCTTCGTCGCCGATCGGATCGTCCGCTGCCACCTGCAGACCATGGCCCGGATGAACGTGGACTACGACCTCCTGACCTGGGAGGGCGACATTCTCAGGCTGCGGTTCTGGGCGCAGGCCTTCGAGGTGCTGAAATCGAAAGGGGCGGTCTACCTGCGCACGGAGGGACGTCTCGCCGGCTGCTGGGTGATGCCCATCCAGGAGGATCTCGACGCCGCTCCGGCCAGCGACACTGCAGGAGAGCCAGCCGGTCCGGCGGTCGAGGATCGTGACGAGGGCGAGGAGCGGGAGAAGGTGATCGTGCGGTCCAACGGCGTGGTGACCTACGTCGGCAAGGACATCGCGTACCAGTTCTGGAAGCTCGGTCTGCTCGGCCGCGACTTCAACTATCGGCTGTTCATCGATCGGCCGCACGGGCCGCTGTGGGCAACGTCCACGGCGGACGGCGTCGCGGAGCACCCGCCCTTCGGCGGCGCCACTCACGTCTATAACGTGATCGACGTGCGCCAGTCGTACCTGCAGAAGCTGCTCAAACAGGCGTTGATCAACGTGGGCCACCCCGAGGGAGCCGAGCGGTCTCATCACTTCTCGTACGAGATGGTCGCGCTGTCGCATGCGACGGCACGCGAGCTCGGACACGCGCCGGCGCCGGACTCGGAGGAGGCGAAGCGGCCGTTCGTCGAGGTCTCCGGACGAAAGGGCCTTGGCGTGAAAGCCGACGATCTCCTCGACATGCTCGTCAGAAAGGCCGGCGAGGAGGTGACCAGGCGCAACGCCGAGCTCGACCCGGCAGACGCCGGCAATACCGCGCGCCTGATCGGAATTGCCGCCGTCCGCTACTTCATGATCAAATTCTCGCGCGACAAGGTCATCGCCTTCGACCTCGAGGAGGCGCTCAGCTTCGTCGGCGAAAGCGGTCCATACATTCAGTATGCCGTCGTGCGCTTGAACAACATCTTTCAAAAGCTCCAGCAGCGCGACGGACTCGACGAAGCGGCGCTCATCGCGTCACTCGGTGATTTTCCGGCCGGCGAGCTCGAGGGGCAGAATGGCGGGCACGAGCTCTGGGCGCTCGTGCTCGACGCCGCCCGGCTCGACGAAGTGGTCGAGCAGGTCGTCAGGACGCTCGAGTTCTCCGTCGTCGCCAAGTACGCCTTCTCGCTGGCCCAGTCGTTCAACGCGTTCTACAACCTCAAGCCGGTGAGCCGATCGTCGATTCTGAACGAAACCAGAGAGGACGTGCGGCGCTGGCGGGCAGCGGGGGTAATCTACGTCCGGAACCAGCTCACCCGGGCCCTCGATTTGATGGGCATCGAGGTGCCGGTGCGGATGTAAGGCTGGGAAGGGATTCACGACCATTCCCTCGTGCTTCGGCATCGAGCATCGAGGATTTCCGCTCGAGCATTGTGCATTGAGCATTCTGCGTTAACGTCAGAGGTTCATGCCGACAATCGCCGTACCCCCGTATCGCAAGCTTCACGACTACGAAGAAGCCATCCGCCGAGCCGGCGGTGATCCGTGGGTGCTCGACATTGGACACGACCGGCCGCTGGACGTCATCGCGCGTTCCGCCGGACTCGTCCTGCCCGGCGGCGGCGACGTCGACCCGGCGCGGTACGGTGAGCCGCGGCATCCAAAGTTCGAGGCGGCAGAAGAAGGCCGGGATCCGTACGAGCTCGAGCTCGTGCAGCGGGCCCTCGAAGCCGATCTCCCCGTTCTAGGTATCTGCCGCGGCATCCAGGTCCTCAATGTCGCCCGCGGGGGAACGCTGATCCAGGACATTCCCGATCAGGTGACATCGGCGGGGAATCATCAGCTGCGCGAACCGCCATTCGCCATCGCGCACGACGTATGGGTGACCGCAGGAACCTGCCTCGAGCGTCTGCTCCGCGAACGCCTCGAGGATGGCGACACCTGCGCCGTCAACAGCCGTCATCATCAGGCCGTGAAGAAGGTGGGTGAAGGTCTGGTCGTCACGGCAACGGCGCCCGACGGCGTCATCGAAGCGATCGAGGATCCCGACCGCCGCTTCTGCGTCGGCGTCCAGTGGCATCCCGAGAACTTCTATCGCACGGGCGAGTTCAGCGCCCTCTTCGAGGCGTTCGTGAAGGCGTGCGGACAGTGAAGAATTTGAGAATTGATGAATGATGAAGGGTTCAGAGATCTGCGAGGTGCTGATCGAGCCCACTGGGCATTAGCGCCATTTGCTGAGCACTATCAGCCGGCACGCTTCCTGATCTTCGGCGCCTCGCTGAGAACGGCCAGGTCGCGCCGAAGGCCCCTGACGGATGATTCCCGCGGAACGACGGCGCACGATGGCACGATGGCACGATGGCACGATGCACCAATCCAATCGCCAAATCATCAATCATCGATACCCAGATTCTCGACTCAGTACAGCCACACTCTCAACGTGTGCGGTATTCGGAAACATATCGAATCCGGTGAGCCGCTCCATCTGGTAGCCGGCGGCGGTGAGCGCCCGCACGTCGCGCGCCAGCGTCGCGACATCGCACGACACGTAGATGAGCCGTGCCGCCTTCGCGCGCGCGAGAACGTTCGTGACCGCGGCCGACAGTCCCGTTCGCGGCGGGTCGACGACGATTGTCGGGTTCTGGAGCGAGTCTGAGGTCCGGCTGAAGCCGGACGTGACGTCTGCCAGATAGGACTCCACGCTGCGGCGCTCCACCCGCACGCGATCGCGGAATGGTTCGGCGTTCCCCATCAAATCTGCGCTGCTGATCGGATCGCCTTCGACGAGCGTGACCGGGGCGATCGCTGACGCCGCCGCCGACAACCCGAACAAGCCGACGCCCGCATACAGATCGACGACCGGACCTTCCGGTACCAGGTCGAGCACATGTCCGACGAGCGGCTCGATCAGGAACCGGTTGCCTTGAAAGAAGGAACGCGCCGTGCGGCGGAGCCGAAGGGCCGATCGCGGATCGCCGGCCCTCGCGTGCAGCACATCGCTGATCACCGGCGTTCCGCCGAGATGGATGACCGTCCGATGCGGCGGATGATGTGCGGTGAGTCCGGTGAGACCGGCGGCGAGCGGCGCGAAGCGGGCGGCATCGACGCGTCCGGACAGCTCCAGATGACAGACCCGCTGGTCACCGCCAATGTTCTCGGACAGGTCGATCGCCTCCAGGCCGACAAGACGCTGAGCGTGGAGCGTGCGTTCTGCCTCGGAAATCCAGGCCGCAGCGCCGGGCGAGAGCTGGCCGCTCGACGCCGCGTCGCAGAGCTCGTGCGAACCTTCGCGGAAGAAGCCGATCCGGTAGCCGTCGACATGGAGCCGGGCACGCATTCGGTATCCGGCTTCCGGTGACGCCGTCACGACAGGGCGCTGCGGCAGCGGCAACTTGGCGAGCCGGGTGAACGCGTCGCAGATGATGTCGGCCTTCAGGGCCAGCTGTCGCGGATAGCCGATGTGCGCGTAGGTGTTACCGCCACACCTCGCCTCCACGGTCACGGAACGGCGGTCCGGCGAGGGGGCCAGCACCTCGACGACTTCCGCGTACCGCACGCCCCTCGCGTCGCGCTCGACGCGTGCGGCGACGCGCTCACCGGGAATGGCGCCGGCAACCAGCACCACCCGGCCGTCGTGACGCGCGAGCATGCGCCCGCCCGCAGCCGCCTTCTCGACATCGAGCGTCAGGATGCCGCCGGACTCAGAAGGCATGTGCCACCGGCATCAGAACTCCCGGCTGCGGAACCTGTGTGCGCCGCGAGGTAACAGTTATGGCGCGGAACGTCATGGGTCGAACGTCACGGCCGGAAGGCGGGCACGCTCACGAACTATTCGATCGATACACGCCTTACGCGCTCCCGCATACGCATCCATCGGCATTCGGGATTTGAACGGCGCGAGCTCCGCATCCGCTTCAACACCGATCTCCTCGAGCTCCGCTGCCGGCACCTGCTGCCGCAAAGCTTCGAGGAGCTCGCCGTCGAGGGCGCGCAGGCGATCGCACATCTCCTGCCGCGCCGGCCCCCGTACGCTCTTCGCCGACGGACGCATTCCCTCGAGCTCGCGGAGGGCCGAGCGGGCAAGCGCTTCGAGCCGCACGTCTTCACTATGCCAGGCGCCAAGGCGCGCGACCGCACGATCCAGATGCGCGGGCAGCGACGTTCGCGGTGCGCCGGAATCGTCGGCTGCGTCTGACTCGTGCGAAACCGCCTCGTCCAGCCGGCGCACACCCACGGCTCGCCGCCACTCGTCGAAGACCGTCAGAACGTCGGCCTCGCAGAATTCGACGCGAACCGGGCGCCGGCGTGGCCCCTTCGCGTAGTAGCGCTCGAAGTACTGATCAATCCCCCGGCAGGCGACGGTGATCGGCACGCCCTTCTCGGCCCAGCCCGAGACCATCTCGAACGCCGGGCCGACGATGCGAATCAAGTGGCCGTCGTTCTTCCGGCAGAGGTATGCCTCTATCGTTCGGCAGTAGTCTTGATCACCGTTCGTCACAACCACCGCACTTCGCCGGAGATCACGCGATCGTCCCCCGACGCCAATCGCACGAGCAGCGCACCGCTGTCGTCTACCGTCACCGCGATACCCGACAGCATGCCGTTTGCCCCATCCCATTCCACGCGGCGTCCGAGCGTGGTCCGCGCCCGCTGCCGCCACACGTCGAGCACGCGCTCGGCCCGCCCTTCCTGGAGATCCTGATACCGGCGCCACAGAGCCGCCAGGGTTTCGGCGAGCACCAGCCCTCGGTCGACAGCCCGGCCGAGCTCGAGCTCGATCGACGTCGCGCGAGCGGTCACGTCCGCCGGATAAGCGGCGAGCCCGACGTTGATGCCGAACCCGACGACCACCTGTGGCGCTTCATCCCGCGAAACCGCTGCCTCGGCAAGAATGCCTGCCAGCTTACGGAGCCGGCCTGACGATCCGGCAACGCACACGTCGTTCGGCCACTTGACGGCTGCCTCGAGGCCGCTCGCGGCCTGAATGCCCTCCGCGACCGCGATGCCCGATGCCAGCGTCAACAGCGGCAGCGCCCGCGACGCGGGCCGCAGCAACGCCGAGGCGTAGATGCCAGCACCCGGAGGGGACGCCCAGGCTCGTCCGCGCCGACCGCGGCCGCTGGTCTGAGCACCCGCCACCACAACCCGTCCCTCACCCGCCCCCTCTGCGGCGAGCGCCAACACGATGTCGTTGGTCGAACCGACTTCATCGCGCCACAACACGCGTCCGGCAAACGCGCCGAGGCGATCTCCAGCGCGGATGAGAGCGCCGGCGATATCGTCTGGAAGGGGTTGGAACATGCGTTCGCAGAACCGGGCTGTAGCTCGGTTTGAATGCTGTCGGCCGTACCAGCGGCGCTAAAGCTCCGCTCTGCGAAGGATCCCCGACAACTCGATCTCGACGCTCAAATCGATCGCCGGCGCCGAATGCGTCAGGGCGCCCACGGAAACGTAGTCGGCCCCGGTGGCGGCGAGCTCCGTCATTCGCGGCAACGTCACGCCACCTGAGATCTCGGTCTTCGCCCGGCCCCGGCATCGCGCGACCGCGGTCACGATGTCCTGTGTGGCAAGGTTGTCGAGCAGAATGACGTCCGCTCCCGCACCAAGCGCATCGTCGACCTGCGCGAGGCTCTGCGCCTCGACCTCGATCGGCATGTCGCGCACCTTCTTCCGCACCGCGGCCACGGCGGCGGCGATGCCGCCGGCAACCCTGATGTGATTGTCTTTGATCAACACCGCATCATCGAGGCCGAAGCGGTGGTTCCTGCCGCCTCCCGCGCGCACCGCATACTTCTCCAGCACCCGCAGCAGCGGCGTGGTCTTCCGCGTGTCGAGGACGACGATGCGGCCGGCAGCCGCATCGACGAACTTCCGTGTCAGTGTGGCGATGCCTGACAACCGCTGCAGGAAGTTGAGTGCCGTGCGCTCGGCTGTGAGAAGTGCCGCCGCCTGCCCGTTGAGCGTCGCGATTTCGGACCCGGCCTGGACACGCTGACCGTCGGCATGGTGCACGGTCGCCACGACACCGGGATCGAGCTGACGGAACGCTTCGCACGCGACGTCGATGCCGGCAATCACGCAGTCGGCCTTGGCGATGATGACGGCGGTCGCCCTCACGTCGCGCGGCACGGTCGACTCGGTCGTGATGTCACCCCAGCCGAAATCCTCGGCCAGCGCCCGTCGAACCGGCTCTCGATAGAGACCAGCGTCGAGCGGCTCGAATGACATCACCTTCATGCGGCGTCGCTTTCTTCCGCGAAGTCCAGCCGAATCTCCTCGATATCCTCGAAGGCGAGCTCGCGGATGTGCGCCGCGGCCTGAAAATCACGCGCCGCCGGCATCAGCGGCTGCAGCGCCATCGGCAGCACCGCCCGCGCAATGACCGCTTTCACCGGCTTCTTCTGCAGCGCCTTGATCCGCCGCACGTCGCCGAGCGCCCGCTCCGCATGCTCCATCACCACCGCGCTCTGCCGATCGCCGCCGGCGATCGCGGCAACGACCTCCCCGGGCACCGGCCACGGCGAGCGGTGGACCGATCCCGGGCGCCACCACGACCAGACCTCCTCGGTGACGAACGGCAGGTATGGCGCGAACAATCGCAGCAAGGTCGACAGCGCCACGAGCATGGCGCTGTTGGCGGAGGCCGCCCCTTCAGGGCCGAAGTCGCCATACCGGCGCGACTTCACCAGCTCCAGATAGAAGTCGCAGAAGCTCCAGAAGAATCGCTCGGTTTGCTCCAGTGCCCGCGTGTAGTCGTAGGCGTCGAGATGGCGTGTCGCGTCCTCGACCAGCGCCGACAGACTCGTCAGCATGCCGCGATCGAGCGGCTCGACGATCGCGCCGCGCGGCTCGGTGGCACCAAGCGCAAAGCGAGCCGCATTCAGCAGCTTCATCGCCAGCCGGCGCCCGACTTTCATCTGGTTCTCTTCGAAGGCGGTGTCCGCGCCCGGCCGCCCGCTGGCCGCCCAGTAGCGTACCCCGTCGGAGCCGTGCTTCTCGAGCAGCGCCATCGGTGTGACGACGTTGCCCTTCGACTTCGACATCTTCTTGCGATCCGGATCGAGCACCCAGCCCGAGATTGCCGCGTTGCTCCATGGCAGCGAATCATGCTCGAGGTGCGCGCGCAAGACAGTCGAGAACAGCCAGGTCCGGATGATGTCGTGCGCCTGCGGCCGCAGATCCATCGGGAACACGCGCCCGAACAGATCGGGATCGTCGAGCCAGCGACCCGTGATCTGCGGCGTCAGGGAGGAGGTCGCCCACGTATCCATGATGTCCGGGTCGCCCGAGAATCCGTTCGGGACGTCGCGCTGGCTGGCCGTATAGCCAGTCGGAACGTCAGTGGACGGATCGATCGGCAAGGCCGCCTCGTCCGGAAGCAGTGGACGCGAGTAGTCGACGACTCCGTCCGCGCCGACCGGGTACCAGACGGGAAACGGTACGCCGAAGAAGCGCTGCCGGCTCACGCACCAGTCGCCGCTGAGCCCGTTGACCCAGTTCTCGAGCCGGTGCCGCATGTAGTCCGGGTGCCACTTCAACTCGCGTCCCCGCTCGAGCATCGCCTCGCGGAACTCGGTGGTCTTGATGAACCACTGGCGGCTGGTGATGATCTCGAGGGGTCGATCGCCCTTTTCGAAGAACTTCACCGGGTGAGTGATCGGTCGCGGGTCACCGATCAAATCGCCGGACTCGCGCAGCAGCTGCACGATCCGGCTGCGTGCTTTCTCCGGCGACAGGCCCGCCAGCTGATCGTAGGCAGCCTGCGCCCGCGGCGCGTCCGTCGTCTCCCAGCCGCGGTCGCCCCAGGCGACCGGACGAAACGCGCCGTTGGGCTGGATTACGGCCCGAACCGGCAGCGAGAGCTCCCGCCACCATGTCACGTCCGTCAGATCGCCAAACGTACAGATCATCGCGATGCCGCTTCCCTTTTCGGGATCGGCGAGCGCGTGCGCCTTCACCGGAACGGGTACGCCGAACAGCGGCGTGATGACCTCGGTGCCGAAGAGCGGCTGGTATCGCTCGTCGTCGGGATGCGCCACGAGCGCGACGCAGGCCGGAATCAACTCGGGGCGTGTGGTTTCTATCTCGACGAAGCCAGGCGACGAGGGCCCGCGAGCGAAACGCAGGCGATGATAGGCGCCCTCCCGATCGCGATCCTCGAGCTCGGCCTGCGCCACGGCCGAGCGGAAGTCGACGTCCCACAACGTCGGCGCCTCGAGCTGATACGCCTGACCACGCTGCAAGAGACGGAGAAAGGCGGTCTGCGACGCCCGCTGCGCACCTCGATCAATCGTGGCGTAGGTCATCGACCAGTCGACCGACAGGCCGAGGTGGCGCCAGAGCTGCTCGAAGACCTTCTCGTCCTCGACGGTGAGCCGGTTGCACAGCTCGATGAAGTTCGGGCGCGAGATGGAGATCGGCCTCTCGGGTTTGTCGGGCGGGGCGAACTCCGGCACGTACGGCAGCGACGGATCACAGCGGACGCCGTAATAGTTCTGCACCCGGCGCTCGGTGGGCAGACCGTTGTCGTCCCACCCCATCGGATAGAACACGACCTTCCCGCGCATGCGCTGGAAGCGCGCGATCACGTCGGTATGCGTGTACGAGAACACGTGCCCGACGTGCAGCGAACCGCTCACCGTCGGGGGCGGCGTGTCGATCGAATAGATTTCATGGCGCGCCCGCGTCCGGTCGAATCGATACGTGCCCTCGGCTTCCCACCTGGAGTCCCACTTCGACTCGAGCCCTTCGAGCGCCGGTTTTTCCGGGAGCGCAATCGGATGTGCGTCGTTGAGGTCAGACATTCGGTTTCATTGTACGAACCAGCGAAAAGGCCGGTCGCTTGAAATCTCCGCGGGGCTAGTCACGAATCCCCTTGATGCGGTCGAGCTCTTCACGGACCATTCGCTCGGCCACGCGGGTCACGGCATCGGCCACGACGTCGTTGACCACCGAGGGAGCGAGTCTCTCCATGACCCGACGCGTCACTTCGTCAACGAGCGCGTCGCCGGCTGGAGCGCTCGCCCGTCCCGCGACTGCCGACCGGTCCTGCGCCAGGCGATGGCTGCTCTCCAGGCGCGCGCCGAGCGCCTCCGCCAGCGCGCTGAGATCGGTTCGCTCGCCCGGATCATCGGGCCGCTCGACAGAAGCCGCCGTGGGTGCTGCCGACTGCGGATCTCCTCCCGGAGCCGGCGCTGCCGGCTCGCCGGCCAGAAGCCGTTCGACTGTTGGGAGAGCGTCGGCGTCAGCCGCCTGCGATTCCCCCCGCCGCCGCGCTGGTTCGGGACCTGGCCGCTGCAAGCCGAGGAGCGCGGCGTCCAGGCGGTTGAAGTACGCGTCGAGCTCGCGTCCGGCGCTGATACGTTCGAGCGACACCTCTCCACCGGGAGCACCGTGAGGCGCCGTCGGCTCCACGAGCTTCAGCGCCACCGGTCGTGGACCCGGCGAGCCGCTGCCCGGGGTGATGGTGTCAGCCGGCGGTCGAACGAGGGCTCGAAACCTCGCGAGCACGTCTGCGGGCTCGAACGGCTTGACCAGCACACCATCGCAGCCACTGCTGGCTGCACGATCAGCGTCCACCGCCTCGTAGGCTCCGGCCATCAGCAGCACCGGCACATGGGAGAGCTCGGCGGTGCTCTTCACGAACGCGGCCACCTCATAGCCGTCGCGCCCGTGGGCCGCGTGATCGGCGAGCACGAGATCGGGCGGCTCGATGCGCATCAAGGCGATGGCCTCGTCGCCGTCGCGCGCCGCCAGCACCCGGACGTCCTCGCGGGAAAACGTGAGCTCGATGATGCGGTGCATCATCGGGTTCGCATCGACGAGCAGCAAGGTGCGCGCTTCCTGTGTCAACGCGGTCCTCACTTACCGTGAGCCTGATTCCCCGGCGTGCGTGCGGGCATGTGTCGTGATGAAATCCACGATCTCCTGCATCGGCGTCCCGGGCTGGAAGACGCCAGCGATGCCAATCTCGCTCAGCCGGACACGGTCTACGTCCGGAATGATTCCGCCCACCACGACCAGTACATCGTCGAGCCCCTTCTCGCGGAGCAGCTGCATCACACGCGGGCAGATGTGCATGTGAGCGCCCGAGAGGATGGACAAGCCGATGACGTCGGCATCCTCCTGGAGGGCGGCGGCCACGATCTGCTCCGGTGTCTGACGGAGCCCCGTGTAAATGACTTCCATCCCCGCGTCTCGCAGCGCCCTGGCGATCACCTTGGCGCCGCGATCGTGACCGTCGAGTCCGGGTTTGGCGATGACGACACGAAGACGGCGCATGCCTACAGGACCGGCTCCTCGATCCATTCGCCCCACACCCGGCGCAGGGCATCGCACATCTCGCCTATCGTGGCATAGGCGCGTGCGGCCTCGAGAAGCGCCGGCATCAGGCTTCTGCCGGCGGTGGCGGCGGCATCGATGTCGGCGAGTGCGCGATCCACACGGCGTCCGTCGCGGCGGTGCTTCAGCTCCGTGAGCCTGCTCACCTGAGCTCTTTCCGTCTGCTCGTCGATATACAACGTCGCCAGCGGCGACTCCGGGGCGGTCGAGACGTACTCGTTGACGCCCACGACGATCTGTTCCTTCCGCTCGACAGCCTGCTGGAACCTGTACGCGCTGTCGGCGATCTCCCGCTGCGGATAGCCTCGCTCGATGGCCGCGACCATGCCGCCCATCCGGTCGATCGTCTCGAAATAGGCGATCGCTTCGCGCTCCAGATCTGCCGTCAGACGCTCGACGAAATAGGCACCGCCGAACGGATCGACGATGCCGGTCACGCCCGTCTCGTGAGCGATGATCTGCTGCGTGCGCACGGCGAGCGTCGCCGCTTCGGCCGTCGGCAGCGCCAGCGCCTCGTCGAGCGCGTTCGTGTGCAGCGACTGTGTGCCCCCGAGCACGGCCGCCATCGCTTGCACGGCCGTGCGGACCACATTGTTGTACGGCTGCTGGGCGGTGAGCGATACGCCGGCCGTCTGCGTATGGAAGCGAAGCTGCCACGAACGCGGATTCTTCGCACCGAACCGGTCGCGCATGACCCTCGCCCAGAGACGACGCGCGGCGCGGTACTTCGCAATCTCCTCGAAGAAATCGTTGTGGGCGTTGAAGAAGAACGAGATCCGCGGCGCGAACCGGTCGACGTCCAGGCCGGCCTCGATGCCGGCCTGCACGTACTCGATGCCGTTGCGGAGCGTGAATGCCAGCTCCTGCGCCGCTGTCGCGCCAGCCTCCCTGATGTGATACCCGCTGACCGAGATCGAGTTCCACTTCGGGACCTGCTCAGCGCAGAACGCGAACACGTCGGTCACCAGCCGCATCGACGGCCGCGGCGGGTAGATGTACTCCTTCTGGGCGATGAACTCCTTCAGGATGTCGTTCTGAATCGTGCCCGAGAGCTGCTGCCAGCCGACGCCCTGCTTCTCGGCAACCGCCAGATACAACGCGAAGATCATCGGCGCCGGCGAATTGATCGTCATCGACGTCGTGATCGTGCCCAGATCGATGCCGTCGAAGAGCGCCTCCATGTCGGCAAGCGAGGCGATGCTGACGCCGCACTTCCCCACCTCGCCGAGCGACAACTCGTGATCCGGATCACGACCCATCAGAGTCGGCAGGTCGAAAGCAACGCTCAGCCCGGTGCCGCCCGCCGCCAGCAGCGCCTTGTAGCGCTGGTTCGTCTCCTGAGGCGTACCGAAGCCCGAGAACTGCCGGATGGTCCACGGTTTGCCGCGGTAGCCCTCCGGATACAGCCCGCGCGTGTATGGAAATTCGCCAGGGGCACTGGTGTCGAACAGATCGCCGATGGCGTCGAGACTCTCCTGCGAGTACAGCGTCTCGATCGGCCGTCCGGATACGGTCGTGAACACCGCGCGCCGCTCAGGCGCCTTCGCGAGGAAGGGGCCGAGCACTTCGCGCTCCCATGCCGCCCGCGCCGTGCGCGCGGCTTCGGCGCTCTTCATGACGGCATTGTACTGAAACGAAGGTGGGTCCGGCTAAAGCCGGAGACTACACAACCTCCGTTGGTCCGGCCGAAGCCGGACCCTGCATCGAAGCGTCTACAATTACCGCCATGGCGGAACACGGACCGATCTTCGCCGCGATGCTCCAGGAGTTCGACGGCGCCGCACGCATCCTGAACCTCGATCCGGGCATCTGGCGGATCCTCACGCATCCCAAGCGCCAGATCATCGTCTCGTGCCCGGTGTTGATGGACAACGGCGAGATCGAGGTCTTCACCGGCTACCGCGTTCAGTACAACATCACGCTGGGCCCGGCCAAAGGAGGCATCCGTTACCACCCGGAGGTCTCACTCGACGAAGTGACGGCGCTCGCGGCGTGGATGGCCTGGAAATGTGCGGTCGCGCACATTCCGTTCGGCGGCGGCAAAGGCGGCATCGTCTGCGACCCGACGCGGATGTCGCCACGCGAGCTCGAAGCGCTGACCCGGCGCTACGTGGCCGAGATCATCGACGCCATCGGCCCCGAAAAGGACGTGCCGGCCCCGGATGTCAACACCAACGACCAGATCATGGCGTGGGTGATGGACACCTACAGCATGCACGTCGGGCATACCGAAACAGCCGTGGTCACCGGGAAACCGATCGAACTGGGCGGCTCGCTCGGACGTCGCGAGGCAACCGGACGCGGGGTCATGATCGTGACCCGCGAAGCGGCGAAGCACCGCGGTCTCGACATCAGTGGCGCCACAGTGGCGCTGCAGGGGTTCGGCAACGTCGGCTCGGTGTCGGCCGAGCTTCTCGCTTCCATCGGCGCGAAGATCGTCGCCGTCACCGACTGGAAGGGCGGCGTCTACAACGCCGCCGGCCTGAACATCCCGCAGTTGCTCGACTTCGCGCGTTCGCACAAGACAGTCGACGAGTTCCCCGGCGGCGAGCCGCTGGCCAACGACGGCTTGTGGGCCCTCGACGTCGACGTGCTGATCCCGGCGGCGCTCGAGAATCAGATCACCATGGAGAACGCGCCGCAGATCCGCGCGTCGATCGTCGTGGAAGGCGCCAACGGTCCGACCACGCCCGAGGCCCACCGGCATCTGCACGAGCGCGGCGTCTTCGTCGTGCCAGACATCCTCGCCAACTCCGGCGGCGTCACGGTTTCCTATTTCGAGTGGGTGCAGGACCGCTACGGGTATTTCTGGGAACTGGACGAAGTGAACGTTCGGCTGGAAAAGAAGATGTGCGAGGCGTTCGACGATGTGCTGCAGACGTCGCTCAAGTACAAGGTCGACCTGCGCACAGCCGCCTACATCGTCGCCATCTCGAGGGTCGGGACGGTGACGAAAACCCGTGGGATGTACGCGTAATCGACGGTGGCGGCGCCGGCACCGGCGCGGTCAGGCGCCGACGCGGATGGCGATCCACTCCTTTGCCTCGGTGCCGGTCGCGTCCTTGAGCGTGATCTCGATGACGTACTCACCGGACGCCATGGAATTGAGCGCCAGATCGATCTGATGCGTGCCGCCAACCGTGGCTGGTGCCACATTGAGATCGGCAACCTTCTTTCCGCCCGGGCTGAGGACGACCGCCGCCGGAGCCGCCTTTTCTGAACCGGGCACGTACGCGTCGAAACGAATCAGCAGCCGTTCGACGCGCGAGAACTCGCGGGAGGCCACCGGGACCGCTGCCGGGTCGGACAGCACGCCCTGAAACTCGCGCGCGTTCCTGCTCCGGTACACCTTCGGCGTGCTGAGCCGCGCCTGAGCGCTCGTCAGATCCGGGATGTCGATGACCCTGGTCTCTTCATCCAGCCTGCCACCGCCAGCGGCGTCCACCTGCATCCGCATCTCGAGCTTGCCGGGAGGCGCCTCGAAAACGAACCGCTGCGGGGCCGTGCCCGCGGTTGCGGGCGCCAACGCGGTCGTCGCGGCGCCGTCGGGAGTACGCCCGCGAAAGACCAGCGACCCGCCGCCGTCGATGGCCATCAGCGACACCCGCCCGGCCTGTTCGCGCCGGACTCCCTGCATGATCGGCAGCGGCTCCCAGATGAGCGTCACGCGCGTCTTGCCGTTCTCGCCACGTTCGGTGCCCACCCACGTCCGAACGAACCTGGCCGCCTGCACCTGCGTCGAGAGCGAAGCCAACGCCTGTTGCAGCGGCTTTGGCAACTCCGGCGCCTTGGGGGCGGTCAGCCGCTTGATATCGTCCTCGGTGTAAGCCCAGAAGCCCTTTCGCGATCGAACATCGACGCCGCCGCGCTTCACCCGCACCTTGATTTCGTGGAACTTGCCGTCTGCCGGTGCCTGCGACGTGTAGCCGAGCAGATAGTAGAAGCTCGAGTCGCGCATCATCTCGGCCAGTCCGTCGGTCAACGTATTGCGGTTGATGATGGCGCGGCCACCGGTCTCGAGGGCGAGGTTGCGCAGCGTCTCCTGCGTGGAACGCAGCGATCTCGCGTCGGTTCCCTGATCGATGACGCCCCCGGTACCGCCGTCGGCGAGGTCGAACTCGAACACGGCCAGGCCGCGTGGATCGAGGGGATAGAACGCGGTGTTGTTCCTGTTGGCCGTCTTGTAGACGTCGCGCATGCGGTTGTCGAGCTCCATCTGCGCGGTGGTCTCCAACTGCGCTTCCACCTGCGGACTCGCACCGGCACCGCTGCCGAGCGGCTGGATCCCTTCGGCGAACTGCCGGCGCATCTGCGGCGGCAGCAGCACGGTGAATCCTTCGCTCACGAAGATGACCGACTTGCGCGAATCGCGAAGCCCGCCCAAGTGCATCGTCAGGCTCTCGAGTGCGGTGTAGACGACCTGGTTCCGCAGCTTCTCGACCGTGTCGGTCGAGTTCCGATCGACCTGCTGGCGCTCCACCTCGTTCCGCGGCGTGTAGTTGTACTTGCGTCCCTCGAATCGCGAGATGGCATTGATGACCGCTTCGTGGTCGCGGGTGAACAGCACGTCGGACATCGGCGTCAGCGGGTACATGACCGCCAGCATGTCGCTCGGCCGGACCTGCGTCTCGATGAACTTGATGAGCGGCGCCCGCACCGCAATCGCGTTACGGTCGCGAACGTGGTACTCGTCGAGGAAGAACGCGAACAGACGCACGTCGTCGCGCCGTGCTTCCTCCGCTTCCTCGAGTGGCGACCGAATCGTGCGAAGACGCTCGTCGCCGGGGAACGTGTTCCCCTCGATCTTGATCACCCGGAACTGCTCGACCTTCTGCGGCTTGCCGTCTTCGACCACCTCGAAGTCGGCCGCTTCGAGGTCGGTGATCGGCTTGCCGCTGCGGTCGCTGACGAACACATCGACACGGATGAAGTCGATGCCGCCACGAAAGGTGGGTGGCTGGGCCGCCGGAGCGCCCGGCTCGGCCGCCCCGCCCTGTGCAGGCGCACCTCCCTGTGCCGCAGCACCGCCCTGCGCCGCGGGGCTGCCCTGCGGCGAGGCGCCTGTGCGCATGGTGCCCACAGAGACGATGACAGCGAGCAGAAGAACCGTGGCCGCAAGCCTGGTCTTGAACATGTCGCTCCGCCTTGGGCGATGATAGCATCCGCCTCTGGCCCGGGGATTCGGGATTCGGGACTCGGATTCGCGCTCAGCACGACGCCCTCGCGCCAGGTCAGCCGACACGAGCCGAAATCCGGAGCGTTTCCGGATCCGGTTCCGGGCCCGGCGAATCCCAGGTGTCGAATCCCTGATCTCGATCCCGAATTCCCGAGCGCCGATGCCCCAACTGGACCCTTCCCGTGCACCGCTGAGCATGCTCAGTGACGACGAGCGCCTGTTCAGCGACGCCGTGTACGAGTTCGCCAACCGGGAGATTCGCCCCGCCACCCGGGAAATGGACGAGCAGGCCCACATCCCGAGATCACTCATCGATCGGCTGTTCGAGCTCGGCGTCATGGGCATCGAAATTCCGGAGGCTCACGGCGGAGCCGGCGCCACGCTCTTCCATGCCGTGCTCGCCGTGGAGGCGCTCTCGAGAGTCGACCCCTCGGTCGGGGTGCTCGTCGATGTTCAGAACACGCTGGTCGTCAACGCGCTCATGCGGTGGGGGGACGACCAGCTGAAGGAATCGCTGCTGCCGCGGCTGGCGCGAAACGCAGTGGGCGCGTATGCGCTCTCGGAGGCTGGCTCGGGCAGCGATGCGTTCGCGTTGGCGACACGAGCGGCGTCGAGCGGGCACGACTTCGTCCTGACCGGCAGGAAGCTCTGGATCACGAACGCCAACGAGGCCGACGTGTTCATCGTGTTCGCCACCCTCGACGCGAGCGCCGGCTACAAGGGGATCACCGCCTTCGTGCTCGAGCGCGGGATGAACGGCTTCACGGTCGGCAGGAAAGAGGACAAGCTCGGGATCCGCGCCAGCAGTACCTGCGAGCTGCTGCTCGAAGAATGCCGTGTGCCGCGTACCAGCGTGCTCGGCGAGCCGGGCAAGGGCTACCGGATCGCCATCGAAACGCTGAACGAGGGGCGTATCGGCATCGGCGCCCAGATGGTGGGTCTCGCGCAGGGCGCTCTCGACCATGCCGTGCGCTACACCAAGGAGCGCAAGCAGTTCGGCAAGGCGATCGCCGATTTCCAGGGCGTGCAATTCCAGATTGCGCGCGCCGCGACCGAGATCGAAGCCGCCCGCCTGCTCGTCTACAACGCCGCCCGGCTGCGCGACAGCGGCAACCCGTTTCTCACCGAAGCCGCGATGTGCAAGCTCTTCTCGTCGGAAGTCGCCGAGCGCGTCACCTCCCTGGCGGTGAACCTGTTCGGCGGATACGGCTTCGTCAAGGACTATCCCGTGGAGAAACTGTTTCGCGACGCCAAGATTGGACAGATCTACGAGGGGACGTCCAACCTGCAGTTGCAGACCATCGCGAAGCAGCTGCTGTCCTCACGATGAGCAGCTCGCGCCGGGAGAATCGGAGGCTTACGGAGGAACGGTTCAACGCGGAGCAACGGAGGAACGGAGACGAACGGAGGTCGTTTGGCCGCGAACATGCCCGATGAAGCAATCAGCGTGACGCTCCGAGGCGGGCCCGCGCTACGCGCGGCAGGGATCAGAGGCCGCGAACCTGGCTGACCTCCGTTCGTCTCCGTTTCTCCGTTTCTCCGTTTCTCCGTGTGTCGTCGGAACCGTTTCTCCGCCAATCCCCTTTCGAGCTCCGCGTCTCCCCTCAATCGGCACGCGGCAACGTTTCCTGGGCCACGGCTTCGCGCAGCGCTTCGGTGCGACCGGCAAACAGCTCGAGGGCGCGAACGTCCTGGGCCAGCCGCTCGATGACGTGTCCGTGGCGGAACGAGGCGCCGCCGATGACCTGCGTCGCGCGGGTGACTGCACGCTGCGTGGCTTCGGTCACCGCCAGCTTGGCCATCGACGCCTCGGCCAGCGACAGCGTCGGCGACAAAGCCGCCTTCCACGTCAGCAGCATCGCCGCATCGAGCTCGGTTGCCGAATCGGCAAGCAGGCCCTGCACGGTCTGCTCGCCGCCGGCGCCGGTGCGACCGAAGGCGCGGGCCGTATCCATCGATTCCCGCAGTGCGCGCCGGCCCATCCCGAGCCCCACGGCGGCCAGAAGGGTTCGCACCATCGCCATGATCGGTGGCGTCGGGCCGAGCGGCACGCTCTGCACGCGTGTGAGGGTCACATGTCCGCAAACCAGACTGCGCAGCCCCGCGGCGTCAATCGGTTCGCTGCGCGCTCCCGGCGTGTCGAGCCGTACCAGGCAGGCGATGCGATCGCTCGGCGCATCCTCCATTCCCCAGGAAGGCGGCTTTATCCGGGTTCGCCCCGTTTCCGGCGTCAACGCACCCACCATCGCGATTCCGCGATCGGTCAGCGGCGTGACCCAGCACGCACGGCCGGTCACGTGATCCTGATCGCGCAGCGGCACGTCCTCCGAGGACAACGCGACGGCGCCGACGGATCTGCCGGTGAGGAGCTCGTCGATCAGCGGCCGCGTCCCGGGTGACGGCGAGTCCGCGGCGCTGCGCAGCACGCTCGTGTGGAGCGCAAATGCGATCGCGGCGCCGGCAGATTCGAGCGCCATCGCTTCAACGGCCACCACCGCCGCCAGCAGATCGCCGCCGGCGCCGAGGAGCCCGCGGCGGGCGGCCGCATCGACCGTGTCGCCGGGCGTTGCGTCCTCGCCGAGGTCGCGCATCAGCGCTCTCGCACTGCTCTGCCAGTTCTGCTGTGCGGCTGAAAGATTGAAGTCCATACGACGCACCGCGATCAGGGCACGGTGCTCAAGCGCGCAAAGATTGGCCGCAGCCGAGCGGCGCTCGTCGCGAGGTCCTCCGGCAGGACCCGTGTTTCACCGATCGCTGTCATGAAGTTGGTGTCGCCGTTCCACCGCGGCACGAGGTGGATGTGGATATGCTCGAGAATACCGGCGCCCGCCGGCTTGCCGAGGTTGATGCCCACGTTGATGCCGTGCGGCGCATAGGCCTCCACGAGCGCCACTTCCGAGCGCTGCGTCAACAGCGCCAGTTCCTGCAGCTCGTCGGGGGTCAGTCCGGCCAGCGACGCCGTGTGGCGGTACGGGACGACCATGACATGGCCGTTGTTGTACGGATAGAGATTCAGGATGACGTAGCAGGTCGAGCCCTCGAACACGAGCAGCGACTGCTGCGCCGGGAGGCCGGGCGCTTCACAGAGCGCACAGCCCGTTTCAGGCCGGGTGCCTGACACGTACTCCAGCCTCCACGGGGACCACAGACGATCCATCTGAGCGGGCGTTCGTTGTCGTAGAGGCGGGCGAGGTCTCGCCGCAGCTTCGTTTCATCCCTCAAAGCGGAGGCGGAACGGTCCGCCTCTACATGGGGACGCGTGACGGCTCGCGCCGGCGCTACATCGTGGCGCCCGACGCGACGGCCGACGGCTGAGGAACCGGATTCGATTCGGCGAGCTCCGCCTCGCGGTTGATCAGGTCCTTCAGCTCTTTCCCCGGCTTGAAATACGGGACCTTCTTCGGCGGCACGTCGACCTTGTCGCCCGTCTTGGGGTTCCGGCCCTTCCGCGGCTCGCGCTTGCGCAGCCGGAAGGAGCCGAACCCCCGCAACTCGATCTTCTCGCCTCGATGAAGGGCATCGATGATGCTCTTGAATACCGTGTCGACGATCACTTCCGAATGCTTCTTGGTGAGGTCCGATACCCGGGAGACTTCCTCAACCAGCTCCGCCTTCGTCATGCTGCCGCCAGCAGTCGTCACGTTCTGCTCCTTCAAGGCCTCAGGAATCATGGCGTTGAGCGAACTCCTACCGATTCCTGAAGTGATCTCCGAGCGTGGCCGTGCCGGTACCTTCGCTGTCCTGGTACGCTTCCCAATCGGCTCTGAACTCGTCGTTCTTGAGCGCTCGAATGCTGAGACCGATCTTCCGTTCCTGCGGGCTGAGCTTGATGATCTTCATCTGATAGGTGTTGCCGACCTGCAGGTCGATCTTCTCACCCCCGTGCGAGTCGTCGAACTCGGACACGTGAATGAGCCCCTCGATTCCCTCGTCCAGCTCGACGAAGGCGCCGAAGTTCGTCATCCGCGTGACCTTGCCTTCTACGATCGTCCCCACGGCATGCCGTGAGAAGAAGTCGTCCCAGATGTCGGTGGCCAGCTGCTTGAGGCCGAGCGACAGCCGCTGGTTCTCGGCGTCGATGCTGAGCACCATCGCTTCGACGACGTCGCCCTTCTTCAACACCTCGGACGGATGCTTGACCCGCTTGCTCCACGACATGTCCGAAATGTGAATCAGGCCGTCGATGTCGTCTTCGACCTCGACGAACGCACCGAATTCGGTCAGGTTCCGCACCTTCCCCTTGATTCGCGTGCCGACGGGATACTTCTCGCCGAGCTCGTGCCAGGGGTTGCTCTCCACCTGCTTGAGGCCGAGTGAAATCCGCCGCGCTGCCGGGTCGACTCCGAGCACCATCGCTTCCACGGAGTCGCCAACGTTCAGGATCTTCGAGGGATGCTTGACGCGCTTGCTCCAGGACATCTCCGATACATGGATCAGTCCCTCGACCCCCGGCTCCAGCTCGATGAACGCGCCGTAGTCGGTAAGGCTCACCACCTTGCCGCTCATGCGGGCGCCAACCGGATAACGCTCCTGGACCGTCGCCCAGGGATCCTGCACGAGCTGTTTGTGGCCGAGCGAGACGCGTTCGGTCGACGGGTCGTACTTGAGCACGATGACGTCGACCTCGTCGTTCACTTTGAACAGCTCGGACGGGTGGCCGACTCGGCCCCATGACATGTCGGTGATGTGCAGCAGCCCGTCGATGCCGCCGAGGTCGATGAACGCGCCGTAGTCGGTGATGTTCTTCACCGTGCCGCGCAGCACCTTCCCCTCGGCGAGCGTCTCGAGCGTGGTCTTCTTCTTCTCGGCGTTCTCTTCCTCGAGCAGCGCTTTGCGCGACAGGACGATATTGCCGCGCTTCTTGTTCACCTTGATCACGCGCATCCGGAGCTCCTGCCCCTTCAACGCGTCGAGGTTGCGGACCGGGCGAACGTCGATCTGGCTGCCGGGGAGAAACGCCCGCACGCCGATGTCCACGGCGAGGCCGCCCTTGATTCGCTCGATGACGCGGCCGATGACCACTTTCCGATCCGCGTAGGCCTTTTCGACCTCGTCCCAGATCTTCATCTTCTCGGCCTTCTCGCGCGACAGCACGATGTGGCCTTCGCGGTCTTCCGTTCGCTCGAGCAGCACGTCGACGGTATCGCCAGGCTGCACCGTCACGTTGCCACTCTCGTCCAGGAACTCGTGGATCTGGATGAGGCCTTCCGACTTGTACCCCACGTCGACGACGACGGCGGTTTCCGTGACCTTCAGCACCGTGCCCTTGACGACCTCGCCCTCCGCCATGTTCCGGAAGCTGTCGTCATAGATCCCGATCATGGTCGCGAATTCCTGCGGATCCATGTCTTCGTGATGCATCGGTTTGAAAGCGGGGCCTGAGGGCTTTCCCGATCGTGTTCGCCCCGGTGCTGCGGATTGACCGCCCACCTGATCGGGCGTTGCCAACCCGTTGTCTGCGTTCGCCATTCTGTCCGCGTCCTCCTCGTTCAGTGCCCTTCGACTCGACTGCGGAGTCGCCAGACCCCGACATCAGTCGAATGGGCGCCGGTTTCCGTGCCCCATCGACTATGCTCAGGTCAACCCTGAGTGAATCGAAGGGTTGCGGGGACCGGCCCCCCGCAGCTATAAGGGCGATGGAGAACCAGTGGAAAGGGACCGGCGGGCGACGTGACCGTGGCTTGCCACCCCTCTGCAGACGATTGTCCTTCGCCGATAAGCATTAGACTTTACGTCACTTACCGGAAACTGTCAAGGTAACATCCATGTGTCGTTCCCGCTCGGTTTCCAGGTGACGAAGGGGAAGATGATGGCCAAACGGAAGGCTGCAGGCACGAGTCGTCGAAAGGCCGCCACCGGGCGGACGGGGCGATCCCGCAAGTCTGCAAAGAAGTCGGCGCGAAAAAGCGCAGCCCGGAAGTCGGCGGCGCGGAAGCGCCCGGCGGCGAAGGCAACCCGCGCCCGCAAGGCGGTCCGGCGGCCTGTCGCCGCCAGGCCGGTCGCACGCAAACGGGCCGCCGCCCCGGCGGCGCCGAAGCGTTCCGGAGCCACCTCAAAGGCAAAACGAGGCAGCGCCAAAGCTCCAGCGAGGAAGGCGCCGGCGTCTCCAAAGTCTGCGCGCGGTACCTCCGCCCCACCGAAAGTCCTCGCGGTCAAGCGGTCCAGGCCAGTGGCGCGGAAAGCCCCTGCGCTCAGCCGGGCCCGCCGGACGATCTCGGACGAGGACGTCGTACCGATGCCGCCGTCGACCCTCGACCTCGATCGCTCGGCGTCGTCGGCACGGAGTGGCCGTCGCGAGCTCCGCGAGCGGTATGACGAACACACCGAAACCGGCCCGGCGCTGACCGGCGGCGACGTCGATGCGGACTGGGAATCGGCGTACAGCGTCGGCGACGAAGCACCCGGTGGCGACAACCCGACGCCCGATCAGGACATCGTCGACGACATCGGCCGCGCTGTCGGTGTCGAATACCAGGACAACGAGGAGCTCAAAGGCGACGAGAAGATCGCGCAGCGCGATCGCCATCGCTGGGAGCTCGACCCGGCATCGTCGGAGGACTACGAGGACAGGTGAGCGGTCCTGACGATCTCCATCACCCGGGCGACGACCTCGTCGATTGACATGCCCGTGGTGTCGATGCGAATCGCATCCCCCGCCACCATGAGCGGCGAGACCGGGCGAGTCCGGTCCGACAGGTCCCGATCGGCGATCGCCTGAGCGACGGCCGCCTGCCCCACGCGGCCAACGGTATGCGCCGGATCGTTGACGCGCCGCCGGGCACGCTCCTCGGCTGACGCATCGAGATAGATCTTGATGTCGGCGTGCGGAAAGACCACCGTGCCGATGTCACGTCCTTCCATGACGACACCGCCGCCACTCCCCATCGCGCGCTGACGCGCCACGAGTGCCTGGCGCACGCGCGGCAGCCGTGCCACGGCGGTCGCTGCGCGATCGATCTCGGGCGTGCGAATGGCCGTCGTCACGTCGACGCTGTCGATGGACACGGTGCCGCCCTCCACCTGAATGTCAGCGTCGGCCGCGACCGCGGCCACGGCCGGCTCGTCTTCGAACGACAACCGGTCGCGGAGCGCCTTCCAGGCGACGGCGCGGTACATCGCCCCGGTATCGATGTGTCGGTACTCGAGCGCCTGCGCGATGGTGCGGGCGATGGTGCCTTTGCCAGCGCCTGATGGTCCGTCGATCGCGATGATCAGCTTACGCATGAAAGCAAGGTGCGAAGGTGCGAGGGTGCACGGCGGTGCGAGGGTGCACGGCGGTGCGAGGGTGCACGGCGGTGCGAGGGTGCGAGGGTGCACGACGGTGCGAGGGTGCGAGGGTGCACGGCGGTGCGAGGGTGCGAGGGTGCACGACGGTGCGAAGGTGCGAAGGTGCGAAGGTGCACAGTGGTGCGAAGGTGCACAGCGCGAAGGTGCGTGGGTGCGAAGGTGCGAGAGCCTGCCACGCCGTAGCTGCGGAGCAGCGCAGGCGGGGCTTGCCCCGCCGAAGCCGCGAAGCGGCGGAGGCTGGTGCGAAGAAGAGGAGGCTTCGGCATCACTACCAACCGGGCAGTGTAACATGCGCCTCTCATGCGCAATCGACGTCTCGCCGCGCTGCTGATCGTGATCGCAGCGGCAATCGCCGCGTCGTACGTGGTGGCGCCGTACGCGCGCGCCGCATCGCTGATCGTGCGCGCCGCGAAGCTTGGCGGACGCGTCGAAGCGTTCGCGCGGCAGCGCGCCTACCCGGTGACCCGGGCTCCGCGACACCGCGTGCCGACGCGTCACGGCGACGTCGCCGCGCAGTTCTATACGCCGGACGCGAACATCCGACGGACGGTGCTGCTCGTTCCCGGCGTCCACTCACTGGGCATCGAGGAGCCGCGGCTGACGGCGCTCGCCGAAGATCTGGCCGGGAGCGGCGTCAGGGTCATGGCCATGGCGCTGCCGGATCTCCAGCAGTACCGCATCACGCCGCGCGCCACCGACGCCATCGAGGACGCCGTCGGGTGGATGGCCGCACGGCCGGATCTCGCTCCTGACGGCCGCATCGGAATCGTCGGCATCAGCTTCGCCGGCGGCCTGTCGATTTCGGCGGCTGGCCGGCCTTCGATCCGTGACAAGGTGGCGTTCGTCGTGTCGTTTGGCGGCCACGGCGACATCCGGCGCGTGATGCGGTACATCGCGACCGGCGAAGCGCCGAGGGTCGAAGGGATCACCCTCCACCCGCCGCACGATTACGCCGTCGCGGTCGTGCTCTACGGCCTCGCGGACCGCGGTATCGTGCCGGCCGATCAGGTCGCCGTGCTTCGCGGCGGCATCGAGACCTTCCTCCTGGCCTCGCAGCTCACGCTCGTCGACATGACGAAAGCGGATGCCACGTTTGCCGCCGCCCGTGACATGCAGAAGCCGATGCCGGAACCCTCGGCCACCCTGATGGGCTACGTCAACGATCGCGATGTCGCACGGCTCGGGCCGCGGCTCGTGCCGTACCTCAATCAGCTCGGCGCCGACGACCCGGCGCTCTCGCCACAGCTCGCGGCGCCGCCACGGGCGCCGGTGTACCTCCTGCACGGCGACGGCGACACCGTGATCCCGACGGTGGAATCACAGATCCTCGGCGACGACCTGCGCCAGCACGGCGCCGATGTTCACGTGCTGTTGAGCGGCGTCATCACTCACGCCGAAGCCAACCGCGCGGCGGCTGCGGGCGACGTGTGGAGGTTGATCAGGTTCTGGGCGAGAGTGTTGGAGAATTGACGAATTCACTCTCGCATGTCCCTTCGCCTCCAGAAGATCCTGTCGCAAGCCGGCGTCGCGTCGCGCCGTGCGGCCGAACGGCTCATCGCCGAAGGCCGCGTGACGATCAACGGCCGCACGGTGTCGGAGATGGGCACGAAGGCCGACCCGGAGGCGGACGACATCCGCGTCGACGGGCGTCGCGTGAAATCAGCCGAGCGGCGCCGCTACATCCTCCTCTACAAGCCAGCCGGGTACGTCACCACGCGATCGGATCCTCAGCGGCGGCGGACGGTGGTCGATCTCCTTGCCGGCATCCGCGAATACGTCTACCCGGTCGGCCGCCTCGACTACGACTCGGAAGGGCTGCTGCTGCTCACCAACGACGGGGATCTCGCGGCCCGGCTCACCCACCCGCGCCACGGCGTCGAGCGCACCTATGAAGCGCGCGTGGCCGGCATGCCCGACGACGACGCCCTCCAACGGCTGCGCAACGGAATCCCCCTCGATGGCCATCGCACCAGGCCGGCCGTGGTCATGCTGCTGAACGCCAGGCGAAGCGAGTCCGAGGGCGTGGTGCGGATGACGATCAAGGAAGGGCGCAATCGCCAGGTGCGGCGGATGCTCGAAGCGGTTGGCCACCCGGTGCGCTCGCTGAAGCGCACGCGGTTTGGTCCGGTTTCCGATCGCTCTCTGAAGGCCGGCCAGTGGCGAGAGTTGTCCGCCGACGAGCTGCGCCGGCTGAGACGGGCGGCGGGTACGAATCCGGACTGACTACTCGTCGAGCGCGAGGTCCTGTTCCCCTTCCTCCAGCGGGAGCACATCCTCTCGAGGCGTCTGCTCGACGAGGCCGGCCGGCGGATCGAAGCCGAGTGCTTCCGCCATGTCCTCGATGCGCGGCAGGTCGTTGAGGTCCTTCAATCCGAAGCGAACCAGGAACTCCTTCGTCGTTGCGTAGAGGAACGGCCTGCCGACGACGTTCTTGCGGCCGACGATCTTGATGAGGTGACGCTCGAGCAGCGTCGCCAGCACGCCCGACGTGTTCACGCCGCGAATCTCCGTGATCTCGAGCGCCGTGACCGGCTGCTTGTAGGCGATGACCGCGAGCGTCTCGAGTCCCTGGGCCGTGAGCTTCTGCGTGGAGCGCTCGTGGAACAGCCGCCGAACCCACTCGTGCAGCTCGGGGCGAGTCACGATTTGATAGCCGCCGGCGATCTCCACCAGCTGAAGTCCCGGGCGATCGGCGTAGTCAGCAGCGAGCGCAGTGATCGCCGCGCGCACGTCTTCCTTCGGCTCGTCCCTGAGCAGCCTGAACAGCGTTTTCGGCGCGAGCGGTTCGGGCGACGCGAAAATCAGCGCCTCGACGATCGCTTTGAGCTCGGCGGACGGAGAAGGCGCCGCCGCCTCGGGCGCGGCGGGATCGGCAGTCGCCTCGGTGATTTCGGAATCGATCGTGAGCTCGTCAGCCATCTATCTGTGTCCAGCATTGTCCCACAACAGGGTTCGCGATTCGCGGTCTGGCACGTGTCTAACCGAGCAAAAGCTCGGTTCTGCGAAACGCGTTCGGGTTCAGCCCGCGGGATCACCCAGCGGGTGCGGCGCGTCCGCCGGCCTGGCTCTCTTGTAGACGCGAATCGGACCGACGCCTCCTGATTGGAAGACGCGAATCAGCTTGAGCCGGATCATCTCGAGCAGCGCCAGGAACGTCACGATCATGAACGCGCGCGAGCCGTCGCCGTCTCCAAACAGATCCTCGAACCCGCACGCGTCGGTCTCCGACAATCTGCCGAGCAGCTGGTGCATCCGATCCTCGATCGAGATCTGCTCGGGCGGCAGCACCATCTGCGGCCGCCGCGCGGCTCGCGCGAGGACGCCCTTGAACGCCGCCAGCAGGCTGAAGAGATCCACTTCGAGCTCGGGCTCGTACTCGTCGCCAGCCGCCTCGGCGACCCGCGAGTCGGGCCGCGTGTACTGGGCGCTGCGCCACGCCTCGCGCTCGTGCAGCAGTTCGGCCGCCGCCTTGAACTTCTGGTGCTCCAGCAGCCGCCGCACCAGGAGCTGACGCGGGTCTTCCTCCTCGCCCAGATCGTCCTGCGACGGGTCGGGACGCGGCAGGAGCATCCTCGACTTGACGTGAATCAGCGTCGCCGCCATCACCAGGAACTCGCCCGCCACGTCCAGGTTGAGCTCCTGCATGATCTCGATGTACTCGAGGTACTGCTCGGTGATGAGCGCGATCGGGATGTCGTAGATGTTCACCTCGTTCTTGCGAATGAGGTGCAGCAGCAGGTCGAGCGGTCCCTCGAACGCGGCGAGCTTGACCCGATAGGCATCGGGCGACGATTCGAAATCGGGATCTTCAGCCAATGTGATTCTGGCGGGCTTTGGGCCTTCGGCTTTGGGCTTTGGGAATCTGGGCCTGAAGCTCAAGCCAGCGGCCGAAAGCCGAAAGCCTAGAGCCTAAAGCCGATCAATATTTCAACTTCACCGCTTCTCTGACGCGCGCCATCGTCGCCTGAGCGACGACACGGGCCCGGCGCGATCCCTCGACGACGATCTCGCGAAGGCGATCGGGCCGCGCCATCAGCTCCCGGCGGCGCTCGCGCATCGGCGCCAGCGTGGCATTCAGCGCCTTCGCGAGCTTGTTCTTCACTTCGACGTCACCGACGGCGCCAGCCCGGTAGCGGCTCTTGAGATCCTCGACCTCGGCGGTGTCGGGATTGAACGCGTCATGGTACATGAAGACCGGATTCCCTTCGACGGTGCCCGGGATGTCGGCGCGAATCCGCTTCGGATCGGTGTACATCTGGCGCACCTTCTTCACGACCGCCTGCTCGTCGTCGCTCAGGTCGATCGTGTTGCCGTAGCTCTTGCTCATCTTGCGGTTGTCGAGGCCGGGCAGCCTCGGCGTCCGCGTCAGCAGTGGCTGCGGCTCGACCAGCACCTCGCCGTAGAACTGGTGGAAGCGGCGGATGGCCTCGCGCGACAGCTCGAGGTGCGGGACCTGGTCTTCGCCGACCGGCACGAAGCGTCCGTCGTACATGGCGACGTCGGCGGTCTGCAGCAGCGGATAGCCGAGGAATCCGAGCGTCGACAAATCCCGGTCGGTGAGCTGCTCCTGCTGTTCCTTGTACGTCGGAACGCGCTCGAGCCACGGAATCGGGATGACCATCGACAGGAGCAGATACAGCTCTGCGTGCTCCGGCACCAGCGACTGTACGAAGAGCGTGCTGCGCTCGGGATCGACGCCAGCCGCAATCCAGTCGGCCACGTTGTCGAGGGCATATCCGGTCAGCGGGCCGGTGTTCGCGTACTCGCTCGTCAGGGCGTGCCAGTCGGCGACGAAATAAAAGCAGTCGTAGCGATCCTGGAGCTCGGACCAGTTCCTCAAGGCACCGACGAGGTGGCCGAGGTGAAGCTTGCCAGTGGGCCGCATCCCCGACACGACCCGTGCTTTCGACGATGTATTCACACGCAGACACTCAGTCGAGCCACGAGACGATTGGGGCGGCGAAGAGCCCTAGGACCGTCGAGACGACGCCGGTCAGGAGCAGGGCGTAGAGAACGATGAAACCATAGGGACGCACGCGGTCGAGAACGTTCGCCGCCTTGCCGGAGACAAGCCCCGCCAGCACGTTTCCGCCGTCGAGCGGCGGAACTGGAATCATGTTGAAGACCGCGAGAGTCACGTTGAGCGTCAACGCCTTGTACAGCAGACTGGAGGATGTCAGATCGAGCGCGGTGCCGGTGCGTGCCGCTCCCAGGTGCAATAGTGCCGACACCAGGAGCGCCAGCACCAGATTGCTGATCGGTCCGGCCGCGGCGATGAGCATGAACTTCTGCCGCCACTGCGGACCAAGATACCGCACGCCTACGGGCACCGGCTTTGCCCACCCGATGACCGGAGCGCCGGTCGTGATCGCTATCAGCGGGAACAGGACGGTTCCGATCGGGTCGATGTGGGCCATCGGGTTCAGCGTGACGCGGCCGAGCCGAGAGGCGGTGGGGTCGCCAAGCAGATCCGCCGACCAGGCGTGCGCCGCTTCGTGCACGCTGAGCGACACGATCAACACGAGGAAGTAGAAGATGACTTGATCAACGGCGAGCGGCAAGAACGGTCAGCGTACCACAGGCCGCCGCCTCCTCATCTTCCCGATTGCGCAAAGTAATCGATGACTGCGCCCGCTGCCTTGGCGCCGACGACCGCCTCGAGCTCTTCGCGGGTGGCGCGGCGGACGCCGGCCAGGCTGCCGAACCTGGTAAGCAGCGCCCGCCGGCGACGCGGACCGATACCGGGTACTTCGTCCAGCTCCGACCTGAGATCGCGCAGCGAGCGCGCCCGCCGGTGAAACGTCACCGCAAAGCGGTGCGCCTCGTCGCGGATTCTCTGCAGGAGCAGCAGGCCCGCGTCGTTTTCCGGCAGCACGATCGGCTCAGGCCGATCGTGTGTGAACAGCACTTCCTCCTTCTTGGCGATGCCGATGGCCACGAGGTTTCCGAGCCCGACCTGTTCGAGCGCCTCGTAGGCGGCCGACAACTGCCCCCTGCCGCCGTCAATGAGGATCAGGTCGGGAAACGGGCCGCCCTCTTCGAGCACCTTGCGGTAGCGGCGGAGCACCACCTCGCGCATGGCAGCGAAGTCGTCGCTGGCCGGGGCTCGGGGCTCGGGGCTCGGGACTCGAGGCCGGGGAGTTGACGGAGCGCCGGTGACAAATGCCTGCGTCGAGCCCCGGACCCCGAGCCCCGAGCCCCGGATCCGGAACTTCCGATACTCTCCCCTTTTCATCCTGCCGTCTTCGCACACCACCATCGATGCAACGGTCTCGCTGCCCTGAATCGTCGAGATGTCGAAGCATTCGATGCGCCGTGGCAGCCCCTGCAGGCCGATGACGGTGCGCAGCGTTTCGAGCGCTTCGAAATGCGCTGCCGTGTTCTCGTTGAACCGAGTGCGGTAGGAGAGCTCCGCGTTGCGCGTCGCCAGCTCCACGAGGGCACGCTTGTCGCCGCGCTGTGGCACCAGCAGACGCACACGGCGGCCGGCGCGCCCGGACAGCCATTCCTCCGTCAGGTCGGCGTCCTCGATCGCGGTGGGCAGATGGACTTCTGCGGATGGTGTCCGCTGGTCGTACAGCTGGAAGATCGCGGCCTGCAGCACCTCGGCCTCGGTGCCGGGAAGGGCGGTCGGCTCGGTGACGAGCTCGACGCGCTCCACCACCCTGCCGCCGCGCATGACGAACAGCTGGATGGCGGCACCGCTTGGACCCACCTTGAGTCCGATCACGTCGCGGTCGCCGAGGCTGGCGGTGGCCACCTTCTGCTGTCGATCGCGCAGCGTCTGCAGGGTACGCATCGCATCGCGCATCTGCGCCGCCTCCTCGAAGCGTTCCCCTTCAGCGGCCGCCTCCATCCGCGCCCGCAGCATGTCGACCAGCTCGTCGGTCCTCCCCTCGAGCAGCAGCCGCGTATTCGTCACCGCCACGGCGTACTGCGCCTCGCTGCAGATGTCGGCCACGCAGGGCGCGATACAGCGTTTGATGTCGTACTCGAGGCACGGACGTCCGCGGCGTCCGTTGATGACCTCGTTGCACGATCGAATCCCGAACAGACGATGCGAGAGCGCCATCGATCGGCGTGCGAGCTTGGCGGGAAGAAACGGGCCGGCGTAGAAGTCGCCGTCCTTTTCCACGCTCCTCGCCACGAGCACGCGTGGAAACGCCTCCGACGTCGTCAGCCGGAGGTAGGGATAGTTCTTGTCATCCCGCAACAGGATGTTGTACTTGGGCGTGCGCTGCTTGATCAGGTTGTTCTCGAGCGCCAGCGCCTCCATCACCGAATCAGTGACGATGATTTCGAGCGACGCGATGTCGTCGAGGAGCGCGTCGTGACGCGGGCTCAACCCGGCCGCGCCGAGATAGCTGCGCACGCGGTCGCGCAGCGATCGCGCCTTGCCCACGTAGAGGGCGTCGCCGGCGGCATTCCGCCACACGTAGACCCCCGGCTGCTCCGGCAGCCTCGCGATCTGTTCCTTGAGGTCGTGGATGGGCATGGGCTACTATGGCGAGATTTCCCCGTCGAGAACCCTCAATTATAACTGCCGATGACCTTTACCCGGTTCATAGGAACCGTCTGCATGTTCCCGCTGCGGGCGATCATCGCCGCCAGCGTCGCGCTGCAGATTCACCCCAACGTGCTCACGCTCATCGGCGTGCTGATCAACGTCATCGCCGCGTGCGCGCTCGGGGTCGACGCCTTCGGGCTCGCCTTCCTGATCATGCTCGTCGGCAACATCTTCGATTTCATCGACGGCAAGGTCGCGCTGATCACCAACACCGTCTCGCGCTTCGGCGCCTTCTGGGACTCCACGCTCGATCGCTTCTCGGACATCAGCCTGTTCCT
This sequence comes from Vicinamibacterales bacterium, assembly GCA_036274155.1. GTDB lineage: Bacteria > Acidobacteriota > Vicinamibacteria > Vicinamibacterales > UBA2999 > Gp6-AA40. Next base: position 1,620 of record DASUGH010000103.1, on the reverse strand, counting down.
GGGACTGATCTATCTCTACGCCCACCTGGGCCGCACCGGCTACGTCATGGTGGCCTCGCTGGCGATGATGTTCTCCATCATGACGAGCTACGCGCGGGCGCGCGCCGAGTCGCTCATCGAGCACATGCGCGAGGTCGGGTTCATGCAGCGGCCGGAGCGCATCGTGCTGTTCATGATCGGCGCGCTCACCAATCGCATGGCTGCGGTGCTGTGGGTGATCCTGGTGCTGTCGATCGTGACCGTCGCCGACCGCATCTACTACACGTACCTCGTGCTCAACGCCAAGCCGATGCCGGTCGGGTCCAACCCGCTGTCGTCGGTGCTGTGGCGCGCCTTCTTCTGGCGCGACGAGCGCGGAACCGTGCAGTACGACCTGTGGGTGGTGGCAATTCTCGCGTTCGTCTGGCTGACGCCGCCGGACTGGCTGAACGATCCGACGGCATCCGGTCTCGGCATATGGGCTCTGCTCGGGTTCTGATGTCAGGCCGACGTCCGACGCTCGCAGGCTGAAACACGCTGGTCGATTCCCCATGCAGAATGCATTGAACCTTGTGCATTCAGATGCCAGCCCGTGCTCGAGCCCCCGCATCGTGACCACGTGCTCCGCCGCCAGCTGACGCTCGCACGCGGCGCCGCCCGCAAGGCGTGGATCGCCTTTCGCGAGGAGCGGCTGCCATTGTCGCCGCGGTGGTGGCTGCGCGCGCTCGCTCTTCATTGGCACGAAGGTCTCAGCCGTCAGCCGGCGTCGTTTCGACCCGGTACCGACGACGATGCCCAGGCGCAGCTGGACCTCTCATACGCGCGCTGGCTGCAGGCGCAGAAGCCTCCGGCGGTGCCCCCGTTCGACGGCAAGCTGACCATCGTGGCGCTCGTAAGCGATCCACGGCACGCGATCGACGTCGTGACTTCGATTCGTGCGCAGCGCATCCACGCCTGGACGCTGTGGCTCGTCGCCACGCCGTCACGAAAGTCACCGAATGACCTGCCGCCATGGCCATCCTGGCCCGACGATCCGCGCATGAAGTTGATCGCGCACGAAGACCTCGTGCGCGACAATGGCACCTGGCTGCCGCCCGGGGACGGCGACTACGTCGTGCTCCTCGATTCGAACTGTCTGCTTGCACCCGACGCGCTCGTTCACGTCATCGCGGCGACTCGCGCGGCACAACCCGACTGGCTCTACACGGATGACGACCGCATCAGCGACGCGGGGGTGCGGAGCGATCCCAATCTCAAGGGCGCCTTCAGTCCCGAGCTTGCCATCGCCGACGACTATGCCACCCGCCTGGCCGTCGTCTCACGCCAGGCAATCGATCGTTGCGGCGGGCTGTACCGCGACGACGGCGACGCGCAGATCTACGACCTGTTCTTGCGGATCGTCGAGCGCGGCGGAACGGTGACACACCTGGCGGAAGTGTGCTGCCACCGCAGGTTTGCCGTGCCCGCCGTGCTTACCGAATCACATCGTCGCGCGGCACGGCGATCGATCGCGGCACGATGCGAGGACGCGGAAGTGGTCAGAGAGCCGGGGGTGGGTACGACGTTCGAGATTCAACGGGTGCGCTGGCCCCGGAGGCCCCAGCGGACAACCATCGTCGTCCCGACGCACGAACGTGCCGA
>DASUGH010000102.1:0-4221 GCA_036274155.1 Vicinamibacterales bacterium | reverse complement strand
GAGGTCGGCGCGTCCAGCCCGGCCAGCAGGCCCAGCAGTGTGGACTTGCCGCTGCCGGACGGTCCGACGATCGCCACGAACTGGCCCGAGGGAATCGTCACATCCAGCGGATGGAGGATCGTCAGCGGCTGCCCGCCGCTGTCGACGGTCTTGGAAACTCCATGAAGCTCAATCATCGAGTGCCGGAACCCGCGGTATCCGCCCTGGTGCGGACCTGCTCGAGCAGCGGCTCGAGCGCTCGCCAGATCGTGCGTTCGACAATGACCGCGCCCTCCGCGTTGGGATGAATGCCATCCGAGATATTCAGCTCGGGGATGCCCGCCACCCCCTCGAGATAAAACGGCACGAACGCCACATCGTGCTCACGTGCCAGATCGCGGAAGGCCTGACGGAACTGGACGGTGTACGCCGGTCCGTGACTGGGCGGCGCCTCCATGCCCGTGAGCAGCACGCGGACGCCGCGCGCCTTGGCGCCCTTGATGATGGTCGCGAGATTGGCCTTCATCGACTCCACGGGCACTCCGCGAAGCCCGTCGTTGGCGCCCAGCTCGAGCACCATCACCCGGACGTCCCCGTCCAGAGCCCACTCCAGCCGGCTGACTCCGCCGGCCGACGTATCGCCCGACACACCGTGGTTCACCACCTCGTAGTTGTATCCGGCTTCGTCCAGCCGCTTCTGGATGAGCGACGGCACTGATTGCTCCCGGGCCAGCCCATAGCCCGCGGTCAGGCTGTCGCCCAGAAACACCACGCGTGGCCGGCTCGCCGCCGGTGTCTCGCCGGCGGTGCGAGCCACACCTTCGCCGGCGGCCGGTTCTGCTGCGCTCCGATCGCGGACATCGCTACCCGGCCGCGAACATCCGGCGGCGCAGACACAGACCGCGATCAAGGCGGCAAGAAGGCGACTCATGGCGCGTCGATTTCCTATGTTAACTTGTGTTTCTTGACCCCGTCGTTTCGCGTCTCGCCTGGTCCCCTCACCTCCAGTTACGACAGGATGTGCGCTCGTCTTGCGGAGGCGGGGTTTGCCGAGGCGTTGTGGGCGCAACGGCTCGATGTCTGGACGAGCGATCGCGCCACTCAGGAGAAGATCGGCAACCGGCTTGGCTGGCTCACTGCAATCGACGCGGTGACTCCTCAGCTGGCCCGGCTCCGCGCGGTTGCCGATTCGATACGCGACTCGTCGCTGACCGACTTCGTCCTGCTCGGCATGGGCGGATCGAGCCTCGCCCCCGAGGTGCTGCGGCAGATCCTTGGCGTCGCGCCTGGGTACCCGCGGTTCCGCATGCTGGATTCGGTGGATCCCGACGCCGTTCGCGACGCGCTCTCGCACGCCGCGACTTCGGTGTTCATCGAGGCCAGCAAGTCCGGTTCGACGATCGAGCCGACCGTGATGGCTGCAGAGGCGCGGGCCCGGGTTATCGCGTCCGGTGAACCGAACTGGGGGTCGCGATTCATCGCCATCACCGATCAGGGCACGGCCCTTCATCAACGCGCCATCGAGAACCGCTATCGCGATGTCTTCGTCAATCCGTCGGACATCGGCGGACGTTTCTCGGCGCTGTCGCTCTTCGGGATGGTGCCCGGCGGGTTCATGGGCGCCGACGTGAGCGGCATCCTGGCGCGTGCACGCGACATGGAAACGGCGTGCCGCGGCACACGCGTCAGCGAGAATCCGGGATTGGCGCTCGGCGCCTTCATGGCCGCCGGCGCCGCGGATGGCCGAGACAAGCTGACGCTGCTTCTGCATCCACGGCTTGCCTCCTTCGGCCTCTGGGTCGAGCAGCTGATTGCGGAGAGCACCGGGAAGCAGGGTAAGGGAATCGTTCCCATCGCGGGCGAGGCATTTGATCAGTCACCAGGCTCCGACCGCGCCGTTGTTGCCGTGTCGCTTGCCGGCGAACCGCCCGTACCTTCTCTCGAGGCCGTCCGGGCATCCGCCACCACCCCGCTCGTCGAGATCGACGTACCAGACGTCATCGCAATCGGCGCTGAATTCTTACGGTGGGAGGTCGCGACCGCTACGGCAGGTCAGCTCATGGGGATCAATCCGTTCGACGAGCCCAACGTGAGCGAGGCAAAGCTGGCGACCTCAGAGTTGCTGACGACGTATGAGACGACCGGCGACTTGCCCGGCGACGCCCCGGACGATCATTTTGAAGGCGCCGCGCTTACAGTGAGCACCGCGGCCCGCGAGTCACTCGGCGGACACGCCGCGCGACAATTCCTGCAGCTGGTGCGCAGCGGAGACTATTTCGCTCTCCTTGCGTACCTTCCTCCGGACCGGGAACCGTTCCACACCGCTCTTCAGCAGATCCGCTCGTCGGTTGGCGCTGCACTCGGCTGCGCGACGATGTTCGGATATGGGCCGAGGTATCTCCATTCCACCGGCCAGCTGCATAAGGGCGGCGCCAACAACGGGGTGTTCGTGATCATCACTGCCCCGCCGGATTCGGATTTGCCGATTCCAGATCGACCGTATTCGTTTGGTGTGCTGGAAATGGCGCAGGCGATCGGAGACTTCAGATCGCTCGAACGAAACGGCCGGCGCGCGCTGCACGTGCACTTGCCGACGCGCGACGCCGGCATGCTGCGCCGCATATTCGAAGAACTCTTGTCACATTCTTCGTGATCTTCGGTCCCATCGTGCCCTTCGTGCTTACAGTTCGCGGACGACGACGGCCGTGATGTTGTCGGTGCTCCCGGAGCTCAGCGCCCTCTCGACGAGCTCGCTGGCAATCTCCTCGACGCTGCCCGGCTGTCTCAGCAGCGTCGCGATGGCGTCGTCGTTCACCACACCGTGAAGGCCGTCGCTGCAGAGCAGCAGGGTATCGCCTGGTGCGAATGGCGAGGAGCCGACGCTGGGCTCCATGTCCTCGCGCAGTCCGACCACCTTCGTCAGCACGTGACGCATCGGATGCCGCGACGCTTCTTCTGATCCGATCGCATCGGCCGGCAGCACACGCGATACCCACGAGTCGTCGAGCGTCAGCTGCTGGAGCGCTCCCCCGCTCATTCGATAGATGCGGCTGTCGCCGACGTTCGCGAACACGACCGAGCCGCCTTTGATGCAGGCGGCCACCACCGTGGTGCCCATCCCCTCGTAGGTGGAATTCGTGCTGGCGGCGTTGAGTACCTGGTCGTTGGCCACGCACAGCGCCTCCGCCAGCGTGGACTCGTTTGCCTCCTCTGCCCGGCCGAGGAATTCGTGGAGCGACTTGACGGCGAGGGCCGAGGCAACTTCCCCGGCGTTGTGACCGCCCATGCCATCGGCCACGACGAACAGGCCGATTTCCGGGTCGATCACCATCGAATCTTCATTGGTTTTCCGGCGACCCTTGTGGGACACGCCATGGGCCGCGAGGGACATCGGGTTGGAATTATATGACGACCGGACCAGCTGGATACTTTGTATACTCCAGCCGTGGCCACCCAGGCGATGCCGGCTGTTCTTGCCCGCGCCACCACCTCACTCGAACGAGGTCGCGGGCAGGAGGCTGCGCACGTCCTGTCGCCGGTTCTGCGCTCGGGAGCCCTGAGCCGCGAGGACGAATTGACCGTCCGCGCGGCGCTCGCCGAGGCGTGGCTGCTGCAGGACGACCTGACCCAGGCCGCCGCCGCACTCGGCCGCACACCCGACACCCTCCGCGAGCCGATCTCCGACCGCCAGCTCTCCACGTTGTGGCGGCTTCACGGCCGCCTGACGTTCGCGCGCGGCGAACAATCGCGGGCCATCGCTCTGCACACGCGCGCCCTCAAGCATGCAGAACTCGCGCACGACTCCCGCGCGATCGGTCTCGCGCACTACGAGCTGGCCCTTGCCTACAAGCAGGTCGGCGACTCCGGCATCGTTCGCGAGCATCTGACCGAGGCCGCGTCGGCGTTGCACGCAGCGGGCGATCGCCGGCATCTCGCGCTGGTGCATTCGCTCTCCGCGGTGCTCCTGGCGCAGGCCGGACGAACCGACGAAGCGACGACCGCGCTGCGCCAGGGCGAACGCCTCGCCATGGCGATTCAGGCGGACGACGTGCTCGCGGGGATCGTGCACAACCAGGCGAACGTTGCGTTGATGCGTCATCGCCACGACGACGCGCTCGCACTGGCAGAGCGCAGCGTGAGCCTGCATCAGTCGCTCGGCTCCGGACACGGGCTTGCCGTGGCGCTGGCAACGCTCGGGCAGATCTTCGTGCAGCTTGGCGACCTCGAGCGCGCCGAACAGAT
>DASUGH010000101.1:0-4417 GCA_036274155.1 Vicinamibacterales bacterium | reverse complement strand
TTCGGGTTTGAACCTGAGGGAGATGGCCCACGGCGGGTCGAGTTCGATGCCGACAATGTCGGCCAGTGTGGAGAGGGGCTTCCGACTGACGTGAATGGTGCCGTTGCGATAGGCGACCGGACGCGTGTCACGCGACGCCGTCGGCATGACCTCGACGACTTCGACGCGCGGGCACTGCGCGACCGCGGGTGTCGGAAGCCATGCGAAGGGGACTGCCGCAAGCATCACCATCCGCCGTAGATTCATCGCCAACCTCGCCGCTCGCGCAGGAGATTACCATCACCTCGAGTGAAACGTGGTAGTGGCACAAGCGGCCGCTTCGACAGAAAATATCCGCGGCGTCATGCGCGAGTATCTCGAACAGCTGCTCATCGTCCTGGCCATCGGCTCAGGCATCGCGATCCTGGCAAAGCGAGTCAACGCTCCGTACAACGTTGCGCTCGTCGTCGTCGGGCTGCTGCTCGTCCTGATGGACGTCCTGCCGCGCACGACCATGGATCCCAATGTCGTGCTGCTGCTCTTTCTGCCGATTCTGGTGTTTCAGGGGGCGCTGTCGGCGGATGACGTCAGCATGAAGCGCGCGGCGCGGCCGATTCTGGCGCTGGCCGTGCCGGGCGTCGCCATTTCGCTCGTGGCGACGGCAACGATCGCGGCGTGGGAGATCGGCCTGCCCTTTGCGGTGGCCCTGCTCCTTGGGGCCGTGCTGGCCATCACCGACACCGTCAGCGTGCTGCTGGCGTTCCGGAGCGTTCGCGTGCCGCACAAGCTGGCCGCCATCATGGAGGGCGAGAGCCTCTTCAACGACGGCACCGCGCTCGTACTGGTCAGCGTCTGCGCCACCGTGGTGATGCAGGGGTACGCGGACCCGTCGGCCATCGGCCGGATGCTGTTGGTGGCAATCGTCGCCGGCGTGCTGCTCGGCGCCGTCGGCGGGACCGTCGGCGCGTTCGTGCTCCGCAATGCCCCGGACGATCTGACCGCGATTCTGGCGTCGCTCGTCGCCGTCTTCGCGACATCGCTTCTGACCGAGCATCTGCACGGTTCGGCGGTCATCGCGGTCGTCGTGGCCGGCGTGCTCGTCGGCCACGAGATGCGCACGCACCTCGAGCCATCGCGCGTCCTGGCGCTGCAGGGATTCTGGGAAGTGGCGGCCTTCGTGATCAACGTGTGGCTGTTCCTCCTCGTCGGGATCCAGCTGAGCGGCGACATGCTGGTGCGCGAAGCCTGGCCGATCCTGCTTGCCGTGGTGGCACTGCACGCGGGGCGCGCCGTAGCCGTGTATATCTGCTTCGGCGCCCTTCATCTGTCCGGGCAGGGAGTGCCGTGGTCGTGGCAGCACGTCATGGTGTTCGGCAACGTGAAGGGTGCGTTGTCGATGGCCGCGGTGCTCGCGTTGCCGCAGGGCATTGCCTATCGCGACCGGCTCATCGCCATCGTGTTCGGCGTCACGCTCGTGACCCTGCTGACGCAGGCCTTGCCGTTTCGCCGGTTCCTGACCTGGCTGGGCGTCGCCGGGGTCGCGGCGCCGCCTGAGGTGGACAACAGCCGCGCGGTGCTGATCGGCGCGCGGCGCGCGCAGCTGGAGCTCGATCAGCTGCTCGCCTCGGGACTGATCTCGCGGCGGGAGCATGCGGAGCGGCGCGCGGCTTTCCAGCGCGACATCATCGACGCCGAACGGGTGCTGCGTGCGGCTGGCAGGCACTCGCATGAAGATGTCGTGCTGCCGGCTGTGCTGATCGCGCAGAAGGCGGCTATCCTCGATGCCGAGCGGCGGGGCCTGATTACGGAGCGCGCCGCCGGCGAGCACGTGGCCGCGCTCGACGAGAAGCTTCTCGAGGCGGCCGCGGGTGAGCACTCAACGGAGCACGCGGAATGAAGATCCTGATCGTCGGCGCCGGCCGGGCCGGCCTCGAAGTCGCCACCCAGCTGTCGCGCATCGGCCACGCCGTCACGATTGTCGATACCGACGCCGCCGTCGCGCGCCGTGCCGCCGAGCAGTTCGGGCTCGTCGCCATTCCCGGCGACGCCACGACCGCCGAAGTGCTCGACGACGCCGCGATTGGACAGATGGACATCGTGGTCGCGATGCTGCGGCGCGACGCGGACAACCTGGCGGTGTCGCTGCTCGCCCGTGCGGCCGGCGTCGAACGCGTGATGGTGCGCATGCGCGACAACGCCTATCGGTCCGTCTACGCGAACGCCGGGATCGATCGCGTGCTGTCGGAGACCGATCTCATCACCGGCGCGATCACGACCGCGGTCGAGCACGACGCCATCCGGCACGCGATGCTCATCGGCGACGGCGCGGCCATCGCCTTCGAGCTGACGATCCCGGCGGGCAGCGTGGGGGCGGGCCGGACGGTGATGGAGCTGGCGGCGCGGCCGGACTTCCCGAAGTCCGTCGTCTTCGCGGCGCTCTATCGCCGCGGCGGCGCCGTCGAAGCGCCGCGCGGGTCGTCGGTCATCGAGGGCGGCACCACGGTGCTGCTGGTCGCCCAGCGCGACGAAGTCAGCCATGCGATTTCTGCGCTGACCGCCCCTGCCGGTGACGCCGCGACACTCCGCGTGAAGTAGGCGCTGGCCGAGGCTGCGCCGGCGACGGAGCGCCGGTACTTATCGTCTTACCGTAATGCTGGTTTGAGTATCCGACGGGCCAAACTGATCTCTGCCCACGCCCTTGGGGGCGGTCGGGATGACAAGCTTCACCCAGACGGCATCCGGACCCTTGAAATACGAAGTCTCGGTCGCCTTGCGCAGGGCGTCGAGGCTGTCCTGCTGCTTCCCGGAGGTCGCGTTTGCGAAACCCGGCAGCTCGAAGTTGACCCATGAGTCTTTGGCCATTTCGGTCAAGCTGATAGCAACTTCCCGTCTGTCGGTCTTCACACGGATCTCGGTACCGGCGCGCACAGTGCTCCCATTACCCGTGATCTTGAAGTCCTTGCCATTGCGGCTCAGGACAATTGGCTGCTGGGCAGCTCCACCGCCGCCGGGACCACCAGCTCGCGCGCCCGGGCCGGCCCCCCCGGCGCGAGGGGCAGCCGCCTGCGCAGGCGCAGCTGACCGCACAGCAACATCTTTCAGCGCAAGACCAGCACCCCTTGTGGGTCCGGGCCTCCTGATGCTGAACTGAATGCGTCCGATATCACCCGCGCACACAGAGGCGTTCCAGGTTGGCTGAATCTTGCAGGTGTCGTCCGTGGCGACGCTGTCGTTCTCGCCGTCGTTGATCAAAACATAGGAGTCAGGGATGCCGGTCGTCGAGCCGTCCAGATCGTGGATCGCCGAGGTCCGGTAGGCCGAACCACCCCTGTTGTCACTATCGAACCTGGGGTCGATTTTCGGAAAGTACACGGGCTTGGCATTGACGAACTTCGCACTCGTGACGGTGTTTTCGGTGGTAACCCCGGCGCCCGTAAACAACAGCCATGAAAGCGCCCCTGATCCGCGCTGTTTGTTGTCCTGGAAATTCACGAATGTCGTGTTCACCACGTCGTGGCGGTAGTCGTAGTACTCGTAGGCGCGGATCGGGAAGTCGGGAATAGCGCGCTTCGGCAGGCTGCGGCCGTAGGCCTTCTCCTCCGGCGTCACGGGGTTGCCGGTGTTCTCGGTTTCGCCGACGAACAGCGAATCAATCACCAGTGAGGTAAATAAGTCATCGCCGAAGGAACCGGTTGAACTCGTAAAACCTATGGCATTGTCCGCCGCCTTGAGATTCCTGAAGACATGCATCTCACCACGGCCCCAGACGCCGCCATTGCGGTTCTTGTAGGTGGTGAGATTCTCGAAGTGTGTCTCCACGCTCTTGCTGTTCGGGTCAGCAGGGTTTTCCTTGGGCATGTACGAGGGGCCGGCCAATCCGAAGACGTTTTCCACATTGATGTTCCGGTCGAACATGAACCCGTCGAAGTTGGAGTGAGCCGTGTTGTTCCTGAATTCGCGCAACCTGGTGCGGCGTGGCCAGATGTTCTTGGCGATGTCCGTGCCCAGGAACTGGCCTTGCGGGTGCTCCGGCAACGACAACCAGAAACCATTCGCCTCGGAACCGGCGGCCACATTGTCGATGAAGGTGTTGTCCGGATTGGTGATCCAGTAAGCCGCCACCGTGTTGTCCGAAGGCAGCAGGGTGTCCTTGCCGGACATGCTGGCCGCCCTGTAGGTCGCGCGATTCAGCGGATTACTTCCCATGTTCTCTCCGTTTGCGCCGAGATTGGTCGGGACGCAGACCTTCGAGGTATGGCACTTGATCTGGATGGCCAGGTTGTGCACGAACTCGTTGCCGTGCTCGATGCCGTCTTCCAGGAAGAAGCAGTGACCGACGATGTTGTAGGTCACATTGTTCTCGACGCGCACGTCGTTCGTGCCGTGCACGGTTACGCAGCGGTTGTAGGTGTCGTGGATGGCCGCGTTCTTGATGTAC
>DASUGH010000100.1:0-14880 GCA_036274155.1 Vicinamibacterales bacterium | reverse complement strand
TCGGGCGCCACTTCGTTGGTTTCCGTCCAGATGAAGGAGCCGATCAGGTTGCCGTTGAAGAACCGCCAGCCGACATGGGAGCGGCTCACGTGATTCTGGTCGACCACCCGCCAGTCACCCATGCAGATGTTTCCGGCCAGTATCGGAAAATTGATGTTCTCCCACTCCGTGCCGTCGCTGTGCCACTGGATGAATGCCTGACCAGTAACGGCTCCTGCGTAGGTAACGAGCCAGGTACCCACGATGCGGTCACGCAGGCTCCCGGCGTGGCGCTGGCCATTGTCCTCGGCGAGTCCGGGTTGGACGCCCGCTGCGACTCGGGGGGCAAGCGCGACTGCCCCTGGAAGCGTGAGAAGCGTGCGCCGGGGCAGCTGCGACGGGTCCGCGCAGTTGGCGCTGGCGGTTGACGCGCAAATCAGTGAAAGAGCGACCCCGCCAAGCAAGGCCGCCAACGTTTTTGAGATGGGCATCGGGCTTCTCCTGTGCTCACCCTCGAAGGGGTGCGCGAAACGGTCTCGTTGCCGCGTGAGCGCGGTGTTGGTACACCCCGCCGCCTGGGTTCTATGGTCCAGAAGTGCAGGAATCCTGGGGCGCCGATGGAACGGCGTCAAAATATTCCCGGTCCGGGGTAAGGTCTGCGACGACGCCGCCAGCTACGGGGTGCAGATCGTCCCCAGATAATCACCGCTCGTCGTGCCCTCGAGAGGGTCGAAGTTGCCGCGCAGGCGGATCTGACCGGTGGCGTTCGCCGTCGAGCCGCTGCCGCCGGCGTGGAACGTGATGAGCGAGGCGAAGCCGCCTTGTCCCGGAGGAAGATCGATAGCGCCGGTGTCCGTCCCGAGGACCACATCGCCGCTCTTGAGCGTCACGACGCTGTGTCCCGTAAAGAACAGCACCGTCGACGCTGTCGGCTCTCCGCTCGGCAGCGCGCTGGTCATCGTGAATGCGTACGTGCCCTGGATTCCGCCCCAGACACGCCCGGCGGTACAAAGGCCGACAGGCGATTGGCAACCCTCAGCGGGCGTCACGACGTGAGCCTCGAAGCTGCCCACTATCGGCGTGCACCGCGGATCAGCGAACGCGGGCACGCTGAAGGCGATGACCGCAAACAGGAACACACACATGCGAACAGGACGGCAGCTCATTGGTTTCTCCTTCGATGAAGCGGTGGCATTGCACACGACCTGAACGACTCGCGGAGGAGCTTGCAGCGCGCCGATGCGATCGAGTGACGCGTGCGGCATTCAGCTCGCCGTGCCGCGCTCGATTCAGGGAGCCTGCGCGACAGGAATGCTGATGGGCTGGTGAGACGGAGTCAAAACGTTCCCCGTCCGGGGTAAGTCGCGGACGTTACTTGTAGGGGCGGAGCTCTTCGAGACGAGGGCGCACGCGGCCGAGAATCGCTCGTCGGCGTCCGAGGGCTGATGTAATCCCGCTGAGAGTCGCGGGCTCACGGGTGATGACTTTCGTGTGGATGTTCCGCCAGCGCTTCTTGATCGCGTCTGGCGTGACCTGGAGGATGTCAGCGGTCTCCTGATCCGTATTGTCCAGGAGGGCGCACTCGAGAAGACGCTGCTCCGAATGGGTGAATCCAAATACGGGTAAGGGAGAGGTCATCACCGACGCGATGAGCGACCCCATCATTGCACCGCCGTCCGATCTCGACGTGTGAAAGAGTGTCACGACTTCCGAGGTGCTCCGTTGGAATTTCCGCCTGACCCTGTATCCGGCTGACAAGAGCGGCTCGTCGAGGTGCGGCGACGTGTTCTCCTGCCAGACACCGTTCAGCTGGAACCCCTTGACGAAAAATTGCCAGGCGTCGTAGACGGCCGAGACCCAGAGCAAACGGTCCGCTCCCTCCCTGGGTGGCGAAGCCATGAAATTGACCATCTCGAGGTCACGGTCACGATTTCCCCGTACGATCTGTCGACGACCAAGGAAGGTGGGTGTCGACCGTGACTCGGCGTCGAACGCCTGCTCCAGCAGTGTTCGGCCTTCGACGGTCAATGCATACTCGATGAACGTGCGTCCGAGGAATCCGAATCCACCCATCGTGATCGGCGTTTTCGCTTCAGGATCCTCGAACACACACATCGTCAGGCGATCCGAGGCGACCAGTTCAGCGATGAGAGAGGGGACTCGCCGCAGCAGCGGCGCCGAGAACAACCCCCAGTCGCTGCGCACGGTGGGCCACCATCGAGCGACGTCCGAAGGAACCGCACGGCGATAGCGGATGCGCATCGTGCTTCGGCTACCTGTAAGGGGCTTCCGTACGAGTGGCGGCGCCGGATGATACACGAGCCGGCCCCGCCCGTCTTCGGCGAACACCCCGTCGAGCACGAGCGCCATGCGTGTGTGTAAGCGCCCCAGCCTCGAGGCACTTACCGACGGTGGAAGCCCCAGAATCAGGTCACGTCCCCTCAGGATTCGCACCCGCTTCGATACTCAATCGGCCGCTCCGTTGATAGAATCGGGGCGTCATTGGCCTCGAGAGCTCGGCCGCCGGCAGAGGCGGCTCTCGCACGAGGTCCTCATACATCCGAATGCCGACGCGCCCATCCGGCCGACTCCTGCGGTGGCAGGCCACCGCAATCCTGACACTCTTCTTTTTTGCGGTCGCTGGCGCCGCCGCGATCGGCTGGTGGTACGCGCGCGAATCGCCGCCACATCAGGGACCGATCGTCCTGATTTCGGTCGATGGCATGCCGGCCGCCGATGTGTCGCGTCCCGTCCAGCTCCTGGCGGTCGACGGAACGACCGGGCCGGTAGCCATCGGATTGCAGACGCCTGGCATCGAGGCACTCGCTGCCGACGCCGTGGTCTTCGAGCGCGCGTACACCCATTCCCCGCTCGTGCTGCCCGCCCAGGCGTCGCTGCTGTCCGGCCGGCTCCCATTCGAGCACGGCGTTCGAGACGACGCAGGGTTCACGCTCGACGCGAAGGCACGCACGCTGGCGGAGCTCCTGCGCAACCGCGGCTTCAGGACCGGGGCTGCCGTCTCGACGTTTCTCCTCCGCCGCAGCACCGGGATCGCGCAGGGGTTTACATCGTTTTTCGAGAGCGCCCCTGAGACGGTGCCGTCGGACCTTTTCCTTCAACCGCTCGCCACTCGTCCCCCATACCTCCTTCCCGACGACGGCGTCGTCGACCGGCTGGAGACGACGCTCGAATCCGAGCGCGAGCGGGCGGGGGCGGCGGCCATCGAAGAAGCGGAGCGCTGGGCGAGCGCGCAGGAGGGCCAGCGGTACTTCCTGTTTCTCGAAGTCAGCGCGGCCCATGCCGAGGAGGCCGTCTCGCGGCTCTCGCAGCTGCTTGCGCGCCAGCGCCTGTACGATCAGGCGACGATCATCCTGACGGGGGCACGCGGGCGCGGCGGCCCGGGCGCGGCGCTCGATGAAGAAACCCTGCGCGTCCCGCTGCTGATCAAGCAGCCGCATCGTGAGGGCGCGGGCAAGCGGATCGCCGTTCCGGTCCAGAACATCGATCTGGTGCCGACCATCCTCGATCTGGTTCGGGCGCCGATTCCGAACGATCTCAAGGGACGATCGCTCAAGCCGCTTCTCACCGACGAAGATGGCCGGATCGTGGCGCAGTCGATCTACGCGGAGTCGCTGGCCGCCTACCTCCGCTTCGGTGGCCATCCCACGTTCGCGCTGACGGTGAACGACTCCCGCTACATCCGCGGAGTCTCCGAGGAGATCGTGCAGATTGAACCGGCGCCGCCGGCGCGCACCGCCGATGGCCGCGAGCCCGGCAATGGCGTCGTGGCGGCCGTGGACGTCACGACCACACCCGACGCGGTGGCGCCGCTGCGCGCGACGCTCGATCGATTCCTCGCCAGGCACACGGTCGCGCCGCCCACGCCGACGGTCGAGGCCGAGCGCGACCGCCTCGCGCTCGAGGGTTATCTGCCCGGGCTCAGGCCGCTTCCCGGTGCCGTCGACGTACGCCTCGACGACATCGCCGTACAACGCACGTTGTGGCAGGCCCACCTGCGGGCCGCACGCCTCGTAGGCCAGCGCCGGCTGCCTGCGGCGATCCACGTGCTGCAGAGAATCGTGCGCGAGCAGCCGGGCCTGGCCGCCGTGCACTACCAGATCGGGCTGTTGTCGGCCTCGATGGGCCGGACCGAACAGGCGATCGCCGCCTTCGACACCGCCGCGAGCCTGCGCCCGGACTCACCGGAAATCCCGCGCGCGCTGGCGGTGTCGCTGATGGCGGGCGGACGCCCGGCCGACGCCCAGGTGCAGGCGGAGCTGGCGGCCACGTTGGCGCAGTCGTTTGGTGCCGACGTCCTCTCGAGCGCCCACCAGGCTGCCGCCCGTATTGCGATGGCCCGCAAGGATCGCGACCTCGCCCTGACTCACGCCGACGCGGCGCAGGCGGCGAACCCGGCGGTGCCGATGCGATCCTTCGTAGAAGGTCGTTTCCTGGTCGACACGGGAGCGTATGAGGAGGCCGCACGCCTGTTGCAGGAGGCCGCGGCAATGCTGCATCAGCACGAAGCCGCCCTCGAAGGAGTGCACACCGCGCTCGGCGACGCGTTGGCCCGCCTGGAGCGGCCACAGGACGCCGAGGCGGCGTACCTCGAGGAATTGCGGATGTTCCCGCACAGTCTCGCCGCGTATTCCGGTCTGGCGACGCTTGCCTATGCGGCGAACGACGAGGCTCGGGCCGTCGCGGTGGTGAAGGAACTGCTCGCGTCGACACCAACCCCGGAGGGCTTCGCAGCGGCGGTGCGGGTGTGGATGCAGCTTGGTGAGAACGGCCGCGCCGAGGCGCTCAGATCCGATGCGCGGGCACGCTTCCGCGGCGACCCGTCGCTGGCGATCGTTCTGGCGCGTGATAGACCGCGATAAGCGCCAGGCCGAGCCCCATCCAGAACAGCCCCCGCACCTTCCGAACGACGGCGAGCGACACGCCCGCCACCGGGTTCACCCCGACCAGTGCGGCGAACGCTCCCGTCGCCGCCTCGTCGACGCCGACGCGAAGCGGCACGAACTTGAACGCCGCCGTGAGGACGCGATTCAGCGACTCGAACATCATCGCCTCGGCAAGCGTCGGGCTGCCATCGCCGAGCAGCCAGCGGAGCGTCAGGAACGCCTCGAGCACGGCGACGGCGTGAAAGCAGACGTCGAAGGCAAAGGCGCGCCACAGCCGTGCCGGGTGTCCCGACGAGAACTCCATCACCGACTGCCGAAGCTTCACGAGCCGCTCCACCCAGGGAGGGCGTCCGGACGACGCGGCGGATCGCCGACGGGTGAACAACCGCACGCTAGCGAGGCATACGATCGTGAGCGCCACGAGCGTCCCGATGCTCAGTTCCTGCGCCTCGAATGGCAGCGGCACTGTCACGAGCATCGTGACCAGGCCGAGCGCGATCATCGTCACGACCGACAGCGCGTACACCAGGTTGTCGATGGCGAGCGACGAGACCGATTCGCGGGTGGCGAGCTGATGTCTGGTGAGAAAGACCTTGGTGGGCTCGCTGGCGAAGAGGCCGAGTGGCGTGACGTTGCCGAGCGCGTCGCCGGCAAGGAAAGCGCCGAACGCCTGACGCAGGGTCAAACGCGCCTTGACCGGAGTGCAGAGCCGCCACGCCTCGGCCCGCAGCACGAACCGCAAGCCGGCGAGGCCGAGAATGGGTACGAGGCCCAACCCCACACGGGAAACCCCGTCGAGAATCTGCTGGGCGCCCGCCTGCCGGACCGAATACGTGAAGAGCCCGACGCCGCCAAGCGCCGCCGCCAGAGTGAAGACCCGCTGACGCCGGGAATTCATATGCGCGTCAGCTGGGCCGCTGGTTCGACTCGAGCTGCCGGAAGGTGTCTTCGATCAAACGCTCGTTGTCGGCCCGCGACACATGGCGCTGCAGCAGCTTGGAGGCGATCGCCACGGACAGGTCGACGGCTTCGTGGCGGATCTGCTGGAGGGCGCGGGCAGTTTCGAGCTCGATCTGCTTCTCGGCGTTGCGAACGATGCCGGCGGCTTCCGCCTGTGCTTTCTGCTTCATCTCCTCACGGAAACGATTCGCATCGTCCCGCGTACGCGAGAGGATGGCTTCGGCCTGGGTGCGGGCCTCGGCCAGGATGCGTGCTGATTCGGCGCTGAGCCGCTCGAGCTCCTTCTTCGCCTGGGCGGCGTCGTCCAGCGATTTCCGGATCGCCTCCTGACGGGTTTCCAGGGCTGCCAGCAGCGGACGCCACGCGAACTTCGCCAGCGCCAGCGCCAGAGCTCCGAACACGACGAGAGCCCAGATGTAAAGCCCGGGATCTGCCTGGGTCAGCGGATTCATCGTGAAAAACGTCCTTTCCCGGTTCTGACGCGATTACTTGATCACGATCAGCAGCGCGAACACTTCCGCCAGAACGGCCACGCCTTCGAGCAGGAACAGCGGAAGCATCACGGCACCCGTGATTTGACTGGTCGCGCTCGGCTGGCGGGCGATCCCTTCGGCGGCGCCGGCGGCCAGACGTCCGATGCCGAGCCCGGCGCCAATCACTGCGAGGCCGAGACCGATTCCAGCGCCCAAGTAACCAAATGCGAGACCGTCCATTCGATTCTCCTCCATTGGCGGGCGACTCGGCCCGCATCAGTCAGTCCTGTCCGCCGTCAGACGGACCCGTTGCTCAGTGGTGAGCGTGAATGGCCATGCCGATGAACACGGCCGACAAGAGTGTAAAGACGTACGCCTGAACCAGGATCACGATCATCTCGAGCCCGGAGATCAGCACTGCCAGCGGCACCACGAAGAAGGCGCCGATCCCGACCCCGACGGCCCGTCCGTAGAGCTCGGCAAAGATGAAGACGAACGACATGATCGCCAGCAGAGCGATGTGACCGCCGGTCATGTTCGCGGCAAGTCGCATGGTCAGCGCGAACGGCCGGACGAACATGCCGATCACCTCGAGCGGCACGAGCAGTGGATACAGCCAGAGCGGCACGCCGCCCGGCACGAGGTTCTTCCAGTGCTGCACGAAACCGTGCGCGCGCGTGCCGGCAACGATGATCGCGAAGAAGGTAATCGTGGCGAAAGCCGCGGTGACGTTGAAGTTGCCCGTCGCGGTGATGCCGCCGTGCGTGACGCGGGTCAGGAACGACTCCTCGGGCAGGTGCAGGACCGTGTGGTTGAGCAGTGCCAGCGCGTCGAAGACGGGAAACAGTCCGACCAGGTTGGCGGCGAGAATGAAAAAGAAGATCGTCAGCAGCAACGGCGACCAGCCGTTCACGTACTTGTTGCCGAGGTTCGGCCGCACGATCTCGTCGCGGACGTACTCGACGGCGATCTCGAGCGCCGTCATGAAACCGGAGGGCACCAGCCGGTCCTGCTTCAGGTAGCGCCGAACGGCGATCGTGACGACCGTGAACACCAGCAGCGCCACGATCCAGAGCATCAGGACATGCTTGGTGACCGACATGTCGATGCCGAACAGCGGCGGCAGATGGATCAGCGGGTGCTCGATCGAGCTGTTGGCGACGTGCTCGATGATGGTCTCGCCGGCGTTGAAGCCTTTCTCGGCGGCCTGCTCGACGGCGTGCGACGGTTGAGCCATTCGAATCCCGACGGCGTTACGCGCTCGGCGCGGAGCGCATGCCGTGATCTAACAGACGCTTCAGGAACAGCGCCTCTATTACCAGCAGTCCCAGAAAGAAGCCAGTGAACCCGACCACGAAGGGAACCGGCCGTAATCCGACGAGCCGCACCATGACGACGATATAGGCGGCAAACACCATCATCTTCGCGAACATCGTCGCGACGAACACACCAATGACCCTGGCTGGCGCGCTCCGCTGCGTCCACTCGGTCACCATCCAGCTGGCGGCGGCGCTGACGAGCGGGCCTGCCATCGCCAGGAGCAGCTCCGGGTTGACCGGTTCGGGCGCGAGAATCGTGAGCAGCAGCCATGACCCGAGCGCGGCAGCTCCCATCCAGAGGAGCGGCGTCATCGAGGCCAGGTTGTCTTGACCAGCTCGTAGAAGCCGACCACGATTCCCATCAACAATCCCGTCAGCAGCAGCCAGGGCGAGGTGCCGCGCCACTGGTCGGCCGCGTATCCGATCGCGCCGAGCACCAGGATGGCGCCGACCAGTGTATAGCTGGCCCCAGCCGCCGAGCTCGAGCGTCCGACATTGTCCTGCAGGGCTCTCGTGGCGCGCTTGAGCGAGAAACTGCGGTTCTTTTGCGACATGGCGCAGGCGGCAGCAAACGCCGGACCGCAACGCCCCAGGCGTCGACAGCAGTATACCGCGAGTTTGTGAAAAACTTCACCAATCCAGCCCCGCCCGGCCTGCCCAGGCGGCGCCACCTTCGCCTCTACCAAGTCCAGTGTTTTCAATGGCTTCAGCGCCCATCGCCACCTTGACCCTTGCACCCGCGAGACCTATACTGCATCGTGCCAGTCGTCTTTCCCACTGGGGGATCTCCAATGCGAAGCCGTCCGTGGCTCCGGGCTCTGCTCGCACCCGCCGCCGCTCTCGCCGCCATCCTGATCGCCGCCCCCGGGCCAGCCACTCTCGCCCAGGGCAGCGTCGAACGGACGCTCTTCGTCAGCGCGGTCGACAAGAAAGGGATCCCCGTCGAAGGGCTGGGACCCGACGCCTTCATCGTGCGTGAGAACGGCGTGCGTCGCGAGGTCCTCCGCGTCTCGCGCGCCACCGAACCGATCGATCTTACGGTGATGATCGACAACAGCGCCGCGGCGATGGAGGAGATGCCGTACTACCGGACGGCAATCCCGAAGTTCCTGGCTGAGCTCGCGCCGGCCAACCCCATCGCGCTCGTCGGGCTCGCCGACCGTCCGACGATCCTCGTCCCCTCGACGACCGACCTCAAACGGCTGACCAGCCGCGCTGAAGGTCTCTTCGCCATGCCCGGAAGCGGCATGACGCTCCTCGACGCGATGGTCGAAGTCTCCGATGGCCTGCGCAAACGCGACTCGGCTCGCGCCGCCATCGTCGCTATCGCCACCGACGGCGTCGAGTTCACCGACCGCTTCGCGAACGAAGTCGTCGAAGCGCTCAAGAAGGCGCGCGTCGCCGTGCATCTCGTGACCATCGGGACCTTCATCGAGGATCAGCAGCAGGCAATCCGCGAGCGCGCGTTCTTCATCACGCGGGCGCCGCGCGCCACCGGTGGGCAGCACCTGTCGATGGTGGCGCCGAACGCCCTCGGAATGAACCTCGAGCGCGTGGCCCGCGAGCTGAACTCCCAGTACAAAGTCGTCTATGCCCGGCCGGATACGCTGATTGCCCCGGACTCCATCGAGATCGCCCCGGTGCGTGAGGACCTCATCATGCGAGGCACTCCCGAGCGCTCTCAGAAGGGTGCCTGATCGTGACGCGTCTGCTCACAACGTTCGTGGCCGTTCTCGCCGTGATGGCGGCGCCTGCGGCCCAACAGCCGTCGCAACCCGCGCCGCCGGCGCCCTCCCAGCCGCCCGCGCCACGGGCAGGCGCGCCGTCGCCATCGCCGGTGCAGGGCCAGCCGCCGGCGTTCCGCGGCGGCATCGACCTCGTGTCGCTCAACGTGACCGTCACCGATTCGACCGGCCGTTACATCACCGACCTCGCCGAGGCAGACTTCCAGGTTTTCGAGAGCGGCGCCAAACAGACGCTGACCGTCTTCAACCGCCGTCAGAACCCCATTGCCCTGTCGCTGCTCCTCGACAGCAGCGCGAGCATGGAATACAAGCTGCCGACGCTGCAGGCGGCAGCGTCGAACTTCGTCCAGCGTCTCAAGCCGAACGACATCGCCGAGGTCGTGGACTTCGACGGAAGCTACAACGTGCGGCAGGCGTTCACGTCGAACCACGCCGATCTCGAACGCGGCATTCACCAGATGAGCGCCGGCGGCTCCACGGCGTTGCACAACGCGATCTACACCGCGCTCAAGGGCCTCAAGAAGGTGCAGCTGGCGGTGTCGGACGAGGAAGCGCGGCGCCAGGCGCTCATCGTGTTTTCCGACGGACAGGACACGTCGAGCCTGGTAATGTTCGACGATCTGCTCGATCTCGCCAAGCGTTCCGAGACGGCGATCTATACGATCGGCCTGCGCGACACTCACGACCAGGCACGCGGCTTCAGCTCCTCCGAGTTCGTCCTCCGCCAGCTCGCGCTCGAAACCGGCGGCAAGTCGTTCTTCCCTGCGAACATCGCCGACCTCTCGAACGTCTACGGACAGATCGCCGACGAGCTCGCCAGCCAGTACTCGATCGGCTACGTGTCGAGCAATCAGAAGCGCGACGGGGCGTGGCGGCCGATCGTTGTACAGGTGACGCGTCAGAACCTGACGACGCGGACGAAGAAGGGCTATTACGCGCCCAGTGCCTCCTCACGGTGAGCTACCTTCTTCTCCTGCTCTACGCGGCGGCCGCGGTCACCTACGCTGTGCATTTCGCCAGACGCGGGCAGTCGGCCGGCCGTGCCGCCACGACGCTCCTCCTCGCGGCTGCGCTCGTGCACACCTTCTCGATCGCCGCCCAGACGGTCGGCAACTCCGATCCGATGGCGAGCGAGTTCTCGCGAGCGATCTCGATGTTCGTCTGGCTGCTGGCGCTCTCCTATCTGTACCTGGAGATCACCACCAACGAGCGGGCGATGGGCGTGTTCATTCTGCCGATCGTCTTCACCCTGCAGACCATCCCTACGTTCTCCTCGGTGGTGCCGCGTCCCGACCCGGTGCTGCAGAGCAACTGGTTCTGGGTGCACATGGCGTCGCTGCTCTTTGCCTATGCGAGCTTCGCCATCGCCGGAGTGCTGGGCTTCATCTACGTACTGCAGTTCAAGGAGATCAAGAAGAAGCACCTCGGCTACTTCTACACGCGGCTCCCCTCGCTGCAGATCCTGGACGCGATGAACTCACGCGCCGTGGCGATCGGTCTGGTCTTCCTGACCATCGGCGTCGTCGTCGGGATCGTCTGGACGTTGCAGGCGAGACCGGAGCATCCGGGCAATTCGAATCTCGCCGCGATAGGGTTGGGCGATCCGAAGGTGTTCATCTCGGTCCTCACCTGGGTCATGTACTTCTTCGCGGTACTCGCCCGGCGGACGATGGGCTGGGCGGGCCGGCGGGCGTCGTGGCTGTCGGCGGCGGGGTTCGTCATCGTACTGCTGAACTTCCTGGCGGTGACCTACCTGCTCGAGACGAGCCACACGTTCAAATAACGCCAGGGATGATGAAGGTGTCGCTGGCGGTGACTTCGTGAATCTCCTCCTCCTCGGCGTGAGCCATCACACCGCCCCTGTGGAGCTGCGCGAGAAGCTCGACTTCGCGAGCGGCGACGTCGGCGCCGCCGCGCAGGAGCTCTCCACGCGAGCGTCGGTCCCGGAGTGCGTCGTCCTCTCGACCTGCAACCGCTCCGAGATCTATGTCAGCAGTACCGACGCCGAGCGCACACGCGACGACGTCATCGCTTTTCTGAGCGAGTTCCACCGGCTGCCGCCGGAGACCTTCCTGCCGCACCTGTTCGTTCGCCAGGGGCGCGATGTCGTCGCCCACCTGTTCCGCGTCGCCGCCGGCCTCGAGTCGGCAGTCGTCGGCGAGCCGCAGATCCTCGGGCAGGTCAAGGACGCATTCCAGGCCGCGTCGGGACGCCGCTGTGTGGGGCCGCTCCTCGAGCGCGTCTTCACGTCGTCGTTCGGCGTCGGCAAACGCGTGCGCACCGAGACCGCCATCGGCGAAGGGGCGGTGTCGGTGAGCTTCGAGGCCGTGGCGATTGCGAGGAAGATCTTCGATCGGCTCGACGGGCGGCGAGTGCTGGTGATCGGCGCCGGAGAGATCAGCCAGCTGACCGCGCAGCACCTGAGAGCGAACGGCGTCGGCGAGATCGTCATCACCAGCCGCACCGCGCTCCACGCCGATGAGCTCGCGAGGGCGGTCGGCGGCCGCTCGGTGCCGTGGGGCGACATGACGCAGGCGCTCGCCAGCGCCGACATCGTCATCACCGCCACCGGCGCGGCGCGGCCGATCGTGAGCCGCGCGCAGGTCGAAGCGGCCATCGGACGGCATCGCGCCGACCCGCTCTACATCATCGATATCGCCGTCCCGCGCGACGTCGAGCCGTCGGTCGGCGACATCGAGCAGATATTCCTCTACAACATCGACGACCTGCAGAAGTTCGTACAGAAGAACGTCTCCAGCCGCAGCGCCGAAGTCGGACACGCAGAGCGGATCGTGTCCGAGGAGGTCGGCCGGTTCCTCGCCTGGCACCGATCGCGCAGCGCCGTGCCGACGATCGTTGCGCTGCGGCGCCGCTTCTACGGCATCCGCGAGTCGGAGCTGCAGCGCCTCGAAGGCAAACTGGCCGGCCTGTCGCCCGAAGCGCGAGAGGCCTTCGAGGACGTGACGCGGTTGATCATCGAGAAGCTGCTGCTCGAACCGACGGCGCAGCTCAAGGCGCTTCCCGACGAGGAGACACAGGTCGTTTACACCGAAGTCATCAACCGGCTGTTCCGGCTGCCCGACAGTGAAACGGACTCGACGCCCGAGACCCGTTCGAGCGCCAAGTCCAAGTGATGGGCATTCCCTCGACTACGCCCCCGGCACTGACGGGTCCACGACTCACACCAGCCGACGGGCCGTCATGAGAATCGGGACGCGGGGCAGCCAGCTCGCGCTGTTTCAGGCCAACACGGTCGCCGCCCTTCTCAGTGAACGAGCCAGCGTGCGATCCGAGATCGTCGTCATCAGGACGTCCGGCGATCAGCTCGCCGAAGCGCCGCTCTCGCAGATCGGCGGCAAGCGGCTGTTCGTCAAAGAGCTCGAAGATGCGCTGCTCGGCGGCGAGATCGATCTGGCGGTGCACAGCAGCAAGGACATGTCAGTCGTGCTCCCGGACGGTCTGGAGATCGGCGCCGTGCTGCCGCGTGAAGATGCGCGCGACGCGGTGGTGCTTCGCGCGGACCAGGCGCTCCAGGAACGCGGGTCCACGGACGCGCTCATCCGCACCCTCGGCCGGTCGCCCAGAATCGGCACGAGCAGCGTGAGGCGGAGTGCGCAGCTCGCCCGTCTCTGGGCCGGCGCGACATTCGCGCCGGTCCGGGGGAACCTCGATACGCGGCTGCGCAAGCTCGACGAGGGCGGCTTCGACGCGCTCGTGCTGGCGTCGGCCGGCCTTCGGCGTCTCGACCGTGCTGAGCGGATTTCGGCCTCGCTGCCGATCGCGGACTGCGTGCCGGCGCCAGGCCAGGGCATCATCGCTGTGGAGATCCGCGGCGCCGACGACGAAGTTCGACGACTGGTGGCGCGCATCGACGATCATGATGCGGCGGCGGCACTGAGGGCCGAGCGAGCGGTCGTCGCACGGCTCGGAGGAGGATGTCAGATGCCGATCGGCGCTTATGCTGAGGTCACCGCACAGGAGATGTCGCTGACGGCCATCGTCACCACGCTCGACGGCACACGCACCGCTCGCGCCGAGGGGCGCGGCGCCACCAACGATCCGGAGCGGCTGGGTCTGGACGTCGCGGAGCGGCTCCTGGCCAACGGCGCCGATGCGATCCTGACAGAAGTGCGGCGGGCGCAGGCATCGGTCGAGGGGCTGCAACCGTGAGGCCGAGCGTGTACATCATCGGCACGGGCCCCGGCGATCCCGATCTCATCACCGTCCGTGGGCTGGAGTACCTGCGCACCGCGGACGTCGTGATCCACGATGACCTCGTCTCCCCAGCGCTTCTTCGTCAGGCGCGCGTCGGAGCCGAGCTGATCAACGTGGGCAACGCCGCCCCCGGGGCGATGGCGCAGGAAGCCATCAGCTACCTGCTCGCCGAGAAGGCCCGTGAAGGGAAGACCGTCGCGCGGCTGAAGTGGGGCGATCCGTTCGTGTTCGATCGCGGAGGCGAAGAGGCGCTCTTCCTGCACGAGCAGCGCGTCCCCTTCGAGGTCGTGCCGGGACTGCCCGCTGGAATCGGCGTTCCGGCCTACGCCGGCATTCCCGTGACCTACCAGGGCGGCGGCGACACGCTGACGCTGGTACGCGGCTACGAGGACGAGAGCCGCACGCCGCCGGACGTCGACTGGGCGAGCCTCGCGCGGCTCGACGGCACGATCGTCTGCTATGCCGGCGCGCACCAGCTCCCGAAGATCCTGGACGCGCTGATCCACAAAGGACGCCCCGAAGACGAACGCGCCGCCATCGTCTACAACGGCACGCTGCCGACGCAGGAAACGATCGAAGGCTCACTGGGCGAGCTCGCGGCGCGAGCCAGAGAGCATCTGCGCCGCGACCCGGCGATCCTCATCGTCGGGCGCGTCGTCGGGTTCCGCGACTACCTTCGCTGGTTCGACTCGCGGCCGCTGTTCGGCCGGCGCGTGCTGGTGACGCGCCCGCGCGAGCAGGCCGCCGAGCTCGTCGAGCGCCTGACAGCGCTCGGCGCCGAAGCCGTCGAGGCACCGATGATCCAGATCGTGCCGCCGCACGATCTGGCACCGCTCCGGCAGGCCGCTGCATCGGCCGACCAGTTCGACTGGATCGTCTTCACCAGCGCGAACGCGGTCGACGCCTTCATGCACGCGCTGCTCGACGGCGACCGCGACGCGCGCGCGCTCAAGGGCCCGGTCCTGTGCGCCGTGGGCAGCGCCACTGCCGCCCGGCTCGCCCTGCACGGCATCAAGGTCGACCTGATGCCCGACGAATTCCGCGCCGAGGCACTGGCGACCGCCCTGCTCCTGCGAGGGCCGGTCGAAGGCGCCCGCATCCTGTTGCCGCACGCCGACATCGCCAGGGACGTCGTCGCCGAGCAGCTTCGGCAGGCCGGCGCGATCGTGACCGAAGTGGTCGCGTACCGCACGATTCCCGACGAATCGTCCCGTGACGACCAGGGTGCCGACATCTACCGGATGCTGCTCGACGGCCGCATCGACGTCGTGACGTTCACCAGCGC
>DASUGH010000099.1:0-15305 GCA_036274155.1 Vicinamibacterales bacterium | reverse complement strand
TCGCCTGACCGCGCGAGAAGGCTGTGGGGATCAGCGAGCTCACGGAGCTCGCGTCCAGCGGCCCTCGACGCCCTCGCAGCGCGGTCCGGTCGCCGGAACCGGGATTCGCATCCTCAACACAAGTGAGCTCTGGGTTTAGCTCCTCTCTCGTGCTCCTCGTCTGGATAGTAAGCTACGGCCATGCGCGCACTCAGAAACGTGTCCCTGTTGTTCAGCGTCGCCCTGCTCGCCGCCTGCGGCCGCACCGAGCCCACCACCGCTCTCGCACCTGAGACATCGGCGGCAACGGCCGAACGCAAGTACCTGCTGGAGACGGTCGACGATGCCGCCGTGGCGCAGCTCTATGCCGACGCGTTCGCATCGCTGTCGCTGCGGGAAAAGACCCTGGTGTGGCACCTGTATCAGGCCGCGATCGCCGGCCGCGACATCTACTACGACCAGAAGCACCGCGACGCACTGGCCATGCGGCAGGTGCTCGAGGCCATCATCACCCATCCGCAGGGAATCGAACCTGAGACGATGGCGGCGATCCAGCGCTACACGAAGCTGTACTGGATCAACAATGGTCCCTACAACAATCTCACCGCCCGGAAGTTTGTGCTCGCCTTGGCGCCCGAGACGTTTGCCGCGGCGGCTCGGAAAGCGGCGCAGGCTGGAGCCTCGTTCCCGACCGCGCCGGGTGAATCGCTCGAAGCGCTGCTCGAGCGGCTGCAGCCGATGTTCTTCGATCCGGCGGTCGACCCGATCGTCACCAGCAAGACGCCAGGTCCCGGCAAGGACTTCCTGACGGCGAGCGCCAACAACCTGTACGTCGGCGTCAGCCTGAAAGACCTGGGACCGCCGTTCAAGGAGCGCTACGGCCTCAACTCGAGGCTCGTGAAGAAGGACGGCCGGCTGGTCGAAGAGGTGTATCGCCTGGGCGGCCGCTACGACAAGGAGATCGGCCGCATCATCCGGCATCTCGAGGCGGCCATCCCGTTTGCGCCCGAGCCCACCGCCAGAGCGCTCCGCGCGCTGATCCAGTGGTACCGCACCGGCGAGGATGCCGACCGTGCGAAGTACGACATCGCCTGGGTCGCAGACAAGGACTCTCCCGTCGATACCATCAACGGCTTCATCGAGGTCTACCTCGACGCGCGCGGCGTGAAGGGCTCGTTCGAGGGGCTGGTCTTCTACGTGAACAAGGAGAAGACCGACCGCATCCGGAAGTTCGCCGAGAACGCCCAATGGTTCGAGAGCCAGATGCCGTACGACCCCAAGTACCGCAAGCCGAACGTCAAGGGCATCGTCGCCAATGCCATCGAGGTGGTCGTCGAGACCGGTGATGCCGGGCCGGTGACCCCGGTCGGGATCAATCTGCCGAACGATCAGCGCATCCGTGAAGAGCACGGCAGCAAATCGGTGTCGCTGACCAACGTGCGCGACGCGTCCGACAACGCCATCCCGGGCTCGATGCGCGGCGAGTTCTCATGGACGCCCGAGGAGGCGGAACGCGGGAAGCGGTACGGGTCGCTGGCCGGCGAGCTGCTCACCGACATGCACGAGGTGATCGGCCACGCCTCCGGTCAGCAGGCGCCGGGCGCGCCGCGCAACCCGCAGGAGACGATCAAGGAGCACTTCTCGGCGCTCGAAGAGGGACGCGCCGACCTCGTCGGTCTGTACTTCATCGCCGATCCGAAGCTGGCCGAGCTCGGCATCGTCCCTGCCGCCGAGCAGGACGCGATCGCGCGCGCGGAATACGAAGGGTATACGCGGAACGCCCTCGTGCAGCTGCGGCGCGTCCGCGAAGGCACGCAGCTCGAGGAAGATCACATGCGCAACCGCCAGATGGTCATCGGCTGGCTGATGGCCAACACGAAGGCCATCGAGGTGCGCCAGCGCGACAACAAGACCTATTACGTCATGGTGGATCCCAGGGCGTTTCGCGAGGGGGTTGGCCGTCTGCTGGCCGAAGTGCAGCGGATCAAGTCGGAGGGCGACGCGGCTGCAGCCAGAAAGCTCTTCGAGTCCTACGGCATCCACTTCGACGGCACGCTGCGCGATCAGGTCATGGCGCGCGTGGAAAAGCTGAAGCTGCCGTCCTACATCGGCTTCGTGATGCCGAAGCTCACCGCGGTGACCGGACCGGATGGCGCGATCACGGATGTCAAGATTTCCTATCCGATGGATCTCACCGCGCAGATGCTCGAATACGCGGAGATGACGAAATAGATCGATGCCCGGAGTCGGGAGACGCGCGAGCGATCACTCGCCCGGCCGCTCGGTCGGACTCTTCATCCCGGGCCCCGGCAGCCGTGGACCGCTCGCACCGGCCGACTCGCCGGCCAGCAGTTCGTCGATCGAGCCATAGCGATAGATGACGGCCGCGCCGTTCTGGAAGAGACCTCCGGTGTCGGCCGTCGGCCCGTAAGTCGAATAGAGCGGCTGTCCCCACAGGCGCAGATAGATCGTGAGCTGGCCGCGATGGTGCGCGGAATGAGTCAGCCGGCGCGTCAGCACCCAGGCTCGCGTGCGCGTCGTGTCGAAGAAACGGGTGGACTCTTCGAACCATCCGTCTGTTTTTTCCGACAACCGCTCGAGGCGTTCGGCCGACACCCCGGCATAGTGGCGGAGAAAACCGAGCTTCGTCTCCTCCTCGGGCAGCACCGGCCGCGGCAGCTCGATGCCGAGCATGTTCTTCATCCAGGTGTCCTCGCTGACGCACTGGTGCACCATGTGTTCGAGCGGACTGCGGGCGCGCGGCTCCGGACGATAGGTCATCCGCTCCTCCGGGATCTGCGCCCACACGCCGAGCGTCTTGATGCGCTCGGTTCGATAGCTCTCGACCAGGAAGTCGTAGCGGCTGCTCATGCGTGTCAACGCTCGCGTGGGCCGGTCGGTGAGTGTCGGATCTGCTCGTGCGCAGACTGCAGCGCGGCGAAGACCGGCTCGTCGAAGGCCACGAGGGCCACCTCTTCCACGGTACCGGCCGTTCGTGAGAACGCGTCGATCTCCGTCATCGCAACGGCTGCCGCGGCATCGAGCGGATATCCATAGATCCCGCAGCTGATGGCTGGAAACGCGATGGAGCGCAGCGCCTGCGCAGAGGCCAGGGCCAGCGACGAGCGATAGCAGCTGGCGAGCAGGTCCGGCTCGCCGTGCCGGCCTCCTCGCCACACCGGCCCCACGGTGTGGATGACGAAGCGTGCCGGCAGCCTGAAGCCCGGCGTCAGGCGGCACTCGCCGGTCGGGCACCGGACGCCCGGCCGCACCTCGTCGATGCCACGACACGCTGCGAGGAGACCAGGTCCGGCCGCGCGGTGAATCGCGCCGTCGACGCCGCCGCCGCCGAGCATGCGCTCGTTGGCCGCATTGACGATGGCATCGACCGCGAGGCGGGTGATGTCGCCGCGGGTTACGGTGATCCGGAGCATCTGCGCGGAGCATACCAGCATGCGCATGGCACAGCTGCTCGCGCATCCTCACACGCTGATGCCAACGGTGAAGGACCTCGACGTGGGTTGTGCGACGATTGCCTCCGCCGCGCCCAGCTTCGGCTCGGCGGCGGCTCGCGGCACATCATTCGCCACGACACGGAGTTACCCATGAACAGACTGACGCCACTCGTCATCGCGGTCACACTCACCGCAGGCTGCGCACCGTCATCGCCAGAACAGACCGCCATCCGCAGCGCCGCGGAGGCCCTCGGCGGCGCCGACCGGCTGCTGTCGTTGACGGCGTTGACCATCGAGGGCAGCGGCAGCGCGCCGAATGCCGGCCAGAACCGCATGCCCGATGACGAGCTGCCGGTGTGGAAGGTCAGCGAGTACAGCCGCACCATGGACCTCGCACAGGGCCGAACCCGCGTCCGGCAGCTGCGTGAAGCACAGTTCCTCTTCGCCGGTGCCCTGAAACAGCAGCTGACGCAGGGACTCGATGGTGACGTCGCGTACAACGCGGCGCCGGACGGGGCGATCACGGGCGCCGGCGAAACGGCCGTCCGCGATCGACGGATCGAGCTGCTGCATCATCCGATCACGATCGTGCGCGCCGCGCTCGACCCCGCCGTCATGCTCGGCAACCTTCGCACGGACGCAAACCAGCAGCTGCTCGACATCACGACCGCGGCGGGCGACACGCTCACGCTCGCCATCGACCCGTCGACGCATCTGCCGGCGCGCGTCGTCTCGATGCAGGACCACGCGAACATGGGCGACGTGGCAGTGGTCACGACCTTCTCCGACTATGCCGACGTGGAGGGCGTGAAGCTGCCGCGGCGGCTGACCACGAAGATGGACCGCTATCTGCAATTCGACCTTCAGGTCTCGAAGAACAGCCTGAACGGCCCAGCCGCCGATCTCGCGGCACCAGCCGGCGTCCGCGCGGCGGCCCCGCCTGCGCCGCCTGCCGTCGTCGTCACTACCGAACCGGTCGCGAAAGGCGTGTGGTGGCTGGCCGGCTCGGGCAACCACCGCAGCATCGTCTTCGAGTTCGACGACCATCTGGTGCTCTACGAGGTGCCGTTGAACGAGGCGCGTTCCAAGGCGACCATCGACAAGGCGCGGACCCTCAGCACCAAGCCGCTGACGACAGCCATCGTCTCGCATCACCACTTCGATCATTCGGGCGGGCTGCGGGTGGCGGTGGCCGAAGGGCTGACGATCGTCACTCACCGCGCCAACGAAGCCTTCTTCAAGGACCTGCTGTCGCGCCGTCACAGCATCGTGCCCGACGCGCTCGAGAAGACGCCGAGAGCCGCGAGGTTCGAGTTCGTCGACGACCAGATGACGCTGAAGGATCGATCGATGGAAGTGCAGCTCTTTCACCTGCTCGACAATCCGCGGGAGGGCACCAACCTGATCGCCTACGTGCCGCGCGAGCGGCTGCTCGTGCAGGCGGACCTGTACGACGCCGGCTGGCAACAGCACCCGTGGGGCGAGAACGTGCTGTGGAACCTCGAGCGGAGAAAACTGAAGGTCGCCCGCGACGTGCCGGTGCACGGCGTCATCGAGCCGTTCGATCAGATGGTGAAGACGATCAAGGCGCGCCCGGCGCCTCCGTCGCGCTAGACGGGGCCAAGAGAGGCGCTATAGGATTCGCGTGGCAGCGGCGGACAAGCCGATGAGGCGGTCTTCAGATCCGCCTCACCGGAGCGTCAACGTCACGCAGGGAGTTACCGATGAGCGTCCGACTCCTCACCACCGCGGGGGCCATCATCGTTTCGTCGCTCGTGCTCTTCACGGCGACCGTGCATCTCGGGGCCGACCAGGCCACGCCGCGTGCCGCGGCGAAGCCGTGGACTGCGCCGCTCACACCCTGGGGCGATCCGGACATCCAGGGAACCTTCACCACCGACGACGAGCTGGGGGTGCCGTTCGAGCGTCCGGCGCAGTTCGGCACCCGGACCGACGTCACCGACACCGAGTTTGCCGATCGTCAGGCGCAGGCCGCGCGACAGGCGGCGACGGATGCGGAAGAGTTCGTGGCGGCGCGCCCCGGCGGCCGCGGCGGCGACGGCACCGGACCGCCGGGACACTGGCTCGAGCGCGGCAGGCCGTCGCGCCGGACGTCGATCATCATCGATCCGCCGGATGGACGGATTCCGTACCTCAACGACGCTGCGCGCCAGCGCGCGGCGAACGCCGTGAACCAGCGCACCAGCGGTAACAAGCCGTTCGACGGTCCGAGCGCGCTCGATCTGTACGATCGCTGCATCACGCGCGGCCTGCCGCACGTGATCTTTCCGACGATCTACAACAACACGTCGGCGATCGTGCAGGGTCCCGGTTTCGTCGCGATTCGCTACGAGATGATCCATGACGCGCGCGTGATTCCACTCGACGGCAGCCCTCACCTCACGCCGGCGATCCGACAGTACTTCGGCGACTCACGCGGCCGCTGGGAGGGCGACACGCTGGTGGTCGACGTCACCAACTTCCCCACGAACATGATCAATTACCGTGGTGCCGGCGGTGATCTCCGGCTGACCGAGCGCTTCCGTCGCGTCGACGCGCAGACGGTCCGCTACGAGGTCACTGTGACGGATCCGACGACATTTTCGAAACCCTGGACGGCTGCGCTCAGTCTGCGAAACGATCCGACCATTCCTGACGTATTCGAATACGCGTGCCACGAGGGCAACTACGCCATGCGGAACATCCTGAGCGCGGCGAGAGCGGCTGAGAAGAAGTAGCCACCCGCCGTTCCAGGTTCCGGGTTCCACGTTCCAGGTTCGCGGAGGTTCAGGTTCAGAGTTCGCGGTTCGGAGTTCGCGGTGCGGAGTTCGCGGTTCGCGGTTCGCGGTTCCCGGTTCGATGCACATCCGTCGCAGAACCGAGCTTCAGCTCGGTTTCAGGTTCGCGCAGGTTCAAGTTCGGAGTTTCGCAGAACCGAGCTTCAGCTCGGTTCAGGCTCGCGTCATCACGTGAGGTACCGATGAAATCATTCTCGTTCGCCCTTCTTCTGCTGGTGGTGTCAGCCATCGGGATCGGTGCGCAAGGCGGCCGCGGCTTCGGCGGTCCGCCGGCGAATCCGGTCGGCAAATGGACCGGCACCTGGTACGCCTTCAATCCGGCCGAGGGTGCCACGCCGCCAAAGGAGCAGTGCAAGTCGCTCAACGCCGAGATCACGAAGGAAGGCGAGGTCTGGAAGGCGGTGTTCGAGGGCGACTGCGGCCGGCCCTACAAGTACAACATCACGATGGAAGGCCGCGCCGTCGGACCGGTGGTGATGTTCAAGGGCACCGTCGACCTCGGCGCGAAGGACGGCGGCGTCTTCGACTGGGTGGGACGCGCGAACGACAAGCAGTTCGTCGGCTTCTACACCAGCGCCTACGCCGTCGGCACCTTCAGCATGACGCGCGTCCCATAACAGCACCTTGAAGACGACAGCCGGCGCGTCGCCGCCGGTTGTCCCGTCGATCGACGACCGCCCTCGCGCATCCCTCCGTTTCATCCGCCTGTGTCGCACCCTGGAAGGCCGTCTGTAGTCTTCATGCCTCCGTGGTCTCCGCCGTGACGTATCATGGCCAGCCATGCTCATGACCCGAGCCACGGCCACCGGCCTGATCGTCTTCTGTGCTGCCGTCGCTACGTCAACCCCAGCTCTCGCCCAGCCAGCGTGTACACGGGCCGATCTGCAGTCGGCGGTCGACGGCTATCTTGCCGCACAGCGCAGCGGCAATCCCGCAGCGCTTCCTCTGGCGGCGTCAGCGAAGTACATCGAGAATACGCAGAGCTCGCTGATCGACAAGGGCATCGTGAAGAGTCCGCTGAAGATCGACTTCAGCCGCAGTCTGCTGGACGCGACGATCTGCGAGACGTTCACCGAAGTAATCGTCACCGACAAGAGCCATCCGTATGTGCTCGGCGTCAGGCTGAAGGTCGCGAGCCAGAAGATTGCGGAGCTCGAGACGCTGGTGACAGATGCCGACGACTGGCTGTTCAACGCCGACACCTACTTGAAGTACTCGTCTGCGGAGAACTGGGGCGTCGTCCCGGCCGCTTCGCGAGACAGCCGTGAGACGCTGATCGCTGCGGCCAACGCCTACTTCGAGGTCTTCAACGACAACACTGTGAAGGTGCCGTGGGGCACGCCGTGCAACCGTCTGGAGGGCGGCATTCGCACCGGACGCGGGCAGCCTGACGACAGCTGCAACGTGGGCGTACCCTCTGGAATGAAGCTCACTGAACGGCGGTTCATCGCCGATCCGGAGATCGGGGCGGTGGTTGGATTCATTCGCTGGCCGACCGGCGTTCCCGACTCACATCTCTTCCGGGTGGAGAGCGGCACGCTCCGGTTCGTGCACAGCCTGACCGTTTGTACCGTTCCGAACTGCGGGTTCGCCACGCGGCCGCCGGGGAACACCAAATAGCGGCCCGCCTTCTCAGTCCTCCCGCAGCGCTTTCGAAGGATTGACCGTCGCCGCGCGCCACGCCGGTGACGACATCGCGGCGAGCGCGGCGCAAACGAGGACGAACGCGCCAGTGACATACGCACCGGGATCAGATGCTGCCCACTGCTCCCGGCTCACGGATTCGAAAAATCTCAGCGCACCGAACGACAGGACAGTGCCCAGGGCAATCCCGAATCCGGTCGGCCAGAGTGCCGGACGAAGGATGGCGCCGAAGATGTCAGCCCGGCTGGCGCCAACTGCCGCGCGAATCGCGACTTCCTTGCGGCGCTGCGCCGCGGCAAACGCGAGAATGCCGAAGACACCAGTCAGCGCGAGCCCGAGACCGATTCCGGCGGTCACCATCACGAGCGTCCTGAGGAGCCGCAGCACGTCGAGACTCTCGTCCACGACCGACTGCAGAGAGTCGACGACCACACGCTTGTGTACGGGCTTCAGCACCGCCTGCAGGTCGGTCGTGAACTGCCTGATGTCTCCGCCGAATCTCACGAGGAGAACGGGATCGGCTGGCCGGCCCGACGTATCTGGCTTACTGTCCAGGATCTGATAAATCAGCGACCGATCGCTTGTGAACCGCGAGCCGTTGGTGAATGTCATCGCATCAGACGCGATGCCGACAATCTCGAAGCGCGTGTGCTCCACTGGCGCGTCGAACGTCTTGCCGACGGCATGCTGTCCAGGAAAGAGATGCCGGGCCAGCGTCGTCGACACGATCACAGGCCGGCCGCTGTCACTTCGAAGGACGTCGTCCTCCCGGAACGGCCGCCCCGACACGAGCGTGATGCCAACCGTGCGGAAGTAGTCGGGCGACACGGCCAGCACGGGAAACTCATGGGGCGAACGCGCGCCCGGGCGTTCGATGGTGATCATGCCGTCGACGAACGGTGGAGTCGACGTTGCAAACGCGGTCGATCGGACCGCCGGGAGAGCGCGAACCCGCTCCACCGGCCACTCGAGAGCCGCTCCGCTTTCGCGATCGCGAAAGACGGAGGCGAACACCACCTGCCCGGCGTCGAACCCTGGATTGTGGAACCGGCGCTCGGCGCGAAGGAAGGCCGCCGTGCCGACGACCGGCACCATGCTGAGCACGACCTGCGCGCAAATCAGAACGGCCTGCGTCCGCGAGATGCCTCGACTTCCGCTCGCGGTGTGCCGGCCCTTCAGCGCCTCGACGATGCGAAGGTTCAACGATTGGAGCGCCGGTGCCGTCCCGGCGCCGATCGCCGTGAGCAGCGCCACCGCGGCGAGGTAGACGAACACCCGCCAGTCCGGCCCCGTGCCGTGCAGAATCCGTTCGCTCAGCCCCGGGAGTCTGGCCACGAGGATCGGCGGCAGGGCCTTGACCAGTGAAAGGCTCAACACCGCGGCCACCCCGGCGAGCAGCAGCTGTTCGACGAGCAGCATACGAGCCAGCGTCAGCCTGCCGCCGCCGATGGCGAGCCGAATCGCCATCTCCTGCTGGCGCTTCACTGCCCTCGAGAGCAGCAGCGACGCCACGTTGGTGCACACGATGAGTGCGACCACGGTCGGGAGGAGGAGGATCAGCGCGAACGTCACGGCGACACCAAGGGCGCCCTTCGACCAGAGCGAGCCGTCGCTCACCGTCAGCCGATCCGCGATGTCGGAGTCGGCTTCGCGACTCGTCAGGACCTTCAGCTCGGCCGCTGCCGCCGAACGGGAGAATCCGGGTGCCAGCCGTCCAGCGAGACTGAGCCAGCGGGAGTTCTGGATCATCCATGCTTTGCATGGAGGAGAGTCGCTGGGCTCACAGCTGCCGCTTCGCGATCGGAAGAGGTCCTGCAGCTGCGGCTGCAAGGTGTACGGCAGCCACAGCGCGAAACCAGCCAAGTCGGCGTTCGACCGGAGGTCCGGCGCGACGCCAACGATCGTCAGGACGTGCCGTCCGTAGGCGAGCGGCCGGCCGACGATCGCCGGATCGGCTGCGAAACGTCTGCGCCATGCTCGCTCGCTGATCACGGCCACGGGCAGTCGATCGTCGCAGTCCGAAGTCTGAAGGAAGCGGCCGGCAAGCGCCCGTGCGTCAGAGATCACCTGGAACACGTTGCAGCTCGTCAAGATCGCGCCAGCCGGCTCCGCATCGTCACCACCGAGCGGCGCCGATGCGCTCTCCGATGACCACGCTGCCAGCATGCGCAGCGATCGAATCTGATTGCGCAGCGCCTCGTATCGCGCGACGTCGGCGATGTCGTGGTCGTGGCGGTGATCGAAGGCGACGTCCGGTGACGATGTCGCGGGCCTGACAACCTGTACGAACGAATCGGGATCGAAGGCGACGGGAGGCGCGAAGACGATCGCATTGAGGAGACTGAAGACCGCGGTCGTGCAGCCGATCCCGACGCTCATCGTCAGCACGACGATGCAGGAGAGCAGCCGGTGCTTGAGAATGGCGCGCAGGCCGAAGCGCATGTCCTGGCCGACCGCACTCATCCAGAACAGCCGGCGTCCTTCGTGAAGGCGCTGGCGCACCGACGCGCGGCTGCCGAAGGCAGCATGTGCGACACGGCGCGCCTCGTCGGGCGACAGGCCGCGATCGATGTTCGCCTGCGTCTCCGCCTCGAGGTGCTCGGAGATCTCGGCCTGGTAATCCGCGTCCGACCGGCGGCTGAACCACCTCACGGCTCAGTCCTCGCGCAGCGCCTGCGCGGGATCGGACCGCGTCGCGCGGTACGCGGGCGGCGTCATCGCCGCAAGCGCGGCGACCAGAAGCAGGAGCCCTCCCGCGAGGTAGGCAACCGGATCGATCGAAGGAACACCCACCGGAACCATCCGCTGTGATTCGGCCAGGCGCAATGCCGCGAACGCCAGGAATGCGCCGACGACGATGCCAATCCCCGTTGGTCGCATGGCCGGCGACACCATCGCCCGGAAGATATCCGGGCGGCAGGCACCGAGGGTAGTACGGATCGCGATTTCCTTGCGCCGCTGGGCGGCAGTGAATGCGAGCAGACCGAACACGCCGATGAGCGCCAGCCCGAGTCCGATCGCCCCGATCGCCGTCATCCACCGCTCGAACGCACGAATGCGAAGCATCATCCGCTGCTCGAGGGTCGTTTGAATGGTCGACACGGGAATGACCCAGCCCGTGGCCTCCTTCAAACGGTTTTGCAGAGCCGTCGCGATCCCCCTGACGTCTCCATCGAACCGCACCAGCAGGTACCCCTTCAAAGAGGGCTCCGCCAACTGATAGATGAACGAGCCATCGTTTGGGGCTTTCAGCGGACCGAATCCGGTGGCCCGGTCCGCCGCAACGCCGACGATGACGAGGCGTACCGGTTTGCCGGCCGGCCCCGACTCCGTGAGGACGTATCCGATCGGGTTCTGTCCAGGCAAGAAGCGCGTGGCAAACCGCTGCGATACCACGACCGGCCTCTCTCCCGTACGGGATTCGTCGGCCACCTCGAACGATCGGCCCTGGAGGATGCGAATCCCGAGCGCGTCGAAATACGTCGGCGACACGCGGGCGGAGAGCACCTGATTCCGCGGGCCAGGCGACTCGAGAATCGTCGCCCCTTCAAACACCAGTGGGAGCGTCGTTGAGTACGCGGTCGAACGGACTCTCGGAAGAGACCCGACGAGAGCCGCCAGCGACGATGGCGTCTGGGCCACGCCGGGCTTTCGAGGAAGCTCTGCTGAGAGGACGTGCTGCGACTCGAAGCCCGGGTTGGCCAGGAACCGCTCGGCCCGAATGATGCCCGCCGCAGCAACGAGGAGGACCATGCTGAAGGTGACCTGGGCACCCACGAGCAGCGCCCGAGTCCACGTGATCCCGCGGCCGGCAAGGAGCAGCCGCCCCTTCAACGACTCACCAAGCTGGAGGTTCAGCGACTCCAGCGCCGGCGCCAGGCCGGCAGCCACGGCAGTGAAGAACGTCATCACGCCCATGAACGTGACGACCTTCCAGTCGGGACGAATCGCCGTGGATGAAACAGGCCCCCAGAGCGAGAGCAACGCGCCGGTTGGTGTCAAAAAGAGAATGGCCAGACTCACGAGGGCAGCAATACCCGAAAGCAGCACGTTCTCGACGAGGAGCATTCTGAAGAGCCCGAACCGGCTGCCACCCACCGCGAGGCGAATCGCCATCTCCCGCTGTCGCTTCACCGCCCGCGAGAGAAGCAGGGTTGCCACGGCCGCACAGACGATCAGCGTGACCACCATCGGAAACGCCAGTGCGGTCGAGAACATCCACAGCGTGTCGGCCGGCGCCATCGACCACAACGACCCGTCGGTCAACTTCATCCCGACGAGGAAACTGGAATCGGCGTGTGGCTCACGGCTGGTCAGCACGCGAAACTCCGCTGCCGCGGCCCGTCGCGAATAGCCAGGCGCCAGCCGCCCGACCATCCCGAGCGAGGGAGAGTCGTCGCGGTTCAGATCGGTTCCGTACACATTCAGCTCCTTGAGCTGGCGAGCCGAGGTGTACGGGAGCCACAGCCCCGTCGCGAGGCCATCGGGCGCCGCCGAAAGCGCGGCGACGCCGACGATCGTCAGAGGATGGCCGCCGTAGGAGATACTCTTGCCGACGATTCCGGGATCGCTCGTGAAACGGAGCCGCCACAGATCACGGCTCATCACGGCGACAAGCGCGGCAGACGTGCAATCCTCCTCATGGAGCAACCTGCCTGCCAGCGGCGGCACGTCGGAGATCGTCGTCAGCAGGTTGCAGCTCACGGGCACGCCCTGCACTCGCGCGCCATCGGTCTCACCGATAGGCGCGGCGAGATAGGCCTTCGACCACGCGGCCAGCTGGCGCATGGACCGCGTCTGCGTCCGGAGCGATTCGTATTCCCGCCTCGAGGCCACCTGTCCGGTGCCGTCCTCCGAAACGAACAGCACGAACGATTCCGGGTCGCTGGAGACGGGAGGGGCGAAAGCCAGCGCATTCACGGCGTTGAAGACCGCTGTGGTGGTGCCGATGCCGAGGCCCATGATCAGCACCACCACGGACGAGAGCAGACGGTTGCGCCGGATCATGCGCAGGCCGTAGCGCACGTCCTGAGCGAGCGCGCTTCGCCAGTACCCGCGCCGCCCGCGGTGCAGCTGCTGGCGCACCGACGCGAGGCTTCCGAACGCGACGCGTGCCGCCCGCCGCGCCTCGCCGGGATCCATCCCGCGATCGATGTTCGCCTGCGTCTCGAGCTCGACGTGCTCGGCAATCTCTTCGCGATAGTCCTCGTCGGAGCGGCGGAACCAGCGCATCACCCCTCCTCGGGCCGCGGCTTGCCGAGGATGCCGCCGACGGCGCGCACCATCTTTTCCCACCGGCTCGTCTCGGCGACGAGCTTCTTCTTTCCAGCGCGTGTGAGCTTGTAGAAGCGGGCACGCCGGTTGTTCTCGGAGACGCCCCACTCCGACACGATGAGCGACGCCTGCTCGAGCCGCTGCAGCGCCGGATAGAGCGACCCATGGTCGACGAGGAGGTGGTCTGACGACCCGTGCTTGATCGCGATGACGATGCCGTGGCCGTGGCGCGGTCCGAAGACGAGCGTCTGCAGCACCAGCATTTCGAGGGTGCCGGGCAGGAGCTGGATGCGTGACATGGGGAGACAGGCTACTGGAGCTCTAGTAGTCTGTCAACCAGAGTCTCATAATGGTGCGAAGGTGCGAGGTGCAAAGGTGCGAAGCTGCGAGGCGCGAAGCGGCAGGGTCAAGAGCCTGCCTCGCCGTAGCCGCGAAGCGGCGAAGGCGGGCCCGTCAGCGCAGCGACGACCAATCCGTGACTACGCGATACGACACGGGACGCCCATCCTTCATCCCCGGACGGAACACCCATGTCTTGACCGCGCTCAACAGCATCACATCAGTCATCCGCTCTGGCGGCGTCAGGAACCGCGCCCGTTCGACGGTCCCGGTCTCGGTCACGATGATCTCCATCACAGCGCCGGTGTTGCCGTTGGCGGCGCGAACCGCCGCGGGGAGCCGCACCGGATCGATCAGCACTGGCGCGACCACGTCGACCGACTCGCTCGTGTAGATGACGCTTTCCGGGCTGCGGCCCGGAGTTTCGGCAGCGGTGAGCTCGGCCTCCGTGAGCCCGGCCAGCGCGAGCCCGGGCGCCGTGAGCTCGGCCACAGGGGCTGGTTGTTCCTTCACCGCGACGACATTGCGCAGCATCGGCAGATCGGTCTCGATCGGTGGAACGCTCACAACCGGCCGGGGGCGACGGGGCGACTGTCGCGTCGTACGGCGTGTGCGCGGCGCTTCCGGTTTGGCCGCCTCGACTGGCGGGGTCTCACTGGAGACGAGTTGGAACAGCTCGCCTCCCGCCGTCCTCGCCACCTCACCCGCCCGCGACGCGAGCGCTGCGAGCGACCCCGGCGCGTCGAACCCCGTCGGCCCGAAGCGAGCGACGAGCACGAGCGCACCGGCCGTTGCACACATCAGCGCCGCGACAACGCCGATCCGCGCGCGTCGCGAACGTGCGCGGGGACGCGCGGCCTGGTCGTCGACCGCGGTCGGTTTGGGCTCCACGATTGGCGGCGGCTCCTGCGGGCGCTCGGCAGGCGTCTCGAGGTAACGCTGGTACGCCGACTGGAGGTTCTCCCTGCGGTTAGGCCGCTCGTAATACGCGAGCGCCTCGCCGAAGCTCCTGGCCGATCGATGACTGTTCGACGAGATGGCATGCACCACGAACAGCCGCAAGGGCGCTGGAATGCTGCTCCGCGAAAGCAGCGCATGCAGCAGCCGCGGAAGCTCTGTAACAGGGGCGTCGCTGCGCGCGCCTTTCCGCAGGACGATGGCCCCTTCGGGAGTGAGGAGCCAGTCGTGCCACGCCGGAACGAATGCGGTGTCGCCCGGGCCGACCGCAGCGCAGATCCCGCTCACGATCGCAACGCTCTCGTACCACTCGAATGCGACTTGACGCTCGAGTGACGCGCCAACCGATACGGGGCCGGAGGCAGGGAGCAGATCGTCAGGCACATGGGTGGCGGACGGCATGGTCACCTCATTTCCTTGCGCCCGACAGCAAGAATCGGTTCATACGCGTGGCTGCACGCCCGCGCACGGCCTCGATGCCGTTCGTCTGGTGGGGGACAGATGAATCTCTTGATGCTGGCGCTCGGGGCTCGGGCTCGGGGCTCGGGGCTCGGGACTCGGGACTCGGGACTCGGGGCTCGGGACGCAGGACTCGGGGCTCGGGACTCGGGATTCGGGGCTCGGACTCGGGACTCGGGGCTCGGACTCGGGACTCGGGACTCGGGACTCGCGACTCGGGACTCGGGGGCTCTGGGCTCGGGGCTCGGGGCTCGGGACTCGGGGCTCGGGGCTCGGGACTCGGGGCTCGGGACTCGGGGCTCGGGGCTCGGGATTCGGGATTCGAGACTCGGGATTCGGGGTCGGGATTCGGGACTCGGGACTCGGGACTCGGGACTCGGGACTCGGGACTCGGGACTCG
>DASUGH010000098.1:0-29649 GCA_036274155.1 Vicinamibacterales bacterium | reverse complement strand
GGCCGCGTGGCGCTGCTCACCGGCGGCCGCGTGAAGATCGGTTATCAGGCCGGGCTCAAGCTGCTTCGCTGCGGCGCCCAGCTGATCGTGACCACGCGTTTCCCGCGTGACGCGGCAATGCGCTACGCGCTCGAGCCCGACTTCGACGTGTGGAAGGACCGGCTGGAGATCTTCGGCCTGGATCTGCGGCACTCGCCGAGCGTCGAGGCGTTCTGCCGCGAGC
This sequence comes from Vicinamibacterales bacterium, assembly GCA_036274155.1. GTDB lineage: Bacteria > Acidobacteriota > Vicinamibacteria > Vicinamibacterales > UBA2999 > Gp6-AA40. Next base: position 29,426 of record DASUGH010000098.1, on the reverse strand, counting down.
TGCTGGCGTCACGCGCCCGCCTCGATTTCATCGTCAACAACGCCTGTCAGACCGTCCGCCGGCCGCCCGACTTCTACGCCCACATGATGGCCGCCGAAACAGCCTCGCAGCACGAGATGCCCGAGCACGTGCGCAGGCTCGTCGGCGCTTATGAAGGCGTGCGCGGCTACCATCTGCTCCCGGCGGCGGATCCGGCGTCGGCACCGGACGCCCTGGAGCGGCGGATGTCGGCCGTTGCCGGGCTGACGCACGCGGCAGAGATGTCGCAGGTGCCGCTGCTTCCGGAGGAGATTCGGGCGCAGCGCGATCTCTTCCCGGAGGGACGGCTCGATCAGGATCTGCAGCAGGTCGATCTGCGCGCACGCAACTCCTGGCGGCTGCTCCTGGCGGAGGTGCCGACGGTGGAGCTGCTGGAGGTCCATCTCGTCAACGCTGTGGCGCCGTTCATCATCAACGCCCGCCTCAAGCCGCTGATGTTGCGCACCCCCGATCGCGACAAGCACATTGTCAACGTGTCGGCCGTGGAAGGTCAGTTCTACCGCACGTTCAAGACGACGCGCCACCCGCATACGAACATGGCCAAGGCGGCGCTCAACATGATGACGCGTACGGCGGCCACCGATTACCACGCGGACGGCATTCACATGAACAGCGTGGACACCGGATGGATCACCGACGAGGATCCCGTCGAGATTGCCGCGCGCAAACAGGTCGAGCAGCGATTCCACCCGCCGCTCGACGCCGTCGACGGCGCAGCGCGAATCCTCGATCCGATCATCGACGGGTTCAACACCGGGCGCCACGTGTGGGGACAGTTCTTGAAGGACTACCGCCCTACCGATTGGTAGGCTCCGGGCCCCCGCCCCGGGCTGGGAAGTGCACTCAGAGCGCTACGGCCTCGCGAGTATCACATCCACCACCGCCGACTGGCCCGAGCGCACGCGTTCAAGCCCCCGCCGCAGCGCCTTCAGCACCTCGTCCGGCTTCTCGACGCGCTCGCCGGCTGCGCCCACGGCTGCCGCAAGCAGGTCGTAGCGAGGCGCCGGGACGAGATCGACGCCGACCCAATGATTGCCCTTGACCGAAAAGCCCTGCGGGTACGCCTGCGCCATCGGTGTCTTCGTGGCGTTGTAGCAGCTGTTGTTGAAAATCACGGTCAGGAATGGCGCGTTGTTCGCCTGGCTCGCCCACAACGCCGCCAGCGGCTCGCCGAAGACGAAGCAGCCGTCCGACACCAGCAGCACCACCGGACGATCCGGCCGCGCAAGCTTCACCCCGAGCGCTCCGCCGAGTCCCCAGCCAAGCGCCGAGCCGCCGCTGCTGAACATGGTCCCGGGCTCGTCGGCGTCGAGATGATTCCAGATCGCGAGCGCGCTCGTGACCGTCTCCTCGACGAACACGCACTCCGGCGCCTCGCGTTGCAGCTGGCCGACGCAGTAGCCCAGCCACTCAGCCGGAATCGGCTCCTCGCTGCGCAGGGCCAGCGCTGACGCCTCCCGGGCACTCCGCCGCCGCTCATGGCTCGCCGTGAGCTCCGCGCGCCTCGTTTCGATCCGTCGCCGCGCATGGTCGGTGAGGAGCTCTTCCGCGTAATCGGCGATCAGCTCGAGCGCTCGAGCGGTGTCGGCGCGAATCGGCAGCGTGACCGGAAAGCTCCAGAGCGGAATGCGCTCCTTGATCGGATCGAGATCGATCTGCACGAGGGTGGCGTCGGCGCGGGGACGGGTCCTCGCCGGGATGTAGGGCACGTCGTGGTCGAGCGCCACCACGAGATCGGCGGCTTCTATCAGCGACTTCGAATCGAAGCCCTGATGGAGACCGTGCCGGGTCGGAAAGTTCGTCCTCTCCCGCCTGTCGACGACGGGCAAGGCCAGGAGCTCGGCCAGACGGACGAGCGCGTCGAACCCCTGGCGGCTGCGCCCCGTGGTCGATGGCAGCACCACCGGTCGCTCGCTTCGAACGAGACGTCCGGCGACGTCGCGCAGCGCGTCGGGGTCGCCGGCGCCGAGGCGCGCCGCCGGCGCTCGCTCAGTCACCGGCATCTCGACCTCGCCGAGCGGCGTCATGAGTACTTCACGGGGCAGCGTGAGGTACACCGGCCCCGGGGGGTCGCTCGCGGCGATTTGAAACGCGCGCGCCACCACCTCGCCCATCTGATCGGCGCGCCGCAGCTCGTAGTCCCATTTCACGAAGTTGCGGACGATGCCGTGCTGATCGAACTGCTCCTGCAGCCAGTGAATGTAGGTGTCGCGGCTTCCGCGCTGCCGCCCGTCGGTCGTGTATGGCGTGCGCCCGGCGCAGATCAGCACCGCCGCGCGGCCGCGCTGCGCGTTGTGCACCATGCCGCCGAGATTCTGGGTTCCGACGTCGACGTGGACGAGCACGGCCTGCGGCCGACCGCTCGCGGCGTAGTAGCCGTGCGCTGCTGCCAGCGCCACGAGCTCGAACAGGCAGAGCACCGTCCGCGGTACTGGTTGTCCAAGCTGCTCGAGCTTCGACAGCGCTTCCTGGATGGGAAACGTGTCGGTGCCGGGGTTGAGGAAGAGGCAGCTCACGCCCTGCGCGATGAGCGCCCGCACGTAGGCTTCGGCTGCTTCCGCGGGCAGCGCCGGCGAGACCTCTTCCGTCTGCGGATCTGGCTGCGTTCTCGTCACCATGTTGTCTTCCGTCCAGTCAATGCCGCCTCATGATACCGATCTCCTGTAGTGTCCGGCTTCAGCCGGACCACAGGCAATCTTCTCGTAGTGTCCGGCTTCAGCCTGGCTTCAGCCGGACCGCAGGCAATTGACGCCGCGTCGGGCTTCAGCCCGACCTCACGCGTCAGAAGGAGCCCGGATGACGGCCGAATGGCGCCACGCCACCGACCACGGCGATCTCACGGCGATCGAGCGGCTGCTCGATTCGGGCGCCGACGTCGACGCGCGTGACGAGCACGGTCAGACGGCGCTGATGAATGCCGCCCGCGACGGGCGGACGGACGTGGTGCGGCTGCTGGCCGCCCGCGGCGCACGACTGGATCACAGCGCCAGGTTCGGTCTCACGGCGCTGATGCTGGCCGTCGTTCGCGGTCACGTCGAGGTGGCGCAAGTCCTGATCGCGGCTGGTGCCGATCTCTCGGTGAAGGGAACAGGCGCGCCTGGCTTCCACGGCAAGATGGCCTGGGACCTGGCGATGGAACGTGACAGCGAGCCGATGAAGGAGCTGTTTCGTGGCGATCCAGGCAAGCCGTGAAAGGGCTACTATCGGGGCTGAAACTCGAACCCAGGCGCACGTCAGTGCCCGTGCTCGTCATCGATCGGATCGAGCCACTCACCTCGGACTGACGCTGGCGCAAGATCAACGCGGGCACCGGGCCCCACGAAGACCGCTCGGCAACGAGTAGACCTCGATCCCTTCCAGCGGGGCAGCCGGCCGACCTTGGGCACCTCTGCATCGTCTAAAACCCGAAAAGAGGCGACGCATTGTCCGACTGGTTGAGTTGCCGGCGAAACAGCCGATTCATGGAACTTCTTTTTGAGGCCGGTCGTCTGCAACTTCAAGCCGCGGCGCGTGTATTCGTTCTCAGACGGGGGGAACTCGCGAAACGGACGCCGATTCTGAAGCACGAGACCGAGAAGACAGTCTCACGGTAAGTCCGTGAGTGGAGCGGGACGCCAGCGCGGGCAAGGCACGGGCGCCCCTGATCACAACCCGCAGGTATTGGCTGCGGGCTGGACTTCGCACAGTATAGCGAACGGCCAGCCTGTGCCTCTGGAGGCTGGCCGATGGGAACCGCGGCAGTGCTCGCGTGCGTCGTCGAGCTGCTTGGCGGATCTGCCGCCAGCAGACCTCAGATCGCCCTTGTGGCGCATCCACCGGCGGATGTCTCAGTGCTCGCGGACGGGTTCGTCCGGACCGGCGATTCGACGATCTACCTGATCACCTCGGCGACCGCGTTTCGGCAGGCAGACTGCAACAACCGGGGCTCCCTGCTCAAGCTCGCCAGCGTCATCGCGCATGAGGACTGGCACCTCCGCAACGGCACCGACGAGCGCGGCGCTTACGAGGCCCAGCTCGGGACTCTGCTGCGGCTCGGCGTCGCGCCCGACTCGCCGCTGTTCCGCGGCGTGCTTCGCTCAGAGGAAACGGCCCTGAAGGCACAGGCGGCGGCGCTGAAGAGGGCGCGGGAGCGCGCTGCGAAGGAGGCCCGTCGCAAGAGCGCTCCACCCGAGGCCGCCATCGCTGCGGCCGACGTGGCCCTCGACAAGTAACTCTTCCTTATCTCATCACTATCCTCGCGTGTCTCCTCGCGTCTGATCGGCGTCTGCTCAGCCTTTGATCACTCAGGGTCGTTCAGAGGCTACCTGGAAGCCGCAGTCAGCACCGGCCAACCAGCTGACACAGCAGAACTTCCTCCTCTTTTCCGCAGGCAGGCTTTGTAAAGCAGAGGTTAACTGAACGTTAAAAATAAGTTAACAGAAAGTTAAAACGTTGGTAGTCTCTGCCAGCGTTTGAACGAACAAAGGAGTCGCCATGGGTGCATTCAGGCGTCTGATCGTGGTGACGGCGGTTGTCTGGCCGTCCCTCTCGTTCGCTCAGGGGACGCTCACCGGCACGGTACGCGACGCGTCCGGAAGTGTCCTGCCCGGTGTCACCGTGGAAGCATCGAGCCCCGTTCTGATCGAGAAAGTCCGGACGGGCGTCACCGACAGCTCGGGACAGTTCCGCATCATCGAGCTGAATCCCGGCACTTACACGCTCACCTTCACCCTGCCAGGATTCACCACCGTCAAGCGCGACGGCGTTCAGCTCTTGGGCACCGCCACTCTCACCATCCCCGTCGAGATGACACTCGGCGAAGTGCGGGAGACTATCACCGTCGGTGGCGACTCACCAGTCGTCGACCTGCAGAACACGAAGCGTGAGGTCGTCGTCGATTCCAGCGTCATTGCCGCCCTGCCGGCGACACGTGCCTACGGATCGATTCTCAACGCCACTCCCGGCCTGACGGTCGACAACAACGGACTGAATGCCACGCCGACGATGACCTTCTTCAGCGCCCGCGGGGGCCAGACCAACGAAGGTCGCGTCACGATCAACGGGATGGTGGTGGCCGCGGCATTCAATGGCGGCGGCGTCTCCTCGCTCACCTACGATTCGACCAACGTCGATGAAGTCTCCATCGTCGTCTCAGGCGGGCTCGGCGAAACCGACATCGGTGGGCCGGTGCTGAACCTTGTTCCGCGCGCGGGTGGCAACCGCTTCCGCGGTCAGTTCTTCATCAACAATGCCGGCGACTGGTCGAGGGGCGACAACCTGAACGATGAGCTGCGCGCCGTCGGTATCAATGAGACGCCGGGCATCATCAGCGCCTACGACACCAGCGTTTCCTACGGCGGCCCGATCATGAAAGATCGGCTCTGGTTCTTGGGCAGCTTCCGTAAGCTGGATACGGCGCAGGCGGTCGAAGGCATCGTCGCGAACGCGAACGCCGGCGATCCGTCGCGCTGGGATTGGGTGGCGGACGATACTGTGACGGCCCGTACGCTGCAGGGTCGTGAAATCTTCCAGGGACGTGTCACGGCGCAGGTCACGTCCAAGCACCGTCTCTCGGTCAATCATGAGTACCAGAGGCGCTGCGAGGGCTCCCCAGTCTCAACACAGGGAGACGGTTGCAATACGCGCAAAGGGAGCTGGATTGCCCTCGGCGCTACCACCACGTCGCCGGAGGCTCATACCGGGTACTTCGACTTCCCGTACTACGTGACGCAGCTGCTCTGGACGGCGCCGATGACCAGCCGGCTGCTCCTCGAGGCCGGCTATACGCGGTTCTCGTACTACCACGCCGGCGGGCCCGGCCAGCCTCCTCCCGATGGGCTCTTCGACAGCATGATTTCGGTGACCGAACAGTCGACCAACGTGAATCCGGCCACCGGGCTCCGCTACGCGCCGCGGGCGAACTACGTGTATCGGGCGGTCCCGACGTTCCAGGACAACTACGGCAATCCGAACAACTGGCGCGCCTCGGCCTCGTACGTCACCGGCTCCCACAACATGAAGCTCGGGTATCAGGGCTCCTACCTGAGGGCCGACTCCACCTTCGTCACGCCCGATTCGTTGTACTCCTCCCGGTTCAACCAGGGGTCGCCGAACGCGTTCAGCTACCGTCTGCCGACATGGCAGCAGTCCGACCGTACGGCGACCGGTTCGCTCTTCATACAGGACACGTGGACCCGTGGCCGTCTGACCCTGCAGGGCGCGCTGCGCTACGACCGGGCCTGGAGCTTCAGCCCGGCCGAGCACAACGGCACGACGTCGACCGGGCCGTTCAACGCGGCGCCGATCACGTTCGAGCGAACCATCGGGGTCAACGCCTACAACGACATCACGCCGCGCTTTGGCGTTGCCTATGACGTCTTCGGCAATGGCAAGACGGCGGTGAAGTTCAACATGGGCCACTACCTCGATGCCGCGACGAACGATAGCGCCTATACGCGCAACAACCCGGCCGCTCGCATCGTGCGGACCATCACCAATCGCGGCTGGACCGACTCGAACGGCAACAAAATCGTGGACTGCAACGTGGCGAGCCCGGCGAACCAGGTGGTTCCTGGCGGCGATACCTGTGGAGCGCTCACGGGTGACAGCCTGAACTTCGGTCAGGCGAGCCCGGCCACGACCGTCAACCAGGACACGCTCAAGGGCTGGGGTGTGCGCGAAAACGACTGGCAGTGGGGAATCACGGTACAGCAGGAGCTGATCCCGCGAGTCTCACTGGAGGTCGGCTACGCGCGGCGGTGGTGGAACGGGTTCACGGTCACCGACAACCTGGTGCGCGACCCGTCGCAGTACGACGCATGGACGATTACGGCGCCGGTCGACCCACGGCTGCCGGGCGGCGGCGGCTTCCCGATCACGATGTACACCGTCACCCAGGCGGCATCGAACCAGGCAGCGAGGAACTACATCACGTTCGAGACCGACTACGGTCACGAGCGCGTCAACTACTGGCATGGTGTGGACGTCACCGTGAACGCGCGGCTCCTCAACGGCCTGACGTTGCAGGCTGGGACGAGCACGGGACGCGAGATCGAGGACACCTGCGCGACCGAGCCGTTCATCGACAGTCCAGACACCCGGAACTGCCGGTCGGTGGAGCCATTCCAGACGACGCTGCGCGGCCTGGCGGCTTACACGATCCCCAAGATCGACGTGCTCGTCAGTGCGACCATGCGCTCGCAGCCGGCGTTGCTGCTGGCGGCCAACTGGAACGTGCCGAACACCTGCACCGGTGTGGGTTGTCTGTCGGTGCAGAACATCCTCGGCCGTATTCCGCCGGGGGGCACCGCCAACGGCAACACCACGGTGGCGCTGGTCGACGACACACACCGGCTCTACGCCGACAACCGCCGGACCCAGATCGACATGCGCTTCGCGAAGATTTTCCGATTCGGTCGCACGCGCACCGACCTCGGCGTCGATCTTGGCAACTTGCTCAACACCAACTACGCGACTGCTTACGAAGGTACGTATCAATACAGCGTGGACAACACGTTGAACGGCGGGACCTGGAACAACCCGACTGCCGTCTACACGCCGCGCTTCGTGCGGGTGAACGCGACGTTCGATTTCTAGAGGAGCGCACGCGCCGCATGGCCAGGACTGGTCATGCGGCGTTTTTCGTCTGACGCGTTCAGCGTGCGGCTGACGAACGACGCACCGCACACCCCGCGATCAGGTGCGGGGCCTCGTTGCGCCGCGGCTTCCGCCGCGCATCGGCCGTGAACGACGAGCCCGGCGCGTGATGTGATAGTGACACGCACCGGGCCGCCGGGCCCCCGACCACCAATACCGGCCGAAAAGCCAAGCCATTCTTGCCGGCATTCACCTTAGAAGTTTCCAAGAAAACCGCAAAATCTTTCGACGAGCGTTGACGCGCCGCAGTTGTGAGCCTCTGCTCGCCTTGTCGGAAATGTAAAGGCGGCTGCTGGACGACTGCGCCGCCGAGCTAGGCTCCGTGCTGCTGGAGCGAGATCCCCATTACGATTGGGCACAGGAGCCCGCTCGTGACGAAGTCGAGGAGCCGCATGGTCACACGTCTCACGCTCGCAGCGATTCTGGCAGTCTGTGCCGCAGTTCCCGCCGGCTCACAGGAACGATTCTCGCTCTTCGTCGCCAGCACCCCCGAGAGCGTCACGCGGATGCTGACCCTGGCGGGACTTCGCGACGACGACGTGGTCGTCGACCTCGGGTCGGGCGACGGGCTGATCCCGCTCACCGCCGCGCGCCTGAATCCGCGCCTCAAAGGCCTCGGCGTCGACATCGATGCGAAGCTCGTCCAGCAGTCGAACGAGCGGGCAAAGAGCGAAGGCTTCGCGGATCGGGTCCGCTTCGAGCACAAAAACGCGTTCGACGCCGATCTTCGCGAGGCGACCGTCGTGACGATGTGGCTGTTTCCGGAGCTCATGCGGCTGCTGCGCCCGGTGATCCTCGAACGTGCGCGCCCTGGAACACGCGTGCTGACCAGCACGTGGGATCTGGGCAGCTGGCCGCCCGATCAGGTCGAGGAGGGCGGCCCAACCGTCTACATGTGGATCGTGCCCGCGCGAGTGAGCGGCGGCTGGGACTGGGAGCTGCGGGTCGATGGGAGGCGTTTCCGCTACGCGTCCGTGCTGGAGCAGCGTTTTCAGATGGTGGAAGGCGTCGCACGCGCCGACGATCGTCGCGAGGTCCTCGAAGCGGCCACGCTGCACGGTGCCGACATCGCGTTTTCGCTGAACATCACCCTCGACGGCTTGGGTCTGACCAGGCACGAGTTCAGCGGCAAGGTCGATGGCGACCAGATCGCCGGGATGGTGACGCTCGCGCCGATGAACAAGCCGCCGATGACGCTGCCGTGGCGTGCGCAGCGCACCGGACGGTCCGCCTACTTCGCTCCGACGGGGACGGCGCTGTTTCAACCGCCCGAGCAGGTGCGGTGAGCCGAGTCAGGAGCCGAAAATCGCACTCAGCACCGCAACGTGGATAGCGAATCACTGCGCCGCAGACGTGGAGGACAGGAGATTGTCGAGCGCCACCACATCGGAGTTCACATCTGCCACCGCGGCGTAGATGAACCGGTCGTCCTGTGACCACGCGACCCGTCTCGCGATCAATACCGAGCGGTTCCCGTAGTCGGTCAGTCGGCGCATCGGGCCACCGGCCGCCGGCAATCCCCATATATTGCCCGTCTGGCCATCCACCAACGGCATCGCCAGCATGTCGTTCTTGTTCGACAGGGTCGCAACGAGCATGCGCACATTGACCGGAACGCGCGTGCTCGAAACGCTCTCGAGATGAACCGCAGGTCCGTCAGGAGGCGTCGCTCTGTAGATTTCAGAGCCGGCGACGCCGTTCATGCCCTCCTTGTACTTCATGAAGAACAAGGTCGAACCGTCGTTGTTGATCGCAGCTGCCAGTGCGCCATCACACCGGATAGATTGCGGCGGACCATCCGGGACCTGTATTCGTTCCACGCACTGGACGCCGTCCCGACGGACCGAGTAATACAGCCAGCGTCCATCGTGAGACCAGTTGGCGCCGATGCCATCGTCGATGAGCGGGCGGGTTTCACGGCTCTCGGCATCGACGAGAAAGATGCCGGTCTTTCCCTCTCTCGTCACGATGTATGCGATCAGGTTCCCGACCGGCGCCCACACCGGAACGCCGATCGAAACGGCCGGGTCTGTCTCGAACGTCACCTGTCGCGAGCTGGTGCCATCAGTCGCGGCGATCCAGATGTTGCCATGGCCACCGCTGTCGGACAGATACGCTACCTGCTTATCATCCGGGCTCACCGAGGGCGCCTGCGCCAGGCCGGTTTGTCGTGTGACGGGTGTCGCGTTGTTCACATTCTGGCCCGCGCTTCTGCCGACGGGGATCCTCCAGATGTCGGATTGCATATGCGTGCGAGTGACGACGAGATCCCCCGACGGCGAGACGTCCGGCTGGGTATAGGATGCGTCACCGAACCTGAGCGGCCGCCTGTTCGTTCCATCACGGTCGACCGCTCGCAATGCGTAAATGGGCGGATACAGCACCGTACTGCCCTCTGACGAAGCGTAGACGAGGCCGGATCCGTCGGGAAGCCAGGCGAATCCCTGGATGTTGGCTGCGCTGGCCACTTCTTTCGATCTGCTGGTCGCGAGTTCGAAGACGAACAAACGTTCCGCAAAGGCGTCGCTCGAACGCTGAAACGCCAGCCACTTGCCGTCCGGCGACCAGCGAATCGCGCCCAGCTGTCCGCCATCGGGAATGGAAACGGAGTCCATGCGCGCGCCGTCCCGCGAGACGATCGCCAACTCGACCCGGCGCGAATCGGTCCCTCCGCCTCCTGTGTCGCGCAACTGAAAGACGGCAATTCGTTCGCCGTCGCGGCTGATATCGCCACCGCCGATCGCAGTCGTCACGGGATGCGTGGGGCCGCCGAGCGAAGAGATTTCCCAGAGTCTTCCTTCCTTGCCCACCTCGTTGGACGGCGTGAAGTAGATCAGATTTTTCGAATCATCAGTCCATCGCGGGACGAGGTGATCTCCTGGGTCGGTGGTGACCCGTAGTGGTGCACCATTGCCGGTCAGCTCGCGAACCCAGATCTGTCGTGACCCGTCAATGATGCGGACGAACGCAACGTATTTGCCATCAGGGGAAAGCGCTGGAGATTCTTCGATACCTGGAAAATCGGTCAGACGGCGCGGTTGAACGGCTGTTGTTGCTGGCGGTGGCGCATCCCGCGTACTCCATACAGCGAATGCAGCGGTGCTGATGAGTGCTCCCCCCAGCAGCCACGCCGCGCTCACCGCCGGCCTCGGGAAGCCTTTCTTGCCCGCGCTGACGTGTTCTCCATGAGGAACGACGTCCTCCAGCGCGAATCGTACTGCTGCGACATCGCCCAGCCGCCTCGCCGGCTCGCGTTCGAGGCATCGCTTCAATAAGGCCGTTACGGTTGCAGGGACCCGCGAGGACAGCCGGCTCCAGTCCGGATCCATCGTCTGGACCGCCGCCAACGTCTGGCTCGAAGTCTCTCCGGCGAAGGGCCGCTGGCTGGTGAGCATTTCGTAGAGCACGCACCCGAATGCCCAGATGTCTGTCCGCTTGTCGACAACCTGACCCCGGCTCTGTTCCGGGCTCATGTACGCCGGCGTGCCGACGATGACGCCTTCGGCTGTCAATCCGGCGGTGAACGTCTCCGTTGCCGCCGGTTCGGCGGGGTCGGTCACCTTGCCGACTCCGAAGTCGAGCACCTTCACGAGTCCAGTCGGCGTGATGACGATGTTCGCTGGCTTCAGATCGCGGTGGACAATGCCCTTCTCGTGCGCGGCGTCGAGCGCCTGCGCGATCTGCCGGGCAATCGTCAGCGCTTCGGCAACACTTAGATGGCCTTCAGCAATGCGCGTCGCGAGCGTCTTGCCTTCAACCAGTTCCAGTACGAGGGCCTGGACACCCGCGCCTCCATCTTCGATGCCGTAGATCGCCGCGATATTCGGGTGATTGAGCGCGGCAACGAGCCGCGCCTCGTGCTCGAAGCGTGCGAGACGCGAGGGGGACAGCCGCAGTTCTTCGGGGAGAACCTTGAGCGCCACGTCGCGGCGCAGACGCGTATCGCGTGCGCGATAGACGGTCCCCATTCCGCCCCGGCCCAACTCGCCCACGATCGCGTACGGACCGATGGTTGCGTCAGCCACGGTTGATGGACGGGCGGATTATGTCACCCGTCAGATCTCACAACAACTTCATAAGTTCCCGAGGAGTCTCTCAAGACTCCATCTGGGCGGCCTCGCCATCATCCCTCACCCGCGACAGTGTCGCGGATCCAAGGAGGGAAGCGATGGCTTACAGAGTTGCGCCGGTGCTGACGCTTGCGGCGTGCCTGGCCGTGGCCTCACCGGCCCACGCCGACGTCGTCACCGAGTGGAATGAAATTGCCGACGGCATGACCGCTCTGGCACCGCCCTTCAAGAACCGCATCATGGCAATGGTGCAGGTGGCCGTTCACGACGTGCTGACTTCGATCGATCCTCGGTACGAGACGTACCTGGGGCTGCCGAGCGCCAGCAGCGGCGCATCGGCGGGCGCTGCCGTGGCGGCAGCTGCGTATCGGGTGCTGCTGGGGACCGTGCCGTCCCAGGCGGCGGCACTGGGCGTGATCTACAACGGGAAAATCGCCGGCCTGTCGTGTCCGGCGTCCCACCCTACGTGTATCACCGAGGGCATAGTGGCCGGCGAAACCGCTGCGTTCGCGATGCTCTCGCTGCGCGCCAGCGATGGTTCGGCCACGCCCCATCTGCCGTACACGCTGCTGCCGGCGCCAGGCGTTCATCAGCCGACTCCGCCCAACCTTCCGGCGCCGCAGTTTGCCGGCTGGGCACAGGTCACGCCGTTCGTGATCAACAGCTCGTCGCAATTCCGGGCCGATCCGTCGGAGATCTTCGACCTGCTCGGTGAGGTGTTCACGCGTGATTACAACGAGGTGAAACGCGTGGGGTCCGTGAACTCGGAGGTGAACGGCGACCGCACGCCGGATCAGAGCGCGATTGCCCGCTACTGGGCAGGCGGCGGCGCCAACTTCAATCTGGCGAGCCGCATCATTGTCGCCGGCCGTGGGCTGGACGAATGGGAGCACGCGCGTCTGTTCGCCCTCGTGAACCTCGCGCTGCACGACGACACAATTACGATTTTCGACACGAAGTACACCTACAACTTCTGGCGGCCGGCGACCGCGATCAGGGCCGGCGCCTCGGACGGCAATCCGAACACCGACCCGGATCCCGGCTGGCTGTCGTATCAAGCGACACCACCGTATCCGGACTACACCTGCGGGCTGCCGAACAATACCGGCGCCGCGCTCGAGGTGATGCGCCGCTTCTTCGGCACCGATGACATCGCCTACACGATGACGGCGGCCGGCCTCACACGCAGTTTCACCAGCCTCTCTCATGCGGGGGCGGAAGCCGTGGATGCCCGGGTGTTCGGCGGCATGCACTTCCGCACAGGGTGCGTTCAGGGCCTGCGGCAGGGGGAGAAGGTCGGCCGCTTCGTCATTCTTCACGCGCTGAAGCCGCTGAAGGGCAAAGCGAAGAAGGATCAGTGAGGACGTTCGACAGTCTCCGTCGTCATGGCGTTTGCCGACGCATGAATCGTGACGACGGCCGAGCCGAGTCGAATCTCATCGCCGTTCCTCACCGGGGTCGGGCCGGTCACCTCCACCGGTCCGACCCACGTTCCGTTCTTGCTGCCGAGGTCTTCGATCACTGCGCGCCCTTCAGCGATCGTCAGACGAGCGTGCTGTCGCGAGATTGACGGCGCCTCGAGCGCGATGATGCCTTCGCCGGTTCGACCAAGAATGTTCTCGCCGTCGAGGAGCGGAATCTCGCGCCCGTTGAAGATGAGCAGCCACCGCGCGTTACGGCGGGGCTCGCTTACCGCTGCCGCTGACCTGACATCGCCGGCAAACGCATAGCCGTACGCGTAGACCGTTCGTATGAACCGCGGTTCACCGGCGTTGTCGCCGAGCAACGAGCGCAGGTCCGCGACGAGCGCCGCCAGATTGTTCTCGGTCACGAAGGTGCCCGGCCACAACCGCTCGAAAATTTCCTGCTTTGACAACGCCTTCGGTCGACTCTCGATCAGCAGCCGCAGCAAATCGAACGCCTTTGGCGTGAGATGGACTTCCCGCTGGCCCGAGACAAGACGCCGCTCGCCGAAGTCGATGACGAAATCGCCAAAGGACAGACGCATGACGGGGTTCAGTCAACGAAAGAGGCCTACACGAAGCCCTCGGCGATCAGCGCTTCGTGTCTGGCGCGACGCACGAGAAGTTGGCCGCATCGTCCGTGCTTCCCTTGCCGCTGTACTGCGCGACCTGTGGATATGCGCAGAGCGGACGCGTGCGGTCCACCACTCCGTTGGCGGAGCGTGATGCGACGATGCGGGCGGGCGCGACGCCGCGTTCGACCCACTGTTCGAGCGCGGCGAGCCAGTCGGCCTGGTTCGGGCCTGGTCCACCGGAGCAGTGCGCCATGCCGGGTGCCATGAACAGACGCACCGAGGGGTCAGTGCGCGCGGCTCCTACCGTTGACCGGACGCTCTCGTAGTAGTTCACGGAGTTCTGCGCGGTGATCAGCTGATCGTTCCAGCCGTGATACATCAGCAGCTTGCCGCCGCGGGCGATGAATGCGCTCAGGTCGGGATTGGTCGCCGTCAGCGTGCCGTTGTCCACCCGTTCCGCGCGCGCGACGTCGCGATCGAAATCGAGCGTTCGGAAGTCCCATTTCGGATCCCCGAACACCACGTTCTTGAAGTGGCTGTCGGGAATGGCAAACGGATTCGGGCCGCCGGCCGCCGCTCTCCATCCCGGCTCGCTGCCGGGGGGCAGCCCGGGGAAGAGCGCCTCGCCGGTGCGCGGGTTCGTCGCCGGTCCGTAGATCTTCTTTGCGGCCTCGACCTGTGCTGCTGTCAGGCAGTCTGCGCCGTCGCCAGCCTTGCATGCGACCACCTGCGGGTCGAAGCGGCAGCTGCGCGGATTCTCGATGACGCCGTCGGTCACGCCGTCGCGCGCGTCGCATGCGTTCAGCGCCGCGCGGTTGAGGATCGCGAGCTTGTCGTCGGGAAGGCGGCTGGCCGGGTCGCCGAGAGTCGCGCGGCCGGCCCACAGCAGACCGGTCATCAGCCGCGTCCAGTTGTTGGCGGGAGCGCCGGCAACGATCCCGTCGTAGTCCGCAGGAAAGCGCTGCGCTTCGGTGAGTCCCTGCTTGCCTCCGGTCGAGCAGCCGTTCCAGTAGGAGAAGCGTGGCGCCGCGTCATAAAAAGCGTTGACGAACTTCTTGGCGGCGGCAGTCATCTCGTGCACGGCGCGATATCCGAAGTCGATCAGCTTCTCCGGGTGGCCCAGGGCAAAGGTGGCGTCCCCTCCGTTCCCGGAATGGCCCGTGTCGGTGGAGGCGACGGCATAGCCCCGCCCGAGGGCGTCGGCCATCGCCGGGTAGCTGATGGTGCCCGCCCATCCTCCGTTGCCGACGCCGAGGAACTTTCCGTTCCAGCCCTGACCGGGCATCCAGACTTCGATCTTGATGTCGGAATCGCGCGTCGGGGTGAGAGTTGCGGCGACGCGGCAGAAGGACGGCAGCTTGGCGGCGGCAGGCATGACCGGGCCGCCAGGCCCTTGTGGCGAGAACTGGCCCGCCTCGACGATCGACGCCTGCGTGACCGCCACGTTCGGCAGTGACAGCGACTTCAGGCTCTCGCAGGTGGCGGCAGCAGAAGGCGATGCGAGCGCCAGGACGGCGATGACGGTTGCGACCCGGGCGATATTCAGGAGTCTCATGGCACGCGTATTCTGCGCCGCGGCCGGGGCCATGGCAACTCACACACCGCGCGCATTGATCCGGCTCGGAACGACGTTGCTACGATCCCGCCTGATATCCGGCGCGCGCCTTCACGGTTCCGCGGCGCCCTTTCAGCCGCACCTGGAGTCGATGCCAGCCGCTTGTCGACACCCCTGCCGGCGAATAGCTGACGAGATACCGGTTTCTGAACTCGTCGAGAATGCGCAGGAAGGCAGCCGACAGATCCTTCGTCGACGCGATCTTCACCAGTCCGCCGCCGGTGGTCTCGGTGAGATCCTCGAGAAATCGCGAGTCCTCGGCCTCCCGCGACGTCGCGCTGTAGACCACCACCTCGGAACGCCTGGCCGACGCGATCACGCGTTCAGGATCGAGCCAGCTGGCGGTGTCGAGGCCGTCGCTGAACACGATCAGCAGATTCCTGCCGCCATCGGCCGCCTCGAGCTGCATCGCCGCGTACGTGGCGTCGACGAGCGCCGTACCGCCGGAGGGTGCGGCGCCGTTCAAGGCGTCGCGGACCCGCCCGATGTCCGAGGTCAGCTTCATGCGCAGCGAGATGGCGTGGCTGAAGGTGAGCAACGCCGCCTTGTCGCGCGGGTTCAGTCGTTCGAGCAGCGCCCGGGAGGCTTTCTGCAGATCGTCGAGGCGCTCGCCCGACACGCTGCCGCTGGAGTCGAGCGCAAGGATCACATTGAGCGGAATCTTCTCCGACGCCACGAGATCCACGGTCTGCAGCACGCCGTCGTCGCGGATCTCGAAGTCGCCAGGTTGAAGGCCGCTCACCGGCTTGCCGCCGTCGGTGACGAGCACGTCGACGCGAACCACCTCGACCTTCGATGAGAACGTCGCCTGCCGCGCCGTCGCATGAATGGCCGAGACCGCCACAATCCCTGCCACCGCCGCTGCGCGGTGCATCACAATCCCTCACTGGCCAGCAGCAGGTGCAGCCGCTTGAAGAGAAGATCGGTTTTGCGTCCGGGTGCCGACTCGTAGATCCAGAACGGATCGTCGCGCACGTCGGTCTCGAGCGGCTGTTCGAGGACCGCCAGCAGCGCCGCACGTGAATTGGCGCGCTCCGCTCCTGTCGACGCCAGGCGATTCAGCGCCAGCCGCGGCGACTGTGCGGTTGGAAACACGTCGAGCGCACGCTGGAAGGCGCGTCCTGCCTCGTCGTCCCGGCCAAGGGCCTCGAGCTCGCCGCCGAGAAACAGCGCCACGTAATACTCGAGCAGCGGCTCGCCGGGCCGGAGCTTCTGCAACTCGGCCGCTGCCGTCGTATGCCGGCCACGTTGACCGACGACACGCGCGTAGCGGATGCGGGCCTCGTCGAAGGCAAACGGGGCCGCCTCGAACGCGCGCCGATACAGCTGCTCTGCCCGGATCAGCTGCTCCGCTCGAGATCTCACGTCGAACTTGATGTTGTTGGGAACGGTCGCCGAGCGGAAAGCGGCCTGACGGTTCGCGCCGGCGTTCGCCTCCTGAAAAGCGGCGCATATGAACAGCACCTCAGGGTCGTCCGGAAACATCTGGAACGCGGTATCGAACTGAACCAGGTCGAGGGCGCCAGTCCAAATCATGAAGGACATTGCGGCCAGGTGCCAGAGGCGAACACCGTCGTCGTGTTCAGGACCCCGAAGCGGGCCACCGGGCTTCTCCCGAACGCGCACGCGATCGAGAAGGCGCCGTCCCATTTCCCAATGACTGACCGAGGCGTAGAACGCCACCGGACGGCCATCGTCGGTTCGCAACTGGTAGCGGATCGGACCATCCTGCGTAGTTGCGCGCTTTTCCTCCGGCGCGAACATCGCGATGTCGGCGTGCAGCAACGCACCGTGCTTCAGCAGCCGGCTGTCGTGGCCCTCACCGAGGGACATGGCGATGTTGCGCAGCCGAAGCCGCTCGGCAGCAGTGTATGGCACCGGTTTGGGCGTGGTGTATGGCCGCGGTCTCGGCATCGAGGACGACGAACCGGATCTCGGTCGAATCTCGGGGACATACAGCACGGGCGTGCGTGGCTCGTAAACGAGCGTGACGACCGACGACACGTCTATCCAGATTCGGTTCAGTTCCTCGTCGCCCCATCGACTGATCTCTTTCGCCGCATCGTCGAAGGTACCCGGTTCATGTTGCTTGACAGCGGCGATCCATGCCGCCAGCCAATCGAGCCGGGATGTCTTTAGGGCGACCGATGCACTCTGGGCAGCGGGGCGCGCCGCCCAGCCGATCACCATCGAGACGGTCACGAGCGTTACGCCGATGGCAAGCCACCGGGCAGCCGGGGACGTCACGTGTTGCTGTGTCACGGTCCGTGCCACGCGCATTGTTGATCGGCGAAGGGGATTCACCGAGCCAAAAGCTCGGTGCTGCGAAGGGGGTTTACCGAGCTGAAGCTCGGTGCTGCGAGAACCTTCTTTTATTCGGCTGTTCCGGCCAGCTCGCGTCTCAGCCAGGCGCGCGCGTGCGTCCAGTCGCCCTCAACCGTTCGGAGCGACACGCCGAGATGCGCCGACACTTCCGGGCTCGACATGCCGGCGAAGAACCTGAGGATCACCACCTGCGCCGCGCGGGCGTCGATCTCCTCGAGACGCGACAGCGCTTCCTCGAGCGTGAGGAGATCTTCAACCGGCACCCCGCCGGTTTTGGCGGCGTCGAACAGGGTGTCGAGCGACAGCGGTGCCGCGCCGCCGCCGCGTTTCTCGCGCTTCTGGTGCCGGCCGTGATCGACCAGGAGGCGCCGCATCGCCTGCGCACCGATGGCCAGGCAGTGAGTGCGCCCCTGCCACTCCACGCTGCGCTGGTTCTGCAGCCGCAGCCACGCTTCGTGCACGAGGGCTGTTGGCTGCAACGTGTGATTGCGGCGCTCCCGTTGCAGATAGCCGGCGGCGAGGCGGCGGAGCTCGCCGTAGATCGTGGGAAAGAGCTCCTCCGGGGTTGGATGGTGGTCTGGCATTCCTATTGAAGCCTGCTGTACTCCAAACGCGCTTCGGTGAGCGGCTCGAGATTCGCATCGGCGCCGTCCCAGGCCATGAGGAAGCGCTCGTATGCGGCGCGAGCCGTCTCCGTCTCGCCGGCGAGGGCGCTGGCACGCGCCACGCCGAGCTGTGCGAGCGGGTAGAGCATCGACGCGGGCACCTCGCCGCGATGATCGACGATCCGCTGGAACTCTGCCATCGCGGCGCGGCCGTCCTTCACCTGGAGATACGCCTGACCGCGCAGATACGACGGCCAGAATTCCGCCGACGGCGCGTGATCGTACTTCCGCACCGGCTCGAGCAGCTCGATGGCGCGCCTGGCGTCGGATCGGTGCAGTGCCAGCGCCGCCGCTGTCACAGGCAGCGACAGCTGGGTTGTGAAGGTGGCGTCCGGGAATCGCTTCGCCAGCTCGCCGGTCAGCGCGGCCACCTCGCCGCCGGTCCCGCACAGCGCGAAAATCCGGCTGGCACGCTCGAGGGTCGAGTTGTCGCGGCTCATGTCGAGACCGGCCGGAACCTCCGCCTTCGCCTCGCGGCACTCGCCGATGATCGCGTGTGTCTCGGCGTCCTCCATCGTCAACTGTGCGGCGACCTCGAGAAAGTTGCCCTGGAGCGACATCTGGACACCGCGGCGGAATTGCTCGTGCGCAGCTTTGATGCGGCCGGCGAATGCCGAGGTGTGCGCCTGCCAGCCGAACGCCGCATTCGTTTCGCGCACGCCGATTGAAGCGTCGAAGTCGCGTTCCATCGTCGCCGTGTCAACTTCGAGGAAGGCGAGAAGATACGAGAGGCGGCGCGCGCCGATGAAGTCGAGCTCGTGAGCTTCTGCCTCGCGCAGAGCGCTCCTCGCGTCGGCGTACTTGTCGATCGCCATGAGCGCCGCAGCCAGGTTCGAGTACGCGGGAGAGAACTTCGGGTCGAGGCGGATCGCCTCCTTGAACGCGGTGACCGACTGTTCGAACTGGCCGAAACGGAGGAACGCCGCGCCGAGACTGTTGAAGGCGAACGCTTCACGCGGATAGGCCACGGTCCACGCCCGTGCCAGCTCCAGCGCTTCTTCCCAGTTCTGAGCGGCGTCGCGGTAGTAGCGCCAGGAAATGTAGAAGCGTTCGCGCTGGCTGACACGATCGCGAAGCTGAAACGCCGTCCGCGAGTATCGTGGCGCGAGCGCCGACTGCCCGGTGTTGGCGTAGACCGACGAGAGCTGCGCGTGCGCCATGGCGAAGGTCGGGTCGAGCTCGATCGCGCGCTCGAGATGCGGGACGGCTTCGAGACGTGGCACCTCGCGCCCGTCTGACAGCGCCAGCGCGTACGCGTGGAGCGCCTCGAGCGACGGCGTCGTGGCGCGCGGGAGCGGCGCGTCGAATTCCTTGATCGACGCGAGCGACTCGCCGAGCTTCTGCCGCA
Source organism: Vicinamibacterales bacterium (assembly GCA_036274155.1). Lineage (GTDB taxonomy): Bacteria > Acidobacteriota > Vicinamibacteria > Vicinamibacterales > UBA2999 > Gp6-AA40. The sequence continues at coordinate 9,691 of DASUGH010000098.1, read as the reverse complement.
GGCTCGATGTGGCTTGACCGAGCGCGGTGAGCACCTGTTCCTTGCCGGCCGCTTCGGTTTGCTCGCGAGCCATGACGTCGCCGGTCTCGGCGTTCAGCGCTTCGAGCGTGAGCACGTAGGTGCTGCCGAGGCTGGCGATCGATCCGGTGAGGAACGCCTTGCTCTGCTCGCGGCGGGCGATTTCGCGAGCGAGCGCCGGAGTGATGCGCTCGTCGGGCGACCGCCGCATCAGCAGCAGCGTGTCGCGCGCGCGCTCGTCCGGGAACACTTTCAGAAACGGCGACTGCTCGAGCGCGACGGCGAGCGCGACCTTGAGCGCGCCATCGAAGACCGGCTCGCCCGTACTGTTTGCAAAGTCGGCTACCACGATGACATCCTGCCCGGTCAGCGCCCGCGCACCCGACCGCAGCAGGAAAGACGAGGCGACTGCCAGAATCACCACGACTGCGGCCAGCGCCGCCCCCGCCAGCCACCACGGAACCCGTCGGCGGTACAACCCAGCCGCACTGGTTCCTCGTCCCGTCCCCGTGCCGGTATCGCCTCCCGGCAGCAGCGCCGCCATGTCCATTGCCGAGGCGGGCCGCTGCTGCGGGTCGAGCGACAGCGCCTGCATGATCGCGCGCTCGAGACGCGGGTTGACGTTCGGCACGAGCGTCGACGGCTTTGGCGGCGGCGTGCCGTCGGCCGTGCGTTCCGGAAACCGACCGACGAGCAGCTCGTAGAGCAGTACTCCCAGGGCGTAGACATCGGTGCGCTCCGAGAGCGCCGCCCCCTTCACACGCTGCTCCGGCGCCATGTAGCGCGGCGTACCGGTGTGCAGATGCTGTTCGGCGTCGGTCCTCGGGATGGCGATCCCGAAGTCGGTGATACGCACGAGCCCGCGATCGTCGATCAGGACGTTTGCCGGCTTCAGGTCGCGATGGAGCACCCCCTGGGCGTGTGCGGCGGAAAGGCCGCCGCAGAGCTGGAGCGCGATATCGGCGACTTTCTCCGAGGGCAGACGCCCGATGCGGCGCACCAGCGCGGCGAGATCTTCGCCACGGATCAGCTCCATAGTGTAGAAGACGATGCCTGCGGCCTCGCCGACGTCGAATACGCGGCAGACCGCCGCATGCGTGATCTGACGCGCGAGGCGTACCTCGTTGAGGATCCGGGCGCGTGCGGACGGGCTGGACGACGCGATCAACTTCAGAGCCACCGACGTCTTAAGGACGAGGTCGTCGGCACGCCACACATCGCCCATTCCACCGCGGCCGATGCGCGCGATCATCCGGTAGCGTCCGGCGATCACCTCGCCCGGTGCGAACGGCGGATCTCCAGGCTCAGGCTCGGTCTTGCCGGAGTCTTCGGCGTGAAACGAGAGCAGCGATTCGACTTCGTGGCGCAGGGCAACGTCTTCGCCGCAGGAGTCGGCCACGAACGTCGCGCGGTCCTCGGCAGGCCGGGCGAGCGCTTCGAGGAAGAGATCCTTGGCGCGCTGGTGCAGCGATGACATCGGGAGACGACAGCGAATTGTACTAGTGGACCCGGCCTCGTACTTTCCACAGTCTGTCCCGGCGCCAGACGCGTTCGGACCCATCGAGGAACTCCGCAGAACGCCCGCCGTCCAATCAACTGACAAGTAGAGAGAGAAAAAATGGACTACGGGGGCACACCCCATGACGACAGAAACAGCGGATCAGGCAAGGGCCAGAGCAGCTTCCACTTACAACGCGGCGGCCGATGCGTTCGACGATGTGCAGAACACGTTCTGGGATCGTTTCGGCCGGCGCACCGTTGCGCGGCTCGATCTCAGGCCGGGGGCGCGGGTGCTCGACGTGTGCTGCGGCACGGGAGCATCGGCGCTTCCGGCCGCGGCCAAGGTCGGACCGAGCGGACTCGTGATCGGAGTGGACCTCGCAGAAAGGCTGCTCGAACGGGCCCGCGTGAAGGCAAGACATCGAGGCCTGAGCAACGTCGAGTTCCGCACCGGCGACATGCTCGCACTGGACTTCGCCTCGGCACATTTCGACGCCGTGATATGCGTGTTTGGAATCTTCTTCGTGCCCGACATGCCGGAGGCGGCACGCGAGCTCTGGCGATTGGTACGCCCCGGCGGACAACTCGCGATCACGACATGGGGGCCGCGGTTTTTCGAACCGGCCAACAGCGTGTTCTGGAACGCGGTTCGTGATGTGCGGCCGGACCTGTACGAGGGATTCCACCCGTGGGACCGGATCACCGATCCGGCCGCGTTGCGCAGCATCTTTCCCGACACCAGCGTCGAGAGACTCGACGTCGTCGCAGAAGACGGCCGGCATTCGCTTCGATCGCCGGAGGACTGGTGGACGATGGTTCTCGGCACCGGCTACCGCGGCACGCTCGAGCAGCTCGACGCGGATGCGCGGCGGAAGGTTCGCACTGCCAACCTCGCGTTCATCCGGGAGGCCGGTGTCGACTCGGTCGACGCGAATGTCGTCTACGCGGTGGCGTCGAAGGCCGAAGCCTGAAGCCTACCCGAACCGTAAGGCCAGCGATGTCCATCTTGTCCCTTCCGCGTCGAAGATGACACCAAGCCGCTCCCAGTCCACGTGAAGCGTCTTCGCGACTGGTGCATGCGGGCGGTACAATCATCGGCTTCGGCCCCCGCATCGCAGAATCGGAAGGCGTGATGTCAGAGACTGCCCCGCGAAGTTCCGCTATCGATGAATCCCTCCAGGACGCTCGCCGGTTCTTCGTCGAGCTGAATCGCGATTACCTGAAGGTGCACAAGACCAAAGAAGACCTGTTCTGGGCGACCTACATGGCGACGAGCGACGACCATGCCGGCTTTGCCCGCGCCGAGCAGGCATACAAGGCCTTCGTATCCGATCCCGGGAAGCTCGCCGCCACGCGGAAGCATCTGGCCGCCGTCGCGAGCTCGCCGCCGGGAGGAGATCGCGACGCGCTGGCGCACGGGCTCAAGGGTTGGCTCGCGCTCTTCGAAGCCAACATCATCGAGGATCCGGTCGCGAAGCGGCTGATGGCGGAACTGATCGAGGCAGAGGCCGCGCTCTTTGCCGCGAGACAGAAGCTCACACTGTTCCACGTCAACGAGGCGGGCGAGCGCGAGGAAGCGACCCTCGCGATGCTCGCCACCAACCAGGCGCTCAACCCGCACGAGGAGCGGCGCAAGAGCTCGCACATGGCACTGCGCGAGCTGGAGACGTGGGTGCTCGAGCACGGATACCTGCCGATCATCACACTGCGCAACCGATTTGCCCGTGCGCTCGGCTATCGCAACTACTTCGAGTTCAAGGTCCACAAGCAGGAGCGGATGTCGCCCGCCGACCTGTTTGCCGTCCTCGACGATTTCATGAGCCGCACCGCGGAGATCAATCGTCGTGGCCTGGCGCAGCTGGAGCGGCGTCATGGCGCCGAGGCGACGCGCCCGTGGAATCTCCGGTTTCACATGAGCGGCGATGTGATCCGCGACATGGATCCGTATCTCCCCTTTGGCAGAGGACTTCGCCGCTGGGTCGACAGCTTCCGCCGCCTCGGCATTCAGTTCCGCGGGGCGACGCTGCAGCTCGACCTGCTGGAGCGCAAAGGCAAGCATCAGAACGGCTTCTGCCACGGTCCGATGCCGACCTACTACGACGAGCGTGGCCGCTGGGTGCCCGGTGAGATCAATTTCACCGCCGAAGCCACGCCCAATCAGGTGGGCAGCGGCTGGCGCGCCCTCAACACCCTCTTTCACGAGGGCGGGCATGCGGCGCACTTCGCCAACGTCGCGCAGAACTCCCCCTGTTTTTCACAGGAGTACGCGCCAACCTCCATGGCCTACGCCGAAACGCAATCGATGTTCTGCGACAGCCTGCTGGAGGACGCCGACTGGCTCAAGCGCTACGCGCTCGACCACTCAGGTGAGCCGATGCCCGATCAGCTGATTCGCGCCCGGCTCGCCAGCCGACAGCCTTTCCTGGCGTTCGACGAGCGGTGGCTGGGTGTCGTGTCGTACTTCGAAGCGGCGCTTTACGCCATGGACGACGAGGCGCGTACGGCCGATGCCGTGTTGCAGCTGGCGCGCGACACGGAGGTGCGTATTCTCGGCGTCAACAGCCCGCGTCCGCTCCTGGCGGTGCCGCATCTGCTCAATCAGGAGTCTTCGGCGTCCTATCACGGCTACCTGCTCGCGCACATGGCCGTCTACCAGACGCGAGCGTATTTCCTGCAGCGATACGGCTACCTCACCGACAATCCCGCCATCGGTCCGCTCCTGGCCGAGCACTACTGGCAGCCCGGTAACAGCATCGACCACAACGCGACGCTGCTGGGGCTGACAGGCGAGGGCTTCTCGGCGCGCCCTCTCGCAGATGCCTGCAACCGATCGATCGATCAGTCGTGGTCGGAAGCGCAGTCCAGCATGGACGCTGCCGCCGATCGCAGATATCCGGAGGACTATCCCGCCAACCTCGATGCCACGGTTCGGATCGTGCACGGTGCCGAGCTGCTGGCAGACAACACGGTCTCGGAGCAGGCCATGTGCGACCGCTTCGAGCGCTGGGTCGGCGAGCACTATGGGGTCAGGTCTTGAATCCGTGGTTTTTTCACGGTCTGACCCCGCTGTGATAGCGCCACGTTTCAACCCGCCATCGATCACGGTGGGGTCAGACCGTGAAAAAACCACGGATTCAAGACCTGACCCCATCTAACGCCGCATACTCCCGACGCGCTTCGGTCAGCTGCGGAAGCCTCGCGTCTGCGTCCTTCCATAACGCGAAGAATGCCTCGTAGCGCTTGCGCGCGGCCGCGACGTCGCCGTTGAGGGTGGCGGCGCGGGCCAGGCCGAGGTGAGCCAGCGGAAAGAGCGGCGACGTGGGAGCGGCGCCGCGGTGATCGACGATGCTCTGGAATTCGGCGGCGGCGGCCGGTCCATTCTTCAGTTCCAGGTAGGCTTCGCCGCGCAGGTACGACGGCCAGAACTCCGCGAGCGGCGCCCGATCGAATGGCTTTACCGGGTCGAGGAGGGCGATCGCCCGCTCCGGCTCGTGGCGTTGCAGCGCCTGCGCCGCGGCGCTCATCGGCAGCTGGACGCGCGTGGTCAACGTGGCAATCGGAAATCGATTCGACAACTCCCGCATCAGGACCGTCGTTTCGTCGCCGGACGGACAGAGGGCGAGGGTGCGCGAGGCGCGCTCGAGCGTGTAGTTGTCGCGGCTCAATTCCAGGCCGGCCGCCGCCCGGCGACGGGCATCATCGCAGCGCCGCGCGATGGCATAGAGCTCGGCATCCTCGAGCGTCCACTGCGCGGCCAGCTCCTCCAGGTTTTCACGCAGTGCCGCCTGGACGCCGCGGCGATACAGCTCGTGAGCGGCGTCGAACCGCCCGGCAAACGCCGTGGCGCGCGCCTCCCACGTCGATGTCCAGACGGCGGACGGCGAGCCGCGCGCCTCCTCCAGCGCCCTGGTCATCCCGGCGTGATCGCCGTCGAGAAATGCCATCAGGTAAGCGGCGCGCCTGACGCCGACGGTGTCGATGCCTCGTTTGGCCGCGTCGCTCAGCGCAGCCTTCGCCGCGTCGAAGCGATTGAGCGCCGTCAGCGAGCCGATCAGGTTTGCGTACGGCGGGAGGAACCGCGGGTCGAGCTTCAGCGCCTCGCGAAGGGCGGACTCGGCCTTGTCGTGCCTGCCGAACACAGCCATCGCGAGCGCCAGGCTGTTGAATGCAAAGGCCTCGCGTGGATAGGTCTTCGTCCATGACTCGGCCAGCTCCGCCGCCTGTTCCCAGTCCTGCGTTCCGTCCACGTAGTAGCGCCAGGAGATGAAATACCGCTCGCGTTCGCTGACCCGGTCGCGCAGCCCGAACGCCCGCTTCGCGAACTCCGGCGCCGCCCCCGTCTGACCCGTGTTCGCGTAGACGGCCGAGAGCAGCGCCTGAGCCATCGCGAACTCCGGATCGATCTCGATCGCCCGCCTGAGATGGGGAATCGCCTCGCGGCGCAGGCTCACGCGCCCTTCGTCGAGTGCGAGCGCGTACGCGTTCAGCGCGTCGAGCGACGCCGTCGTGGCGCGCGGCAGCGGCGCGTCGAACCTCTGGATGGAAGACCACGACTCGCCGAGCTTCTCGCGCAGCCGCGACGTAGCCGCGCCGAGCGAGCGAAGCACCTGTTCCTTCTCGGGAACCTCCACCTGCTCGCGCGCCATGGTTTCGCCGCTCTCGGCGTTGATCGCTTCGAGCGTCAGCACGTAGTGACTGCCGAAGCTGCCGATGGATCCAGCGATCAGCGCCGTCAGCTTCTCGCGGCGGGCGATGTCACGCGCCACCTGACGGGTGATCGGTTCGTCGGGAAGACGCTCGATCAGCTGGAGGGTCTCGCGCACCCGTTCGTCGGAGAACACCCTGAGAAAGGGTGACTGCTCGAGGGCGACCGTGAGCGCAACCTTGAGGGCGCGGTTGAAGACCGGCTCACCCGTCGTGTTGACGAAGTCGGCCAGCACGATCGTGTCGTGATCCGTCAGCGCGGCGCCGCGATGGATGACTCGCGGCACGATCACCGCCAGCAGGACGAGCGCAGCCGCCAGCGCAGCCGCCAACCACGGATGCTGCCAGGGGCGTTCGATCGGCGCGGCGCGGCGGAGCCCCTCCGCCAGCGCGCCGGTCGACGCCGGCCGCCGCTGCGGATCGAGCGCCAGGGCGCGCATGATGATCCGTTCGAGCCGCGGGTCGACGTCTGGCGTCACCCGTGACGGTTTGACCGGAGCGCCCGAAGGTGACGAAGGGTCGGGCAGCGGCAGCTTGCCGACCAGCAGCTCGTAAAGCATCACGCCGAGCGCATAGACGTCGGTCCGTTCGCTCAGCTGATGACCTGGGGCAAGCTGCTCGGGCGCCATGTAGCCGGGCGTGCCGACGATGATGTCGTAGCGTCGCTCGCCGCGGGTGATGGCGATTCCGAAGTCGGTGATGCGTACCAGGCCGTCGGCGTCGATGAGCACATTGGCCGGCTTCAGGTCGCGATGGAGAACCCCTTGCGCGTGCGCCGCGCCGACGCCGTCGCACAGCCGCAGGCCGATGTCGATCACCTTCTCGGATGGCAGCCGGCCGACCCGCTTCAGCAGGGTCGCGAGATCCTCGCCCTGCACGAGCTCCATCGAATAAAAAACGCTCGCGTCCGATTCACCGACGTCGAAGACGCGGCAGACGGCAGGATGCGTGATCTGCCGCGACAGCCGCACCTCCTTCAGAATGCGTTCCCGTCCCTCCTCGTCGGCGGCGTGAATGATCTTCAGTGCGACCGGTGTCTGGAGGACGAGGTCCTCGGCTTCCCAGACCTCGCCCATGCCACCCCGCCCGATCCGCTCGACCATGCGGTAGCGGCCCGCGAAGATCGACCCCGGCGCAAGCTCGCCCTCCGCGCCTGCGCTCCCGGCATCCCCGGCAGACGTCGCCGCGCGGTCCACTGGCGGAGGTGTCAGCTCCGACACCGGCTGGCGGGCGTCCTTCTCTCGATCTTCCCTGGGGGACATCGGATTTCCGGAGTGTACTCTGGCCGGCGGAGCCGGGTCGGCCGCCCCGGTTCACCCGTCTGGCTGAAGCACGGATGCGGGCTTTCGGCACCGTTGTCGCGTTAGCAGGTACCGCGACCTGCGCCCCGGTCGGCGGCGGTTCCCCGAACATGACGCCCAAATCGGCCACTATCGCGAGCGCCCTGACATGTGCCGGCGTCACGGCGCAGCTGGTGGGCGGGAAAGCCACCCGCGACGCCCTTTTCCTGATGTCGCTCGGCGTCGGCGCCCTGCCGCTCATGCTGATGACAACGGCGGCGGTGTCAGTCCTCCTGGTCTACGCCCACTCGTGGGTCGCGCAACGGGTGGCGCCCCGCACGCTGGTTCCTGTCCTGTTTGCCCTCAGCGGCGGGCTCTACCTGGGCGAGTGGGTCACGGCGCCGATGACGCCGTCGATCACCGCCGTCCTGGTCTACCTGCACGTCTCCATCGCCGTTCCGCTGCTCGCATCCGGGTTCTGGCTCATTGCCAGCGAAGCCTTCAACCCGCGCAGCGCTCGGGCCGGCTTTGGCGGGATCGCCGGCGCCGGAACGCTCGGTGGTCTGGCCGGAGCGCTGGTCACCGAGCGGGTGGCCGTGCTGTCGAGTGTGACCTCGATGCTCGTGATCCTCGGGGTCATGCAAATCCTGACCGCCTGGCTGATTCGTGCGCTTGCCGCCGGGACGCTGGCGCCGGCCGTGCCCGAGCCGATTCAGGCGCGGGGCGAGCCCGCGCCGCGATCGAGCCTGCGCGTGATCGCGCAGGCCCCGCACCTTCGTGTGGTGGCCATCCTCGTGGTCCTGGGTACGCTCAGCGCGGCGATTCTCGACTATGTCTTCAAGGCGCGCGCCGTGGAGTCGTTCGGCTTCAGCGACGGCCTCCTTCGATTCTTTGCGCTGTACTACGCGGCAATCAGCGGCATCTCGTTCGTGCTGCAGACGGTAGCCAGCCGTCCGATCCTCGAGCGGTTCGGCCTCGGTCTCACGGCGAGCGCGCCGTCGATTGCGCTGCTCGCGGGCAGCATCGGCAGCCTCATTGCTCCGGGCCTCGGCAGCCTCATCGTTGCCCGCGGCGGGGAAGCCGTGTTCCGCGCGTCGTGGTTCCGCGCCGGATACGAGATCTTCTACACCCCGATCGCTCCACAGGAGAAACGATCCGCGAAAGCGCTGATCGACGTGGGGCTCGAGCGGTTCGGAGACGCGGCCGGCGCCGGGCTGGTGCGGCTCATCACGTCGCTTGCCTCCACGCCTGTGCCCTGGCTCCTTGGCGTCTCGATGCTGACCTCCGTGGCCGCCGTGATCGCGGCGAGTCACCTGAACCGCTGGTACGTCCGCATGCTGGAAAGCAGTCTGGTCCGCCGTGGCGGCAACGTCGACCTGTCCCGGCCGGAAGACGAAGCCACGGCGCGCGTGGTTGCCAGAGTGCGTGGGACCCGTCACGGCGACACCAGCGTCACCGCTGCGGCCACGACGGCGGGCGGGCCGCTGTCGCCACCATCTGACGGCCCCGACATTCGCGACATCCGCGCGCTTCAGTCCGGAGATCTGAACCGGGCCAGGGGCGTGCTGTCCCGGGACGAAGGGCTCAGCGCCGGTCTGGTCGCACACGTCATTCCACTGCTGGGCGTTGACGAGTTGGCCGACCATGCCGTCTTTGCGTTGCGCAAGGTGGCTGAGGAGCGGGTCGGCGAGCTGACCGACGCCCTGATCGACTCCAACCTCGATCTGGTGGTCCGCCGGCGCCTGGCGCAGGTGCTCTCGGCCTGCGTCTCTCAGCGTGCCGCGGATTGTCTGTTGCTGGCGCTCGACGATGCCCGCTTCGACGTGCGCACGCAAGTCGGGCGCTCGCTCGCCGCCATCCTCGATCGAAACCGGCGCATCCGGTTCGATCGTGAACGTATGTACGACGCCGTGCTGCGCGAGATCGACCTGGGACGTCCGGTCTGGGAGAGCAGGCGGCTGCTCGACGCGTCGGCAGACCGCTCACCGCTCGACGCATTCGTTCGAGAGCGCGCGCGGCAGAGCCTCGCGCACGTGTTCACGCTGCTGTCGCTCGTGCTCCCGCGCGAGCCGCTCCAGATTGCCTTCCGAAGTCTGCAGCGCGATGACCGCCACCTGCGCGGCACGGCGCTCGAATACCTCGAGTCCACCTTGCCATCGGCCGTTCGTCAGCAGCTGCTGCCGTATCTG
>DASUGH010000097.1:0-29267 GCA_036274155.1 Vicinamibacterales bacterium | reverse complement strand
CCCTTCGGCATCGCCGGCCAGATCGGCTGGTCGCGCAACAGCGAAGAGCTCGACGACAACATCTTCGGCGGCGACACGCTCGACGAGGACGTCTTTCACGCCGCCGCCGGGGTGCGCTTTACAGGCAGATGGGGGCGTACGTGGGGGTATGGAGAGGTGCTCGGCGGCGTCGGGTATTTGAACTTCAACGCCGTGTTGCAAGGCCTCCCAGTCAAGGAGACGAGAACTCGCCCGCTCGCACAGATGGGTGGCGGCCTCACATTCGTCGTGGGAGACGGATGGGGCATCTTCATTCAGGCCGACTATCGCCGGATGTTTCTCGACGAAGAAGAGGATCTCCAGTCGGGGCGCAACGACGTCAGGGCCGCCGTTGGTTTCCGGCTGATTCTCGACTAGCTGTCGCTCCCCAGGCATCAGTCGCGCTGTGCCGCATTTCAAGGCTGACAACCCGTGACGATTTCCAGCACGGGTTGTCAACGCCTAGCCGGGGGGCCATTCGTGTACCCGACGCCCGCCACCGAAGGTGAGCCGGCCACGAGCTATCGCGGCTGACTCACGACAGAAGGCAGTTTCACCAAGCGGCGAGGCTTGCGGATCTCTCTCCCCGAGCCTCGCCGATTCAGTTGCGTGGATTCGCCGATTCGGAATTTCGTGTTCCACCAGCTTCGCGCTTGCCGGAAGGATCGTCCAAGTGCGCGAGATCCCGCGCTTCTACTGCACCAAGAATCTCAGGCGTTCCGGCCAGATCTTCTGCACCATCTGATCACGCCAAGACGGTGTCGCACCTCCCAGTGTCGGATGGGCGCGCGGTCTGGGCAGGCGCCAGGTGGCACCGTCGCTCCGTGATAGTTGATTGGACCCAGTGGTTGTGCGACGCTCGTCTGCACTATGAGCATCCTCCTCATCGTCATCGCTGGTCTGGTCGTTGGAGCGGTGATTCCGAGCCGCTGGATGCTTACGGCTCCGATAGCGATAGGCGCCGCCGCCCTGATTGGCATGGCTGCGAACGGTCACGGCATCGCAGACACTCCAGTCCCCTTCCTCATCGTCGGCGCGACGCTCGCGATTGGTAGCGGCCGGTTCGTGAGACGACGAAGCCCTCAGGCGCCCCTTCGATAACTCGCCAACAACCGAGTCAGAGACTCGGCGCTGCGAAGAGGCTCACTCATCCCCGAACGTCGTGGCCGGGTCGACGCGCGTCGCGCGCCACGCCGGGGCTATGCAAGCAACGGCGGCTGTCAGCAGCACGACCAGCGGTGCGAGCGAGTAAGTGATTGGATCGGAGGGCGCGATCGGGAAAATCAACGCGGCTAGTAACCTCCCGAGCATGAACACGAGCCCGAGCCCCACCGCCATCCCGATCGTCGTGATGCCCGCCGCGTGCCGGACGACGAGGCAAATGACGTTTGTCCGGCTCGCGCCGAGCGCGATGCGCACGCCGAACTCGCGCATCCGCTGCTGAACGAGGTGGGTAAGGACGCCAAACACGCCGATGGTCGCCAGCGTCAGCGCCAGCAGCGCGAACGCGCCGACGAGCACCGCCCGGAACCGAGGACGAGCCGTCGCATCGTGAGCGATGGTTGCCATCGTGCGCGGGCGACCGAGCACGCGCTCGCGATCGACACGAGCGACCGCGGCCCCGACCTGAGGGCAGGCGCGCGGCCGCGTTATCCGTAGGCCGCACGATCAGCGACGCCACCCACCAGTTGTTCTGCGCCAGCGGTATATAGACGTGTGGGATCGGCTCGGCTCGGCCGCGCGCGTCTTCACCTGCCGGGCCACGCCGACGATCTCCACCGTCGGCACCTGCTTGGGCGACCCGACGTGCGATACTTCGCCGGTAGCATCGCAGCGGAGACAGCCATGCGTACTCGACTCCTCGTCCTCGCGACCCTGGTGTTCGTTCCCGCGCTGGCCAGCGCGCAGGTCGACGAGGCGCTCCGCGCCCGGGTCCGGCAGCAGAAACAGCCGCTGCTCGATACGCTGCGCGACCTGGTATCCATCGAGTCGGGCAGCGGCGACGCCGAGGGGATTGCCCGCATCGGCGCATTGATTGCCGACCGGCTGCGCGCCCTCGGTGGCGAGGTCGAGATGGTGCCGCCGGCAGCGAACATGCCGCGTTTCACGAACACGCCGCCGAAAGTTGGCGACACGGTGGTGGCGCGGTTTCGCGGGCGCGGCACGAAGCGCATCCTGCTCCTCGCGCACATGGACACCGTCTATCAGCGCGGAATGCTGGCGCAGCAGCCGTTCCGCATCGACGGCGACCGTGCCTTCGGTCTCGGCATCGCCGACGACAAGCACGGCGTCGCGCTGATTCTGCACACGCTCGCTTTACTGAAGGCCTCGAGCTTCGACGGCTATGGTCTCGTGACAGTCCTCATCAGCCCTGACGAGGAAGTCGGCTCGATTGCCGAACGCGACCTCATCACGACGCTGGGAGGCGAGCACGACATCGTGTTCTCGTGCGAGGGCTCCGGCCAGGACGACAGCGTGCGCCTGGCGACGTCGGGCGCCCAGGTAGCCGTGCTCACCGTGAAGGGACGAGCGGCGCACGCCGGAAGCGCGCCCGACCGCGGCCGTAACGCGCTGTATGAGTTGGCGCACCAGCTGCTGCAGATGCGCGATCTCTCGATGCCATCGAAAGCCGTCAAGGTGAACTGGACGGTGGCAAATGCCGGCTCGGTCTCGAACGCCATTCCGGCCGAGGCGCGCGCACTCGGCGACATGCGGGCCGATGACGAACGCGATTTCGCCGCCGTCGAGGCCACTATTCGTGAACGTATCCGCAACCACCTGATTCCCGACACGACCGTGGAGGTGAAGTTCGAGCGCATGTATCCGCCGATGCCGTTCCGCGAGCAGTCGGCCAGGGCTGCCGAGCACGCGAAACGCGTGTACGCAGAGATCGGCGGGACTCTCAAGGTGAATACCGTGTCAACGGGCGGCGGCACTGATGCGGCGTACGCGGCGCTGAAAACCGCTGCGCCGGTGATCGAAGGGCTCGGATTGCAGAACTTTGGTTCGCACTCGAACGATGCCGAGTACATCAACATCTCGTCCATAGAGCCGCGCCTGTATCTGCTCACCCGGATGGTCATGGACGCCTCGGCGGGCAAGATCGCCGGCATGCGCTAGCAGCCCCGTGGCGAAAGGAGGTGACGGGCTGCTGAGGCGCCGAGACAAACCACAGAGAGACCAAACCACAGAGGCACCGAGGCCACAGAGATTCCTCTGTTTTTCTCTGTGTCCTCCGTGCCTCTGTGGCGGACTTCTCTGTGCCTCGCTCTTCGAATCGGCGCGCACCGGCGACGTCGCAACCTTGACGACGCTTCTCGATCAGTATCCTGATCGGCTGCATGCGCGCGCCGAGCCCTATGAGTGGTCGTTGCTGCACACCGCCTCCCAGGGCGGACACCTCACTGCCGTGGACCTGCTGTTGAACCGGGGACTCGATCCCAACACGCGGGAGAAAGGCGACAACACGTACGCGATGCATTGGGCCGCGGCTGGCGGACACCTCGAGGTCGTGCAGCGGCTCGCCGATGCCGGCGGCGACATCGTGGGGCGTGATGACGACCACGAGCTCGAGGTCATCGGCTGGGCATCGTGCTGGGACGACTCCGACGATGAACCTCATCGTGCGGTTGTGGAGTTCCTCGTGCGTCGCGGGGCGCGCCATCACATTTTCTCCGCAGTGGCCCTCGGTCTCGGCGAAGAAGTACGGCAAATCGTGGCGGCAGATCCGACCTCGGTCAACAGCCGTCAGAGCCGCAACGAGAACAATCGCACGCCGCTGCATCTCGCGGTGATGCGGAACCGCCGGGAGATGATCGCCCTGCTCCTGGAGCTGGGCGCCGACCCGCTCGCCGTCGACGGCTCAGGGCAATCGGCGGCCATCTACGCGACGGCGCCCGACGCGGATCTTCCGGTGATGGAGCGGATCCATGCGATGACGGCTGCCGAGCTGCGCAGCGCCGCCCGCGGACATCGCCCGGCGCGCGGCGGGCCTTTGGATCTGCTCGCCGCGATCACGCTCCGCGACTGGAGCACCGCCGAGCGCCTTCTGGCCGAGAACGAGCGTCTGATGCTCCCCGCCAGCGGCGTGCTCCATCTGATGGCGAAACGAGGCGACGTCGACGGGACGAAGTGGCTGCTCGCTCGCGCTGCGAACCCGAGCGGCGTGTGGCCGCACTGGGACGCGAACGTCACACCTCTGCATCTCGCCGCCTTGCAAGGTCATGTCGAGATCGCTCGTCTCCTGCTCGACGCTGGGGCCGACTCGAACATCCGCGACAGCAAGCACGATTCCGATCCACGTGGCTGGGCGATGTTCTTCGACAAGCCCGATATCGTCGAGCTCATCGACGCGCATGTTGGAAAGGCGTCCAAAGAGTGATGCGCGTCGCTGCGAAGGGATTCGTCGACCGCGCTCAACCGTACATGTATCGCGGCGACCGCTGGACGATGCCGAGCCTGCGCTTCGTACGGTGCTACGCCGTCCGCCGAAGCACCGCGGGTTCGCGTGCGGGCGAGCGCCCCGTCTGCGTCAGGGGTCGCAACGGTAACATGCTGGTGGAAACCGAGAGCGGTACTCGGCTCGTCGTGCTCGCGCGACATCTGCGAAAGCTCGCGAGCTGACGCGCGACGCTTTCACGGATCGCACTGCTCGTGCGCCGATCGCATGAGTCATGTTGGACCTCATCTTGCTCTTCGTCGAGTCGAGGTGCGCATGACCACTCACGGCCACACTCCGCAGGCTCATAAGGTCGAGAACGACAGAACGAAGTCGGCGGCGCCGTCCACGCCTGCGCCATCGCCTCAGGCAGACGGCAGCCCGGAGCCGCTACACGGGCGCGACACACCCGACGCAGAACCGGGGCCGCCTCGACCTACCTCAGCCGATGACGCAGGTGACAAGCACATCGGTGCGACAGAAGATCAGGTTTCGGATACGACCGCACCCGCTGGCGAGGCGTACAGCGATGAGCCAAGACAGGGATAATCGGACGTCCGTTCGTCGGAGGGTAAGGACGTGAAGAATGTCGAAATCGCGGCGCTGGCGGGAGTCCCGCTTGCTGATCTGAATGCGTTGTTGAACGGAAGGGCGACGCCGACGCTCGCCTCGCGGCTCGGTGTCGCCACTGTGGACATCGAAGCGTTCATCAAAGGCCAGGCAGACGCCGCCATGACTCGCCGGCTGGGTCTTACCACGGTTTCGGCAGCAACGGAGCTGGGAACGGCCAGCGGCACACAAGGGGCAATCGGTATCGTCCTCGGTCTCCTGATTTCGAAGTGACGCCAGTACGTATTTCAGTCACGGCGGGCGACGGCCCGGTGTATTACGTCGGCCTCGATGCACCAGACGGCACGAGCACGTCGCATCAGGTCACGGTCTGGCCGTCCGACATCCAGCGGTACGCGCCGGACGCGACGCCCGAAGAGCTGCTCGAGGCGTCGTTCACGTTCCTGCTCGAGCGCGAGCCGAAGGAATCGATCCTCGCGCGGTTCGAGCTGCCGGTCATCGAACGCTACTTCCCCGATTACCCGTCGGCTGTACGCGCCATCCTGGAGCAATCGGACCGCTGAACCCGCGGCGCGAGACATCAGCGATAATTGACGGACGCATGAATACGAGTGCGACGTACTCGCCGGAGGAGTCTGTGCAGCCGGTCGCGCTGCAGCCGGACCTGACCCTTCCCGCACGGACTCTCTTCGGCATCGACACCGATCTCCAGGTCCCGGCCTTCTCCGTGGCAGACGACCACGTTCCGCCGCGCGACCCCGACTACGTGTTCGATCCCGACACGACGCTCGCGCTGCTCGCCGGGTTCGTGCACAACCGGCGCGTCCTCGTTCAGGGGCGTCATGGCACCGGCAAGTCGAGCCACGTCGAGCAGGTTGCCTCGCGTCTGAACTGGCCGTGCGTTCGGGTCAACCTCGACGGCCACGTCACGAGGATGGACTTGATCGGTCGGGACGCCATCGTCATCCGCGACGGCAAGCAGGTCACCGAGTTCCAGCCCGGCATCCTGACCTGGGCGCTGCAGCGGCCCTGCGCGCTCGTGTTCGACGAATACGACGCCGGCCGTCCCGACGTGATGTTCGTCATTCAACGCGTGCTGGAAGTTGAGGGGCGGCTCACCTTGCTCGATCAGAGCCGCGTCATCGAGCCGCACCCGGCCTTCCGCCTCTTCGCCACTGCCAACACCGTCGGCCTCGGCGACGCCACCGGCCTCTATCACGGCACACAGCCGCTCAACCAGGGTCAGATGGATCGCTGGAACGTGGTGGTGACGCTCAACTATCTCGCCCACGATCGCGAGGTAGAAGTCGTGCTTGCGCGGTGCCCCGAATACCGGAATGCCGAAGGGCGCGAGCGCGCCAGCGCGATGGTCGCACTGGCCAACCTGACGCGGCGCGGCTTCGCCGACGGCGATCTCTCCACCGTCATGTCACCTCGCACCGTGGTCACGTGGGCTGAGAACACCACCCTCTTCAAGAATCCAGCGCTCGCCTTCAGGCTCACCTTCCTGAACCGCTGCGACGAAGACGAGCGCGCGCTCGTGTCGGAGTACTACCAGCGCTGCATCGGCACGGATCTCTGAGAAATCGCCAGTGCAGCCCCCGCGGATCGTCGAGGCGGTGAGCGCGTGCACGCGCGCGCTGGCGGCTGTCGCTGACGCCGACGTCGGGCTTGGCAGCTCCGACGCGGCGACGCTCGGCGGCTTGCGAGCGGACGGCGATCGCCTCGCGGTGCGGCATCGTTTCCACGAAGCCGCCATTCAGCAGCGATGGCGACCTGCAGATCCGCGGGCGTCGGCCGTGTTCGAATCGCTCGAGCAGGCACGGCTCGACGCGCTCGGCGCGAAGTGGCTGCCCGGTATCGCCGGAAATCTTCTCGCCCATCCCGGCGCCGATGAAGACGGCCTGCGCTGGCTGGCCTTCGAGACGTTCAGCGGCAGACGGGCGCCCGACGTGAAATCCGCCTCGGTCAGCCGCGTTCGGGCCGCGTTGCCGGCCGACACGCTCGATCAGCTCCGTACGCTCGATCGCCACCTCGCGGACCACGAGCGATTTGCGCAGGCAGCAGCCGACTGGTCGGCGCGGAATGCCGCGCGTGTGCCGCTCGAAGCCGCGGGGCATGACGGAGCAAGGCGCCTGGCGCTCCCCGTACGACGGGTCTACCGCGAGTTGCCGTCGCGCGGCGACCCGGGACGGACGCGGGCGCCGCTGGCTGAGCGGACGGTGGGGAGCAATGCAGGGTCGGAACAGGCCGTCGGGGGAGGTCACGTCGATCGCAGCGGCAGTTCGGACGACGGCTACCGGCGGTTCACCACGGCGCACGATCGTGTCATCAACGCGTCGGCGCTGGCCAACCGCGAGGAACTGGCGCGTCTGCGCGCCACGCTGGACGCCGATCTGGCGTCGCTGCGTACCGTCGTGTCGCGTCTGGCCAAACGGCTCATGCGCGTTCTGATGTCACAGCAGGCGCGCCACTGGCAGTTCGATCTCGAGGAAGGGCTTCTCGACAGCTCCCGCCTGGCACGGGTCGTCGCGCGAGGCGGAAACGCCCGGCCGTTCAAGCAGGAAATGGACTCGTCTTTCCCGAGCACCGTCGTGACGCTGCTGATCGATCACTCCGGCTCGATGCGCGGGCGACCGATGCAGATTGCGGCGCTCACCGTGGAGATCTTCGTCCGGGTCCTCGAGCGGTGCGGGATCCGATGCGAGGTGCTCGGCTTCACGACCCGCGATTGGGACGGTGGCGAGCCGGCGCGAGAGTGGGCGGCACGCGGCTACCCGGACAGCCCCGGCCGTCTCAACGCCCTCGAACACATCATCGTGAAGAGCGCGGACGTGCCCTGGCGGCGTGCACGCGTCGGCCTCGGGCTTTTCCTTCGCGACGAAATGCTCAAGGAAAACATCGACGGAGAGGCGGTGGCCTGGGCGCACGCGCGTCTGCAGGCACGCTCCGAGCGCCGCCGCATCCTCGTCGTCATTTCCGACGGCACGCCGATGGACGAGGCGACGCTCGCCGCCAACGGGCACGAATACCTCGATCGCCATCTCGCCAGCGTTGTCGAGGATATCGAAACCCGCTCCACGGTGCAGCTGGCCGCCATCGGGATCGGACACGACGTGTCGCGCTTCTATCGCAATGCCACGAGGATCCGGCGCATCGACGATTTGGGACCAGCGCTAACGGCCAAGCTGATGGCTCTGCTCGGCCAAGAGGGGGTCAGGTCTTGAATCCGTAGTTTTTCCACGGTCTGACCCCTCTCAGCGGTCCCGATTCCTAGCGCCTCCAGGGGTCAGAGCGTGAAAAAAGCACGGATTCAAGACCTGACCCCAGTCGAGTCTCACCCCCGGTGGCCGGCGCCTTCGTCGGCAATGTCTCCCTGCAGGTCCCCATCGAGCTCGTCCGAACAGCCATACTTCGAGTCGTCGGCCTCCGACGCGAAGCCGCGTTCACGCGCGCTCTCTGTCTGAGGCGGCGTCGCTTCCATGTCGTCGGTGTCGAGTGGGATTCGCATGAACACACTCCTCACTCGCGCAGGATACACCCTCGGGAAGACATGAGCACACGGTCGTGACATCCGCATCTGCAGATCCGAACGCATCATCCGCGGAAAACCCTTCTGTAGCGCTTGACGACTGAGCTTCGAACGCCACGGCGTGCGGCCGGGTTCTATTCCCGAACGCAGCCGTGAGCAGCGAAGCTCTGCCACTCACATTCGCCGATTCATCGTCCGCGATGGCGCCGCGGTTGCAGTGCTAACCATCGGACATGGAATTCACGTGTGAGGAGGGTCACGGTGTTCAACAAATTCATCATCACAACCGCACTCGCGGCAGCCTGTTCTGGTTCGCTCATCGCCGCGCAGCAGCCGCAAACGAAGCCGCAGTCAGGCGCCGATGCGCAAACCTCGCGGAAGACGACCGCGACGGTGGTCGGCTGCGTCTACAGGGAAAAGGACATTCCCGGACGCGCGCCGAACGTCGCGGAACGCGCGGGCATTCTCGAGGACTACATCCTCGCCGAGACGTCCAGCTATCCGAGCCAGCCGGGGGGCAAGGGAGCAGCCGGCACCACCGGCGCCGGCGCACCCGCCGCCACGGGAACGTCCGGAGCCGCTGGCGCGATGTACAAGCTCGAGTTCGTCGATGACGCCAAACTGAAGTCGCTGGTTGGCAAACGTGTCGAGGCCGTCGGACGTATCGATGCAGAGGAAGGCGACTCGCCAGCGCCGGCGCCGGGCACGACCACGTCGAAGACCGACAAGATCATCGGCCGTGATCAAGTGAACCTGTCGGAATTCGAGGTGTCCACCATCAAGGAAGTCGCAGGCACCTGCCCGGCCACGCCTTCTGGCCGCTGACCCAGTCTCGCCCCCACCGGGCGCGGCCCATTCGGGGCCGCGTTCCAGTCGCGTCCCCGCGTCGATTGGCGCGGGGACGCCATGAAGGTCGCTCAGTCCTATGAAGGTCGCTCAAGTTGCGCCACTCTATGAAAGCGTTCCCCCGAAGCTGTATGGCGGCACCGAGCGTGTCGTGTCGTACCTCACCGAAGAGCTCATCGGGCTCGGGCACGAGGTGACGCTGTTCGCCAGCGGCGACTCGGTCACCTCCGCGAAGCTGGTGCCTGCGCACGCGACGTCGCTCCGGCTCGACCCCGCATGCAGGGACCCGTTGTCGCCGCACGTGCTCATGATCGAGCAGCTGGCGCGGACGGCGTCGAGCTTCGACATCATTCACTTCCATATCGCGCCGCTGCACTTTCCGGTCGTACGCCGGCTGCCCGGGATTCCCCATGTGACGACGTTGCACGGCCGCCTGGACATGCCCGAGCTCGTCGATCTCTATCGCGAATTCGGCGACATTCCGGTCGTCTCGATCTCCGACGCGCAGCGCCGCCCGCTGCCGGAGGCCGGATGGATCGGGACGGTTCACCACGGTCTGCCCTTCTCGCTGCTGCCCTACCACCCGTCACCGGCAAATTACCTCGCGTTTCTCGGCCGCATCTCACCAGAGAAGCGGGTCGATCGCGCCATTGCCATCGCCATCGCGACCGGCATCCCGCTTCGCATCGCCGCCAAGGTCGATCCGGTCGATCGCGAGTATTTCGAGTGCCGGATCCGTCCGCTCCTCGACCACCCGCTCGTCGAGTTCATCGGCGAGATCGGGGAGAGCCAGAAGAGCGACTTCCTCGGCCAGGCGCGGGCACTGCTGTTTCCGATCGACTGGCCGGAACCGTTCGGCCTCGTGATGATCGAAGCGCTCGCCTGCGGCGTGCCGGTCGTCGCGTTCCGCGGCGGCTCGGTTCCCGAAATCATCGAGCACGGCGTGACCGGGTACATCGTCGACTCGATGGAGGAGGCCATCGAAGCCACGCGCGCCCTTTCCCGCCTCGATCGGCGTGCCTGTCGTGCAGCGTTCGAGCGCCGGTTCAGCGCGTCGCGCATGGCGGCGCAGTATGTGCAACTGTACAGCCGGCTCGCGAGCTCGACGTCGAATCTGGTAGCGTGACGCTGCCCGGGCGATGAACGACGACGACATCCGGCTCGACGAGCAGTTCTACATCGTCAGCGACACCGCGCGGTCCGCGACGCCGTCGCGCGTGCTGAAGCATGGCGACAGCTTCGGCGTGTTCAATCCGCACGGCGACGCCATCCCCAGCGACGGCGGAGAACAAGGGCTCTATCACGCCGGAACACGGTTCCTCTCGCACATCGAGCTGCGCTTCGGGCGGCGCCGTCCGCTGCTCCTGAGCTCGACGATCAGCGCCGACAACACCCTGCTCGCCGTCGATCTCACCAATCCCGACATCCTGCGCGACGGACGCGTCGTCATTCCGCGCGGCGAGATTCACGTGTTTCGAGGGCGTGTGCTCGGCGACGGAACGTGCGCCGAGCGAATCCGGGTGGCGAATCACGGCCTGCAGCCGATCGAGGTGCCGATCTCGATCGGTTTCGACGCCGACTTCGCCGACGTGTTCGAGGTTCGCGGCACGCGGCGCGCGCAACGCGGCACCCGCCTGGCCAACGTCGTGGCGGACGACCTCACGCTTCGCTACGTGGGCCTCGATCATATCGAACGCTGCACGCGGATCAGATGGAGCCGTCAGCCAAGCCGCACCGAAGCTGCCGTGGTGACCTATCGCCTCTCCCTGGCACCTCACGAAACGGTGGATTTCGAGATCCAGGTCGCTTGCGAGATCGGATCGGAGTCCAGGTCCCTGGTGACCTGTGACGCTGTACTCGCGGCTGTCAGACAGGAACGGGCGGAACGCGAGCAGCGGGAAGCGGCCGTCCTCACCTCGAACGAGGAGCTCAATCGCTGGATACGTCGATCGTCAGCAGATCTCCGCATGATGACGACGAAAACGGCCAGCGGACCATATCCCTATGCCGGCATCCCCTGGTTCAGCGCGCCATTCGGGCGCGACGGCATCATCACGGCGCTCGAGCTGCTCTGGGCGTGGCCGGACATGGCGCGCGGGGTCCTTCAGTTCCTCGCCGACAGCCAGGCGACCGGGTTCGACGATCAGCAGGACGCACAACCCGGGAAGATCCTGCACGAGATGCGCGACGGCGAAATGGCGGCGCTCAAGGAGATTCCGTTCGGCCGCTACTATGGAAGCGCAGACGCCACTCCACTCTTCGTGATGCTGGCTCATGCCTATTTCGATCGGACAGCCGACGTCGAATTCATCGACCGTCTCTGGCCGAACGTGCTGAGCGCGCTTGGCTGGATGGAGTCACACGGCGATCCCGACCGGGACGGCTTCATCGAGTATGCGCGCCGGCGCGACACGGGCCTCGTCAATCAAGGCTGGAAGGACTCACAGGACGCCGTGTTTCACGAGGACGGTTCGCTGGCAGAGCCGCCGATCGCGCTCTGCGAGATTCAGGCGTACGCCTACGGTGCCTGGACGGGCGCTGCCTGCCTGGCCAGAGCACGAGGTGACGTGTCGGACGCCAGCGAGTGGGAGGAACGGGCGAATCGGTTGCGCGAGCGGTTCGAGGAGGCCTTCTGGTGCGAGGATCTCGGCACGTATGCCTTGGCGCTCGACGCCGCGAAGCGCCCATGCCGCGTGGCGACGTCGAACCCTGGTCACTGTCTGTTCGCCGGAATTGCAAGCCAGGACCGTGCGCAAATCGCAGCGGCCACGCTGATGTCCGAAGCATCGTTCGCCGGGTGGGGCGTGCGAACGGTCGCGGCCTCGCAGTCGCGCTACAACCCGATGTCGTATCACAACGGATCGATCTGGCCACACGACAACGCGATTGTCGCCGCCGGCTTCTCGCGCTACGGGTTGACGGCGGCTGCGACCCGGATCATGAGCGCAATGCTCGAGCTGAGCCAGAGCGTCGAGTCCAGCCGGCTGCCGGAGCTGATTTGCGGATTCCACAGGCGTGGCAGCGAATTTCCAACTCTCTATCCGGTTGCCTGCGCACCGCAGTCGTGGGCCGCGGGAGCTGTGTATATGCTGCTCGGCGCCTGCCTGGGTCTGCAGATCGACGCCGCCGCCCGGCGCCTGGTCATCCGCCGCGCCATGCTGCCCGAGAGCGTCGAGTGGCTGCGCATCACGAACGTGACGGTGCTCGACGCCAGCGTCGATCTCCTGTTGACGAGACATCCTTACGACGTCGGCGTGACCGTGTTGCGCCGCGACGGCCACATCGAGATCGTCGCTGTGAAGTAGCCGGGCGGCCCGATGAGCTATGGCGTCTCACACTGATCCAGCCGGCAGTTGGCCAAATCGGCTCAGCGGCACGACCTATGCTCTGACTCTACGCGAGGGCGCTTGAAGGGCGCCATGTGGGTCAAGGAGGGACATGATGCTCTACACGCTCGCAGTGATTTTGTTGATCGCGTGGTTGTTAGGGGTGGTTGGTACCTACACCATCGGTGCTTTCGTTCACGTGTTGCTGGTCGTCGCCCTCGTGCTGTTCCTGGTGGGGCTCATCAGTGGACGCCGAACCGTGGTCTGACCGTCTCGGTCCGACCCTCTCGACTCGACAGGCGGAAGCCGGCCCCCGGCTTCCGCCTCATCCGTTTGCGCTCGCCGGCCAGCTATTCAAGGAATCGGATACCGCCGCACGGTATTGGATTCAGTACGCGTCGCACCTCTCGAGAACACGCGCATAATCAGCGCAATTTCCGTAGAACGGCCTCTGACTGGTGGACGAACCCGCTGGTACAGCCTCTGCTGTGCTGACGGTTTCACAACAGCTTTCTCGAGGTGTCCGCATGAAACCTACCGCGGTAGCCGCCGCATGTATCTGGCTGACTTTGGGCATCGCCACGACAGCGCACGCGCAAGGAGTGCAAACCGGCATCGTCCGCGGCATCGTGCGCGATGCCCAGGGGCTCGCCGTGCCAGGCGTCACCGTCACGGTGACCTCACCAGCGCTTCAGGGCGAGCGAACGGCCGTAACCGACGAAGAGGGGGCGTACGTCATCAGACTGCTTCCAGCCGGAGAGTACAAGGTCCAATACAGCCTGAGCGGTTTCACGCCGGTCGAACGCCAGACGATCGTGCCGCTCGGCGGAACCGCCGAAGACAACGTCACAATCCGTCCGGCGGGAGTGACCGAGCAGGTGGACGTCGCCGCGACAACAGAACCACTCGCCGATCCGGACGTGGGGCTGAACATCAGGCAGAACGAGGTCGAGGCGCTGGCGACATCACGCACGCTTCAGGGAATCGCGACGCTCTCGCCGGGTCTCAACGACAACACCCCGAATACCCGGCAGCTGTCCATCAACGGCGCAAACGCGTACGACAATATCTTCATGCTCAACGGCGTCGACGTGAACGACAACCTGTTCGGCTCACCGCAGAATCTCTTCATCGAAGACGCAATCGAGGAGACACAGGTCCTCACGTCAGGCATCTCCGCCGAGTTCGGGCGCTTCTCCGGCGGCGTCGTCAACGCCATCACCAAGAGCGGCGGAAACCGCTTCGCGGGAAGTTTCCGGATCAACCTGACGAACCCGTCGTGGACCGAAGAGACGCCATTCGAGGAAGAGAACGACGTCGACCGCCAGAGCACGACCAACGACACGTACGAAATCACCTTCGGAGGACCGGTACTCCGCGACAAGGTCTGGTTCTTCGGCGCCAGCCGCTTCGCGTACGTGAACACGACCGAAACGTTCGATCAGCTCGGGATCCCCTACCAGCAGGAAGACAACAACTGGCGAGCCGAATTCAAGGTGACCGCCACGCCGAAGCCGAATCACACGGTACAGGGCGGTTATCTCAACAACCATCGCGAGCTGGTCGACACGCCGTCGTTCCCCTTCTCGATCGATCCGAGCACGCTGACGAACGTGACCGTCCCGAACTGGTATGCGTTCGGCAACTATCGCGGCATCCTGCGATCGAGCGTGCTGGCCGAAGGCCAGTACTCCGAGCGGCGATACAAAACGGATGGGCAGGGCGGTACCAGTTCGGCGATTCGCGATTCTCCGTTCATCACGCTGACTCAGACACTCGGGCAATACAACGCGCCCTACTTCGATGCGACAGACCCGGAGGAACGCAACAACCGCCAGCTCACGGGAAGTGCTACGTTCTTCCTGACAGGCGCCGGACGTCATGAGCTCAAAGGCGGCTACGAGTGGTTCCGCAGCCAGAATGTCGGCGGCAACTCGCAGTCGTCGACGAGCTACGTCTTCCTCACCGACTACCTCGAAGACGCCAACGGCGACCCGGTGGTCGACAGCACGGACCGGCCGATCCCGACCTTCCCGACCAACGGCGCGCTGCTCCAGCACTGGATCGCCAGTCGCGGCGCGACGCTGAACGTCGACAACAACTCCTTCTACGCGCAGAACCACTGGACGATCAACGCCAACTTCTCGGCCGATCTCGGCCTGCGCTACGAGCGCGTGCGCAGCGAGGCCACCGGCGGCATCGTCGGCGTCGACACCGACACCATCGTGCCGCGGCTGGCGCTCGCCTATGACCCGAAGGGCAACGGCAATCTGGTCTTCCACACCACCTATGGCCATTATTCCGGCCGATACAACGAGGCGATGATC
Source organism: Vicinamibacterales bacterium (assembly GCA_036274155.1). Lineage (GTDB taxonomy): Bacteria > Acidobacteriota > Vicinamibacteria > Vicinamibacterales > UBA2999 > Gp6-AA40. The sequence continues at coordinate 14,210 of DASUGH010000097.1, read as the reverse complement.
AACGCCACCTCGAACGTCGGCAACCCCTCGCTGACCCTCGGTATCTACCGCGGGCCGACCGGGACGGGGCTCGACTTCGCTGCCGGATTGGATCCTGCCAACTATCAGACGCTCTTCGGCAACTTCCCGACGGCGAACGTCTTCTTCGAGGATGGCCTCTCGTCGCCGATCACCAAGGAGTTCACCGTGTCTGGCGGCTTCGCCGCTGGTGCCAGGGCCTACGGCGAGGCCACCTACGTCTGGCGGAGCACCACGAACTTCATCGAGGACTATATCGAGGCCCAGAACGGGTTCACCGATGTGGTGCAGGACGGCATCGACTACGGCACCTTCACCAACATCGAGTACCGCAACACCGGTGACGATGCCGAGCGTCACTACCAGGCGGCGATCTTCCAGGGCCGGTACCGCGTGCTTCCGAACTGGAACGCGTACGGCGCGTGGACCATCCAGCTCCAGAACGAGGGCAACTACGAGGGCCAGGCGTCGAACCAGCCGGCGATTCCGAGCACCATCGGCGACTTTCCGGAAGCGTTCGATCCGAACCGGAACTTCCCAATCGGCCGGCTCGGGTCGTACCAGCGCCATCGAGTACGTCTCTGGACGATCTACGATCTCGATGCCGGGAAGTATGGAGACGTCTCGTTCTCGGCGTTGTGGAGGATCGAATCCGGACAGGCGTACAGCTTGGTGGCAGAAAGCGTGAATCTGACGCCCATTCAGGAGGCGCTGCTCTCCGCCTATCCAGACGCGCCGGTCGATCAGAACCTGTATTTCGGCGAGCGCGGCTCGGAGCTGTTCCCCGGCTACGCGGTGATGGACTTTTCCGTGAACTACCGGATTCCGGTCTTCCGCTCGCTCAGCCCGTGGCTCAAGCTGGACCTTTTCAACGCGTTCAACAACCTGAAGCAGATTGGATTCGACACGACAGTGGAGCCAGACTTCGATGGCCCGGTCGATGCTCTCGGGCTGCCGCTCAACTTCATTCGAGACCAGTCGTTCGGGGAGGCACGCGGCACCGGAGACTTCCCGAGGTCGCTCGGGGAGCCCGGCGGACGGAGCTTCCGGATGTCGTTCGGCGTGCGATTCTGAAAAACAAGGCGGGCCCGGGAGAGGCGGATCTTCAAGTCCGCCTCTCCGGGTTCTGATTCACTTGGGCGGTGCGGCCGCCGGTCCAGGCTCGATCCTCAGCAGCGCCCCTGCTTCTTCAGACGTCAGGACGTACAACAGACCATCCGGGCCCTGGCGCACGTCGCGAATGCGCTGGTGCAGATCGCGCAGCAGCGGCTCGCGGCGAATCTCCTCCCAGTTCTCGTTGAACTGCAGCCGCTGCAGCTGGCCGGTGCGCGGCGTCTCGCCCTCGCGCAGGCCGCCCACGAAGAAGTTGCGCTTCCAGCCGGGGAAACGATCGCCCGTATAGAACGTGCCGCCGGTGACGGCGATCGCCGGCACCCAGACGACGAGCGGCAGCTCGGTGCCTTCGCGGACCGGGGTCGCCGAGACGCGCGGGCCCATGTAGTTGCGGCCGTAGCTGACGAACGGCCAGCCGTAGTTGGCACTTGCCTTCAGGACGTTGATCTCGTCGCCGCCATTTGGCCCCTGCTCGGTGACCCAGAACTCGCCGGTCTCCGGGTTGAGCGCCATCGAGTGACCGTTCCGATGTCCCAGCGTGTAGATCCCAGGCTTGTAGCCGGCACGATTGACGAACGGGTTGTCGGGAGGAATGCTCCCATCGTCGCGAATGCGAATCGTCTTGCCGGCATAGTCGTTCGGGTCCTGCGAGCGATGGACCGCTTCGCCGGTACCGGGCGCGCTGACGGTCGCATAGAGCATCCCGTCACGGCCGAACGCCATCCGCGTCGATTCCGTGCCGACGGCACCCGACTGGAAAATGTCGCGGACGTCGGTGAGCCCCGTGCCGTTCCAGACTCCGCGCGCGATGCGGGTCTCCCCCGCCATCGGTGGGCCGGCGTTCCCGCGTCCCCCGCGTCCCCCTCCAGCCGGTGCCGCTGGCGGCGCGGCGCCTCCGGCTGCGGCTGGCGGATTGGCGTTCGGCGCCGCGGCTGGCGCGCCCGCGGCGGGAGTACTCGCCGGTACCTCGACGGGACGATGGTAGGCGAGATACACGAAGCGATTCTGCGCAAAGTTCGGGTGCAGCACGACGTCCATCAACCCCTGCAGCCCGGACGCGCGCACGGGAGGCACGCCGGAGACCGGCGTCGGATCCAGCACGCCATTCCTGATGATGCGGAGGCGGCCCGGCCGCTCCGTGACCAGCATGCTTCCGTCGGGAAGCCATGTCATGGACCACGGCTGGACGAGGCGCGCCATGACCACCACGCGAATGTTGCGGTGCGCCGGGAGGGCCGTCTCGAGGTTGAATGGACCGTCGCCGAGAGGGGGTGACGCCCAGTTGATACTGTCGTAGATGCGGCTCTCGGCCGCGGGTATCGACGGCGGAGCCGCCGGCGCCCCTCCGCGCCCTCCTTGGCGCCCGCCCTGTCCCTGCCCTTGCCCCTGGACGCGACCATTGGCCACCATCAGCCCAGCCGCCACGACGAGCGTCAGCGCGCCCGCCCTCAGTCCGAATTGCATAGTCCCCCCATCCGGAGGGTCAGTATAGCCCCACAGGTGAGAACGGCTCGTGCCGATACGCGGAATGTGGGGTCTGCTGTCGTTCCCGCACCGCACGCATGATCGGCTCATCCTTCTCGCATTACCGTGTGCTGCAGCGTCTCGGCGAAGGCGCCACGGCAGTCGTCTACAAGGCAGAGGATCTGGCGCTCGGACGTCCAGTCGCGCTGAAGGTGCTCCCGGAAACGGTGTCGGTCGATCTGGGGAAGATCGCCCGGTTCCAGCACGAAGCCCGCACCGCCTCGACGCTCAATCACCCGAACATCTGCACCATCTACGAAATCGGCGAGCACGAGGGCCGGCACTTCATCGCGATGGAGTACCTGCTCGGCGAGCCTCTGTCATCGCTTGCTGCCGGCCGCGCGCTCCCCTGCTACCGCCTCGTGGAGTTCGCGATCCAGGTGGCCGACGCGCTCGACGCCGCGCACGCAGAGCGGATCATCCATCGGGACCTGAAACCGGCCAACGTCTACGTCACCCATCGCGACCACGTGAAGCTTCTCGACTTCGGTCTCGCCGTGTTCATGCCGATCGAGAGCGACGCGCTGCAATCCGCGTTCTGGCAGGCGGCGCCAGGCGGCACCGTGCCGTACATGTCTCCGGAGCAGACTCTCGCGGAACCGCTCGACACCCGCTCGGACCTCTTTTCGCTTGGCGTGCTGCTCTACGAGATGGCGACCGGCGCCCGCCCGTTCACCGGCCGCACGAACGCGGCGGTGATGGAGGCGATCCGCCAGGAACACCCGTTCCCGGCACGCGATCTGAACACCGCCGTTCCCGACGAGCTCAATCGCATCATCGAAAAGGCGCTCGAGAAGAACCGGAAGCTGCGTTACCAGACCGCATCGGACCTCGGCGCCGACCTGCGGCGGTTGAAACGCGACCTCGACGCGCAGGGCCGGCCTGCGATCCGCGTGCCCGGCCCGGTCGGTCGAGAGTCGAGCGACGACAAGGGCGTTGATCACCCCGGGCCCGCCCCCGTCAGCCCGACGCCTCGACGCGCCTGGGGCATCGCCCAGCTCGTGGGCGCCTGTCTCGTGGGCTTCGCGCTGGCCGTCTTCAGCGCCTCGTCATCGCCAGACAACACCGCCGCGGGACCGATCGCTCCGGCGACGCCGAACTCCACGGCGGCGCGCGCAGTCGATGATCGACGTGCGGCGCGGACCGACTCCACAGCCGCGGCGACCTCGCCCGTACCAGCCAGCATGCCTGCACCCGCCTCACGTCGCGGCGCCGCGCCGGCACCACGCCCGACGGGGAACGATGCCGGCGGCGCCCGGCAGGAACCGGTCACCGGCGCCGATCGCCAGCTGGACGCGGCGCGCTCGAAGATCGATCTCAAGTACTACGACCAGGCACTTGCGACGCTGGCCGACGTCGTGCGCACCGGCGGCGCCAGCGCATCGACGGAAGCGGCGCTTTTCATGATGGGTGAGGTTCACGAGGCGCAGCGCGACTACGACAAGGCCTTCAGCGACTACCTCGACGCGGCCACGCGGTTTCCGGAGAGCTCACGGGCGCCGGAGGCGCTCTACGGCATGGCACGCGTGATCCTCCAGTCGAAACGCGACGACCGGGCCGAGCGGGCAAAAGCCATCTACACGGATATCGCTTCGAAGCACCGCTCGACGGTGTGGGCTCCAAAGTCGCTGCTGGCGCGCGGCCAGCTCGAGGAGCACGGCAAAGTGTGGCACTGGGATACCGAGCTGAACGCCTCTGCGCCGGTGGCGCTCGGAACGTACCGGGCGCTCATCGCCGCCTATCCCACCAGCGTCGAGAGCCCTGAGGCCTTGTGGCGTCTCTCGAGGCTTTACAGCGGCATCAAGCGATACGATCTGGCCGTCAGCGCGCTGACGCGGCTCGCCGAGCGCGGATCCAACGCCTACGATGCCTGGTTCGTCGCTGCCGAGATCTACGACAAACGTCTCCGGAACATCCCGCAGGCGCGCAGCGCCTACAGCCGCGTGCCGCCGACGTCCCCGAACTACGCCGAAGCCCAGAAGCGCCTGGCGCGATCGTAGGCGCTGTCGCCGACGGCCGGACCTCGCTCGTGTACCATTGACGGAGACGGTTTACAGTCTCCATGCGGCTGCTCTCCCGCTACCTGAAGAACTACCGGGGCCTCATCGCGCTGGCGCTGACGCTCGCCACCATCAACCAGGTCTTCTCGCTGCTCGATCCGCTGATCCTGCGGTACGTGATCGATCGCTACGCCACGCGCTTCCAGGAGTACACGACAGGCGAGTTCTTCCGTGGTGTGAGCCTTCTCCTCGGCGCCGCCGTCGGTGTCGCGTTCGTGTCACGGGTCGCCAAGAATTTCCAGGACTACTTCATCAACGTCATCACGCAGCGGCTGGGCGCCCAGCTCTATTCGGACGGGATCAGCCACTCACTCGAGCTCCCGTACGCGGTGTTCGAGGATCAGCGCAGCGGCGAAACGCTCGGCAAGCTGCAGAAGGTGCGCACCGACGTCGAGCGTCTGATCACGACCGCGATCAACGTTCTGTTCACCACGATCGTCGGCATCGTGTTCGTGATGATCTACGCGTTCACCGTGCATTGGGTGATCGCGCCTGCCTACTTCCTGACCGTCCCGCTGCTCGGCGTGCTGAGCTCGGTGCTCAGCCGCCGCATCAAGCAGATTCAGAAGGTGATCGTCGCCGAGACCACGGCGCTCGCCGGGTCCACAACCGAGTCGCTCCGCAACATCGAGCTGGTGAAGAGCCTCGGTCTCGGCCAGCAGGAGATCACGCGCCTGAACGGGACGACGAGGAAGATCCTCAAGCTCGAGCTGAAGAAGGTGCGCTACCTGCGCAGCCTCAGCTTCGTGCAGGGGACCGCGGTCAACCTGCTGCGGACCGGCATCATGTTCCTGATGCTCTATCTGATCTATTCGCGTCAGATCACGGTCGGTCAGTTCTTCTCGCTGTTCATCTACTCGTTCTTCATCTTCGGGCCGCTGCAGGAGCTCGGCAACGTCATCAACGTCTATCGCGAGACGGAAGCCTCCCTGAACGTGTTCGAGGGCATTCTCACGATGCCGCGCGAGCCGAAGCCGCTCAATCCGCGGCCGCTCTCCGACCTTCGAACGCTCGCCTTCGAGCGCGTCACGTTCCAGCACCAGTCGGCCGCCTCACCCGCCGTCAGCGATATCTCGTTCGACGTCGAGCGCGGTGAGACGATCGCGTTCGTCGGACCGTCCGGCGCCGGCAAGACGACATTGGTCAAACTGCTCGTCGGTCTGTACCGGCCGAAGGCGGGACGTATTCTCTACAACGGCGTTCCGGAGAGCGAGATCGACCTCGACGGCCTGCGCGAGCGGATCGGGTTCGTCACCCAGGACACGCAGCTCTTTTCCGGGACGATCCGCGAGAACCTGCTCTTCGTGAGTCCGCGGGCGTCCGACGAGGAGTGCCTCGCCGCGTTGCGCAGCGCGGCCTGCACGAGCCTGCTCGAACGCGCGCCCAACGGCCTCGACACCGTGATCGGCGAGGGAGGCGTGAAGGTGTCGGGCGGCGAGAAACAACGGCTCTCCATCGCTCGCGCGCTCCTCCGCCGGCCACATCTGCTGGTCTTCGACGAAGCGACGTCGTCGCTCGATTCGCTCACTGAGGAGGGTATCGTCGAGACGATTCGCAACGTGGCGGCCAGAGGCGATGCCATCACGATCCTCATCGCCCACCGGCTCTCGACGATCCTGCACGCCGATCGCATCCACGTGCTCGAGCGAGGCCGGATCGTGGAGACCGGCGGCCACGACGAGCTCGTCGAACGGAAGGGTCTGTACTACGCGATGTGGCGACAGCAGATCGGCGAACGCCGCGTGGGAGAAGCGGCGGCGCTCCCGCTCCTTCGCGAACCCGTCGGGGATCCTTCGCAGCACCGAGCTTTAGCTCGGTGAAACAGCTCTCATTCGTACCTTGACGCCTCGAGGGCATTGGGTGCGAGGGTGCGGGGGTGCGAGGGTGCGGGGTGCGAAAGTGCCCAGGGCGGCAGGAAACCTTCGCAAATCCCGGCCTCAATCCGTTGTAATACTCCGTTCGCGGGCGGCGTAATGCCTATTTCAGGACCCGCTCGTACCGCCTGAGGTGGGCCATTCCTGACGGGCTTGTCCCCCAGCGCCGGGAGGTGTCATTTTTTATGGACTTGGGGGAGAATCACTGCCGACATTTTTCAACAATGGACGGAGAGACCATGAACACACGTTACGCAACTCGCCTGGTAGTGCTGTCGGCGTTGGTCACGACCCTCGGTTCCGCCGCGTACGCGCAAGGCACGCAGACGACCAAGCCTTTCGAGCCGACAGTCGGCCAGCCCGGCAAGGACGTCGTGTGGGTGCCCACGCCTGAGGCCACCGTCGCAAAGATGCTGGACATGGCGAAGGTGACGCCGCAGGACTATCTGATGGACCTCGGCTCCGGCGACGGGCGCACGGTCATCGCCGCCGCGAAGCGCGGCCTCACCGCCAAAGGCATCGAGTACAACGAGAACATGGTGGATCTCGCCAAGCGCAACGCCAACGCCGCCGGCGTGGCCGCCAAGGCGACCTTCGAGAAGGCCGACATCTTCGAAACCGACTTCTCGAAGGCAAACGTCATCACGCTCTTCCTGCTGCCGCAGCTCAACCTGAGGCTTCGCCCGACGATCCTCAACATGAAGCCAGGCACCCGGATCGTGTCCAACACCTTCACGATGGACGATTGGCAGCCCGATCAGACCGAGACCGTGTCTGACTGCACGAGCTGGTGCACGGCGCTGCTCTGGATCGTCCCGGCGAAGGTCGAAGGCACCTGGCAGCTCGCTGGCAACGACCTGGTCCTGGATCAGGACTTCCAGAACTTCACCGGCAAGCTCGGGTCCAACGTCGTCACGCAGGGCAAACTGAATGGCGCCGACATCAGCTTCACGGTCGGCAATCAGAAGTACACGGGCAAGGTCGACGGCAACTCGATGAGCGGCACGATCACCGGCGGCAGCGGCGGCAGCTGGAAGGCCACCAAGAGGTAGTCCAGATCCCGCGCCGGCCCCACGATGGACATTCATTCGTACGCGCGCCCGGCCGAGGCGCGCGTCACGAATGTCGCCCTCGATCTCCGGGCCGACTTCGATCGCCGGCGGCTCGTCGGCACGGCCGCACTCTCTGTCGATCGAGCGCCCGACGCGCGCTCGATCGTCCTCGACACACGAGACCTGATCATCCACAGGGTCACTGATCATGCCGGGCACGAGCTTGCCCATCGGCTCGGCCAGGTCGACGCCATCATCGGCTGCCCGCTCGAAATCGATCTTCCTGCCGCGGCACAGCAGATCGCCATCGACTACGAGACGTCACCGCAGGCTGCCGCGCTGCAGTGGCTGAGTCCCGAGCAGACGGCGGGCCGGCGGCAGCCCTTCCTGTACTCACAGGGCCAGGCGATCCTGACCCGCACCTGGATTCCAACCCAGGACAGCCCAGGCGTCCGCCAGACCTACACGGCGCGCATCATCGTCCCGGCTCCGCTTCGCGCGGTGATGAGCGCCGAATCGCGAACGCCAGCCGGACGAGAGGTGCCAGGCGGCCGCGCCTTTGAGTTCCGCCTGGACCAGCCCGTTCCGCCGTACCTGTTCGCGCTGGCCGTCGGCGACCTCGCCTTTCGCGAGCTCGGCCCGCGAACCGGTGTGTACGCCGAACCTGCCACCGTCGACGCGGCCGCGTTCGAGTTCGCCGACGTCGAGCAGATGGTGACCGCCGCCGAATCGCTGCTCGGAGCATATCGATGGGGACGCTATGACCTGCTCGTGCTCCCGCCGTCGTTTCCGTTCGGCGGCATGGAGAATCCGCTCCTCACGTTCGCGACGCCGACCGTGCTGGCCGGCGATCGGTCGCTCGTCTCGCTCGTGGCGCACGAGCTCGCGCACTCCTGGTCGGGCAACCTGGTGACCAATGCGACCTGGAGCGACTTCTGGCTGAACGAAGGAGTGACCACCTACGTCGAGCATCGGATCATGGAAGAACTCTACGGCACCGAACACGCCGACATGCTGGCCGTGCTCGCAAGGCGCGACCTGCTCGAAGAAATCGACCGGCTGGGAGGACCCCAGTCCAGGGACACGGTGCTGCACGTCGATCTGCGCGGCCGCGATCCCGACGATGGAGCGACACGGATCCCTTATGACAAGGGCGCGGCACTGATGACGCTCCTCGAGCACACCGTCGGACGGGATCGATTCGATGCCTTCCTCAAGTCGTATTTCGATCGCTTCGCTTTCACGTCGATCGAGACGGCGACATTCCTCGATTTTCTGAAGACCAGGCTTCTATCTGACTCAAAGGAGGCCGACAGTGCGCGCCTTCGACTCCACGAATGGGTCTTCGAGCCAGGTCTTCCGGGCAATGCCATGGAGCCGAAATCGGCACGGCTCGATCGGGTTGCGGCGGCCGCACGGAGCTGCCTCGACGATGGGGCACGAGGACCGGACACTTCGACGTGGACGACACAGGAGTGGCTTCACTTCCTCAACACGCTGCCCGAACACGTGTCGATCGCGGACCTCGGCCGGCTGGATGAGATGTTCGGCTTCACCACCCGCGGCAACAGCGAAGTCCTGTTTGCCTGGCTGCGGATCGCCCTCAAGCATCGCTACCTCGCAGCGATGCCGGCCCTCGAACGATTTCTCACCCGGCAGGGACGCAGGAAGTTTCTAAGACCGCTCTTCGAAGACCTGATGGCGACCGACTGGGGTCGCCCCATAGCCCAGCGAATCTATGCTCAGGCTCGACCCGGTTACCACGCTGTCGTGACGAGCACGTTGGACCCGATTGTGAGGGGAGCCTGAGGCAGCGGAGGTTTGCGGCGCGCAGGTTTACGGAGCGGAGGTTACGGAGGAACGGGTCACAATTCTGGGAGCAACGGAGGAACGGAGCAACGGAGGCAACTTGCCGAAACCACGACCCCGAGGTGGGCCCGCGCTGCGCGCGGCAGGGATCGGGTAGAACGCCGATCACAAGCACGCCGGGGATTCGAACGCGTGTTTGTGATCGGCGTTCTACCCGATCCCTGTCGCCGGCCGCAGGCCGGCGAGCCCACCTGCAGAGCCGCCGGAACGCAGCTGAACTCTGTGCCTCTGTGCCTCTGTGGCGTTATCCCTCCGTTCCGCAACCCTCGCCCGCCTCTCCGCCAGAACTTTTCCAGCAGGTCCGGTGTCCAATGGATAGCCCCGTCCACCGGGAGAGTGATGATGCGACTTGTCGCCTCCCTGCTCGTCGCCGTCCTCGCTGCCGCCTGCGCGCCGAAATCGAAGCCGGCGACGCCGCAAACGCTCGATCTGAGCCTCGATCTCACTCCGGCTGACGCGTTGTTCGACGCCGGATGCTACTCCTGCCTGAAGCAGGCCTTCGAGCTGTACGACCGCAGCCTGCACAGCCTTGCGCCGCCGGCGGGCGCACGGGACAAGACCTTCGTCACTGCGCTCCTCCTCGCCGCGCGCGAGAAGGAGCTCGGTCTGACGGCTACGCCCTGGCTCGAGCGCGCCGCCGCGCTGGCAGTTCCCGACGAACGTGTCTACATCGACATCGTCTCCTCGCTCGCCTGGACGACTGCCGGCAGCGCCACAGACTTCGAGCCTCAGCGTGTCGGCCCCGCGGCCCGCACCGCCTGGCAATCGTTTCTCGACTCGCCGGCCGGCCCTGACCCCTCCGCGACCGCCCGGCCGCGACGCCATGCAGTCCTCGACCAGTACCTCCTCGTGGCAACCGCATGTGTCGACAATGCACGCCGCGCCGGTCCCGATCTCGAAAAGCGAATCGACCTCCGCCGGCCTGTATTGCGGTACCGCCTCGGTCTCTGCGGCGCCGCCATGCGTTCGCATCTCGAGGCGGTGCTTGCCGCGGAGCCTCGTTTCGCGGAGGCGGCGTTTTTTGTCGGTCGCTACGAGATGGCCTCCGGCGTCGCAGCGCCGGGAGGCGGGCGGCCGAATCGCGGGTGGTTGAGCACGGCGGTTCCGCCGCTGCGCGTGGCTCATGAAGGCATCCCGGATGCGCCAGTGGTGACGACCGTCCTCGGCAACCTGATGCGCTCGCGCACGGAGCTTGGCCGCGCCCTCGCTCTCTACGACGATGCACTGATGCTGCGGCCCACGCAGCGCGACGCGCTGCTCGGACGGACGATCACACTGACCTACCTCACGCGCCGCGACGAGGCGATCGCCAGTGCCACGCGCATGATCGAGCTGGGCACCTGGTATGTCGGTGAGGCGCACTACTGGCGGGCGTTGAACCGGTACCACAAGACCGATCTCGATCTCGCGGCCGCCGATGTCGTCTCCGCAAGGCGGCTGCTGATCAACGACGATGTGATGACGCTCTCCGGGATCATCGCCTACGATCAGCGTCGTCCGAAGGACGCGCGCGCAGATTTCGATGGCGCCATCCGCATCAATCACGAGCGCTGCATCGCCCACTGGTATGTCGGACTCCTCGCTCTCGACGAATCGGCCTGGTCGGAAGCCGTCCCGAGTTTCTCGACAGCCGGAGGCTGCTTTCAGCGCGCCGCCGAGTCGCTTCGCGAAGAGGAAAAGCAGCTGCCAGCGGATCTCCCCGAGGAGACGAGGCAGGAACAGCTGGCGGGGTTTGCGGAGAGTATCGACAACAGCCTGCGCCAGGCCGGCCGATCGTTCCTCAACGCGGCGCAGGCATCGCTGCGTGTCGGCGACAAGGCGGCCGCCCTCGGTCACGCTCGGGCGGCGAGCAGCTTCGACGACGTGAAGGAACGCGCCGAGTCACTCGTGCGCTCGCTATCCGCTCAACGCTGATCGAAACGAGAGGATCTTTCTCAGCGGGCGAACGACGCTCGCACGGTCACCCCCGGCCTGGCGATACCGAATCCCACGGCTCCCGGACTGCCCTTCGCCCCCGCTGGACGCCTGGTGCGCACCAGGAACCGGTGGCTTTGTGCTTCCACCAGTGCGCCTAACTCAGGCAAGAGCGTCACGAGGCGCGACGACACGGCAATCTGCTCGTAGCGTCCCCCCGTCAGCTTCGCGATCTCCGAGCCGATGACGTACTGCAAATCGCTGGCGACACCACCGGGCACCCGCCCGCCGCTCGCCCGGACGCCGCTGGTCAGCACCACCACGTGCACGGTTGCGGCGAGCTCGGACACTCGTTGGGCCATCGTCTTGAAGTGCTGCTCGCGTGATGAGCTCGCATCCGGACTCGTGGCCGCCACTGCCACGATCACCGGCACACGGTTCTTCGCCTGGTTCCTCAAACGCTCGCCTGCCTCGACCAGAGCATCCAGGAACGCGGCAAGGGAGATATCAGGCGCCAGCCGGTCGGCGGCCTGAACGCCGTTCTGAGGTCCGACGACTGGACGCAGCACGAACCGCGGCTGCGGTGCGAGCGTCACGAGCGATACCTGGGCGTCGTTCGGCAGAGCCGAGAAGAAGCCTTTGACGCCCACTCGGAGCTCCGCCAGCGCAGGCCCCATGATCGTGCCGTTGTCGACGAGCAGCTGCACGTCGAGTGGATGGGTATCGGGCTGAATGCTCACGATCGTTCCCATGACGCCGTTCTCGACAATGGAGAGCTCGTTGGCGGTGACATCGGTCACAGCCGCTCCCTTGGCGTCGGTGAAGCTGAGAACGAAGTCGAGCTGTTCCTGAGCGCGCAGGCCGAGCGCCGCGGCGACGGCGAACAGACTCACCACAGCCGCGCGGACCATGAAACGATTCCGGCCAGAAGGTGGTTTAAGCATATGGGCCTACCTGGCAGCTGAACGCGTCGCGTGCCGCAGGCGGACATGACGGTCCGCCTCTACGTGGCGTCGTGGACCCACTTGTGCGCCGGATCCTCGTAGACCGCCAGGCGCCTCTCGTCGCCGGCAATCGCCCAGAGGTAGTACACACGATACCCGGGCGGAGCGCTGACGGGATGATACCCGTACGGAAGGAGCACGAGGTCCCCATCGCGCACCTCGTGGACGGCTGATTCTCCGTCCGCCGTATAGAGCATCTGGATGCCGAACCCCTGCGGCGGATCCACCCTGAAGTAGTACGCCTCCTCGAGTCGCGGCTCGCCGTCGCGGCCGTCGTGCTTGTGGGGAGGATAGCTGCTCCACTGGCCGCGGGCGTTGATCGTCTCGCCAACCATGAGGCGCCTGGCGTGCGGATCGCGAACGAAGATCTCGCGCACCTCCCGCACATACAGGTCCCGTCCGCGTTGCACGACGTTCACGTCGGAAGGCTGGCACAACGCCGGGGTTCCGCCACCCTCAGCCGGCGTCGAGATGAGCATCGCCTCGAAGTCGGTGCGCGCATCGATCCGAAGCTCGACGTCAGGCGGGAACCAGAGCCCGGTCGGGCGGTCATCGAACACGTCCGTACGCGCAACCGGCCAGACCGATCCGCCCGCCGCGAGCCTGGCTTCCCCGCTCTGCACGACCAGGACGGATTCCTCGCCGGCGGCAGTGAAGCGCGCCGAGCTGCCGGCTCCGAGAGTGACTCGACGGGTGGTGAGCTCGCGCGCGTCGAGCTCGCCTCGCCGTTGGAGAAGGTGAACGCCCTGTGAGCGCGGAACGCGGAAGCGGGTGTCGGAGAGCATCGATAGTGGAATTAGAGCATGGATGGTGGAACGCCGGCTGCGGGATAATTGCGACATCGCAATCATGGACATGAGCACCCTCCCCGCTAGGGCGGCAACCGGGCGCGGTCTCGCCGGCATCGGATGACGTCCTCTCTCTTCGATCTCTCCAACCGGGTCGCGCTCGTCGTCGGCGGCACCAGCGGTATCGGGCGTACGCTGGCCCTCGGGCTGGCCGGCGCCGGTGCGCACGTCGTGGCCACGGGTCGCCGCGAGGCACTCGTGCGCGAGGTCGCGCAGGAAATCGAATCGCGCGGCAAACGAACCGTCAGGCAGACTGCAGACGTGGATGACGCGTCGTCACTCGAACGGCTGCGGGAGGTCTGTCTGCGCGAGCTCGGGCAGATCGACATTCTCGTGTGCGCCTCGGGCGTCACCAGGAAGGGTCCGACGCTCGGCATGAGCGACGGCGAGTGGTCTCAGATCATCGGCACCAATCTCACCGGCACGTTCCGGGCCTGCCGGATCTTCGGCGCGCCGATGGTCGAGCGGCGGCAGGGCCGCATCCTCACGATTGCGTCGCTCTCGTCGTTCCTCGGATTCTTCGAGGTGAGCGCGTACACAGCCAGCAAGTCGGCCGTCGCCGGCTTCACGCGGGCGCTGGCGGTCGAGTGGGCGTCCTACGGGGTGACGGTCAACGCCATCGCTCCAGGCGTCTTCCGCACCGACCTCAATCGCGCCCTGCTCGACTCGCCGCGCGGGCAGGAGCTGCTGATGCGGACGCCAATGCGCCGGTTCGGCGAGCTCGACGAGCTCGTCGGCGCAGCCATCTTCCTGGCGTCAGACGCCGCGAAGTTCGTGACCGGACACATTCTGGCTGTTGATGGCGGATACCTCGCCAGCGGCGTGAATCAGTAGCTGCTGGCTGCGCCGGGCGCCAGGCGGACCTTTAAAACCGAAGCTCAGTTGTGGTGGGGGGGGGGGGGGGGGGGGGGGGGGGGGGGGGGGGGGGGGGGGG
>DASUGH010000096.1:0-4675 GCA_036274155.1 Vicinamibacterales bacterium | reverse complement strand
GAACAGGGCTACCTCTCGCTGACCGGCCGGCTGAAGGAGATGATCAACCGCGGCGGCGAGAAGATCTCGCCGCGCGAGATTGACGAAGTGCTGCTCGGGCATCCGGCGATTGCCGAAGCCGTCGCGTTTGGACAGTCGCATCCGACCTGGGGCGAAGAGGTGGCCGCGGCTGTGACCTTGAAGGAAGGCGCGTCGGCGAAGGAAGCGGACATCCTCGCGTTCTGCAAGGAGCGGATGGCCGACTTCAAGCGGCCGAAGCAGGTCTTCATCACCGAGGCGATCCCGCGAACCGCGACCGGCAAGATTCAGCGCCGCGTCGTTGCACAGGCATTTTCGACGCAGCCGTCGTGAAGATCGTCATCGCCGGCGCGGGAGCGATCGGCGGTTACATCGGCGCACTGCTGGCGCGGGCCGGTGCGGACGTCGTGCTCTTCGCACGCGGGCCCCACCTTCGCGCCATGCAGGAACGCGGCCTGCGGGTCGTCGGCGCCGAAGGGGAATTCACTGTCCGGCCGCAGCTGAGCGACAACCTCGCGGCGATTGGCGTGGCCGACGTCGTATTCCTCGGCGTCAAGGCGCACGGCCTCACCGGTCTCGCACCTTCACTGAGACCGCTCTTCGGTCCTGACACCGTCGTCGTCAGCACTCAGAACGGGATTCCGTGGTGGTACTTCCAGGGACACGGTGGCGAGCTCGATGGATTGGTCCTGGAGCGCGTCGATCCCGGAGGCATCATTGCCGCCTCCATCGAAGCGCGGCGGGTCATCGGATCGATCGCGTACTTCGCGACGGACATCACCGAGCCGGGTGTCATTCATCACGTCGAAGGCAACCGGATCAGTTTCGGCGAGCCGAGCGGCGAGAAGACGGATCGCCTGCGCACCCTCACAGCGGCGCTGTCCGCGGCGGGCTTCCGTTGTCCCATCACGACGCGGATCCGTCACGAAATCTGGGTGAAGCTCCTCGGCAACGCGTCGCTCAATCCGATCAGCGTCCTCACCGGCGGCACGCTCGAGCAGCTGACGCGTCATCCCGACGTCGTGGGTCTGGTGCGGTCGATGATGCTCGAAACGGAAACTGTCGCGTCGAAGCTTGGCATCGAGCTGCCGATCACGATCGATCAGCGGATCGCGGGGGCGGAGAAAGTCGGCGCGCACAAGACGTCCATGCTTCAGGACTACGAGGCAGGGCGGCCCATGGAGATCGAAGCCGTCGTTGGAGCGGTGGTGGAGCTGGGAGGGCGGCTCGGTGTGCCGATGCCGTCAACCAGCGCCGTGTATGCGTGCGTGAAGTTCCTTGGCGAACGCCGCGGGCAGCCCGCGGCCATCCCGGCAGAAGCGATGGTGCGGCCATGATTCACAACCGTTGGTTTCAGCTCGTTGCGTCGCTCGTCGCGATGGTCATGATCGCGAACCTGCAGTACGCCTGGACGTTGTTCGTGCAGCCGCTCCGGGAGAGCACCGGCTGGGCGCTTCCCGACATCCAGTTCGCCTTCACGCTCTTCATCCTCTTCCAGACGTGGGTGCAGCCGCTCGACGGCTGGTTCATCGATCGGATGGGCCCGCGCTGGTTCATAACCGCCGCCGGCCTGCTGTGCGGGCTCGGATGGGCCGGCATGGGCTACGCGACGTCGCTGCCGATGCTCTACGTCCTCTACTGCGCAGCGGGCACCGGCGCCGCCTTCGTTTACAGCGGCTGCATCGGCTCGGCGCTCAAGTGGTTCAAGGAACGCCGCGGCCTGGCGTCGGGAATCATGGCAGCCGGCTTTGGCGGTGGGACCGCGCTGTTCATCCCCTTTATCTCCGACATGATCGAGACCGGCGGGTATCAGCAGACCTTCATCGCCAGCGGTCTGCTGCAGGGCATGGTGATCGTGGTCGTCGCGCAGTTCCTCCGCCATCCGAAGGCTGAGCCTGCAGCCGCCAAGGCGGCTGTCAGCGTATCAGCCGTGGGCCGGCACCACTTCACCACGCCCGAGATGCTGCGGACGCCGCAGTTCTATTTCATGTATGTGATGTTCGTGCTGATGGCCACAGGCGGGTTGCTCGTGACCGCCAACGCCGGCCCGATTGCGCGCTCATGGGGATACACCGCTGAGATTCTTGCGCTCGCGGCAACGCTGAGCCCGCTGGCGAATGGCGGCAGCCGCATCTTCTGGGGATGGGCCTCCGACAGGCTGGGACGCGAAACGACGATGGTGCTGTCGTTCTCGCTGCAGGCGATGTGCCTGTTGATGGTGGTGATGCTCGGTCAGCAGTCGTCGACCTGGTTCGTCGCGTCGCTCGTGCTCGTGTACTTCACGTGGGGACAGATCTACTCCCTCTTCCCGGCAACCTCCGGCGACTATTTCGGCAGCAGGCACGCGACGTCGAACTATGCCGTGCTCTACTCCGCGAAAGGCGTGGCTGCGATCTTCGGCGGCTGGCTCGGCGCGCTGCTGGCGGAGCTGTCCGGGAGCTGGGCGCTCGGCTTCTACGGGAGCGCCGTGATGGCGCTCGTTGCCGCGTTGATGGCCGTCAGGCTGCGCTCGTCGTCTGCCGCGCTGAAGGCGGCGAAGGTCACGGCTCCCGTTCCGGCGGGGTGAGTTACCTATAGCTGCTTTAGCGCGACCTCATCGCCGGCTGTCAAAGCTTCCTTTTTGACGCGCGTCCATCGCTTGCGCTGCCGCTCACGGGTGATGCATTCCACCCGGGTTTCATAACGTTCTGTGTAGACAAGCCGAACTGGCCGGTGCTTGGCAGTGTGAGCCGCGGCGAGTCGAATGGCGGAGAGAGGAGGGAGTCGAACCCTCCAGGGACCATAGGCCCCCAGCCTGGTTTTGAAGACCAGCGGCGCCACCGGACGCCTTCCCTCTCCCTGCGTGTACCCTATCCTCGTTGTGGGGTCTGTACACAATCCCCTGAGAACGCTGCCTGCCGTTGACCGTCTGCTCACGCACCCGGAGATGGTGTTGCTGCTCGAGCAATTCAACCGCGCGCTCGTGACGCGCCATTGCCGCGACGTCCTCGCGGACCTGCGCGTGTCGATTCGCGGCGGAGCGGAAGCGCCGTCCGATCGCGACATCGTGTCGCGGGTAGCCGAGCGTCTTCGCACCACCCGCGCACCGCAGCTTCAGCGCGTCGTCAATGCGACAGGCACCGTGCTGCACACGAACCTCGGACGCGCGCTCCTGCCGCGAGCCGCCATCGAGGCGATGACGATGGCTGCTGGTGTTCCGGTCAACCTCGAATATGACCTCGAGGCGGGTGGGCGCGGCCGGAGAGAAATCCTGATCGAGGAACTGCTCTGCGAACTGACCGGTGCCGAGGCCGCGACCGTGGTCAACAACAACGCGGCAGCGGTGCTCGTCGCGCTCAACACGCTTGCGTCGGGCAAGGAGGTCGTTGTCTCGCGCGGCGAGTTGATCGAGATTGGCGGTGCGTTCCGCATCCCCGAGATCATGGCGAGGAGCGGCGCCGTCCTGCGCGAGGTCGGTACTACGAATCGGACGCACCCCGCTGACTACGAACAGGCGATCGGCGAGCGGACGGGGCTGATTCTCAAGGTCCACACCAGCAATTACCGTGTCGTCGGCTTCACGGCCGACGTCGAGCTGCCCACGCTCGTCGAGATCGGCCGCCGCCGCGGCATTCCGGTGATGGAGGACCTGGGCAGCGGGGCGCTCATCGACCTCCAGCTCTACGGGCTTCCGCGGGAGCCGGTTGTCGGCGAACGCATTGCCGCGGGAGCGGACGTCGTGACGTTCAGCGGCGACAAGGTGCTTGGCGGCCCGCAGGCCGGTCTCATCGCCGGCCGGCGCGCGACGATCGAGGCGATCGCGAAGAACCCGCTGCACCGCGCGGTGCGCTGCGGCAAGCTGACGATCGCGGCGCTCGAGGCGACGCTGCGGCTGTATCGCGATGCCCCGGACGTGGCCACGGTTATTCCCGCGCTGCAGATTCTTACGCGACCGTTGGAGGAGATCGCGTCGACGGCTGAGGCTGGAGTAACGGCGCTTCGCAGTGCGCTTGGCCCTGATTTCAAACTGGCCGTTCAGCCGACTGCGTCTCAAATCGGCAGCGGTGCGTTGCCAACCGACGAGATCCCGAGTGTGGCGATCGCCATCAGCCACGCGCATGAAGGGCCGGACTGGATCGCCGCGCGCTTCCGCGCATCGCGTCCTCCGATCATCGGCCGCATCCACGATGACGCGTTCTTACTAGACATGCGCACGATTACGGAGCCGGGTGATATCGTGCCGCACTGGCCCTAATCCTCCTTGGGCCTTAGGCCTTGGGCCTTAGGCCTTCACCGTATGTCTCTGATCATCGGCACCGCCGGCCACATCGATCATGGCAAGACCGCGCTGGTGAGGGCGCTGACCGGCCAGGACACGGACAGGCTGCCGGAAGAGAAGGCGCGCGGGATCTCGATCGACCTTGGCTTCGCGTGGCTCGACCTGCCGGACGGCACTCGCGCCGGCATCGTGGACGTTCCCGGTCACGAGCGCTTCATCCGGAACATGCTGGCCGGCGCCCACGGCATCGATCTCGTCCTCTTCGTCGTGGCCGCAGACGACGGCGTGATGCCGCAGACCGAGGAGCACCTCGACATCGTCCACCTGCTCGGTGTGAGCCGGGCGATCACCGTCATCACGAAAGCCGATCTCGCGTCTGCTGAACGGCTGGACGAGGTG
>DASUGH010000095.1:0-24704 GCA_036274155.1 Vicinamibacterales bacterium | reverse complement strand
GGGCTCGGGATCCGGGGCTCGGGATCCGGGGCTCGGGATCCGGGGCTCGGGATCCGGGACTCGGGGCTCGGGGCTCGGGGCTCGGGACTCCGGACTCGGGACTCGGGGCTCGGGGCTCGGGGTTCGGGGCTCGGGATCCGGGACTCGGGGCTCGGGGCTCGGGGCTCGGGATCCGGGGGCTTGTCGCAGAACCGAGCTTCAGCTCGGTTGACACGCTACTCGACCGGCGGCGGGATGCGGTAGAACTCGTCGAGCACATCGTGACGGAACAGGCCGATCGCCTCGCGCTGCACCTCGACGTACCGGTACTGCAGTGCCTGTTTGCGCAGCTCACGATACGACTCGATCGCAGCCGCGCGCGCCGAAGAGCTGTGGCCCGGCATCTGCTCTCTCGCGTCGTGAAGACGTTCGATCAGCCACTGCAGTCTGCGCGTGAGGCGAAGGAGCGCAGCTGCACGCTCCTCGCTGAGCTCCTGCAGAAAACGGTCGTGCCGTGATGCCGCGTCGTGATGGCTCATGCGCGAATGTGAACCGTATCGACGAGCACGCGCCTCGATCCTGACGCGTTCTTCACGATCGTGTCATTCAACGTTCATCTGACAAAGAGTTAATCAAGACTTCAGGTGCATTGCCGCTTCAGCCGTACTACGCTGACTGCATGGCCTTCTTTCTTCACTTCTGTCAGTGGCTCGGG
Source organism: Vicinamibacterales bacterium (assembly GCA_036274155.1). GTDB lineage: Bacteria > Acidobacteriota > Vicinamibacteria > Vicinamibacterales > UBA2999 > Gp6-AA40. Next base: position 24,010 of record DASUGH010000095.1, on the reverse strand, counting down.
AATACGCCGTTCAGCACCGCCATCCGCGAGTCCATCTGGTGGTATCCGATCATCGAATCGGTGCACGTGCTCGGGTTGTGCCTGTTCGTCGGCCTTCTCCTGCTGTGGGACCTGCGTCTGCTCGGCGTGACGCTTCGCGGCGTCGCGGTGTCCGAGGTATGGGCGCGGCTGATCCCGTGGATTTCGCTGGGCGCCGTCATCATGGTGATGAGCGGCATCCTGCTGTTCGTGTCGGATCCCGTGCGCTTCTACGGCAACGTCTTCTTCCGCATCAAAGCGTTCGGTCTGTTCCTGGCGCTGCTCAACGCCCTCGCCTTTCACTTCGGCATCGAGCGCCGGCTGGTGGACTGGGATACCGCGCCCGAAACGCCGCGCGCCGCCAAGTTGGCGGGCGGGTTCTCGATCGCTCTCTGGGCCATCGTCGTGATGACGGGCCGGCTCGTCGCTTACAACTGGTTCGCCCCGCTCGTGTGAGGAGTCGTCATGCCAGCTGTCTTTCAGTGGATCGAACATTCATGGCTCGGCACGTCGGTCAACAACTCGTTGTGGGCATTCGCCGCGATTGAATCGCTGCACCTGCTGGCGCTCGCCGTGATCGGCGGCGCCGTGCTCGTCGTCGACTTGCGGCTGCTCGGCTGGGTGTTTCCGCGGCAGACAGTAGCGGAGGTCGCACGCGACGCGCGCCCGTGGCTGATCGGCAGCGTCATCGGGATGATCCTCACCGGGGTGCCGCTGATGGCCTCGCTCGCGTTCTCCAAGTACTACACGAACGAGGCGTTCTGGCTGAAGATGTACTTCTTCCTGGCGGCGCTGCTCTTCACGTTCACGATCCGTCAGCGTGTGGCCTTCGGGGATCCGGCGAGGGCCAACTCGCTCATCGGCAAGACCGTGGGAATCGTCTCCGTGCTCCTGTGGTCCGGCGTCGGCATCATGGGACGGGGGATTGGTTTTTACTGAGTCGGGGCTCGATCCGGGGCTCGGGATCCGGGACTCGGGATCCGGGCTCGGGATCCGGGGCTCGGAACTCCCGAAGTCTGGAGCCCGGAGCCCAAGCCAACATCGCCCAGCGCAACGCGCCGGGCTTTCTTATTTCTGTCCTGCCAGCACGAACCGCTGCGCCCGGCGGTTGGTGACGATCTCAGCGCCGTAGATGTTGCCCTTCGAGTCGGCCGCCATGTGGTGGATGATGTCGAACTCGCCCGGCTTCGGTCCACGCATGCCGATGGAGCCGATGACCGTCATGCTCTGCCGGTCGAAGATCTGCACCTTCATCGGCCCTGAGTCGACGACGTAGAGATACTGCTGCTTCGCATCGGGTGAGAACGCGAATCCGGCTGGAACCGGCGTCACGCCGTTTTCCGCCGGGAGCCGCACCTGCCCCAGGAACTTCCCCTCGATCGTGAAGAGCTGCACTCGATTGTTGGTGCGATCGGCCACGTACACGATGCGGTCGGTCGAGACCTTGACCGCGTGGACGAGACCGAACTGCGGCGGCCCTTCGGGCGATGGCTGGGTCACCGTGGGCGTTGCCGGGTTCGGCGCCATCGCCGGCGTCGGAGCGTTGCCGAATGCGCCCCACATCCGCTTGAACTTCCCGCTCTCGGCATCGAACACCACCACGCGCTGATTGCCGTAGCCGTCTGCCACGTAGAGCTCGTTGGCGACCGGGTCCACGAACACGTCGGCAGGCTGATGAACGTTCGCGGTGTCGGTGTTGCCTTTGCTCTGCCCGCGTTTTCCGATCTGCAGCACCAGCTTTCCCGTAGTGGTGAACTTCAGGATCATGTCGTCGCCGCTGCCGGCCGCCGCCGGCTTCGGCCAGCCGCCATTGCCGCTGATCCACACGAAGTCCTTCGAGTCGACCCAGATCCCGTGCTCCCGTTCCGGCCAGTCGTAACCGGTGCCCGGTCCGCCCCAGCTCGAGAGCAGCTTGCCGGCCGTGTCGAACTCGAGCACCGGCGGCGCCGCCTGGGCACGCCTGTCAGCCGGGATCGACGCCGGACGATGGAGCACCCAGATGTGGTCTTTCGAGTCGACCGCAATCGAGCTGACCTCGCCGAGCACCCAGTTGTTCGGGATCGTCGGCCAGCCGGGATCGACCGAGAACACCGGCGGGCGCAGCACGCTCGGCGGGGCGGCACCCCGCTGCTGAGCGGCAGCGGCAGCGACGAGCCAGGCGCAGGTGGCGGCAAGAGCCGCCCCGAGCGCACGAGAGAAACGTCGGGTCGGGAACATGTTTGCGCTCCAGGGCTCGTGCGTCAGTTGGCCTTGTCGAGGCCTTCGGTCAATTCGATGTAGGTGCCCCAGGGATCGGTGATGAAAGCGATGGCGATCCCGAGCTGAGGCACCTGGCGATAGGCAACGTTCAACTTGATTCCCTGCGACTCGAGCTTCTTGGTGAACGCCTCGAGGTTCTTCACTTCGAAGCCGATGTGGTCGATGGCCCGTCCCTGCGTACCCGCCGGCTGCGCCGTGGCAGGTGTGAAGTTCATGCCGAGGCCCGGCAGCGTGGCGCTGATGAACGCGGCGGGGTTTGCGGAATTACCGGCCGCCGCACCGAACGTCTGGATGTACCACGCCTGCATTTCCTTCTGCGGCCCGACGAAGTGCACGTGATGCGACATGATCGGCGCCGTCTGCGCCTTCATCTCGACCAGCTCCACCTTCACATCGTCTGGAGCCATGGCGTACGCGATGCCCGACACAGGACCGCCGCCCTCGACCACGCCGATATCGTCCTTCACCTGGACGTTGGCTGGCGCTTCGGCTGACGTGACCATCTTGAAGCCGCCGGCCTTGATGCGATCGACGACCTGCCGGAGGTTGGGCACCGAGAAGCCGAGATGGTCGACCGTGCTACCCTTGCTCCCGGCCGACGGCTTTCGCGCCGCCATGAAGACCAGCGCGTTCGGGAACTTCACGATCTCTGCCGAGCCGAACTTGATCACCACTCCGCCGAGGGCGCCGACCCAGAACTTGCGCGCCTCGTCGACGCTCGTGACGTTGAGGTGATGGTGGCCGTAAACGATGGGGCCGTCCTTGGCCGCGAGCAACTGCGCCGACGCGTTCGACGCAGGGGCCAGGACGAGCACGAGCAACGCGGCGGCAGTGAACAATCGGGTCATCGGAATCCTCATGAAAGCGAAAAGATTACACCGGGCGCGGTCCGCGGCACGATGCCGGTGATTATCTCGCGGCTCCGGCTCGTATCACGAATCCTCGCAGAAGTGCCGAAGCACGGCTATTCGTGTGTGCCCGAAGGGCCTTCGTGGTCTCCACTCAGTCGTCCCGCCCGGACGCCACCATCGCGAGCATTGCCGCGAGGCTCTCCTCCAGACTCATGTCGGCGGTGTCGATCACCGCGTGCGATCGACCCCACGGACGATAGTCGCGCGCGAGCACGTCATGCCACGTCGGCAGCCGGTGGCCGGGGATATCCGCCACTCGCGTCTCCACACGGCGCCGGTGCTCCCGCGCGTCGGAACAGACGATCTCGATCTCCCGCCAGTCGGCGCCCGCCCGTTTCGCCGCACTGACCCACGCGTCGCGCGTCATCGGCCACGGGTTGACTGAATCTGCGATGACGGTATGTCCGAGTCGAAGGTTGTCCTCGGCCAGCGCGTAGCCGACGCGGTAGCCGGCGTCGTCGAGCGGCACGGGCTGAACGCCCGAGTCGCGAATGGCCTGCTCGATCGTGTCGATTCGCAGATGCACCGCGCGCAGCGTCGATGCGAGCGCCGCTGCCAGCGTCGACTTTCCGGCACCGGGGAGGCCCGCCAGGATGATGAGCATGTGTCGATTGAGTGTAGCCGTGGTGCCGATTGCCAGGTATGCCGGGCTCTGACGCACCCGGAGCTCCGGTTTAGAATCCGTCGCGGAGGGACCCGAGCCGCATGTCCGAGAATCGCTGGCGCATTCCGGTTGGAGCCGTCGCCGTCCACGTCTGCATCGGCTCCGTCTATGCCTGGAGCACGTTCAACCGTCCGATTCAGCAGCTCTTCCCCGACTCGCCCTGGTGGTTCAGCCCCCCGTATACGACGTTCACGACGGCACTCGTGCTGCTCGGCTTGAGCGCCGCGTTCGGCGGTCCGTGGGTCGAGCGGCGCGGCCCGCGCACCGCCGCCACCGCTGCCGCCGTGTTCTTCGGCACCGGCCTGCTGATTGGCGGCGTCGGTCTGGCGGTGAAGCAATCGATCCTCGTGTTCCTCGGCATGGGAGTCGTCGGCGGCATCGGCTGCGGCCTCGGCTACATTTCGCCGGTCAGCACGCTGGTGAAGTGGTTTCCGGACCGGCGAGGCATGGCCACCGGCATGGCGATCATGGGCTTCGGCGGCGGCGCGTTCCTCGCCGGTTACCTCAACGTGTATTTCATGGATCGGATCGGTGTGGCGAACACCGTGATGGCGCTCGGCGCCACCTATCTCGTGATCATGCTGATTGGCGCCCGTCTGATGCGGCGGCCGCCGCCCGGCTGGCGGCCGGAGGGCTGGTCTGGCGCCGTGAAGGCGAGCCCGATGATCACCGACCGCAGCGTCACCCGCAATCAGGCGCTGCAGACGCCGCAGTTCTACCTGCTCTGGGGCATCCTCTTCATCAACGTCACCGCCGGCATCGGCATCCTGGCGCAGGCCTCGCCGATGATGCAGGACATGTTTCGCCGCACGCCGGAGCAGGCGGGACTCGTCGTCTCGATCATCAGCCTGTTCAACGCCGGCGGGCGCTTCATGTGGGCGTCGGGCTCCGACTACATCGGCCGCCGCAACACGTATCTGATCTTCTTCGTCACGCAGTTCGTGCTCTTCCTGCTGATTCCCGGGCTGGCCTCGAACGGAAGCTGGCTGCTGTTCCAGGCGGCGCTTTTCGTGGTGTTCACGATGTACGGCGGCGGATTCGCCACCATCCCGGCGTTTCTGGCCGATATCTTCGGTCCCGAGAACGTCGGCGCGATTCACGGCGCGCTGCTCACGGCCTGGAGCGCCGCCGCCGTGGCGGGACCGGTGATCATCACCGAGCTGTCGAACCGCGCGAAAGCGGCGCTGCCCGAGGGCGCCGACCGCGTCCACATCTACGATTCGCCGCTGCAGGTGCTGGCAGCCCTGCTGGCCATCGGCTTCGTCCTCACCCTGATCGTCCGGCCGCTGCGTCCTGCGACGCACGTCGAGGCCGGTGCCGGGATGAGAACGCGGGAAGCGTAACCGTGTCCGTCTTCTGGCCGGTACAAGTGTCGGCCGCCCTCTTCGCCGGAATGGCCGTATGCCTCGGGGGCGGCTACCGCCTGGGGCTGCGCCGCGTCGCCGCCGGCCGGTACCGCAGCCTGGGTACCGTCGAGGGTGCGATCCTCGCCCTGCTCGGACTGCTCCTCGGATTCGCCTTTGCGGGCGCCACCTCCCGGTTCGAATCGCGCCGCGATCAGATCGTCCAGGAGGCGAATGCCATCGGCACCGCGTATCTGCGACTGGACCTCGTGCCGCAGTCTGATCAACCGGACCTGCGCCGGCTCTTTCGAACCTACCTGGAAACGCGGTTGCGCATCTACGGGTCGAGCAGCGACCCTGCATCTGCCGAGCCGCTGTTTGCCGAAGTCGGCGACCTTCAGCAGAAGATCTGGACGCGGGCGGTCCAGGCGCTATCTCATGACGATGCCAACGCCGAGGCGAGGCTGCTGGTGCTACCGGCTCTCAACGAGATGATCGACATCACGACCACGCGCAAGGTCGCGGCGACCACGCGGATACCCAGCCTCATTCTCGGTCTGCTCGTGAGCGTGGCGCTGCTCAGTGCGCTCCTCGCCGGCTTCGGCATGGCCGAGACCGGACGCAGCTGGCTGCACGTCCTGCTCTACGCAGTGGCGGTGACGCTCACCATCTACACCGTGCTCGACCTCGACAATCCACGGGCGGGACTGATCAGACTGGATGGGGCCGACAAGGCGCTGACGGAGCTTCTGCAGTCGATCGGGTGAACGGGCAGGTCCGGCTGAAACCGGACTCTACACCCCCGCCGCTTTCAGCGCCGCCAGCACCCGCGCGTCTCTGAACGGCACGCGACGCAGACGAACACCGGTCGCGTCGAACACCGCGTTGGCCACCGCGGCGAGCAGCGGTTTGCAGACGGTTTCGCCGGCGCCGTACTGCGGGAGATCCGGTCGATTGGGATTCGGGTCGCCGTTGACCAGCAGCACGTCGATCTGCGCCGGCGTGTCGGCATGTGTCAGCGTCGGATGCGTCACCCGGTCGACGCTCGTCACTTTCTCGGTGTCGAAGGTCACCTCCTCGTGGAGCGTGCGGCTCAACGAATGAAGCATGCCTCCTTCGATCGTCCTGTGAAGCGCTTCCGGATTGACCACCAGGCCGCAGTCGTGTGCGCAGACGAGACGCTTCACCCACACCTTCCCGGTTCTGCGGTTCACCTCGACCTCGGCGATCTCCGCCACGACCGTCTGGCTGCGGAAGGTGTACGACATGCCGCGCCCGGTCAGGATGTCGCCGCGCGCAATCGGCCCCGGTGACGGACGCGGCTGCCAGCCGAACTTCTCTGCCGCCGCCTTGATCACGGCAATCGAGCGCGCCCGCTTGAAGTTGCCGTCGTCCTCGGTGCTCGCCGTCAGCAGCTTCAGCCGGAACTCCACCGGGTCGGCTTTGGCGGCCGCGGCGAGCTCGTCGATGAACGACTCCGACGCGAACGTCACCTGCGGACCGTCCGGATCGCGCAGGTTGCCGGTGCGCAGCGGCGTCTCCCACACCAGCGGCAGGCCGACGACCTGCGCCAGCGTGCGCCGGTTCGGCACGACGTACATGTGCGACGGCGTCGCCGCGCCGCCGCGAGCCGGCGTGTCGCGGCGCTGGCCCATCAGCTGCGCAATGAGCACGGTGTCAGGCTCGTTGTAGCCGAGGTGATTGTGGTCGAGCGCGCGCGCCGCGTAGTCGATCGCCGTGAGGTTGCCTTGCGCATCGAGAGCGCCGCGCATCTTGACGGTGTAAGCCGGCCCTTTGGTATCCCAGGCCGTTTCCTCGTTCCGCATCCACTGCACCCGCACCGGACGGCCGACCTCCTTGGCCAGATACGCCGCCTCGAAGCCTGCATCGTCGGCGGCGGTTCGGCCGTACGCCTGAGGCCCTTCCATCCAGACCACGCGCACCCGATCGCGCGGCATCTGCAGGAACTGAGCGACGCCGTCGCGGAGACCGTACGACTTCATGTCGTTGGAATAGATGGTGAGCTGATCGTTCGACGGGTCCGCCATGGCGTGCGCGGGGCCGAACGCTGTGTGCCCCTGGAACGGCACCTCGTACTCGGCCTCGACCACTCTCGCAGCGGCAGCAACCGCAGCGTCCGGGTTCCCGGAAACCGCTGGCGCCGAAGCGGTGGTCGGCGTCGCGCTCCGCATGTAGTTGAAGAGGTCTTCTGAACGCGGGAACGGCGCCGTCGCCGGCTTCTGCCAGTTGGCCTTCAGCTGCCGCACCGCCTGGACGGCCTGTTCCTCGCGCTCGAACACCACGGCGACGTAGTTGCCCTTCACCACCAGCCTGACGAACCCCGGCAGCTTGTTCACCGAGGACTCGTCGACGCTGATCAACTTCGCCCCGGCAACCGGCGGCTTCACGTTGCGCGCGTGCACCATGCCGGGAAGCTTTACGTCGACCGCCCAGGTCAGCGAGCCGTCCACCTTGCCGGGAATGTCGTAGCGCTGCGGCGACTTGCCGACGATCTTCAGCTCCTGCAGCGTCTTGACCCTGGCCTGTCCTGTCGTCGAGTCGGTATTGTTGCCGGTGAGCGTGACGTTGAAGCGGCGTCCGCCGATCAGCTGTCCGTACGTGACGCTCTTCGAGGGATCGGCGGCAGCCGAGACGACACCATCGGTGACGACCAGCTGCGCGGCCGGAACGCCGAGACGCATCGACGCCATGTCGAGCATCACGCGCCGCGCTTCCGCCGCCACGCGCCGCATCGGCACGCCGTCGGTCTGCAGCGCGTCGGAGCCGCCGGAGCCGCCTTGATTGACCGTCACGTCGGTGCTGCCCATGACGCAGCTCGTCTTGTCCCATGGGAGGTCGAGCTCGTCGGCCATGATCTGGCGGAAGGCCGTGCCGGTCCCCTGGCCCAGATCGGTCTTCCCGACGTAGAAGGTAGCCGTGTTGTCCTCGTGAATGGCAATCCACGAATCGAGCTGACGGAAATCGCGGTCCGGGTACGGACCCGGTCCGAGCGCACCGGCGCCCTGGGCCGGTGCCTGCGCGAACGCCTCTGCCTGGGCGACGGACATCGCGCTCACGACCAGCAGGCCGGACGTCTTCAGAAAGTCGCGGCGCGACGGCGAGCCGACACGCCGCTCGAGGATGTCTTCGATCGACTTGGGAATATTCGAGAACGTGGTCATGCGAGCACCCCGCTGCCCGACTCGGGGCCGGCCGACGCCATCGCCTTCGCTGCGCGTTTGATTGCCGTCTGGATGCGGTAGTAGGTCATGCACCGGCACAAGGTGCCGGCCATGCCCTGCCTGATCTGCGCATCGGTTGGATTGGGCGTGCGATCGAGCAGCGCCTTCGCCGTCATGATCTGGCCGTTCTGGCAGAAGCCGCATTGCGGCACCTGCTCATCGATCCAGGCCTGCTGAACAGGGTGCAGCACCCCATTCTTCGCCAACCCCTCGAGGGTGGTGATCTCCGCGCCCTGCACCGTGGACATCGGTCTGATGCACGAACGCACCGCCTCGCCCTTGATGATGACGGTGCAGGCTCCGCATTGGCCAAGCCCGCAGCCGAAGCGCGGCCCGTGCACGCCGACATCGTTGCGGAGGATATAAAGCAGCGGCGTGGCGGGTTCGACGTCAACCGTGTGCCGCTGTCCGTTCACGCTCAGGGTGAAGTTCATCGCGTCTGATCTCCAGCAGGGAACCAGCGAACCTGCGCCCAGGCGGCGGCGCGCTTCGCAGGCTCGGGCCTCCGGCTGGCGCCGGGGCCCGGCAGAGGGCAGTCTCCCTCCATGCTCTGCGGAAATCAAGAACCTGCCTGCCGCGGCGCTCAGCCGGCGTGGCGGGGGGCCTCCTTCACGTCGTGATAGAAGCGCGACATCACGTTGTCCACCGCCTTCGTGAGCATCTTGTCGGCTTTTCCGGCGCTCAGCGTGTCGGTGTCATAGCCACGCCACACCAGCTGGTTCGTGTGGGCGTCGATCACGTCGACGATGAGCGTCGACTCGGTGTACGGAACGGCCCAGGCATCGTAGCCGCGCGGCCATCCCCACCAGCCGGCGCGGAACCGGTTGTGGAACGGAAAGCCGTAGCCGACGGCGTCGATGTCGTAGCGCTCCCGCAGGCCGACGTAGAACGCCACCTGGAAGTCCGGATGCCCATCCATGACCTCGACCATCCCGTGCGACGTCAGGTCGTCGCGGATCGCGGATCGGACGTCATTGGCCCAGATGTCGTTGTTGGCGAGCGGGTCGCGCGAGATGCGGTGCTGAGTCTTGAACTCGAAAGTCTTCAGCGTTTGCAATGGAAACGATTTCGTGTAGTCGGAGTGCGCCGACGCGAACACCGGGCTGGCGGCGCCGAGCATCAGTCCGAGTACCAAAGGCATCAGTTTCATCGATTCTCTCCTCTGTACTGTTGGACGGGCCGCCGACTGAACGCGCCGTGAAGCCTGGATTAATTCGGCTTAACGCGACACCAGTGTAGGGTCCGCCTTGGCGGACGGGTACGCTCGCCACGAGGACGGTCACGGGCGGGCGGCGACATGGTGTACAAACTTGCCGGACGCCGCCCGCGGCGCTGACCGTCCGCCGCAATCAGGAGGGGCGTCAACAAAAGGACACGCATGGGCACGTGGAAACAGTGGCTGCGGCAGCCGCAGCGGGTGTGGCTGCGCCGCGCGGCTTTTCAGATCCACCTCTGGGCAGGTCTCATCCTCGGCCTCTACGTCGTGGTGCTGAGTCTCACCGGCAGCGTGCTCGTCTACCGGAACGAAATCGACCGGTACCTGTCCACTCCGCACGCCGCATTCGACGAACAGGCGCGGCCGATGAACGGCGACGAACTGCGTTCGGCGGCTCAGCGCCTGTATCCGGACTGGCAGGTCACCAACGTCGCCGAGGGGCGAACGGTGCGGCGGCCGCCGCGTGAGGGGGCGGGTTTTCCAGGCCCCGGCGGACCAGCAGGCGGACGCGGCCGCGGAAACCGCCTTCCCGATCCAACGGCGATGATTACGCTGGAGCGCGGCGGCGAGAAGAAGGAACGACTGTTCAACCCGTACACGGGCGAAGACCTCGGCGACTACACGACGCAGGGGCAGCTCTTCGTGCTCTGGCTGGTGAGGCTCCACGACGAGCTGCTGCTCGATCGGCCGAACGGCCCGTGGTGGAACGGGCTCCTCAGCCTGGCGTTTACGGCGCTCGTGCTGACCGGCGCGGTCGTGTGGTGGCCCGGAGCGACGCGCTGGAAACGGAGTCTGGGTATCAAGTGGAGTGCCGGGTGGCGCCGCCTGAACTGGGACCTGCACAGCGCGCTCGGCTTCTGGCTGCTCCTGTTCATGCTGATGTGGGGCGTCTCCGGCTGGTATCTCGGCATGCCGGATCCGCTGACACACCTGGTGGACCGCGTCTCGGATCCGCAGGCCGAATACGGCGAGCGCACGGGCGACATCGTCCTGCAGTGGCTGTCACGGCTGCATTTCGGGCGATGGCGCGAGCCGGGATGGGGGCCGTGGCTGAAGGCGACGTGGGCGATCATCGGCCTCGTGCCGACGATCATGCTCGTCACCGGTGTGATCATGTGGTGGAACCGCAAGATCCGGCGGCGCGCCGCACGCAATGCGCCTGAAGCGGCGGAGGCGGCGTAGCGATCGTCGCGGCGACCCACGATTGGCAGGAGATGCGAGTCGCGAGGTTACCTTTGAGTCCTGACTGACACAGACGCGATGCTCGAACGGACTTCGGTGCCGGTCACCCTGCAGCCGGGAAACTGACGATCGCGACCAACACCCCGCCGCGCAGGCGTGCGCGTACGCGGCGGGGACCCACAGTGGTGTTCAGACGGCTGCGCCGGCCCTGCGCTTTGCGACGCCCGCGCCGACTTTCGCGCGCGGCGTGCGCGACAGCCAGTCGCCCAGAGCGTCCAGACGATCCGACCAGTACTGCTTCAGCCGCTCGGCCTCGGCCCGGCTCGGGAGCTTCATGTGCGCGATGGCCACCGCCGTCTTGTCCGCGCCTCGCGGCGTGAACCAGACGGCGACGATCGTCCCGTCACGCCACCCAAGCCTGATCGATTTCGGTGGAATCGACGAACGCAGCGTGATCGCCGCATCGCCGAGCCAGCGTTTCCGTCGCCGGGCCTCGGCCCACGCCTGGAACAGCGTGGCCGCCGGCACCGCGAACGTCCTCGACTTGCTCGCTTCGTAACTTCCGTCGAGCCGCTGGCCGCGCGCCCGCATGCCTTTGATGCGCTCGTATCCGACGGTGACCATCTGCGACCACCAGCCGTCGACCTTGTACTGCCGGCTGACGAACGCGGCAATCTCGCCGTGCCGCATGGTGTCGGCGCCGTGATAGTCGAGCATGTTGACCCAGCGCTCCCAGGTGCAGCCGGTCTTCTCGCGAAGCGTGGTGTCGCTCATCCCGGCGAGCGCAGCGTAGTCGATTGAGGTGGCTGCTGAGGGCGGCTCCGGCGCCCGTCGGGACGCTGCCTTGAGGAGCTGCGCGCGGGCGGCGGTATAGGCTTCGCCCGTCTTGGTCATCCGCGCGCGCACGAGGCGCTTGAAATCCTTGGAGCGAGTCATGACGGCACCTCCGTACACACCACCGCTTCCTCCCCAGCAGGCCGCCGTGGTGACCAGAGGTTGACGCCAGACCGATTCGGGAGTGTGCCCCCCTTTGCCTCGCGGAACGACTCCTGCTGGGGCGGAGCCCTCGTGAGGTTGGGCGTGAATCGACGCCGCGCATACGATCACGTTTCCCGGACGAAACGTCAAGCGTCCAGCCGCTGTGCGTCCAGCCCCTGTGCCCAGCTGGACAAAAGTGGCACACTAGCCGCACACATGCCTCGGCAGGTCATGGTCGCGCTGGTTGCGCTCGTCGCCCTCGTCGGTGTCGCCCGCCCGTTGGCGCAGAACGGCGCCGTCGTGCGCCTTGCGGCTCCGGCGGGAGCCTCTGTGAAATCCGCACTGCTGCCGCTCTCGGCTGGCGAACTGCTCCAGGTCACCGTCGAGGCTCCGGGAGGCGCGGCGCCGCCGAACATCAGCGTATTCGTGCACGACGAGGATGGAGAGCTGCTGGACCGGGATGATCCTGAAAGCGTTCAGACGATGTACTCGTGGCGAGCGCCAGGGACGGGCCGCTACTACGTGTTGGCGCGGAACTCAGGAGCAGGAGCCGGCACCGTCATCGTCACGAGGCGCGAGCCCGGTTCGCCGGGGCCTCCGGGTCCGCAGACCCGCGGGCAGACCAGCAACTACGCAACCGTCCGGGTGTTCTTCGCAACCGACCGCTCCAGGGTCGGCTCGACGCCGGCACGGTTCTTCGGCACCGAGCCCGCCGCCGCGATCACGTACGGACACTCGGACGTGAGCGTCCCGCGCGATCACAGGCTCGGAGAGCTCGAGGGACCGAGCATTTTCCGGCTCGAATTCCGGAGCGACCCCGAGAAGCACGTCACGGTACTGCGCGTGGAGCCGTCCCCGCGGGAATCGTTCGCCTCCGCCGTTCGCACCAGAGTTGCCGCTTCAACCCGCAAGGAGGCGCTGCTCTTCGTCCATGGGTTCAACGTGAGCTTCGAAGACGCGGTTCGCCGGGCAGCGCAGCTGGCCTACGATCTCGCGTTCGACGGCCCGGCGCTCGTCTTCAGCTGGCCGTCGCAGGAGGGTGCCCTCGTCACCGACTATCGGCGCGACGAGCGGAACGCCGAGCTGAGCGTCGACAATCTGCGGCGGGTGATGATGGATCTGCTCGACGCTCCGGACCCGCCGACCCTCCACGTGATCGCGCACAGCATGGGGAATCGCGTGCTTGCCGGGGCGCTGCAGCAGATTGCCGCGAGCACACCCGCACGGAAGGTCAGACGAGTGGCGATGATCGCGCCAGACATCGATGCGGAGCTCTTCCGGCGCGCCGCCGGGCGCATTGCGGCGGCTACGGAACGCCTGACGCTCTACGCATCGTCAGCCGACGCGGCGCTCCGCCTGTCGCAGACCTTTGCCGGCTATCCACGCGCAGGACAGGGCGGCGCCGGCATCGTCGTCGTGCCGGGCATGGACACGATCGATGCGTCCTCGGTCGACACGAGTCTGACCGGTCTCTACCACTCGTACTACGCCGACAACTCCACCGTGCTCTCGGATCTGTTCGCTTACTTCAGAGGACAGAACCCGGACGCGAGGTTCGGGCTGGCTCCGATCAAGGCACAGCAGGGAATGTACTGGCTGTTCCGGCCGGCCGCGCGGTAACGATCATGACGAGCCGCTGGCGTCACGCACACCGATCGCTGCTCGCCTGCATCGCGGCAGTCGCGCTCGCGCTGCCGCTGGCATCGGTGACATCCGGCCAGCAGTCGTCTTCACCTGACATCGTGCTCCAGGTGCCCCACCTCGGACGCGTCAACGACATCGCGGTGTCTCGTGACGGCCGCAGGGTCGTGACCGTAGGCAGTGACCGCACCGTGAAGATTTGGGACGCAGCGCGCGGCCTGATCGTGCGGACGCTCGATCCGCACGGAGGGGAGGTGCATTCAGTCTCGTTCAGTCCGGATGGCTTGCGGATCATCACAGCGAGCCATGAAGCCGTCGCCCGCATCTGGGACCTGGAGACAGGCGCCGTCGTCTCGACGCTCACGCTCGATCGGCCTGGATCGTTCGTGGGGGCCGGGTTTTCCGCCGACGGGGCGCAGGCCATCACGTCGAGCAGACAGACCGAGGATGACGCCGGACGGAACGAGATCATCGTCTGGAACCTGCGCACCAGCCGGCCTGTCCGGCGCGTAGAGACGAATGGTTGGTGCAAACCGCTCGTGCTCAGCCCCGACGCGTCCCTGGCCTTCTGTGGAAGTGGATACGGCGAACTCTGGGACGTCGCGACGCTGAAGCGGCTCGCGCCGTTACCCGATGGCTCGAGGGAGCTCGGACGCGCTGAGGACGCGAGCTTCAACCCAAGTGGGACATTGCTCGCGATGGTGAGCTTCTACGGGCTCGACGTGTGGGACGTACAGCGCTTTGAGAGGGTTCATCGCATTCGGGACCTCTACGTTGATGCCATCCGCATGTCGCTCGCACGGGTCGCCTTTTCGCCCGACGGCCGCACCATCGCGGCAGGAGACGAGTCTGGCCAGGTGGGCCGCTGGGACGCGGTCACCGGAAAAAGCATCGATGTCGAGCGGGGGACGGACCGGCGTGCTATCACAGCGCTGGCGTTCACTTCCGATGGGCAATCGGTCATTTCCGCAACAGAAAAAGAGCCGGTTGCGGGGATGGCGCGGTGGACGGTGAACAACTCCGTCCTCAAGTTTGCGGGATCGTTCTATTCACCGCGAACAGCTGACGCCGCCGGCAACTCCTCTTCGAGAACTGGGTCGGGCGCCGTTCCGCCGACATCGCCTGAAATTTTTCCGGTGACGGCCGTGCGCTTCAGCCCGGACGGCCGGCTGCTCGTTGCAGGAAGTCAGGACGGTAAGCTGCGCCTCTGGAACCTCCAGAACGGGCGGCTATCCAGCACGATGCCCCATCCGGGGGAAGTACGTGACATCGCTTTTCCGCGAAATGGCACTTCCTTCGCCACGGTCGGCGGGGGTGGCGGAGTGTTGAGGCTGTGGGACGTGATGTCCGATGAACCAGTACGCGCCTTCAGCGGCAGTGTGCTGTTGAGGCGCGTCGCGTTTTACCCGGACGGCCGCACGTTGATTACCGGCGAACGTCTCGAGAACTGGGATGTGTCCAGGGACGAAGCCGTCCGTCGCTACCCGCTGGCGTGCGACTTTCGAGCGCTCAGCCCGGACGGACGCCTGATCGCGTGCCAGCTGTTCAGGGACGAGGGAACGATCCGGCTGCTGGACGCTTCATCGGGCAAAGAGGTCAGGGATTTGCGCGGGCACCGCGCCGAGATCGCGGGAGCCGCGTTTACGCCTGATGGGGCGCGCCTCGTATCGGCGAGTGCGGACGGCACGCTGCGGGTGTGGGACGTCGGCACCGGGCGGACCGTCGCAACGCTGCGCGGGCACGAAGGCCCTGTGCGCACAGTCGCTGTCGATCGAAGCGGCACCCGCATCGCGTCGGGCGGAGCCGACGCTCGCGTGCACGTGTGGGATGTGCGCGGACAGCTCCTGCACACGTTCACTGGGCACACCAACGCGATCACTTCGGTGTCGTTCGGGCCCGAGGACATGACGATCGCCTCTGGCAGCGAAGACGGCTCGGTGCGCATCTGGTCGCCAGCGCGCGGCACCCACCTGGCCACGCTGCTGGCAACGGAAGACGAGTGGCTGGCGGTCAGCCCGACCGGGCACTACAACGGCTCTTCGGGCGTCGGCCGCTACGTCGCCTGGCGCATCGGCACGACGATCTACGACTTCGATCAGTTCTTCGAGCGCTTCTACACGCCTGACCTCCTGGTGCGAATGTTTCAGGGAGCCTCTTTACCCGCTGCCGCTCGCACGGGCACGACGCCTCCCTCCGCCGTCATCCTCACGCCCCGGCCGGGACAGACGTTCCGCGAGCCGGATGTCGACGTCGAGGTAGAGGTCCGCGACGCCGGCGACGGCGTCGGCGACGTCCGGGTGTCACTCAACGGGAAGCAGCTCGACTCGTCTGCCGTGACGCGCGGGATCACGGCAACCGCACCAGGGGCATCGATCCTTCGCTACCGGGTGTCGCTGCTCGACGGCGCCAACGTTCTGCGCGCCACGGCCTTTGCCACGGACCGGACGGAAAGCGCGCCCCACGAGCTCACCGTGCGGCTCGAGGCGCCGGTCAAGACCGCGACGCTTCGGCTGCTCGCCGTCGGCATCAGCCGGTATCAGAACCCCGGGCTCTCGCTCACGTTTCCCAGTGCCGACGCACGCGACCTGATCGCGTTCTTCCGCACCCGCGGACCCCGGCTCTTCAAAGACGTGGATGTCACCGAGCTCGCCGACACTGCCGCAACGGCAGAGAACGTCAAGCGCGCGATCGTCGAGGTTCAGCGGCGCGCGCTCCCCGAAGACGTGGTGATCGTCTTTCTCGCCGGACACGGCGCCAGCATCGGGAACGAGTGGTATTTCGTGCCGCACGATCTGCGCAATCCGGAACGGGAGGAGCAGCTTGCATCGCTCGGGGTCTCGTCGACCTACCTCGCCCAGGAGCTCCGGCGCATGACCTCTCAGAAGGTCCTGCTCCTCGTCGACGCCTGCTATTCAGGGTCGATGCTCTCGGCGTTTCGCGGGTACGAAGATCGTCGGGCGCTGGCACTCCTGGCGCGTTCTGCAGGTGTCCACATCCTTGCTGCGTCGACACGGGACCAGCGCGCCAGCGAAGTGCCCGAGCTCGGGCACGGAGTGTTCTCGTACGCGCTCCTGCGCGGTCTCGAGGGTGCGGCGGCTCTGCGAGACGTCGACAACCAGGTGACCGCCATGAGCCTTGCCTCGTACGTGCGCACGCAGCTTCCCGATCTCGGGCGCCAATATCGGGCGGAAGTCCAGGATCCCGTCGTTTTCTCGAACGGCACCGACTTCCCGCTGGTGCTCTCGCGCTGAGACCTGGAGCGGCCGCGGCTGATGGCCTCGTACGCTTTCGTCATAATCCCCGCATGAAGGACAAGCCCCAGATCGTTGAAAACTGGCTTCCGCGCTACACCGGCGTGCCGCTGGACCAGTTCGGCGCGCACATTCTGCTCACCAATTTCGGCGGCTATCTCGGCCACTTCGCGCGGCTCACCGGCGCGGAAGTCGTCAGCCCGGAGCGTCCGATGCCGAGCGCCACGGCCGACGGCATCACGATGATCAACTTCGGCATGGGGAGTCCCAACGCGGCGACGGTCATGGACCTTCTGTCGGCGATTACGCCCAAGGCGGTGCTGTTCCTCGGCAAGTGCGGCGGTCTCAAGCGCAAGAACCTTCTTGGAGACCTCGTGCTGCCGATCGCCGCAATCCGCGGCGAGGGCACCTCCAACGACTACCTGCTGCCGGAAGTTCCCGCCCTGCCCGCATTCGCGTTGCAGCGCGCCGTGTCGACAATGATTCGCGACCTCGGCCACGACTACTGGACCGGCACGGTCTACACGACCAACCGCCGGGTATGGGAACACGACGAAGCCTTCAAGCAGCGCCTGCGCGCGATGCGCTGCATGGCGATCGACATGGAAACCGCGACGGTGTTCGCGGCGGGATTCGGCAATCGCATTCCGAGCGGCGCGCTGCTGCTCGTGAGCGACCAGCCGATGGTGCCGGAAGGGGTGAAAACCGAAGAGTCGGATGCACGGGTGAGCGCAGAATTCGTCGAGCGCCACATCCGCATCGGCATCGAAGCGCTGCGGCTGATCCGTCGTCACGGGAAAAGCGTTCGTCACCTCCGGTTCGATGAATGAGTGAGGCGCCTTCCTGCAGCGGACCGGGCTTCGTGTAATAGCGGTAGAATCGCCGCGGTTGACGCGGCAATGACGCTCGAGCCGCTTTGAAAATCCACCATGCCAAAGCTGATCGTCCTGTATCCACCCCCCGTTGACGTGCCGACCTTCGAGCAGAGGTATCGCTCCGAGCACGCGCCGATGGTGGTTCAGAATATTCCGGGCTTGAAGAAGTTCGTCGCGGCGCAGGTTGTGGGCACACCCACAGGAGCCGCCCCCTACCAGCGCGTCGCCGAGTTGTACTTCGACTCGATCGAAGCGTTGCAGACAGCGATGAGCTCCGCCGCCGGCAAGGCCGCAGTCGCTCATGCCACGGAGATCTCCACCGGTGGTCCGCCCCTCGTCTTGATCGCCGAAGACGACAAGCCGTAGCAGGCCGGTGAAATCCTATCGGCCTGCGAGGCACCGAGAAGGTCGGGCATCAGCTCGTGCGCGTGAACCGGCGTCGGTTGCAGATACGGCTCATTTCATCGCCGCGACGGCCTTCTCCAGCGCTGCTGCAGGCCCGACACCGCCGTGACCGCCAGCGTGGGTCGCCACGTTGAGTTTGAGTGCGCGGATCGCTTCGAGCAGCTGCTTCGCCTCGGGGCCGGCGGGAGCTCCCGTCCCCGGGAACCAGAGGTCGCTTTGGAACGCCAGCCTGGCGCTCGGCACGTAGGCGAGCACCATCGGCTCGACGTGAGGCGATCCCATGAACGCATACAGCTCGAGGCTCTGCTTGCCGTCGCTCAACACCTTCTTGCCTTCGTAGATCTCGATGGAGCCGACCGGCTGATTCGCCGTGCGGCGCTTCTCGAGGTCGTCGGCCGGGCGCGTGTGGTGCGCTTCGATCATCGTTCGGAGCGGCGCCTCGTGCGCTTTTTCGACGAGCACCGCCGCGCCGGCGGCGGCGATGCCGCGCACGCCGCCGATGTGGTCGGAATGCGGATGCGTGACCGCCGCGTATTTGATTGGCTTGCCCGGGAACTGCGCGCCGAGCACGCGGACGAGCGTGGCGCTCTGTGCGTCGGTATACGGCGCCTCGACGACGGCCAGCCACTGCGGGAACTCGACGACGAGGCTGTTGTGCGAGTAGGCGCGGGCGAAGTAGACGCCGTCGGCGACCTTGTCGAGCGCCACCGGAGAGAACACGCCGGCGGCGATGGCTTCGTCGGCCTGCTTCGACGCGGCCTCCGGAATCTCGAAGTCCTTCTCGGCCGCTGCATCGTTGATCGCGCCGCCCGCGTACTCGACCATCGAGTACGGCTTGCCGCCCTTGGTAATCGTGATCTTGTGCGGAAGGAGCACGCCGTCAACCGCCTTGTAGTTGTCGAGGACGTACTGGGCCGGGACGTCGCCCGTGAGCGCTTCGCTGTCGGTGGTCTCGAATCCGATGAGCAGCTTCGTCTGCGGATCGAAGTAGAGCCCGATATCCTCGCCGTTCACGGTGACGTGCGCGTGCGCCGCGTTCCTTCCGGCAAAGTTCTCGTCGCTGGCCCCAGCTGTCGACTCGGCGGCCGCGAGCAGGATTGGCACAAGGCTTCGCCGCAGAGTGATTTCCGGGTTGTTCTGCGTGCCCCAGCTGAACAAGCCGTCAACTGAGGTCGCAACCACCGGTCGCATCCCCACATAGTCGAGGCCGACGAGCTTGCCATTGCGCCTGGTCATGACCTCGTGGCGATCCTGCATGAAGCCCGCGTTGTCGATGACGTAGTGCAGCGACGCACGGCCGCCCGCGAGGTCCACGATTTCGGTCACCTTACTGAGTTTGGCCGACGGCTCCGCTTCGCCGACATGCCGCGGTTCGAGCAGCTGATCGCGCGTGCCGGCGCCGTCTTTCATCGTGATGGTCCTGATGGCTCTCACCTTGTCGGCGCCGCCCATCGCGGCCATCGCCTCGTCGCTCAGGCTCCTTGCCGTCGGCGCCGAACAGGCCGCCGTGCCTACCGCGAGTACCGCCGACATCATCGCGACAAATCGTGACGTCATCACCTCACGCTCCTTCCGCAGCGCGTCCATCGATCAAGGAACCGAGCCATACGACCTGACCGCCTGAAATCTAATCGATGCGGCGCCCGGCCGCACCCAAATTCATCGAGCCTCCTGGCGCGCCACCGAACTCCCTCTGCTGCTGCTTTAGGAATCGTTCCCGAAGCGCCCGGCCAGGCGAACCACGCCACGTCGTCCCCCCGACGACAGCGGCGGCGAGTGTTCCGGTCGCCGGGCTTGCGCTACACTGGCCCGCCAGCCGCGCACGCCGCGAGCGGCACCCGAGGTGCACGCCATGGCGATCACACGAGGAACGATGACCGACGAGCAGCGCAAGTCGGTGGCGCTGGAGTATCTCAAGGCGTTCGACAACAAGGGCGTGACGTCGACGGGAGGCAGCATCATGGACCTGTTCGCCGACGATGCCCAGGTCTTCTTCCCCAAGTGGGGGCTGGCCACCGGCAAGAAGCAGATCGGACAGCTGTTCACCGATTTCGGCGGCGGCATTCGCCGCATCCTCCACGACTACGCCGCCTTCAACTGGATCATGACCGGCACCGACCTGTTCGCCGTCGAGGGCACGAGCTTCGGCGAGCACGCGGACGGCGCGTGGCGCGCCGGCGTCACGCATGCCGGGCGGTGGTGCGACGTCTTCGAGGTGCGCGATTTCCTGATTCAGCGCTGCTTCATCTACCTCGACCCGGACTATGCCGGACTCGACACGGCGCGCTATCACTGGCTCTCGGCCGGCGGGCGCGATCCTTCCAAGCCGATGGGATAGCGGCTGCGCTATCGAACGCCTCCCTGCGCCCGCTGCGCGGAAAGGATGCCGAACAGCCCGTAGTTTCCTTCGTGGCAGGCATATTCGACCAGCGGTTCATCGGTGCGCCGCAGATTGATGAGGACCGTCCACGGCCGCACCCACGTCGTGGGATCGTCGGCGGTGATCCGGTATTCGACGATGTCCGGACTGACACGCGTGAAGCGCTCGATGAGGTGGAGGTTCTCGCTCGAACCGCGGAAGTTGCTCTTCGTCGAGAAGTTCGTCGTGTCGACGACGAGCGTGTCGCCCTCCCACCGGCCGCGTGAATCGCCGTGCAGCTGGCGGATCGACGAGGACAGCGGCGGGCGTCCGTCGGTCGGAATGACACGCGCCTCGTGAATCATCTCCGTTCGAATGACGACGTAGCCGGGCGCCTGCGTGATATCGAAGTAGCTCTGATAGCCAGCGAACAGGTTCGGCATGCCCATCGTGATGCAGCGCGTGGTGTTGCCGAGCGCCTCCAGCTGGTTTGACGGATTCGCCTTGCGGGCGGCAGCGCGGGCGGCATTGCGTTCGAGCGCCTGCGGCGACAGCGCCGGGATGCGGCCATCTGGAGGATCGATGATCTGTGACGTTCGCTTCTCGAGGACGCGGTCCGAGAGCCACACCTGGCTGTAGTTGCCGACCTGCCTGTCGGACGAGCGGTACCCCTTGCTGCGCTGCGCCGCCGCGATGAAGAGCTCGTCGCCGAAGGGGGCATCGCTGCCATCGAGCACGTCCTTCACCGCCTGCTGCATCTCGGCGAACTCCGCATCGCTCAGGACAGGTTTATTGGCGAACTCCTTCGGCCGCTCGAGCGGCGTGATGCTGTTGTTGCCGTACGTACCCTGGAGGTCCGGGTGTCCATCAGGTGTTCGAGGCACTTTCCAGCCGGGAGGCGCCGGCTTGTCGACCTGCGGCGACTCCGCGGTCAGTGGTGACGATGCGAGCAGTCCCCCGATCGCGAGAGTCACCGCCACGGCTACCGATCGGCTCACGAGTCTGACGAACGAAACAGTCTTGATCATGGCAGTCCCATCAGCCTGGCTGAGTTCCTTTGTCGCCTGTCAGGCGGCGTCTGTTGCGTGTGATTATGCGACGGCGACGGTGTCGGCCGCAGATACCCAAGAAGAGGTACTCGTGCCCATGAGAACGTAGAAAATACAATCTTCGCTACGGGTTCGCAGCCCTCGAGAAGCGGACACCGCAGCTGCGCCCCGGAAACCGATCCGAGTTGCGGTCACGGAAGGTGATTGCGAGGAGAGAGCCATGCAGATCGGCAAGCTCCCGGCAGGGCTGACCGTTGGTGCCGTCGTGGTGGCGCTGCTGCCGGCAGCGGCGCAGCGGACCGGCACGAGGGCGATGACCGCAGACGACCATGTGCAGATTCAGCAGCTCGTGACGCGGTTTGGCTATGCGCTCGACACCGGTGCGAACGACGGTGGGATGTTCGCGGACCTCTTCGCGCAAGACGGCGTCTTCGGTGCGGCGAAGGGCCGTGCGCAGCTGGCAGCGCTGGCGCGAATGCGTGGTGACGGCGACGCCAACCGCCACTTCGTGAGCAACGTCGTGATCACGCCGACCGAAGGCGGTGCCACCGGGACACAGTATGAGGTGCTGTTCGCAGTCGGCGGAGACGGCAGGCCGGGCACCATCGCCCGCACCGGGCGGTATGAGGACATCTATACGAGGACCGCTGCCGGCTGGCGCATTCAGAAGCGCGAGCTCTACCCATCCATCTCGACCGTCGAAGCCGCCAGGGCCGCGGTGCCGCAGGCGCCGGCGTCGGGCGGGCAGCAACCACCGGTGATCGTCGAGCGTCAGCGCACGGGCGCGGCGTCGACGTTGACCGCGCTCGACTATCTCGAGATTCAGCAGCTGGTGGCGAGCTACGGTCATGCGCTCGACAACGGGCTGTCACAGACCGACAACGGCCCGGCGTACGCCGGTCTCTTCACGCCCGACGGCGTCGCGTTCCAGCGCGTCAAGGGATCCGGGGCGCTGGCCGCCATTGCCCGCGCCGAGCCGCACGGGCCCAGGTTCGTTCGACACATTCTCACGAACGTGACGATCGCGCCGTCTCCCGAGGGGGCGACGGGTGAACAGTACCTGGTGGTCGTCGATCCGCCGGAAAGCGGCAAGCCGGGTCGCCTGTTTCTCGGCGGTCACTATGAGGACATTTACACGAAGACCGCTGCAGGCTGGCGGTACAAGTCGCGCACCCTTTTTGCCGCGAACATCGGGGCCGAGACACCGTCCACGTTGCCGCCCTCCGAGGCGATGCCGGCGGCGGTGCGAGTGGCCGCGGCCGGACGGGCGGAGGGTGCGAAGGCCTTCACGGCCGAGGACTACGTCGAGATCCAGCAGCTCGTGGCCCGGTATGCGTTTGCGCTCGATACCGCCGACAACGATGGGTACACCTACGCGGACCTGTTCACGGCCGACGGAACGTTCAACGATACCAGGGGCCGGGACGCACTCGCCGCTCTTGCACGCGGCCCGAGCCGAGGGCCGCTGCACGTTCGGAACTACGGGGCGCTCGCGATCATCCAGCCGACGGCGGACGGCGCAACCGGCATCCAGTACGTGCAGACCATGGACTTCCAACCGGGCGGCCGGACAGGTGTGCTCGATCGGTTTGGACGCTACGAGGATGTCTACGTGCGGACGGCACAGGGCTGGCGCTTCAAGTCGCGGCGCTTCGCAAACGAGTCGCAGACCGCACTAGAGGGAGCAAACGCGCGGACCGTTTCGCCCCGAGCGGCGCGCTAGCCCCATGCCACCGGGTCGCCACCGGGACGCAGCTGCCCGTTCCGTCTTCGGGCTCGAGAGTCCCTGATGGCACCTTTGCCTGATGTTTGCTGGGCGCCGGATTATCGCGCTATGCTGTGCCACTGTGGGTTCTTGGCCATCTTAAAGTTACGGGAGGGTGATTCCGTGAGTAAGCACCATCGCTCGTTCCTTCTTGCTTCGCTCCTTCCAGCATTCCTGCTCGTCAGCGTGTTCGCAGTCGTTCAAGCTCAGGAAGGACGATCGCCGTCGGCCAGGCCGGCGCGCTGGTCCGATGCTGCCACCTGGCCAGACCGCCGCGTGCCACGCGCAGGCGACAAGGTCACCATTGAAAAAGGCAAGGACGTGGTCCTCGACGTCAGTCCGCCGGCGCTCGGCAGCCTGACGATCGATGGCAAACTCAGCTTCGCAAACACTGCCGACCTTGAACTGACCACCGAGTGGATCCTGTTGCACGGGGAGCTGGAAATCGGCACCGAGGCCAAGCCCCATACACGCAAGGCGACCATCACCCTCACCAACAACGTCAAGGACGAAGATATCGGTGGAATGGGTGGAGCGAACGACCGCAGTGACCGCGGGATCATGCTCATGGGCGGAACCCTGAACCTGCACGGCGATCGGAAGCACACCTGGACCAAGCTGGCCCAGACCGCCGCGGCCGGCAGCACCTCCATACAGGTCCTCGACGCGGCTGGCTGGCGGGCCGGTGACGAGATCGTCCTGGCGTCCACGGATTTCGATCCCCGGCAGGCCGAGCGGCGCACCATTGCCGCCATCAAGGGCAATACGATCACGCTCGACAAGAAACTGGACTACATGCACTTCGGCAAGATCACCTTCGACGTGGACGAACGCGGCGAAGTCGGGTTGCTG
>DASUGH010000094.1:0-67596 GCA_036274155.1 Vicinamibacterales bacterium | reverse complement strand
CGTTCAGCAGATCTCCAGGCTCGGTCTCAAAGAGGGTCCGAACGCCCTCAAGCCCGGTGATGAAATCATCGTGACGATCGTGCCGGCGCTCGACGGCAAGAGTCCGGTCGGCCTGCTGTCGGCGATTACCTATGCGGATGGACACACGGTCCGCTTCCGCTCACCGGATGAATAGGGCCAGCGGCTGAGGGGAGCACCGAGGGCACTGAGATTCATAGGCGTTTCTCGGTGTCCTCGGTGCCTCTGTGGCGGATTTCTCCGTGCCTCGTCCTTCGACGTGGCTCAGGACGACCCTGAGCGAAGTCGAAGGGTCGCAGGCCGATGCGATTTCGCACGGCCTGCTACCGGCGATCCCACCACTTGGACAGATTCTGATCCGCGACACGAGGCCGGTCGGCATAGTGCGACGTGTCGTTGAACAGCATCAGCCGGACCCGCACGGGATCTCTGAAGTCGACAACGTTCAGGCACGCCGGCGACTGATCCAGGCGATCGCGGTAGCCGCGTGGGTCGAATGCGAGAAGGCTGCTCAGCAGCAGCCGCAGCGTGGCCTTGTGCGAGACAACGAGCACCTGCCCGCCGGAATGCTCGGTGACGACTTCACGTATCACCGGCAGGGCGCGCGCGAGGACCGCGACGCCGGACTCTCCGCCAGAGGGAGCAAAGGTGAACGGGTCGGCTTCCCACGCCGCGTACTCGGGTGCGAACTCCCGTTCGACGTCGTCGCGCTTCATCCCCTCCCAGTGGCCATGGCCGATTTCACGCAGGCCGTCGCGCTCCATCGGATCGAGGCCGCAGTGACCGGCGATGATCCGCGCCGTTTCCAGCGCGCGCGAGAGGGGGCTGGAGTAGATGGCCGAGATGTTCTGACGGGCCAGGCGCTCGCCGAGGCGCGCCGCCTGCCATCGCCCTTGTTCCGACAGTTCAGCGCCGCTCGAGCCGGAGAATCGGTCTTCTTCCGTGGCTGCCGTCGCGCCGTGGCGAACGAGAAAAAGGCGTGTGGCCGTCGGATGGGTCATGCGAGATCGTTGTCGATGCCTCGCGGGAACACAAAGAAAACCGGCCTGACTGCCATTTTTACCAGGATGAAATTGACTCCATAATTTTATCCTGGTATAAATCGAGGATGACGTACACGGCTTTTGCAGAGTTTCGACGGATCGCCTCCGGCAGCGCAACGGAAGTCGTTGCTGTTTTGAGGGATAGGCCCCAGGGCGAGGTCCTGGTGTTCGATGATGCCACAGGGAGTCAAGTGGACCTCGACATCCGAGGGATCCAGGAGGGGCCTGCCAACCCATCTCCCGATGCCGCACCGGCGGAACGCCGCGGCCGCGGACGACCCCGCCTGGGCGTGGTCGCCAAAGAGGTCACGTTGCTGCCGCGACACTGGGACTGGCTGAACGCGCAGCCGGGCGGAGCTTCCGTAGCGTTGCGGCGTCTGGTCGACGAAGCGCGCAGAACCAGCGGCGACCGCGACCGTGTCCGTGCCGCGCAGGAAGCTGCGTATCGCTTTACGTCGGCGGTCGCCGGGAACCTGCCAGGATTCGAAGAAGCGACACGCGCCCTGTTCGCCTACGACCGCCGGCGTTTCGCGGAGCTCGTCGCGGCGTGGCCGGCGGAGGTCCGGGACTACGCCGTGCGGCTTGCCTTCGCCGACCACGAGCCGGACGCGACCTGAGAAGCGGGTCGCCGAGACAGCCGGGACGCTACGGGGCGAGAGACCGTAGTGTCCGCGGCTACTCCCGATCGCGAATTCGCCCGCTCAGTGCAGCGTCGCCTCGAGCGCTCTCGCGCACCTACATCGCCGGCGTGAAATAGTGCCTGGCCACGTAGTGGGCGACCTTCCGGGCTATGACCGCACCGTGAACGCCGGACGTCCGGTAGTGCATCCCGCCGTAGATGCGGCCTTCGATGGCCGTCTTGACGATGTCGTCGGTGTTGGTGAAGTCGAGTGTCATCAGCCCACCCGTGTTGGGCACGGACGTGCTGGTGAGCGCGACCGCGACCTTCTTGGTGCCAAAGAACTGCGCGATCGCGAAGGCGAACGCTCCGCTGATCGTCGGATGCGCGGCAGGGTATTCAGGATGGCCAGGCGTCACGACGAGCGGCGTCCATGAGAGGTCTGGCTCCGTCGCCGGGTTGCCATCGTCCAGATATTGAATCGCGGTGACCGGCCGCCAGAAGTTGTAGTGGTACTTCGAATTCCACGTCGTGATCTGTGCGTCAGCCATCGTGACGTAGGCCTGGGCGAAGAACCGTGCGCTGTCGGCGACCGACAGGCCGTGGGCGATGGCGACCTGACGAACGTTGCGATTCGTCTGGGCGCCGGGATTCTCGGCGAAGAACTGACCAATCTGCGTCTGCAGAGGCGTGCGCAACGAGTTGGTGAGCGCACCATAATGCTTCGTCTCGTTGAAGTCGTCTGCCCACTGCGCGCTCGTCAGGTCCGGTGGTCCGTCGGCCCGGAACTGCGTCGCGCTGTCGATGGCGAACGTTTTCATCTGGCCGACCCAGGTGCCGACCGGTGTCGCCGGTCCTCCAGGCGTCTGCTGATAGACGCCGGGAAACGGCGCGCCGAAGGTGTATGGAACCGGCAGGTTCCGTCCATCGCCCGTTCGCAGGGCGATGAAGGCGTTGGCGACTTCCGCACCGACAGCAATGCCGCGGCTCTTGCTGGTACCGTCAGGAATGCCCAGGAGATAGGTCACGTAGGCGGCATCCAGGACCGTCGCCGCGCTGGCCGAAGGAAACAGCCATTTCAGCATCGTGTACGCCGCCGATGCCGTGGCGGCATCCATTGAAGCCCCGCGCGGATTCGTCGTCGGACTGACGGCGAATGCCGAATACCGGCGATCGATTGCGTTCACCGCGTCATAGATGGCGATGTGGACGTAGGCGAGATCGATCTGGGCCAGTCCCGCGCGACTTTGTGGCGGCGCCACTGCGACCTGCGCGGCGATGTCGCTCCAGTAGTCAACGGCGTTGGCCCGTGCGGCAGCAGGCGCCAGCACGAATGCCATGGTCAGAAGTGCGGCATCCAACCGAAAGTGGCGCGTGTTCTTCGGAAGTCGACCGATGATGCCAGTCCCCGTTCCCTCGCGTTTCATGGCATTTCCTCCTGTCCGGCGGACAGATGGATCTCGCAGCTGGGGAACGCTGAATCGATCCAACTGCCCCCTCACCGACAAGAGCGAGAAAAGGGGCCTCGTTTACCGCAGGGAAAGCGAAGAATTCGGAGTGACGGGTCTCGGCGAGAAGACCGGAGGCTTGCCGCACGGCGCGACAAGTCGTTTCGCGACGGCTCGAAACGCGGTTCTATCTCGGTAGATCCAGAAGCCAGATCTGTCCTGTCTGCTCTACCTGGTTAAAGACGAAGGCATCGCTGACGATGGCGGAGCCGAGCGGTGTCGATCCCCAGCGCCGTCGTGGGTCATTCAAGGGCTGGACGAGAAATGGCTGGCCGACGGTTGTGCCGCGCGCCCGATCGATACGCTGGGCGTACAGGTCGCGAAAGCCGTCGCGCTCGAGAAGCAGATATAGCAGTTGCCCGTCGGGCGACCAGCCGCATGCGCGTTCCGCGGACCCAGGCAGCTTGGTTCGTATCTTCACCCACTCACTTTCAAACGAGGGCCGGTCGGGATGCACCGGCGCCAGCCAAATGTGCAGCGGCCCCTGAGAGTTCCTCCCCACGGGCTCCACCTCGTCGATGGCGAGCCAGCGCTCGTCCTTCGACAAGATCAGGCGGCCGAGCGCGATGCTGGGACGGACGATAAGATCCTGTGTCGTGTTATCTGCCGTATCGATGACGATCACGCGAGAATCAGCAGGGTGGGTGGCGAGGATACGGCGACTGTCATGGAGCCATCCGTGAAGAATGCAAGGCTCGCACAGTTTCGTCGCCATGCCACCGGAAACACGTACGGTGTAACCGGCTTGCACGCCTTTCTCAGACACAACGTAGGCGATCGTCGTTCCGTCCGGCGAAATGGTCGGGGCGCCGTCCTGCACCGATATCACGGGACGTTCCTGACCGGTTTTCAGGTCCTTCACCCAGAACTGGCGCTCATCTTTCTTTATTCTTGCAAACGCGAGAAGACGACCCGTCTGGTCGAGGCTGTTGCGAGCCTCGCGGCCGCCAGCGTCGTAGGTCTGCCGAACAATGGTGGACTCCAGTACTTTCCCGGTGTTTGGCTCGAGCTTAAGCGTCAACGATACCGCCGCCTCGTCTGCGGCTTGAAACACGATGCGGCCTGCCTCGTCGCTTGCAGGCAGGACATTCGCACCCGTCCCGCTGGTGAGTGGTTCGAGCGTTCCCTCGCTGGCGCTGCCATCGCGCTGCGACACACCAAGCCGCCACAGGTTGGACGTCTCGCCGCGACGCGCGGAGAAGAGGACGCCGGTGCTGGTCCACGCAGACGGCAGAACGGCGAGCTCGCCGTCACCATCGATGTCGCGAAAGCCACGGCCGGCCAGGACTTTGTACGCTCGGGTGGCCACAGGTTGGCCGTCATCGAGGGCAGCCCACCACCAGTCGAAGCCGTTGGAGGGTGCTGACACGTCTCCGGATTTCCGCCCGAAGAACAGCAGGCTGCGCCCGTCGGGAGACCAGATCGGCATCGTCGCGGTGCGAAACCCCTCTGCGACCTGACTTGGACGGCCTCCGTTTGCCGACACGATGAACACTTTGAACCCATCACCTCTGGGACCGGCGAGCCAGGCGCCGCCGCTCCAGTAAGCGATTCGGGTCCCGGTTCGATCCGGCGAAAAGCGCGGGCCGCGTCCTCCCTCTACCACGAGTTGGGCTGGCATGTGCGTCTCACCGGCGAGGGCGTTCATGACGTAGATACCGCCACCGTCGCGATCTGATCGAAACGCGATGCGGCTGCCGTCGGGCGAAAAGCTCGGCTCCCGGTCATCGGCCGGATTGAACGTCAGCTGGATGGGCGGACCACCTGAGGTGTGTTGTAACCAGAGGTCGAGCTGTCCGTTGCCGGCGCGATCAGATGCGTAGGCGACTAACGACCCGTCGCGTGAAATCGCGGGCTCTGTCGAGAAGCTGTCATCCGATGTGATCAGACTAAATAGGTCCGCGGTCTTCGACAGTCGGACGACCGGGGTTCGACCGCCGCTGCGGTTCAGGACCACGGCCGAGATGGCCACTGCGAGGATGAGCGCAGCGGCCGACCACGCAAGACGCGCTGACAGGCGGGGCGAGGCGGTGCCAACGACGAGCTCTCGAGCATCCTTGGCTTCTTCATCAAGCGCGCTGAACGCATCGCCAATGTCTCGAAGCCGCCGCCTGAGGTTCTTCTCGAGGCAGCGTCGAACCATCTGCGCGAGCCCCGCTGGCGTGTTATCGGGAAGTGCCCTCCAATCGGGGTCGCGGCCGACGATAGCGGCGAGCGTGTCGGCGAGGGTGGCGCCCGCGAACGCGGCGCGTCCGGTGAGCATCTCGTAGAGCACGCAGCCGAACGCCCAGATGTCGGTGCGCTTGTCGACCGCTTGTCCGCGGGCCTGCTCGGGACTCATGTACGGCGCGGTCCCCAGCAGAACGCCCTCACCCGTGGCGCCAACTGTGATGGTCGGCGATCGCGTCAGATCGGCGCCTGACCCATCCCGCGCCACCGCCGTGGCCAGTCCGAAATCCAGGACCTTCACCACGCCGTCAGACGAGATCTTGATATTGGCAGGCTTGAGATCTCTATGGACGATGCCGCGCTCGTGTGCGGCATCGAGTGCCTCCACCAGTAGGCGAGCGATTCCCACGACCTCCGCCAACGGCAGCCCGGCGCCGCTCGCCGCACCCCGTTGCAGGCGCTCCGCCAACGTCTCGCCCTCGACCAGCTCCAGCACGAGCCCGCGATGTCCCTCGCCCTCCACCAGGCCGTAGATCGCCGCGATGTGCGGGTGGTTGAGGGAGGCGAGCACCCGGGCTTCGCGCTCGAATCGGGCACGGCGATTCGCGTCCAGCGCGAACACCGGCGGCAGCACCTTGATGGCGACGTCGCGCTGCAGCTGCTGGTCGCGTGCGCGATAGACCTGTCCCATACCGCCTTCGCCGATGAGCGAATCGATCCGGTACGGGCCCATACGGCTGCCGACCTGTGGCGCGGACGATCGCGCGAGCACGGCGGCCATTGCTTCAATTGCTGGAGTGGAAGGGAGTCCGTGCCGGAGTAGCGATTCCACGTCGGCACGCAGTTTCCAATCGCCGCCGCACGCGCTCTCGAGAAACCCGGCGCGCGCGTCGGGAGCCAGCGCCAGCGCCGCGTCGTACACCTGCGACAAGCGTTGCCAACGCGGCTCGGTCATGCGCGAGTGTCCTGAGTCGCTCGTGCCAGCTCGCGGCCGAGCCACGCTTTGGCGAGCCGCCAGTCACGCGTCACCGTATCGGTCGACACGTTCAGCGTTGCAGCCGTCTCCTCGATCGTCAGCCCACCGAAGATTCGCAGCTCGACGACCTTGCCGCGACGTGGGTCGACCTCCGCCAGGGAATCGAGCGCATCGTTCAACCCCACCACGTCATAGCCGGAAGCCGCCGCCAGCGGTCCGGCATCGTCCAGCGAGACGTGAACTGCCCGGCCGCCTCGCTTCTGAAACTGTTTCGAACGGGCGAGATCGACGAGGACATGACGCATGACGCGTGCGGCCACGGCGAAGAAATGCGCCCGGTCGCGCCACTCGACGCGCCGCATGTCGACCATTCGCAGGAACGCCTCGTTGACGAGCGCCGTGGCTTGCAAGGTGTGATGCGCGCGCTCGCGCGCCATGTGCCGCCGCGCCAGCGCCAGCAGCTCGCCGTGAACCAACGGAATGAGCTGGTCCAGCGCAGCGCGCTTCCCGCCGCTCCAGGCGAGCAGCAGGTCGGTCACGTTCGAAGAAGACTGGGCCATCTGGCAGGTCGCCGGAGCCGCCTGGCTGTCGACGGGGCAGCGCAAGCCTACCTCGTCGGTTGGCGGTCAACAAGCGATCAGGACGTGTTACGCCAGGAAATCTACCGGGGTGGGCAGAAACCGGGGGATTGCCGGTTGCGAGCAGGCAGCGCCTGTCGATGCGACGAGTGAGTGGTCTGGACCTCGCCCGCCGCATCGATGGACGATGACGCGTCTATGGCTTGACGCTACACCGCTCCCCGCCCGAGAGATCGACATCGCGATAGATGTCGTGGCAGGCGGCACAGGCGTTCGACAGCTTTTCCGACGCATCGAGCATGACGTCCTGGTTCCTGGTCTTCGCGGCTTTCAGCACCTCGTCGCTCGTGGTCACCAGCCCCTGCACCGCCTTCTTCCAATCCTCGCGATCGACCGGCGCCGCCTTGCCGTTGGAACACGCGCGCGGAATCAGCAGCAGCGGCGCCATATCGGCCAGCGCGAGGGCGCTGTTCTCCACGCCCGCCCATCCGGCATACGTGTCCGAATCACCCCACCGGTACACGCTGAACGACATCGAGGCCTTCTTCTCCTGGCTCTCGGGGTCGCGGCTCTGTGTGTCGAAGATGACGTTCGAGTGCGGGAACGGGAAGGCGCGCATGAACTGGAGCATGTTCGCATGTGCCTTCGGGGAAGGCGTCGTCGCTGCCGTCACCGGTTGTTCGGTGCCGCCGCAGCCAGAGAAGACGATGGGGAGCAGCAGTGCGAGCCAGAAGTGGCGAGTCGCTCTCATGGTGTCCACCTGCACAGAGATCCAAAAGCGGTTGTGAAGAGATGCCGGGCCGGCGAGCTGCAACTGTCGTGCCCCGATCGGGCTGTTGATTTTGCTGTGGGAGGCGTCAGGGCAGGCGCGTGACCGCTTACGACGTCGCGCCCGGCGGCGCGAACGATTTCCCACCTCCGCGAAAATTCTCGCGACGGCTCCTGAGAGACGACCGACTCGCGCCCGACGTGGCGCAACGCGTCAACGGCGTCGCCGCGCGAACAGCTTGTCGATCTCCCTCAGCCACAACACCGAGCTGGCGATGGCGACACAACGCAGCCAGTCGCCGGCGCTGAGCGCGACGGTTCCAAACGCCTTTTGCAGAACGGGCGCGTACACCACGGTCACCTGCAGTGCGACTGACAACGCCACCGCGCTCCAGAGCCAGCGATTGGTGAAGAGGCCGACGAAGGCACTGATGTGATCCGAGCGCGCGTTCACGACATTGACGATCTGAAACAGCATCAAGGTCGTGAACGCCATCGTCTGCGCGTAGGGCAGACTGCCCGACCCGTCGACGAACCCGCCCGGCAGGGAGGCGTCGAGCGCGAACAACGTACCGGCCCCCATGATGACTCCAACGATCGCGATGCCGCGCCACATCTGTGGCGTGAGCACGCCTTCGCCGGCAGGCCGTGGTGGCTGGTGCATCACGTCTTCGCCCGCCGGGTCGACACCGAGCGCGAGCGCCGGCGGTCCGTCGGTGACCAGGTTGATCCACAGGATCTGGCTGGCAAGCAGTGGCAGGACAACGACGCCGCCTTCCGCTCCCAGGCCGAGGCGCTCCGCGAGCAGCACGCCGAAGAACATCGTCAGAACCTCTCCGATGTTCGACGACAGCAGATAGCGCAGGAACTTCCGGATGTTGGCGAAGATCGCGCGGCCCTCTTCGACCGCTGCGACAATCGTGGCGAAGTTGTCGTCGGCGAGGACCATGTCGGCCGCCTCCTTCGAGACGTCCGTCCCGGTAACCCCCATCGCCACGCCGATATCCGCCTTCTTCAGTGCCGGTGCATCGTTGACGCCGTCGCCGGTCATCGCCACGATGGCGCCGCGTCGTCGCAGGGCGTCGACAATGTGCAGCTTGTGCTCAGGATTGACGCGCGCGTAGACGGACACGCGTGCAACCGTGGCCGCCTGCTCGTTGTGCGGCATCGCCTCGAGCTCGGCACCAGTGACGGCGCGGCAGTCTTCCGCGATGCCAAGCTCCCTGGCGATGACGGCGGCGGTCCGCGGATGATCGCCGGTGATCATGAGCGGCCGGATTCCGGCGTTTCGTGCTCGCGCGACCGCGTCCCGGGCTTCCTGGCGCGGCGGGTCGATCATGCCGATCAGCCCAGCGAACACCAGGTCCTGTTCGACGCTTTCATCAGGATGACTGGCATGCGCCGCGATCGCATCGCCCGGCAGCCAGCGGGCGGCAACACCCAGTGTCCGCAGCGCCTGACCGGCAAGCGCGTCGTTGATTCGAAGAATCTCCGCCCGGCGCTCAGGCGTCAGCGGGCGGCGCTCGTCACCCGCGAGCTCGCGGCTGCAGCGGGTCAGCAGAACATCAGGCGCCCCCTTGGTGAACACAATCCCCCTGTCCTGCTGCTCGGTGTCACGATGCAGGGTGCTCATGAGCTTTCGCTCGGAGGAGAACGGCACCTCGCTCACGCGCGGTAAACGCGCTTCGAGCACCTCCGTCCGGACGCCCGCCTTCCGCGCCGCAACGAGCAGGGCACCCTCGGTCGGGTCCCCGTGCACGATCCATCGTCCGTTGTGCGGGGTGACGCTGGCGTTGTTGGCGCGATCCGCAGCACAGAGCGCGCGCTCCAGTTCGAGCTGGAGCGGCCCGTCAACAGGTCCCCCTTCCTCTCGTTGCACGTCGCCGTCCGGGGCGTACCCGGATCCGCCGAACGTCACGCGCCCGCTGGCCGTCACGACCACGCGCACGGTCATTTCGTTTCTCGTCAACGTGCCCGTCTTGTCGGACGCGATGACGGTGGCCGAGCCCAGCGTCTCGACGGCGGCCAGGTGCCGGACGATCGCGTTCCGCCGCGCCATCCGTTGAACACCGAGCGCCAGGACGGCCGTGACCACAGCGGGCAGCCCCTCGGGCACCGCCGCGACGGCCAGAGCCACGCCGAGAATGAGCACGTCGAGAAGGGCCGGCAGGCCACGGACGTTCTCGACAATGATGATGGTCGCGATCATCACGATGGCTATCGCGACGACGGCCATCCCCAGCAGTTTTCCGGTCCGATCGAGCTCCCGTTGAAGTGGCGTCGGCTCCTCGGGCGTTGCTTTCAGAAGTCCGGCGATGCGGCCGATTTCGGTCTGCATGCCGGTCGCCGTCACGACAGCTTTGCCACGTCCGTATGTGGCCGTCGTCCCGCTGTAAATCATGTTGTGGCGGTCACCCAACGACACGTCGTCGGCGATGGCGCCGGTATCCTTCGACACCGGCAGGCTTTCGCCGGTGAGCGCGGCCTCGGCCGTCTGCAGGGCGGCCGATTCCAGGAGCCGCCCGTCGGCGGGGATGGTGTCGCCTTCCTCGATCAGGATGATGTCGCCGGGGACGATCTCCGCGGCGCGGATGCTGCGCCGTTCTCCGTTGCGAATGACCGCCGCGTCTGCCGCCGACATCGCCCGCAGAGCGGCTACGGCGGCCTCTGCTCGCGACTCCTGGACGTAGCCCAGAGTGGCGTTGAGCAGGACGACCGCGAGGATGGCAATGGCTTCGTAAGGAAGCGGCGCGTCACGCTCGTAGGCCCACAGCGCGACGGAGACACCGGTGGCGATGAGTAAGAGGATGACCAGTACGTCTTGAAACTGCGCGAGGAACCGCGCCCACGCCGGCGTGGCCTTCTCGGTCGCAAGCTCGTTGCGGCCGTACTCGTCGAGCCGCAACGCGGCCTCGGCGTCGGTCAGGCCCTGCCTGCGGTCGGTTCGGAGCGCGGCGAGGACGTCATCAGCATGCTGTCGGTGTGCTTGCATGGATCATCGGACCACGAGCCTTGATCCAATGAGTCTACTGGGGATCGCGGAGATTCAGGTCGAAGAGGTCGTTGATCTCGGCGTACGGCACCAGGCCCGAGAGTCCGGCAAAGCTTCCCTCGGACCTCAGGATTCGTGCGGCGCGGATGAAGCCGGTCCAGGCCGCCAGTGCCAGCGCGCCACCGACGCTGATTCGGCGAACACCGAGCGCCGCGATTTCCTGCACACTCATGCCAATGTCCCGGACCACGAGGAGGTTCAGCGGTTTCGGCGCGACCGCGTCGACGAGCGCCTTGATGTCTTCGCGGCTCTGCGGGCCCGGGGCGAAGAGCACGTCGGCCCCGGCTGCAGCGTACGCCTGCAGACGGCGGACACTCTCGCGCAGCGGATCGGGATGGCCGACGTGATAGCACTCGGCTCGCGCCGTCAGGAGGACATCGCCGCCTGACTGGTCGATGGCTTCTCGCGCCGCTCGCAGGCGATCGACGGCTCGCGAGACGTCATAGAGAGGCGACGAGCGCTCGCCCGTGGAGTCCTCGATCGAGAGACCGGCGACTCCTGTTGCCACGCAGCGCCTGACGCTCTCGGCCACGTCTTCGGGCTCGAGCCCGTAGCCGGACATGAAGTCAGCGCTCACCGGAAGATCGACGGCGGTTGCGATGCTGGCGATATAGGCAAGGCTCCGCTCGCGAGTGATCACCTCATCGGCGCCCGAGTCAGGCAGCCCCTGCGAGAACGCAAAGCCTGCACTGGTGGTCGCCAGCGCCTGGAATCCCAGGTGCTCGAGGTACCGCGCCGAGCCGATGTCCCACGGATTCGGAATCACGAAACATCCCCGCTCGTGGAGCGAGCGAAAGGCTTTGCGCCGGGCCGCCAGCGCAGCCTGCGACGTCGCGTCACGCGCGCCCGACGCGAGAGCGGGGAGCGACGTCGATGATGTAGACAAGCTCATGTGATGCTCCGTTGACTGACTGCCGCGGCAACGCAGTCGAATGTCAGTACAGACCGCGTCAGCGGCTGTTCTGTGACAGCGCGCCAATCGCGGCGATTCAGGTGGCGGGAATTGCCGGCTATTCGGGCTTCAGCACGCCCCGATCGCGCCCGTCTCGCCAGACTCCGTCACCCTGTGCCCAGACGAGGTGCTCAGGTGTCGCAAGGCGAACGGGATTGCGCTGATCGAACACGTCATTTCGGGACCGGCAGGCCGAGGATGGTGGCAGGGTTGATTTTGAACAGGAGGTCGAGCTCCTGCTCGGTGAACCCTTGCGCCCTGAGTGCCCGGGCTGCGTTCGCGAGCGCATCAGGGTGAAACGTCGCCCCGGCCTGCCCGACATCGGTCGACACGAAGGCGTGCTCCACTCCCGCCGCCCGGATGGCGCTCACGTGCCGCTTCACCGTCGCCGGCGAGGCGTTTGGATTTCCGAACTGTGAGGTGAACTCCGCGTAGATCCCCGGGCCCATGGCCACGACCTCCTTGATCTCCGCGTCGTTCATGTCGACGATGTCGAGAAGAGGGTGAGTGATGATGATCCGCTTGACTCCGACTTTGACGGCTTCACGAACCATCAGCACGACTTCGTCATGAGAGTTGTGCCCGGTGGCCAGGACGAGATCGCCGTTGCTGTCTCTCGTCTTCGTCGTCGCGATCACCTGAAGCGCCTGCTTCACTTCCGGCAACAGCTCGCCGTTTGCACACGGTTTGGGAAAGTTCGCCCAGAACGGCTGGTTGCCACAGGTCGCGACCGCAATGAACGCCGGCGGCTTGCGCGTCGTGACCCGGTGGCTGCTGTTCTCCGAGTCCCAGCTCGGCATCCAGACGATCCGGCCCCAGCCGCCCTTGATCTCGGCCATGTGAGTGATCGCCCAGGGATTCACTTTCGGACCGGTTGTCAGGTTCGACCCCATCCCACCGAAGACCTCGAGATCGGGGTGAATCTTGCGGACGTAATACGCGAGCCCCGCCGTCTGATCGAGGTGCTGCTTGATCACGAAGCCGCGCATGCCGGCCGCTTTGGCGCGGGTGGCCAGGTCGAACGCATCGATCGATCGCGCGGCTTGCGTGTAGCTCGGGCCCTGGCTGTCCGGATCCTGATGGGCGTGCAAATCGATCGCGCCCTTGAGCGCCGGGTCCTGTGGCACTGGATCGGAGAGCGAGAAGACGGCGCGGCCGCGCCCGGGCGGCGCCTGGCCTCGCGTCTGGCCGTCGGCGCGCATCGAGACCGCAACGGCCAGAATCGCCAGCGCCAGTGCCGCTTCCAGCCAACCGCGATGTCGAGATCTGTCATTTCTCATCGCTGATCCCCTTGATCCGAATATCACGGGAGCCCGGGCCGGTGCACCGGGATCGCCTCAGAAATCGAACTGCACGTAGAACTTCGCGAACCGGGCCGACTGCACCGACTGCGGGCGGAGCCAGTTGTTGGTATTTGCCCCGGTGACGGCAAACGCAAGATCGCGGCTGGTCACCGACGAGATGTTCAGGACGTTGAAGACGTCGACACCGAGATCCAGACGCTTGGTCTGGGCGAGTCGGATGACCTTGCTGACGCGGAAATCCGCATTCCACTGCGTGTCCAGGTTCTCCTGGTGGACGAGCTCATCGTCGGTGAGGATGTTCTTGGTGACCGATCCCTGCGCGACCCCGGCGACCACCGTCGAGCCCGTTGGCGCCCGACCGAGCGCCGACTGGATGACGGAGTTTGCCACCAGGTAGTTGGCGGCCTTGGCGTTGAGCGGCCTGGCGTTGATCACCGTGGAGACGACGAAGCCCTCGAGGGCGGACTGGCCGAAGAGCTTTGGCGTCGTGTAGGCCACCGAGCCCTTGGCGTTGATCGCCCAGGGGGTGATGTTGCGGCAGGTGCGAAGCCCCTCCGGGTTGTCCACGATCGTGTTGCAGGTGTCGGTCAGCGTGGACGCCATCACCCAGCCGCCGCGGATGATGAGCCCGCTGCGCATGCGCGCCGTGAAGTTGACGTCCACGCCCTGCCACCGGACCGTCCGTCTGTGCGCCTCGTCTTCGAGCGTGGTGAAGTTGGCTGTCCCGAACTGTGCCTTCGGATCGTAGAGGCCGCTGATGACGTAGCCGCCGCCTCCCTCGAGCCTGTCGTCGACGGGCGCCAGGATCGAGTAGCCATCGTACTGGTCGAACGTCACGCAATCGAGCAGGCCGACGCCGCATCCCGCCCCCGTACCGAAGTTGTTCGTGTACGTGAAGTTCCCGAACCAGCGGCGGCGATAGCCGACTTCGACCGACAGCCGCGGCAGGATCTCCTGCTGAACGGCGATACCGAGCTGCGTATCGTTCGGCCGGACATCCCACCCGTGAAGCAGGTCCGGATCGACGGTCGTCGTGCTGGCCGTTGGCGTTCCGAGCGCCGCCAGCGTCACGGCGCCGCACGAATCGACGGTCTGCAGCACGCCGGTCTGTGTGGGTCCCTGTGCCGCGGGGTTGGTGATGTCACAGTCGATGGCGTAGTCGCGGTTGTTGTCCGTCCAGGCGCGGTTGCCGCTCCCTGAGTAGGCGTTGTTGTTCAACTGAGCGGCGGGGTTGTTCAGGTTGTAGTTGCCGCCGTTGCTCGCCTCCTGCAGGTACTTCCCCCAGTTGAACTTGATCGAGGTCTTGCCGTTGCCGAGCAGATCGTAGGCGGCGCCCATGCGCGGCGTCAGATCGCGGTAGCCCGAGACGCTGGTCCGTTTCGGAAGCACGATCGGAGTGAGGACGAAATACTTGCCGGGACCGTAGGTGATTTCCGGGTTCCCGCTCGTCGCGTAGTCGAATCGCAGCGCGCCCTGCAGCGTGAGCCGCTCGAGCGACCACGAATCTTCGAGGTACACGCCGGTGTTCTGCGTCCAGTTCTGTGAGGGGGTCGAGAAGCCGTTCACCGCCCGTACGTTGAACTGCTCGGGTGTGCCGTTCCTGAACGTGTAGTTGATCGACTGGTCGTTGGTGCTGTTGCGGAAGGTCTCCTCGAAGTAGATGCCGTCGTAGCCGAGGCGCATGTTGTGGCCCCACCGGGTGTAGGAAGCGGCGGCACGCCAGCGCGGTGCGAGATAGAGGTTGTCGCCGATCTGAATCATCGAGCGGTACGTGATGTCGACGGTCTGGCCGAATCCCGGGATGTTCGCTGCCACATCGCGTACACCGATCAGCGAACTGTCGTTCGTGGGCCGCTCCTGCCCGCCGGTGTGCGCCTGGTAGACCGACACGCTCGCGTCGAACAGAAGCCGGTTCGAGTGCGGCCGCTGCCAGCTTCCTCCCACCAGGTTCTGCGGCCGCGCGTCCGAGGTGATGCCCGCCTCCGGCGAGGCATACGCTCCGGGCACGACGCCCGGAACACTCAGCCCGCCGCCGCCCTTGTAGAAGACCTCCTTGTACGATCGATCCCATGACGCGGTGAACTTGTCACGCCGCGTTGCCTGCCACGTCGCGCGACCGGTGAACTGCCGGAACCTCGTGTCGTCGAACGCCGCCTCGCCCGGCTCGTAGGTCCATTTGTTCGGGTCTCCGGCGTTCAGGTTGAAGAAGATCGAATTGTTCTGGTCGAGCATGTTCCAGCGGGCGGTGGCCCAGAACCACGCATGATCGCGCGCGATCGGTCCGCCGCCGCCGAAGTTGACATCCTGCGCCTTTATCAGCGACACGGGAGCGGTCAGGGCCGGGTTTCGCTGCTTCTGCTCGTCGGTGATGTTGTCGCCCTGCAATTTACTGTTGGAGAAGTTGTAGTAGGCGGAGCTCGCCCAGCGGTTGCCGCCCGAACGCGGGATGACGTTGATGACCGGCCCGCCGGTCTCCGACGAACCGAGACCTCCGGAGGTGAGGACGCTCACTTCCTGGGCGTTGGAGATGTCTGGCATGTACGCGCCGGAACCGGTGCCGAAGAGCGCCGAGGCGCCTGTCGAGAGACCGTCGACCATGAGACGCCCTTCGGTTCCTCGTCCGGCACTGGCGCCGCCATGATCGCTGAAGCTGGTCACGATGGCCTTCGTGCTCGTCAGTCCGCCGATGTCCTGACTCGTTCCGACCACCATGCCGGGGACGAGCGTGGCGATCGAGAACCAGTCGCGCGCGATCGGCAGCGAGCTGATGTCCTCGCGGCGTATGACATCTTCCTGTTTGGCGCTGGCGACGTTGACGATCGGCGTCTCTGCCGAAATGGTCACCGCCTCCTCGATATTGCCGACCTTCAGGTCGATGTTCACGGTCGCCGTGAACGTGCCTTCGAGCTCGATCCCGGTGCGTTTGACGGTCGTGAAGCTCTGGAGCGCGAACGTCACCTCGTAGACTCCCGGCGGCAGCTCGATGATCCGGTAGCGGCCGCTGCTGTCGGTCGTTGTCGAGCGGACGCGCTCGATGAGTGCCGGGCTGCGTGTCTCCACGGTGACCCCGGGAAGCACGCCGCCAGAGGCGTCGGTCACGACGCCGGTCAACGTCGCCTGCGAAAACGCCGTTCCGGGAACGACCACGATCGCCGCAAGCACGATACAGCCCCTGAGAAAACTGCGCATCTCCGATCGACCTCCTGAGCGCCCGTCCCGACCACGATCCGATCACGCGAAAGACAACGCCGATGGCGCGCTCGTCGGCCGTCCGCCAGACGCAGGACAGCGAATCACTGTGAAGACAGGTGTGTGAGTGGCGCGGAGTATAGCGATCGATCCGACAGCGGACACTACCTAGACAGAGGTAGGAGCACCGTGCGATTTCGTCATCGCACGGTGCCACGGAGCGGGCAGGAGCGCGGCGGTGATTAGCGATTGAAGTGCACGACGAACTTGCAGAACCGCCGGAACGACTTGTGTCGGCAGGAGGGATCGACGACCGGCGGCGCTGGAACACTACGGTCCGATCTCGCCGATTTCAATACCCAGTCCGAGGTACGACCGCCGGACGAAGATCGTTCAAAGCCTCTATTTCGTTTGACTGATGCGCCGGACGGGATGAGAATCGCGCCCCTACGCCCATGCCGACACAAACCGACACCGCACGTTCGCTGCCGCGTGCCGCCGATTCGGAGCGCCACGTGTGGCTGCGCGCCAGGCTGTGCTCCTCCAGGCAGCGCATCCAGGTGATCGCGGCGTGCGCGATCTCCATGGCGATGGGCCACTCGGTGCTTGCCGGTCCCGTCCCGCGCGGGCTGGACGACTTCACCGTGACGACCTGGAACGAGAGCGACGGTCTCTCGGCCAGCCGGCTGACTGCCATCGAGCAGGATCAGGACGGCTACCTCTGGATTGGCACCGACGTCGGCGTGCTGCGGTTCGATGGTGTGCGTTTCCAGCCCTTCAACCGGCTCGGCGAGACGCGTTTGCCCGATTCGCCTGTCACGACGCTCTTGAGCGCGAGCGATCGGAGCTTGTGGGTGGGGATCGGTCCGGGTGTCTCACGCATCCACGGCGGCACGATCACGTCGTACGGCGAGCGCGACGGGTTCGACAGCTACGCGACATCGCTGCTCGAGGATCGAACGGGCACGATCTGGGCCGGCACCGGCCGTGGCCTGCTGCGGTTCGACGGTCGCCGCTGGCAGCATGCAGATATCGAGAGCCCGTTTGCAGGACGCGCCGTGCTGGCCATGCACGTCGATCGTGCGGGCCGTTTCTGGGTGGCCACGCGCGATGCGGTGTTTCGCCGCGGCGCCGCGGGCGGACGGTTCGAGCAGGTCGAGGTGATTGGCCTCTCGAGCAACATCTGGCAGGCGTTCAGCGAGGACGACGAGGGCGGCGTCTGGATCAGCGATTTTCGTGAAGGGTTCCGCCGCGTCGCGGATCAGCGTGCCGCCAGGCAGCAGCGTGGGTGGGGCGTACAGCTGATCCACGATCGGCGCCGGAATCTGTGGGTGGCAACACGCGGGCAGGGCCTCTGGCGTGTGCACGGTGCCGGCGGCCGTACCCGCACGCATCAGGTCGACGTCATCACCGCAAAGGACGGACTGGCGAACGACGCGATTCAATGCGTGTACGAGGACCGGGAAGGCAACATCTGGGTCGGAACGCACGCCGGGTTGCAGCGATTGACGCCGCACAAGGTGACGCCGGTGACCGACCTGCCGATTGCGCGCGGCACGTCGGCCACGCCCGATGGAAGTGTGTGGGTGGGCACGACGGCCGGGCTGACGCGAATTTCCGCAGCGGGCCGAAGGCACTATCAGGAGCAGCAGGGCCTTCCCGGCATCGTGGTGCTGGCTCTGTATGCCGATCCGCAGGGAACGTTGTGGGTGGCCACCGAGGGTGGGCTCGCCCGCTTTGCCGACGAGCGCTTCACGCTGATCCGCAAGCTGTCGGGTGAGCAGCGCGTCTTTTCGATCGCGACCTCCGACGGCAGCGTCTGGGTCCGCGATGTCAGCTCCAGGCTCCGCCGCCTTGCCGATTCCGGTGAAGAACTGCCGATCGACGAGATCCCCGGCGTCTTCCAGACGACGGCGATGACGTTGTCGGCGGATCGCGCCGGCCGTCTCTGGATCGGCGCCAGGGGAGGGCGGCTCGGCGTCCGCGATCCTGGCGGCGCTTTCCGCTCGTTCGATCCCGGCATCGGCAGCATCACCGCCATCTTCGAGGACAGCATCGGCACGATGTGGTTCGGCGGTGAAGCTGGTCTCAGCCGTCTCGCGAACGGGGAGTTCCTGTCGCTCACCCGCAAGAACGGCCTGCCATCGAGCGTCAACTCGATCGTCGACGACGACAAGGGCGACCTCTGGCTCGGACTGCGTACCGGCATCGCCCGCCTCGAGAAAGAGGAAATCGCCAGGGCGGCCGGGACATCCGACTACCGGTTGCACTACCGGTTGTTCAACAGCGCGGATGGCGCCGCCGGCGTACCGGTGACGGAAGGCAGCCGGACGGCGGCCCGCGGCCGCGACGGCCGCTTGTGGTTTGCCACAAGCGGTGGCGTCACCGTCGTCGATCCTGAGAACATCGGCGCCTCGCGGCCGCCGGTGCCGGTCCAGATCGAAGCGGTGCTGGCCGACGCCAAGCGCTTCGATCCGGTGACGAATCTGCGTCTGCCGGCCCGGACCTCACACGTGCAGTTTGCGTTCACCGCGCTGACGCTGACCGATTCGGCGCAGGTGCAGTTCCAGTATCGCCTCGACGGCGTGGACGACGACTGGGTGGACGCGGGCACGACGCGGCAGACGTCGTACACGAATCTGTCGCCCGGGCCCTACCGGTTCCAGCTGCGCGGCGGCATCGGCGACGGCGTGTGGAGCGCGCAGGCGGCGGCGCTGGACTTCTCGATTCCGCCCATGTTCTACCAGACCGGCTGGTTCTATGCGCTCTGCTTCGTCGTCGCCTTTTCCGCGGTGTACGGATCGTGGCGGCTGCATGCGCGGCACGTCCGCCGTCAGTTCGCGCTGGTGCTCGCCGAGCGGATCCGCATGAGTCGCGCGATTCACGACACGCTTCTGCAGGGGCTGGCCGGCCTCGCACTTCAACTGGACGATCTGTCGCACGGTCTGGTGTCGGCGCCGCCGACGCTCCGCGAACGGGTGCTGCACATGCGTCGGCGCGTCGAAGACGCGATACGGGATGCGCGGCAGTCGATCTGGGATCTTCGATCGCCGGAGTCGCGGCCGCTGCCGGAAGCGCTGCGCGATGTCGGCCAGCGCGTCATCGATGGCCGGCCGATTGCGCTCGACATGCTGGTGACCGGCACTCCCCAGCGATGCTCGTCGCGCGCCCAGGAGCAGCTGCTCCTGATCTGTCAGGAGGCCCTGACCAACGCCGTCCAGCACGGCCAGCCGACGCACGTCGGAGTCGATCTCGAGTACTGCGGCAACGCCGTGCGCGTCCGCGTTCGCGACGACGGCTGCGGGTTCGACCCGGGGGCTCTCGACGCTGCGGCAGGGCACTACGGCGTCATCAGCATGAAGGAGCGTGCGGCGCAGGTGCGCGGCAGCGTGACGATTGCCTCGACGCCTGGAGAGGGCACCCAGGTCGAAGCCGTGGTGCCCTCCGTGTAAAGGACCCATCCATCACCCATGGCCTCGAAGATCCGCATTCTCTGTG
Organism: Vicinamibacterales bacterium; assembly: GCA_036274155.1. GTDB lineage: Bacteria > Acidobacteriota > Vicinamibacteria > Vicinamibacterales > UBA2999 > Gp6-AA40. The sequence continues at coordinate 47,922 of DASUGH010000094.1, read as the reverse complement.
TGGACGATCACCGCGTCGTCCTGGACGGCTTGTCGCTGCTGATCGATCGTCAGGGCGACATGAAAGTGGTGGGCTCGGCGACGAGCGGTGAGCAGTCGGTGGAGCTTTTCCGGCAGCTGCGTCCCGACGTCACCCTGATGGATCTGCAGCTGCCGACCATGAGCGGAATCGAAGCCATCCAGGAGATCTGCAGTGAGACGCCGGATGCCCGCATCGTCGTGCTGACGATGTACAGCGGGGACGAGGACATCTGTCAGGCGCTCGAAGCGGGAGCGGCGACCTACCTGCTGAAAGAGACGCTGGCCGAGGATCTCGTGCGCGTGATCCGCGACGTCAACAGCGGCGGCCGGCCGATGCCATCCAACGTCGCCGCCTTGCTCGAGGCGCGGAAGACGAAGCCGTCGCTGACGCCGCGGGAGGTCGAGGTGGTGAGGCTGATTGCGCAAGGGCTGCGCAACAAGGAGATTGCCGTCGCCCTCGGAATCAGCGAGGAAACCACCAAGGTTCACGTCAAGAACATCCTCGCGAAGCTGAATGTCAACGACCGCGCGGCGGTCATCCCGATTGCCTTGCGCCGGGGGATCATTCACATACGGTAGGAGGCTGTTCCGCGACGCGGCGGGGGCTGGAAGGCCTGCACCCAGAGCTCACTGGTGTTGAGGATGCGAATCCCGGTTCCGGCGACCGGACCGCGCTGCGAGGGCGTCGAGGACCGCTGGACGCGAGCTCCGTGAGCTCGCTGATCCCCCCAGCCTTCTCGAGCGGTCAGGCGAGCCTGGTCGGTCGTCTCCACAGGGATTCGCATCCTCAACACCAGTGAGCTCTGGGTCTGGAGCGGGAACCTGCCCAAATCGAGGTATGGCCTGCCGGGTGGCTCCGTCATATTCTCCTGAATCGCGCGTATGGGCGCTTGTAACCGGTGAGAGGCCTTATGACCAATGTGCTTTCGCGACGCCGGCTGACCGCGAGCGGGCTGGCGCTGATCGTGGCGCTCGGCGCGCTGCAGGTGGTCAGCGCCGGCGACCAGAGCCCGGCCACGAGTGCTGCCGCACGCGTGCAGCGGCTGGCGCTCAATGTCGAACGTGCCGAATCGGTGCGCGCCGTCAAGAGGCTGCAGGAGACGTACGCGCAGTACTCGCAGTTCGGACTGTGGACCGAGATGGCGGCGCTCTTCGCCGACAATGCCCAGCTGTCGTACGGCAACGGCAACGAGCAAGGGCGTCAGGCGATCCAGAGCTACTTCCTGAACACGTTCGGCGAGGGGACGCACGGCCTCAAGACCGGCGGCCTGCATACGCAGATGGTCCTGCGGCCGCTCATCAACGTGTCCGCCGACGGCCAGCGGGCGAAGGGCCGCTGGTGGGAGTTCTCGATGACCGGCCAATACGGTGTGAAGGCCGAGTGGGCGGGCGGCATTTTCGAGAACGAGTACGTGCGCGAGGGCGGAGTGTGGAAGATCGCGCGCATGCGCTACAACCCGATGTTCGCCGGCCCCTACGCGACCGGCTGGCGGAACGTCGACGAGGACCAGAAGATCGTCCCGTACCACTTCACGCCGGACGAGGCCGGAATTCCCCTTCCCGAGCTGTCCGCCTCGGCGGTGCCGCCGGTGGATCCGAAGATGGACCCGGCCACCGCGCTGGCGGCGCTCGAACAGCGCATCCTGGCGATGAACGACGAGGACAAGGTCCGCAACCTGCAGAACGCTTACGGTTACTACATGGACCGGAAGATGTGGGACGACGTCACGGACCTGTTCACCGCCGATGGCGCGCTCGCCATCGCCAACGTGGGGGTGTATGACGGCCCCGGGAGCATCCGCCGCGCGCTCGAGCGCAGCGGTCCGGCAGGGTTGAAGAACGGCCAGCTGAACGAGCTCATGCAACTCGACATGGCGGTGGCCATCGAGCCGGGTGGACTGGAGGCGCGGGGGCGCGGCCTCGAGTTCGGTCTGGTCGGCGACGCCGAGAAGGGAACGGCGTTCTACACGCTGGCGATCTTCGAGAACCGCTATGTCAAGCAGAACGACATCTGGCGCATTCGTGAGATGCGGATCTTCCCGCTGATGAAGACCGAGAAGACGCAGGGTTGGGCCAGAAGCCAGGTCGTCGATCCGCCGCCCGCCAGGGAGCACGCGCCCGACCGGCCGATGCCGGCGTCAGATGTGATGACACCCGGCGCCGTTCCTGTGTTCTTCGCACCGAACCCGGCCACGGGCAAGCCGGTGAGCCTGCCCGCGGGCATGAAGACTGTGGGCCAGGAGCGTCTGCTGAAGGCGCCACAGGTCACCAGGCCTGCCGCGCCGTCAGGCGACCTGAATGCCCGCATCACCGAGGCCGAGCGGAAGCTCGCCGTCTCGAAAGCCTGGGATGGCGCCGAGAACATGTCGTCGGCTTACGGCGACTACCTCGACGATCTCGACTACGGGCAGCTCGGTAAGCTGTTTGCCGTCAAGGGCAACAAGGAAGTGCCGTTCAGCGGCTTCTACGTGGGGCGGCAGCGCATCATCGAGCGCGATGCCACGTCGCCGCCGCCCGGGTCGCGGCCACGGACGACGCTGCCGCTGCACTGGCGCACGCAACCGGTGATCCTCGTGGCGAGCGATGGGCGCTCCGCGTCCGTCCGGTCGCGTCTCCTCCAGCCGGGCTCGAGCCGCACGCGCTCGTCGGGCATCGGCGGCGGGATGTATCACGATCAGGTCGTGCTCGAAGACGGCATCTGGAGGTTGTGGAGCGTCACGATCGATGAGCACTACTACTCGTCGGCGTACGAAGGTGGCTGGTCGCCGGCAGGCGCGACAACGGCGCCACGCGGCCGGGGCGCCGCACCGGCAGCGGGAGTGGGTCAGGGACCGGCGCCGGGGCGAGGGCAGGCGAACGCCTATCCGCCCGACATTCCTCTCACCGTGCTGGGCGAACGCGAGCGCGGCTTCCGCGGCGGTACCGGGGAGACGATCACGTGGCCCGGAATCCTGCCGATGTGGTTCCACTACAAGAACCCGGTCAGCGGACGTCAGCCCGAACACTACTGGCCCGATTGCGTACCGTGCATCCAGTTCCCCGAGACCAGTATGAAGAACCACGGCTACCTGCTGCCGCCGTCCTGAACGGACGGCAGTTTCTCTCCGGGGCGCGTCACCGGCGCGCTCCTTTCCGGACCCGCCGCAACGGCTGCGGGGAGTGGTTGACATGGCGACGTTGAGAACCAGGCGAGTTCTGATCGGTGTGTCGTGTGCGGCGTTGACGGCCGCCGCAGTCGGCGTGCACTACGGATGGGGGCCGCTTCTGGCGCAGACATCCCCCAGGGCGCACTGGGAACCCTATAAAACCCGAAGCGCCAAGCCGTCGGTCGATCAGAAGCTCACGGATCCGGCGCTCACCGGCGCAATCGACCTGCATGCGCATTTCGGTCCCGACGCCTACGCCAGACAGTGGGACGCGTTCGAGATCGTCAAGCTCGCCAAGGAACGGGGCATGCGCGGCGTCGTCCTCAAGAACCACTGGACCGAATCGGCCGGGCTCGCGCAGCTGATTCGCAAATACGGCGCACAGGGCATCGAGGTCTTCGGGAGCGTGACGCTCGATACGCCGGTCGGCGGTGTGAATCCGATGGCGGTCCGCTACATGTCCGACGTGGAAGGTGCGTGGGGACGGATCGTCTGGATGCCGACCCACGATTCCGAACACGAGGTCGACTACTACAAGGAGACGCGGACCAAGGCGATCGTGTCACGCAGCGGGAAGCTGATTCCAGAGGTCTTCGAGGTGCTCGACCTGATCAAGGAGCGCAATCTCACACTGGCCACGGGCCACGTGACGCCTGAAGAGGTGCTCATGATCATGGCCGAAGCCAAACAGCGCGGCATCACCAGAATCATCGTGACCCACCCGCTGCTCGGGCCGCAGTTCACGGATATGTCCGTGGCGCAGATGCAGGAAGCGGTCAAGCTCGGCGGCGCCATCGAGATCACCGCGAACACCCTGAACGGGTCGGCGGCCGCACGGACGCGTGCGATCGACGTCATCAAGACGCTGGGCACGCGAAACGTATTCGTTGGCAGCGATAGCGGGCTGGTCGGCACTCCCAACCATCCTGACGCGTTGGCGATGGCTGCCAAAGCGCTCCGCAGCGCCGGATTCACCGAACAGGACCTGAAATGGATCTTCAAGGACACACCCGCCCGGCTGGTCGGTCTGCCTGTCCTTCCATAGCGCGGCAAACCGGCCAGCGGCGAAGGGTGGTTTTCGTGGGGCAAATCATGCGCGATGTGAAGAACCGCTTTGAGCAGGACAGGCTCCTGGGAACGTCAGCCGGACGCCGCCGAGCGCGTGTGCTCGCGGGACTCGCGGCGGCCTGTGCGATGACCGTCCTCACGACCGGCTACCTGGCGTCGCAGGGGCAACGGCCGGCGGCGAGTGCACCGATCACCATCCAGAAGCAGGGCTCCTTCGCCGTGGGGGGGAAGATTCTCGGCGACGCCGGTTCGCGATCGCTGCACTGCGACCACGGCTACGTCGAGTACGAGATTCCGGTGAACCCGCGCCGGATCAACCTCGTGATGTGGCACAGCGCTGCGGCAACGGCATGGCTGAATCGCTGGGACGGCGGCGAGGGCTTCCAGAGCATCTTCCTGCGCCGCGGCTACCCGGTCTACATCTGGGATGGCCCGCACGTCGGTCGCGCGAACTGGGGTTGCACGGGGCACACCTACACAGCAGCCACCGGCCGGGATCAGGGAAACTTCACCGCCTGGCGTTTCGGCGCGCAGTACCCGAACTGGTTCGAGGGCGTGCAGTTCCCGACCAAAGACCCCGAGGCGTGGAACCAGGCCTCACGAGCTCGCTACCTCGAGTTCGACACGGTCGAGAACGCGCAGCTGCAGTCGGACGCCGCGGCACAGCTGATGGACAAGATCGGTCCGAGCGTGGCACTCACCAACTCCGCTGGCGGCATGCGTGCCATCCTGACCGCGCTCAAGACGAACAACGTGGCCGCCATCGTCATGTACGAGAACGTCGGCTACGTCTATCCGCAGGGTGAAGGTCCGGGAGGACCGGTCGGAGGCTTCGGTCCGATCGAGGTACCGCTCGAGGAGTTCAAGAAGCTGACGAAGGTTCCCATGCAGATGGTCTGGGGCGACAACGTCGACAAGTCGGCCAACTCCAGCAACAGCCTCAGACTGTCGAAGCTGTTCGCCGAAAAGATCAACAAGTACGGCGGCAAGGCGCAGGTACTGATGCTGCCCGACGCCGGCCTCAAGGGCAATACGCACATTCCGTTCGCCGACATGAACAACGTGGCCGTGGCGGACCTGCTCTCGAAGTTCCTCGCCGAACACGGCCTCGACAGGCGATAGGTGCAGGGCGTCGTCAGATAGTGGTTCCGTCCTTCCCCTTGAGGTGCAGGATTTCGCGCGCTTCGTCCGGCGTGGCGATCGTCAGGCCGAGCCCTTCGACGATCTGGCGCGCCAGGCGGACCTGATCGTGATTGGTGGCGAGCTGGTCGCGGCCCTTCCACAGCGAATCCTCGAGACCGACGCGCACGTGCCCGCCCATCGCGGCCGCCATGGCGGCGATGGGCATCTGGTTGCGCCCGGCCCCGAGTGCCGACCACTGATACTGGCCGCCGAACAGCCGGTCGGCGGTGCGCCGCATGTGCATGACGTCCTCGGGATGCGTGCCGATGCCGCCCAGGATGCCAAACACCGTCTGGATGAACAGCGGCGGCGTGACGAGGCCGCGGTCGAGGAAATGGCGCAGATTGTAGAGATGCCCGGTGTCGTAGCACTCGAACTCGAATCGAATGTCCAACTCACTGAGCGTGGCCAGCGCATGCTCGATGTCCGCAAACGTGTTCCGGAAGACAACGTCGCGGGAGGCCTCGAGTGCCTTCCTCTCCCAGTCATGCGTGAAAGTCTTGTAGCGGTTCAGCATCGGGAACAAGCCGAAGTTCATCGACCCCATGTTGAGCGAGGCGACTTCGGGCGCGAAGGCACGCGCGGGCTCGAGCCGTTGTTCCAGCGTCATTCCCTGGCCGGCGCCGGTCGTGATGTTGATGACGACGTCGGTGCGCTGCTTGATGACCTTCAGGAACGGCTCGTAGGCCGCCACGGTCTGGTCGGGCGCACCCGTCCCGGGATCGCGGGCGTGCAGATGGACGATGGCTGCACCGGCCTCGGCCGCGCTAATCGCCGCGTCGGCAATCTCCTCTGCGGTGACCGGGAGGTACTTCGACATGGAAGGCGTGTGGATCCCACCGGTCACTGCGCACGTGATGATGACTTTTCCGTCGTGTCCCATGGTTGTTTCCAAGAGCTTATCGCGGCCCGCTCGTGGATTTGCGCTTCGCGGGGATGCTAGCCTTTCGAATCACGAGGAAGCAGCATGTACGACGTCAACGATCCGCGTTCGGCCCTGAACACGTCCGCGGCGCCGGCGCGCGCCGTCTCGGCGTCCGGCGACGCGGAATATGCGCGCTTCTACGCCGAGGCGCCGCAGGATGACGGACCGGATGGGCGTACCTGGTATGCCCGCGGCCAGAATTTCATCATCGCCCTCACGCAGCCGAAGCCGGGCGGAGTGTTGGCTCGCGACAGTCAGCCCGACGAATATGCCATCTTGCTGCCGGATCGAGGCTCGACGTTCGAAGTGTCGACAGACAGGGAAACCGCGTCTGTCGACGGCGGTTCGCTGGTGTTCGTGCCGCCCGGCGCATCCCGCATCAGGGTGATCACGCCGGGCCAGATCGTGCGCGTTTTCACGACACGTTCGGCCGACCTGCTGCCCAGGTGCGTGAACAACGCGTCCTACGCCAGGCCCAAGCCCAATGTCGCCGCGGCCGAGCCCTGGCCCGATCCGGTCGGAGGCTTCAGGATTCGCGTCTACGACCTCGACCCGCCGCCCGAGAAGGGGCGCTTCGGCCGCATCTGGCGCTGCACCACGCTGATGATCAACTACTGCGAGACGTTCGAAGGGCCGCGCGATCCCACGCGTCTGTCTCCCCATTTCCACGACGATTTCGAGCAGGGTTCGCTCGCGGTTGCCGGCGAGTTCGTCCACCACTTGCGCTGGCCATGGGGCATCGACAAGAGCTCGTGGCGCGAGGACCAGCATGAGTTGTGCGGTACGCCGTCGATTGCGGTCATTCCGCCGCCAGCCATCCACACCACGGAGGCAGTGGGGAAGGGCACCAACCAGCTGGTGGACATCTTCTGCCCGCCGCGCCGGGATTTCTCCGAGAAGCCCGGCTGGGTGCTGAACGCGGCCGAATATCCGATGCCCTGACGGGAGGACGCGACGGATGACTCGAGCCTCAGGTTTTCGCACTCGCCTGCTTGCCCGGCAGACGCTGGTCGGTACGTTCCTCAAGACGCCGACCGGCCATGGCGTGGAGATCGTCGGCGACGCCGGCTTCGATTTCGTCGTCATCGATCAGGAACACGCCCCCTTCGATCGCAGCAGCACCGACGTTGCGCTCGCCATCGCGTGCGCGAGAGGCCTCCCGGTGCTGGTGCGCGTCGCCGGCCCGGACACCATCCTCTCGGTGCTGGATGGCGGTGCCACCGGCATCCTGATGCCGCACGTTGCCAGCGTCGAGCAGGCGCGTGCTCTCGTGGCCGCCTGCCGCTATCGAGCGGGGCGCGGCTTCGCCACCAGCACCCGCGCCGGGCGATACACGGCCACGCCGATCTGGGACCACATCGACCGCGAAGATGCCGAGACGGTGGTGATCGCGCAAATCGAGGATGTCGCGGCGTTGCCGCAGGTAGACGCGATCGCCGCGGTCGAGGGCATCGACGCGCTGTTCGCCGGGCGTGGCGACCTGACCGCCGCCTTCGGCGACCGCACGTCCGATCGATCGGTTCGCGACGCCAGTGACCGGATCGCGGCGGCGGCGAGACAGTCGGGCAAGGCGCTCAGCGTCTACACCGGCGACCCGGGAGAAGCCGCGTACCTCTCCGGCCTGGGCGCGAGCCTGTTCGTCGTCTCATCCGACCAGGGCTTTCTGCGCCAGGGCGCGCTCGCCGCGCTGGGGGCGTTGAAGAAAGCGCTCGGTGCGGCATCGAGCGAGCGCTAGCGAGATCGAAGTTTACTGGAGTGTGGAGACCACGAAGGCTTGCGGCGCGCACGAAGCACACGAAGACCTATCATTCCTTCGTGAGCTTCGTGTCCGGCGCGAAGCGCCGGCGTGGTCTATGCGCAAGCAACCGAGCTCAGGCTCATGATTCATCACATTTTTCACGTACGGCGAGACGGGTCATCGCTGGCGGGTGCCGTACGGAGCATGCCGAGCACACTGCGTAGCTGGAATGCGCGCGCGGCGATTCCTCGCGGCGACTCCCTTCCGTGTGATCCGTGACGTGCGAGGAACCCCCAGCGGTCCTGCGCGCCTGACAGATGTCGCACCGAAGTGGCTGATAGTCGCCGGGGAACCGAAGCGTACGAGCCGCGGGCGCATTCCCGGCATGCGGAGTCGGCGCCCGCCAGCGATGACCCGTCTCGCGGTGTCGCCAACAATGTGATGAATCATCAGGAGCTCAGGGTTTAGCGGACCACGAGGACGAATCGATGCCGATACCCAGGGACAAGACGCCGGTCGTCGACTTCTATCCCGACGTTCCGGAAGCAGAGATTGCCGACCTGATGCACGGCGCCGTAGACCTGCATTGTCACAGCGGTCCGTCGGTCATGCCGCGATGCCTCAATCACCTGGAGGCGATCCGCGACGCCGAGGCCGCGGGCATGCACGCCATCCTGTTCAAGGATCATTACTACTCGGTGACGCCGGTGGTGGCACTGCTCAAAGAGATCAGCGACATCCACATCACGATGTTCACCGGCGTGCCGCTCAACAATTCCACCGGCGGGCTCAATCCCTATGCCGTCGAGCACGGACTGCAGCTGGGGGCGCGGATGGTCTGGATGCCGACCTTCAGCGCCGCCAACCATATCCGCCAGGGCCACCGGCACACCATCCTGCCGACCAAGAGCAGGATGCTCCCGCCCACCGGGATCACGATCGTCAGCGACCGCGGCGAATTGAAGGACGAGGTCAAACAGATTCTGGACCTCATCGCCGCACACGACGCGGTGCTGTCGGGCGGGCACCTGCACATCAGCGAGATGTGGCCGCTGTTCGAGGAGGCCAGGGCACGCGGCGTGAAGCGGATGCTGGTGAACCATCCCACCTTCGCGATCGACGCCAGCGTCGCCGACATCAGGGAGCTGGCACAGATGGGGGTCTGGATCGAGCATTCCTTCTGCATGTTCATCAACGAGGCCTATTCGAAGTTCTTCACCGGTGAGGATCTGAAGGCGCTGATCACGGCGGCCGGCGTCGACCGCACCATCCTGGGATCCGACCTCGGACAGATCAACAATCCAAGGCCCGTGGCGAGCTTCCGGTCGGTGATTCTGCTTCTTCTGGGAATCGGCTACGGCAAGGAAGACATCCGCAAGTTGATCTCGCTCAATGCCTGCACCCTGATGGGAATCGCCCCGCCCGCGGTGCGCTCCTGACATGGACCTGGAGCTGCACGGCAGGGTCGCCCTCGTCACCGGATCCACCGGTGGCATCGGCGAGGCGACTGCGCGGCGGCTGGCGCGGGAAGGCGCCGCCGTTGTGGTGCACGGGCGACGGGCGGCCGAGGCCGAACGTGTCGTCGCCGCCATTTCGGCTGACGGCGGGAAGGCAAGCGCCGCGCTCGGCGACCTGTCGAACGATGAAGGTGCGGAGCAGGCAGCGAACGCAGCCCTTGCGGCCTTTGGTCCGATCGACATTCTGATCAACAACGCCGCCGCCTTCCGCATGGACGATTGGGACAACCTCGACGCGGCCGCCTGGATCGATCAGTACGACAGGAACGTCGCGTCGATCGTGCGAATGGTGAAGCACCTCCTGCCGCCGATGCGGGCGCGGCGATGGGGTCGCATCATCCAGATGTCGAGCATCGGCGCGATGATGCCGAGCGACACGACCGTGGCCTACGGCGGCACCAAGGCCGCGGTCGCTGTTTTCAGCGCCGGCCTGGCAAAAGTGCTGGCGGGCACTGGCATCACCGTCAACACGATCACTCCAGGGCCGGTGCTCACGCCGATGCTGGAGCGGTGGATCCGTGACATCGCCAGAACCCGCGGATGGAGCGGCGACATGCCGGACTGGGAACATCGCTTTGCCACCGAGATGCGGCCCAATCCGCTCGGCCGTGTCGCCCGCGTGGAGGAACTGGCGGACCTGATCGCCTTCCTTGCCAGTCCGCGGGCCGGCTTCATCAACGGCGCCAACATCCGCGTCGACGGCGGCGCGAATCCCACTGTGTAACCTCAGGCATCCGCGAGAACAGACCGGAGAGCTGATCCGGCCGGGGACAGGTAGCTGTGACGGACATTTCAGTGGAACCAGTGAAGGTGGATCGGTCGCTGACCGGCTGGTACCGGCAGTCGACGCCCAAGGTGCGGCGGGTGTTCTGGACCTGCGCCGTGGCCTGGGGCCTCGATTCCATGGACGGGTTCGTCTACCAGTATCTGATTCCGGCGATCATCGCCGGGCTCGGCTTGACGCTGGCCCAGGCTGGCTCGATCGCCAGCGCCAACTATTTCTCCGCCGCCATCGGTGGTTGGACCGGCGGCTGGCTGGCCGACCGTTACGGCCGCGCCCGCGTGCTGCAGGTGACGATCCTGTGGTTCTCCATCTTCTCCTTCCTCTCCGGCTTCGCTCAGGACTACACCCAGCTTCTGGTGCTGCGCACCTTGCAGGGCTTCGGGTTCGGCGCCGAGTGGGCGGTCGGTGCGGTGCTGCTGGGCGAGCTCGTCGCTCCCGCGCATCGCGGTAAGGCGCTCGGCGCGGTGCAGAGCGCAGCGGGCCCGGGCTCGGCTCTCGCGGCGCTGCTTGCCGGGCCGGTGGCGGCAATGCTGCCTGTTGCTCTGGGCTGGCGCTTCGCGTTCTGGATCGGCGTGCTGCCAGCGCTGCTCGTCTTCTTCGTACGCCGCGAGGACGACGACGCCGAGATCTACAAGCGGGCCAGGGCACGGGCGCAGAAACACGGCCGCACCTTCCTGCCGGTAGCGATCTTTCAGCCGAAGCTGCGCCGGCTGACCGCGCTGGCCTGCCTGCTCGCCCTCGGCGCGCAGGGCGCGGGCTTCGCGGTGAGCAATTACCTCACGACGTTCCTGAGCCAGGAGCGCGGCCTGTCTCTTTCAGCCGCCGGCATCTATGTGTTGTTCAACAGTCTCGGCGGCTTTTTCGGATTTCTCACCAACGCCTATGTGAGCGATCGGATAGGACGGCGGCGGGCCTTCCGCTATTTCGCGATCGGATACATCGTGGCGGTGAATCTCTACATCTTTCTGCCGCTGGGCAATTCAGCCTTCACCCTGCTGCCCGCCGGTTTCGTCTACGGCTTCTTCCAGTTCGGCATCTACGCCTCGTTCGGCCCATATTTCACCGAGCTCTTTCCCACGGAAGTGCGGGCGACGGGGCAGTCGTTCGCCTACAACTTCGGCCGCGCCGCCAGCGCGCTGTTCATCCAGGGTGTGGCGATGGTGGCGGCCTACACGCGCATTTCCACGGGGATGGTCGTCATGAGCGTGACCGCCCAGCTCTGCGCCATCCTCGCCACCTTCCTGCTGCCCGAAACGGCAGGGCGCGAGCTGACCGACCTCGATTCAACCGGCACTCGAGTGTGAAAGCCGCGAACGCCTTCGGCGCCGCCCACCCTTCCGCGCCGAGCGCGCCGGGGCTGTAACCCGGGGCGGTAATATACGGTCCTTACACGATCGTCGGAAGTACTCCGAGGGGCACCGTGACCCACGAAGTGATCGGGCGCTACCGCGTCCTGGGCGTGCTGGGCGAAGGCGGTATGGGCGTCGTGTATCGAGCGCTCGACGAGCGCCTGGGTCGGGAAGTTGCCCTCAAGCTGCTCAAGAAACAGGACGATCCGTACGCGATCGAGCGTTTCTTCCGTGAATCCCGCGCGGCGTCGGCGCTGAATCACCCCAACATCGTGACCGTCTTCGAGGCGGGTGAAGACGTCTGCGGTCCCTTCATTGCGATGGAGCTGGTGCGGGGGCAACGCCTCCGGGCGCTGACCGGCCAGCCGGTCGGCATCGAACGACTCGTCAGTTGGGGGCGTCAGACGGCCGAAGCGCTATCGGTGGCGCATGCCGCCGGCATCGTGCATCGTGACGTGAAGCCGGAAAACATCATGGTGCGTGACGACGGCTATGTGAAGGTCCTGGACTTCGGGCTGGCCCGTCTGACGCAGCCGGTAGACCGGTCTTCGACGGTCTCGACAACCTTCGAAACTGGACAACGAACAATCCTCGGCACGCACAGGTACATGTCGCCCGAGCAGGCAACCGCCGACGTTGTCGGGCCGGCATCCGACATCTTCTCGCTCGGCCTCGTGCTCTACGAGCTGGCGACCGGCCAGCATCCGTTCGAAGCGGAATCGCATTACGGAGTGCTGCACGCCATTCTCGCGCAAGCTCCGGTTCCTCCGTCGCGCGTCAACGTGGAGCTCTCCGGAAACCTCGAAGGGCTCTTGCTGCGGATGCTCCAGAAGGACGCCGATCTGCGTCCCGCGGCATCGGAAGTGGCGGCCACGCTCGCCGACGTCAACCGGCCGTTCACGTCGAGACCGGGCCGCACCGTTGCCACGACGACGGCTGCGAGGCGGACTCTGGTCGGCCGGGGAAACGCGCGTCGTGAACTACACGAAGCGCTCGCCCACGTGCGAGAGGGCTCCGGCTTGCTGCTGTGTGTGTCGGGCGAACCCGGGATCGGCAAGAGCACGCTCGTCGATGAGTTTCTCGCGGAAGTCGTCGAGGAGACCCCGATTCCCGCCATCGCGCGCGGCCGCTGTTCGGAGCGGCTGGCAGGCACTGAAGCGTATCTGCCGCTGCTGGACGCCCTGGAAGAACTGGTGCGAGGCGACGGGACATTGGCGCGGCTGATGAAATCGGTCGCTCCGCTCTGGTACGTGCAGGTGGCGTCGAGTTCGGTCCAGGACTCCTCATGGAGCGGGGTCGTGCGCGATGCCAGGAGCGGGACACAGGAACGACTCAAGCGCGAGGTGGTCGCCTTCCTCACCGAGGCGTCCCGCCAGCACCCCATCGTCTTCTTCTTCGACGACGTGCATTGGAGCGATATCTCCACGGTCGATGTCCTCAACTACGTGACGAGGCACCTCGACGGATTGCCCGTGCTGATCATCGTGGCGTATCGGCCCGAGGAACTGCACGCGCAGCACCATCCGTTTCTCTCGATGACACGTGATCTGCAGAGCCGCGGTCTCTGCCGCAGTGTGGAATTGGGGTTTCTGACGCGAGAAGAAACACTTCAATACGTCGACGCGACCTTCCCCTCGCACTGCTTCCCGCGCCGCTTCCTCGACATGATTCACGCCAAGACCGAGGGCAATCCACTGTTCATGGTGGCCGTGCTGAGCTACCTCGCCGAGCAGAAGCTGCTCAGTCGGGACAAGGGACAATGGACGCTCACCCGGTCGGTGCCCGACATCGCCAGCGATCTACCCGAATCGGTCCGCAGCATGATTCAGCGGAAGATCGACGTGCTCGACGAGAACAGACGTCGAATGCTCATCGCCGCCAGCGTCCAAGGGTACGAATTCGAGGGTGCCGTGGTCGCCGAAGTCCTGCACCTCGACCCGGCCGACGTCGAGGACGAACTCGACGCGCTCGATCGCGTGCATGGCTTTGTGCGACGTGTGCGCGAGCAGCAGTTTCCGGATCGCACGTTGACCCTGCGCTATCGATTTGTACATGTCCTCTATCAGAACCGGTTGTACGCCTCGCTGACACCGGCACGGAAGACCGCGCTCAGTCGCGCCGTGGCCGCGGCTCTCGAGTCCTTTTACCGCGACAGATCCAACGACATCGCATCGGAGCTGGCCGTTCTGTACGAGTCGGGTCGCGACTTCTCCCGCGCTGCCGACTACTTTCGCGTGGCGGCCAGGAAGGCCGCTGACGTCCTGGCGTACGAAGAAGCGCTGACGCTGGGCCGGCGGGCGTTGGATCAGTTGAGTGCACTGCCCGATAGCGCCGAGGTGCGGCGCCGTGTGCTGGCCGTGCTGCTCATTATGGGCGTGCCTGCGACAGCTGCTCGAGGCTACTCGAGCCGTGACGTGCAGGAAATCTACGACCGGGCCAGTGTCCTCTGTCGGGAATTCGGAGAGAGCGAGGCACTCGCCCGTGTTCTTCGCGGGGTTTACGCATACAACATCGTCCGGCTTCAAATGGATGCGGCGCAGCAGAACTGTAACAGCGTCGGTCAGCTGGCAGGTCACAGCAAGGATTCGGCGCTCGCCCTCAATTGGGTGGCCAGTGCTGGAGCAGTGCACTACTATCGCGGACACTTCGCCACCGCGGCAGAGGTCTGCGAACGCTCGACCGGCGAGGTCGACGCGGAACAGCGCCGCGCCATGTGCATCACCTACGGCTTCGACCCGCTCGTCGGCGTCCACACGTATCTCGCGTGGTCACAGTGGTTTCTGGGGTATCCCGATCGGGCCCGCCGGGAGATCGAAGAGAGCCTGCGATTGGCCGGTGAGGTGGCGCATGGCTACACGAGCGCCTACGCGCTGACGTTCGTGAGCGCCCTGGACCATTGGAGCGGCGACTGGGATCAACTCGAGAGACACAACAAGGACGCACTGGCATTGGCGACGAAAGAGGGCTTCGCCTATTTCGTCGCCACGAGCATGTGCCTGGAAGGGCTCGTGCGTGCCGCGCGCGGTTCGATCGACGAAGGGCTCGTGCGATTGAGAGAGGGCTGGGAACGACTGTCCGCCATCGAAGGGCGCGCCAGTCAGCGCCGCTTTGCCGGCGATTTCGCGTTGCTGCTCGCGCGTGGGGGAAAGTGGGACGAAGGAGCCAATCTCCTGTTGACGGAACTGACGGAGCTCCGGGAGGCCGCCTTCTTCGACGCCGAACTGCAGCGGGTCCGCGGCGAACTCTTCGTGATGCGCGGCGGTCCATCGGGTGCGTCAAACGCCGAATCGTGTTTCACGCAGGCGCTTGACATCGCGAGACGCCAGCGCGCCCGGTCGCTCGAGCTGCGGGCGGCGACCAGTCTTGCCCGCCTGTGGCACGGTCAAAACAAGTCGGAGCAGGCGGTTGCGCTGCTCGGTGGCACCTACAGCTCGTTCACCGAAGGATTCAGTACCGCCGACCTGAGAGAGGCGCAGACGCTGTTGAACGCGCTCCGGTGAGGGACTGGATCGAGAGGGGACGCGTCAGAAGCTGAATTTGGCCGCGATCTGAACCTGCCGTGGCGGCAACGTCAACGTGTACTTCCCGTACGTGGGCAACGGGTTCGACGGGTAGGCGCCCGGCCCGAAGATGACGAACGACGACTGGTTGGTGTCTTCGTAGAAGTTGACCCGATTGAAGACGTTGAACGCTTCGACGATCGCCATGACCGCAGTGTTTCGCGCGATCGTGAACTTCTTGCTGAAGCGCAGGTCGACGGTGAACTGATTGGCCGTCGTTCCGCTGTTCCGGCCGACGCTGGTGGACTCGTCGAGCGGGTCGACACGGGCGCGGTCGGGGGGAAACGCGCCGCCATTCCCATCGAGGTTGAGATCCTGGCCGGCCAGCGGCGTGAACGGCCGTCCGGACGCCGCCGAGAGGATGCCGGAGAGCTGGATCGCGTGCGGAAGCTCGTAGATACCTGACAGCACCAAACGGTGGCGCTGGTCCTGCGTGGCTGGTCCGCGCTCGGAGTCGGGGTCGAAGCCACGAGGCAGCCCGAAGGCGTTCGCGGGGTCGCGGCCAAAGCCGCTGTTCTGAGGGAGAAAATTCGTCTGGAAGTCGGTGGAGGTGTCTTCGGCTTTCGATAACGTGTAGGACAGGAGGAACTGATAGTTCCGATCGAACCGCTTGCTCAGCGCCACCGTCAACCCTTGATACCAGCTCTCGCCGAACGACGTGTATTGAAGCACCGAGGCCGACGTCCCCGGGATCGCGCCGTTGACACACACGGCCGCCGGATTGGCGGAACAGGGCAGATCGTTCGGGCGGCGGCCCGGACCGAGGGTCGCTCCCAGAACCGGGTTGTAGTCCAGCGTGCCGGGTAGATGAAAGCCGCGCACGTAGACACCGTTGACGCTGATACTCAGATTGGGCGCCAGCAGCCGGTCGACGCCGATCGCTGCCTGGTGCGCGTAGGAATTCTCCAGCGTCGGCCCGGGCATGATGGCGACGCTGGGGTAAGACGAGCCGAGCAGCGCGACTGCCTGGCTCTCGGTGAGTGCATGACCGGGCGCACTCCAGGCGACAGACGCTCTTGGAGCCGCCAGCACAAGCGTCCGCACGCCCTCCGACGAGCCATTGACGATGCGTCCGACGCTGAGAATGCCGGAGATGATGTTGTCGTAGAAGATGCCGTACGAGCCATGCACAACCGTCCGTCCATCTCCGGTCAGGTCGTACGCGAGACCGATTCGCGGAGCGATGTTGTCGGCGTCGCTCGGCGTTGGATAGGAGAATGTACCTCCGCCGACGTCCGTCACTGTATACGTGGCATCCTCGAAGAATTGACGCTGATAGCGGATGCCCGGCTTCACGACCAACCGCCCGCGTTTCCATTCGTCTTGAGCAAAGAGCGATACGTCCCGATACCCGTAGCGGCCGTACACGGGATTGCCATACCCTTGCACGTAGGCGGCCGGGATCCCCCGGCTGACGCCGTCCAGTGCCGTGGCGACCCCGAGTGCAGGAATCGGACTGAAGATGTAGCGGCCGCCGAAGTGAAGCGGCAGCATGTTTCCCCCTTCGGGATACGAGAGGTGGTTGTACTCCGCACCTGCCTTCACATGATGCGTTCCAGTGACGTAACTGACGGTCTCGACGAACTGAAGCCGGTTGTTGAGCCGCTGATTCGGCGTGATGCGCTGACGTCCAACGCTGGCCACTCCAGTGACCTCGAGCGTCGGGCCGCCCTGGTCGGGTTCGATGCATGCGCCGCCGCAGGCAGGGTCGAGCGCGTTGATTGCCTGATCCTCGTACGCGTACTGAAACCGGGATTCGTTGACCCAGCGTGCCGACAACACGTCGGTCTGCGATGCCGACACCGACCAGTTCGTTCGCAGCTGCACCGTGCCGCGGCTGCGCGCGACGATGCCGCCGAAGTCGTCAACGCCTTCCCGTTCGATGTCGGCGTAGTTCACGCGGAACTCGAGATGATGCAGCGGCGACCAGTGGTGATCGATCTTGCCCAGCACCTCGTTGTTGATGACGGCCAACGGCACGTTGCCAAGCTGCACCGGGAAGCCGACGCTGGCGAGGACTGACGCCGCGGTCGCGTCGATGGTGACGACCCGGTTGTCTGTGATGTCGGTGCGCTCCTGGGACACGAAGAAGAACGTTCGGTCCTTCCGGATCGGCCCTCCGACCGTGGCGCCCCACTGTGCCTGGCGGTACGGAGCCTTGTCGAGGCTCACCGGATTCCCGAAGACGTCGAACTGCTCGAAGTGGCTCCGGGCATTGAGGCTCTTGTCGCGGAAGTAGAAGTACGCGTTGCCATGTAGGACGTTCGTTCCGCTCCTGGTGACGATGTTGACCACACCGCCCGCCGCCTTTCCGAATTCGGCTGAGTACGAGTTTGCCAGGACCTGAAATTCGCGAATCGCTTCCTGGCTGAACGTCGCTCGCACCGCGCCGACGGCGATGTCGTTGTTGTCGAGGCCGTCGACCATGATGTTGTTGGAGCGAGCGCGCTGTCCCCCGAAGGACAGCCCGGACGTCAGCGTCGAACCCTGCTGCGGCGTATGGTCCGGCGCAACGCCTGGCGTGATGACTGAAAAGCCGATGACGTTCCGGCCGTTGATCGGCAGGCCGTCGATCTGCTGCTGGCTGATGAGCGTTGACAGCTCGGTGCGATTCGTCTGCACCGGCGGCACCTCGGGCGTGACCGTGACAGTCTGCTGCTGAGGCGCAAGGACCAGCGTGAAGTCGATGGTGACCGACTCGCCGACGAAGAGGTCGACGTCCTCACGGACCTGGCTGGTGAATCCCGAACGCGACACGGCCACGTGATACCTGCCTGGAGGAAGCGCAGGCACCGAATAGCGGCCGCCGGACTCGGTTTCGGATGTCCGTTCCACGTTGGTCTCGGTGTTGGTCACCGTGATCGTCGCGTTGGCCACAACCGCACCCGATTGATCCGTGACAGTTCCTCCGAGATCGGCCGCGGTGAGCCGAGCCTGAGACATCGCTGGCGACGGGATCATCAGCCATCCCCCGAACGCAGCCACGACGAACAGCCTCATCAAGCCTCCGGGCCGGCTCACTGTAGCACTTCACGGCTGAGGTTAGACAGGCAATTGCGGCGCGGTCACGCGTGCGCCTTCGTGGTTGACTACGGCCGATCCCTTGCGGCTGGATATCGAAGCCCTATGCCATCCGATCCGCCAGGCAAGCCTGCGCCAGAGGCCCGAAACGCCTACCGCCACTTCCGGGCCATCCCCACACGCTGGATGGACAACGACGTGTTTGGCCACGTCAACAACGTCGTCTACTACTCGTATTTCGACACCGTGGTGAACTTGTACTTGCTGGACGCGGGCGTGCTCGACATCGAACGCGGCGGGGTGATCGGCCTCGTCGTCGAAACGCAGTGCAGCTACTTCAGCCCGATCACGTTTCCAGACACGGTGCACGCCGGGCTTCGAGTGGCGCGGCTGGGATCCAGCAGCGTCCGGTACGAAATCGGGCTCTTCCGCAACGACGACCCTCTTGCGTCTGCCCAGGGACACTTCGTCCACGTTTACGTGGATCGATCCACCCGGCGCCCCGTCGCCCTGCCGAACGAGCTCAGGACAGCGTTGAACGAGCTGCTCTCATCGCATTGAGCGTTGTGCAGGGCTCGTTGAGCGTTGTGCATTGAGCATTGCCGTCAAGGCGCCCTGTTCGCTTCCGGCGCGTCCGGCGGCTTCTGATACCCGTTGGCTTCGAGCCGCAGGTCGGGACGCACTGCGCAGGGCACGCATTGTCCCTGAAAGAGCTCGGGCATGCGGCCGCTCACCGGGTTGGTGTACTGGAACCACATCGGAAGGATCGTCGGCCACTCCCAGGTGTCACCGGTCCCGCCGCGGAAATGTTCCTCGCGCTTGCCGAGAGACGTCAGCAGAATGTCGGGCGGAAAGTTCCCACCGCTGAATGCTCGGGACGGTCGGGGCAGCGGGTCCTTCGACTTTGCCCAGACGCCATCCTTCCAGGCAACTGGATTGATATACGGCTCGTCGAGCGTAAGCTCCCAGATGCGCCAGATGCCGTCTTCGAGCACGTACTGGTCGTGATACATGCCGCCCCAGAAGGACGCGCCGTAGAAGGCGCCCGCCTCGCCAACCGTTCTGCCGGTGCGTGGCTGGAACAGCCGGAGGCGGCCCACCGCGGAGCGGCCGTCACTCGAGATGAGCAGGACCGGCTGAACGAGCCAGTGATAGGAAATGCCGGGGCGCGTCTTTGGCGGCTCACCGCTGACGCGCGCGCTCAGGACCCGATCGCGGCCGATGTAGTAGCCCGCGAACGGTGTCATTTTGACGAATCGGTTGCGGAACGTCGAAACCTCCCACCAACCCTTCTCCTGATCGGCCTCGCCGAGCATGCCGAGCTCGATGCCTCGCGCCCAGGCCTCGTTGCCGCCAGCGGCGATGGCGACAGTGACGTCGAATTGGACCCGGTCGTTGAGCTGTCCGTGACTGAGTCCGGCCGGGCCCATGCTCTGCAGCCACCGCCGAACGCCCGCCTGACCCTGCCAGACACCCTGGCCGCCGATCTCGACGAGGCCGTCGCGTGCGAACAAGTCGGCCACGTCGTCCCACATCTTGCGGTCCTCGTAGAAGCCGTAGGCTGCCTGAAGATTGCGGACGCGATCCTCGTCGTTGAGCGCGTCGACCCGCTTCTGGAGTTCGGCGAGAGTCGCCTTGGTCTCTGGCGCGGTGCCGGTCGCGGGTGGAATGGGGATGCCGGACGTATTGATGTCGAAATGATGCGGAACGATTGGCAGGTCACCGCCGCCCCAGTTGATCCATCCCTGCTCGTAGGGGCCGTCGAACTGCGGATAGTAGTGCGCCGCGGCAATCTTCCAGACGCCGGCGTCGAGCGCATAGTCGTTCTCGAATATGCCGCCCTCGATGCGCGCCTTGCCGTCATGACCGTGGAAGATCAGCGCGTTCCATCGCGCCTTGGCGCTCTCGCCGTCGGCCGACAGGTTCACGAGCGGGTTCTCGATGAACATGCTCGAGAGGCCGGAGGCCGTGAGTCCGTCCTGACCGCCGCCATAGCGGGTGCGCAGGAACGCGGCGATAGCCGCGGACCCCCTGGCCGACTGAGCCGGCATGACGAGACCGTCGAAGGTGAAGGTTCCTTCCGGCACGAACAGCGCACCGACGTCGTTCCAGAGGCCGTATTGCGCGTACTGAGCGTAGCTGCGCTGTAAAGTCATGACTGCACGAACGCTTTCGGTGCGGAAGACGTCGCGGGCGAAGCTGTCGAGCGCGCGATCGGCACTGGTCGGCACGGCCAGCCACAGGACGAGCATGGCGGAAACGAGAGTGAACGTGCGTATCATGAGCGCTCTCCTGCGCGTGGAGACTCGGGCTTCGCGAGAACGGCTGTCGCTGTTCCAGTGCGTCGGAAGGCTAACGATGAGGCGTAGGAGGCGTCAACAGCGTGGCGCTCGGCTACCTCATATTGGGTAGTGCGACCCGTGCGTGCGCTGGCTAGACTCCGACCCCGTCAGGCCCGCGGACCACGTTCCCGAAACCCGGGAGGCACGGGCAACAGAACGTCACCACGCCCGGTCGACCGCGTGTTTCGCGCCACTCAGTGCGCCGGAGGCATCGCAATGCGTACCACCCGGAAAAGAATTCCTGTTCTCATCGGCGCCATGACCCTGGCGTTGTGCGTGTCACTGAGCTTGGCGCAGGCGCCGTCCGCCGACGGACAACGGGCGGCGGGCGCCGGCGGACCGGAACGTGGTCGAGGGCGCGGCGCGGCGCAGACGTTCATCCTGCAGCAGGCGCCGGCCGACAAGGCGGTGCCGATCCCGCTCGAGACGTTGAAGCAGTACTACGCCGACATGGACGCCAGGAAGCTCGAAACGCTGCGGATGCTCGAAGGCGGCCGGTTCAACGTCAACATCCGGCGGATCACCAATGCCGAGAGCGCGCTCGTGCACCCGGTGACCGCCGATGTCTGGGTCGTGACCGAAGGCGCGGGAACGCTGACCGTCAACGGCAAGCTCGAAGGCGGAAAGATTGTCGGCGGCGAGTCACGGCCGCTCAAGGCGGGCGATGTGGTCTTCGTGCCGGCGGGCGTTCCGCATGGCGTGAGCGGTGTCAACGGCAGCATCACGTGGCTGAACATCCGTTTCGACACGAACTACGAGCCGGCGAAACCGTAGCAGGCCTGGTGAAGCGCCAGGTGGGCCTGCGACCCTTCGACTTCGCTCAGGGTCGTCCTGAGCAACGTCGAACGACGTTGCGCGCAGAGGATCTGGCCACCGAGAGAACACAGAGGAACTGTCACACGTTACAGAGCGAGGTTGTCCATGCAGCGTTTCATCCTCGGAACATTCGCGGTCGTCGTCCTGATCCTGCAGACCGCCGGCTTCACGCAGAGCAAGCAGCCGCCCGTTCTCGCCACCGACATCACTGCCGCTGAGGTGAAAGCGGTGCTCGACGCGCCGCCGGGCACCGGGGATCGGCTCATCACCGCCGTCGACATGGGCACCTACAACGTTGGCGTCGGCGTGCTTCGGCGCAACGCCACGAAGCCCGGGGCGCCGGTCAGTGCGATCAATCACGAGCACATTACCGAGGTCTACTACGTCATCTCGGGCTCGGGCACGCTGGTCACTGGCGGCACGGTCACCAACCCGAGGCCGGTCGCTGCCGACAGCGAGATCGTCAAGGTCGTTGTCGGGCCAAGCAACACCGCGACATTCGACAAGGCCGCGCAGCGTCGCAAGGTGGGGCCGGGTGACGTGGTGATCATTCCGCCAGGCGTCTACCACGGCTTCGATGAGGTCGCGACGAGTATCGAGTACCTGGCGGTGCGCCCCGATCCGAACAAGGTGCTCCCGGCTGGCTACGAGCATCCGGCGCTGAAGGCAGCCAGGGCGACGAAGTAAGCGTGAACGCGTCAACGACTGCACAGGACATCTATGACGTCACACACGCTTGCGCGCATGGCGCTGGCCGCGGCGGTGGCCGCCGGCGTCGCAGTCCTTCGCGAGGGTGCATCGCACGCCCAGGGCACTCGCGCGATGCCTCGCTTCGAAGTGGACGCCGCGTGGCCGAATCTTCCGAACAACTGGGTCCTCGGCCAGGTCCCCGGAATCGCTGTCGATCGACACGATCACATCTGGATCCTGCATCGTCCGCGGACCGTGCCGGAGGAGCAGCGCAGCCGCGCGGCGCCGGCGGTGCTCGAATTCGACGACAACGGCAGATTCGTCGCGGCATGGGGAGGTCCGGGCGCCGGCTTCGACTGGCCCGACAGCGAGCACGGGATTACCGTCGACCAGCAGGACAACGTCTGGATCGGCGGCAGCAGCCCGACCTCCAACTCGCTGACGAAACGGTCGGACGACATGCTGCTCAAGTTCACGAGCAAGGGAACGTTCCTGCTGCAAATCGGCGGTCCTGACAAGAGCGGCGGCAACACGGACACTGCCAGCGTGAACAAGCCGGCAGACGCGTACGTCTATGCGAAGACCAACGAGGTGTTCGTCGCCGATGGCTACGGCAACCGCCGCGTGATCGTGTTCGACGCCGGAACCGGCGCGTTCAAGCGGATGTGGGGCGCTTTCGGCAACGTTCCAGTGGATGCCCCCGCCGGGCGCGGCGGCGGACCTCCGGTGGCGCGTGCCGGTGGATCGCCTGCAGGCGCCGGCGTTCAACCCGCAGCTCCGCCCGCCGCCACCGGTGGGCGAGCCGTTACCGCCGGCGCGCCTCCGGCCGCAGGGCGAGGTGCCGCACCGCCGCTCGAAACCGAAGGTCCGGGACCGCAGCAGTTCGGCGGCCCCGTGCACGGTGTGAAGATCTCTAACGACGGACTGCTCTACGTTGCCGACCGGCCGAACCGGCGAGTGCAGGTGTTCGACCCCGACGGCAAGTACAGGACACAGATGTTCGTCAACCGCGCCGGGCCTTCATCGAATTCCGTTGCCGGCATCGCCTTCTCGCCGGACGGCGATCAGCGGTTCATGTATCTGGCCGACTACGGAAACTCACGGATCGTGGTCGTCGAGCGCACGTCGCTGGAGGTGCTGTATCAGTTCGGCAACGTCGGCGAGAAGCCTGGCGACTTCCGCGGTCCGCATCATCTGGCCGTCGATTCGAAAGGGAACATCTACGTTGCCGAAGTCAGCCCGGGCAATCGGGCCCAGCGCTTCGTTTACACGGGGACGTCCTCAGCGACGCCGCCGAACGCGTTGACCGCGCAGCAGCTGGCGGTGCCCGCGAAGTAGACGCAACCGGCCGTTTGACGCTGGGGGTCTGGATCGCGTCCCGGCTGCCGACGGCCAGCTGCCCTGTGAACGCGACTCGAAGGGGGATGTGATGATACGCGCGCGGCGGGTGAGGTTTGTGGTCCCTGCGGCAGCAGTGCTGTTGATGCTTGCGGCGGTCATGATGGCGGCACAGGCGCCAGCGCCTCCGTCCGCGCCCGGCGCGCGTGGCGGCGTGCAGGGCCCGCCGGGCCGCGGGGCAGGGCGTGGGCAGGCTGCCCCGGACTGGCCGAGCACGATGGCCAATCCATACCGGATGGTCGAGAAGTGGCCGACCTTCGGCACCATTCGATCCGGCGCCGCGATCGGCATCATCCCCGACGGCACCGGCGGTACCTGGGTGCATCACAGGTCGGAGCCACCGATCATTCACTTCGACGCTTCGGGAAAGATTCTCAAGACCTTCGGCGACAAGATGTTCGTTCAGGCGCACGGCTTCTGTCAGGATCGCGACGGCAACTTCTGGGCCGGCGACAGCGGGCCGTTCACCGACACCCCGGCCAGCGCAGGCCGCGGCTTTCAGATGTTCAAGTTCAGTCCCGACGGCAAGCTGCTGCTGACGCTTGGACAGGCCGGTGTGTCGAAGGCGGGCGAGGACACGTTCGTCGGCCCGACGGCCTGCGCGATCGCGCCGAACGGCGACATCGTGATTGCCGACGGGCACTGGCCGCGTCCGACCACGGCGCAGCAGGATGGCGATCGAATCGTCCGCTATACCAAGGACGGCAAGTTCGTCGGCGCCTACGGCAGGCTTGGCACCGGACAGGGCGAGTTCATGGGACCGCACGGACTGGCCTTCGACTCGCAGGGCCGTCTGTTCGTGGCCGACCGCTCGAACAACCGGGTCCAGATCCTCGACAAGGACATGAAGTTCGTCGACGAATGGCGCCACTTCGGCCGTCCGAGCGGCGTCGCCATCCTGAAGGACGACACGCTCGTCGTGTCGGATTCGGAATCGAATCGGGCGATTGCCGGCCCGCCGCAGGCGCCCGAGGGTGGCGGCAACGCTCTCCGGAATCCGTTCTGGCGAAGAGGCATCCGCATTGGCAGCGCCAAGGACGGCTCGCTCAGGTACTACATCCCCGGCACTGAGCCCGAGGGCATGGCCGCCGACGAGCTCGGTAACATCTTCGGTGGCCTGACGGGCGGGTGCGAAACGAGCGCGTCGGGGGGATGCCTCCAGAAATTTGTGAAGAAGTAAGAGGGGGGCCCTCACAGCCCCGGGGAGTGGTTTTCACTACCGGGCTGTTAGAGTTGTACGCAGAAATAAATCCCGTCCAGGACGCGAATTCGAGCGAAGGAGAAAAATGGAAATGAGATTGGCAACAGGGGCGTTGCTGCTGGTCCTCACATCGTCTTCGGCGTGGGCTCAGGTCAATGCGGGCGGCCAGAAGCCAGAACCGAGCGTGCCGTTCACGATGACCACGGTGGCCACCTTTACCTTGCCATGGCGAATGGCCTTCCTGCCGGACGGCCGCATGCTGATCACCGAAAAGGTCGGGCCCTTGTGGTTGGTGACCCAACAGGGGGAGAAGACTCTGGTGACCAATACGCCGCCGGTGTATTGGCAGGGGCAGAACGGGATGCTCGGCGTCTACGTCTCGCCGACTTACGCGACCGACCAGCGTATCTATCTCACATATGCCGAGCCGGGAGACTATGGCGGAGGGCTGGCACTCGCCCGCGCCAGACTGAATGTCACAGCCAGGGCTGCGAACCTGCAGAACCTCGAGGTGCTCTGGCGCCAGATGCCCAAAGGCAGGGGCGGTCAGGAAGGCGGAGCCGTCGCGTTTTCTCCCGACGGCCAGTATCTGTTCCTGACTGTCGGCGATCGTCAGCGGTTCACGCCCGCTCAGGATCCGGATCAGCCGGTCGGCAAGATCCTGCGGCTCACGTTGGATGGCAAGCCGGCGCCCGGCAATCCCAACTTCGGCAAGACCGGCGCGGCCACCATTCCTCTGATCGATCCTCCCAGCGACACCGAAGCCGCCAAGACCGCGAAGGTGGTGAGCACGTATACCTTCCCTGGTCCCAACAACACGCCTGCGGAAACCTGGTCTCTGGGCCACCGCACACCCTACGGCCTGGCGTTTTCTCCGACCGGTGAGCTGTGGGAGATCGAGCATGGCCCGCGCGGCGGCGACGAGTTGAACCTGATCGAGAAGGGCAAGAATTACGGCTGGCCGCTCGTCGGGTATGCACCCAACTACAACGGTGTGCCGATCCCGAGTCCCGACACGCGTCCCGACCTGGCGAAGCCGGTGATCTATTGGGTGCCGGTGATCGCACCGGGCAATCTCATGTTCTACCGCGGTACCCAGACGTTCCCGCAGTGGGACGGCAACGGATTCATCGGCGGCATGGGGACCCAGTCGCTCACCCGCGTCATCTTCGATGGAAAGGGCGGCGCCAAGACCGCCGAGCGCTGGAGCGTGGGAAAACGCATTCGCGACGTTGCTGAGGGTCCTGACGGCTCACTGTGGATGCTCGAAGACGCGAATACCGGCGCTCTCATCCACGTGACACCCAAGTAAGTCCTTCTGTCATGCCGGACTGAAGCTCGGCACTGCGAGCCTTCGTGTTCGCCTGACGCGCATTCCATCCGACGGGCCGGAGCGATCCGGCCCTTACGCATCCCACCTCGACGAACGTACTTTCCCTCGCGACCGCGGCCGCCACCGCGGCCCGACCGACTCCCAGGCGCGATGACACGTTCACGCGGCGATCGTCACTATGCCGTGTCGACCGCGTTCCGACGTCGGCGAGGCCGTTCCTCCTGGAGCACCTCGTCGGTCGGGTCACGCGAGTCTCGGTCAACGGCTGAGGCTCGTTTCAGCCGATTGCGGGAAGGAGAAGCAACATGTCGCAAGTCAATTGGGAAATCACCGGCCGCATCATGCTGGAGGAGAACGAGGTCAATGGCAGCGGCAAGACCATGACCCGCTCGCTGGCCAATGTCGAGGTCGAAGTGAGTGGCTCGAATTTCGGCGCCTACAATTCGTGGGGCACCGTTCGTACCGATTCGAACGGCTACTTCACTCTGCGGAAAGAGAAGGATCGGAGCAAACGCAAGATCAAGGTCAAGGTCCGCTTCGCCGACAGTGAGCTGGAGATCAATACCGGCGCTCTGGCGAACCCAGCCGATTTCGTCAGCCCGGCCATCGAGGTGTTCGAGCACGCCAACGAAGTCGAGGGCCCGACCATCAACATCGGGACGCGTACCTTCAGAGCCGGCGCCGCGGGCGAGCTGGGCGATCGCGACAACCGGCGCCGCGCCATCGCGTGGTATGTGTGCAAGACGCTGATCAACACCTTCCAGGCGAAGGACTCCTATTTCGGATTCAAGGGCAAGGTGAAGGTGGTGTATCCGGCCAACGTGGTGAGCGGAAAGCCGTACGCCAATGGCGTCACCCGTTCCGTCTACATGCACGCCACGCCGAACAACGATCAGTGGTGGAAGGTGCAGGTCCTGGTGCACGAGTTCATGCACCTGTGGAACTACGATCACAACCATGGCACCGCCAACTGGTTCGGCGCCGTCTTCTGCCCGATCGACCTGAACACGCACGCTCAGGCCGAACGCCGGCCCATCGCTTTCCACGAGGGATTCGCAGAGTACGCGTCATGGGAACTGTTGCACGAACTGTGGGGCGATGAACCGGACGCCACGCGAGACAAGAAACTTCCCTACACGCGATATGCGCTCGTCCACGATCTGCACCTTGATACGGTGGATGAGGTCGAACAGAGCGACATCGGCGTCTTTCGAGCGCTGTGTCTGCTGACCGGCCGCGCCATCTACGCCCGAAGGTTTGGCGACAAACAAACCCGGCTCGACACCAATCCGTATGCCGAGAAAGTGGACATCGACGGTCTCAACTGCCCCGAGAACCCGAGGCTGACCATCTGGGACGTGCTCAAGGTGTTTCAGGCCAATCCGGCGCAAGGCTATTCCACTGAATGGCAGGTGGGCAGCAACGACTACGGCGTGCGGCGCTTCTTCGAGCGCGCGGCAGACGTGCTCGACCGGCTCGATGACCCGACCAAAGACCTGATGTTGAGCCTCATCGATCCGAACAGCCGCGAAGAGCCGCAATCGCGCTGTGAAGTCGTACGACCTGTACTCGTCGGATCCTCGGTCGCGGCAGGGAAGGTGCCGGCGCAATCCGTCGCCACGGTCCCCAGGCCATAGGGCGGGTGCGGTCGATCGTTCGGCCATCGCATGCCGGCACAACCGCTGCCGGTCACCGTCTTCCGGAGGGGGACCCTTGCTCCGTAGTTCCGGCTTCAGCCGGACCCGGCAGCTTTGGAACCCCTCCGGGTGACGGTCTCACGGATCCCTTCAAGGCTCGCTGTCCGGTCCCGTTGGATTCTGGCGCCGACGCTCGGTCCGCTCAGGGTAAAGGATCACGTCAGAGGCGGGCACGCACCGCACCGGCTGTCTGGCGTGCGGGAGGAGCGTAGCGAGCTGCGCGGCGCTCACGCCGGGTCGCTCGAATTTATCGGCCGACACGCCCGCTCGCACGAACTGGGACGCGCTCACGCCTGTTCCCTGCGACGGCGAATTCGCTCCGGCGTTCGTGGCCGGGCCGCCCGATCCGTTGACGGCACACGGTCGCGCCGCTTCATTGGTGCCGGTGTCGACCGATGCCGGCGCGGCGGGCCGTGGTGTGCCAGGTGCGCCGATGGCGCCGGGAACAGACCCGCCAGGCACTGCGGTCACGGTGCTGCCGAGCCCGCTCTCTCGCGGGGGTGTTGATGGCGACTGCAACGATGATGGTGGAAGTGACGAGTTCTGTACAGGGACAGTCTGGGGGATCGAGACGTCAGCTCCCGGTTGTGCTGTCGTAGGTGGTACCGAAACCGGAAGCATCACCGGCTCGGCTGTCGGACCCTGGCCGCTCACCGTTGTCGGTGTCGTGCCTGACGTCGTCTGAGTCGTCCCCGACGTCGACTGTGTCGTCCCCGACGTCGACTGTGTCGTCCCCGACGTCGACTGTGTCGTCCCCGACGATGCTCCTCTCTGATTGGCGTTCGCCTCGCTCGGGACGCCCTGTGCGCCCAAGTTCGGCACGGCGTTGCTACCGGCGAGACTGAGCAGAATGGCCAACGGGATAAGGATGAATCTGGTCATGATGCCGACCCCATGTTTGGATCCCTCGTACTCCTGCAACGTGACGGCCAAAGCGAGCCTCGAGAGATGGAAGCCGGCTCCGTGATGCTACACTCGGCCCTTCCGCGGCTGACCTGAGAATAGCGACGGGATCACTCACGGGGCAGTCGATGAATACACCAGGCGTAATCCTGCTCGGAGCCTGACCGATGTCGAATGGCCATCTCATGGACCGCCGGGGTTTCGTGAAGACAGCAGGAGGGGCGGTTGCGGCGGCGTCGCTCGTCGCCGTCGACCCGCTCTTCGCTCAAACCGCTTCATCGAGACGCCGCTATGCCATCGTCGGGACCGGCGATCGGGCGACCGGGATGTGGGGACGTCCGATCCGGGAACGCTACTCCGACATCGTCGAGTTCGTGGGCCTCTGCGACATCAATCCGAAGCGTGTGGAAGCGTCGAAGGCGCTCATGGGCGTGAGCTGCGCGACCTACACGAACTTCGACGAGATGCTCGACAAGGCAAAGCCCGACCTCGTCATGGTCACGACCAGAGATTCATTCCACAGTCAGTACATCGTCAGAGCGCTGGATCGCGGCCTGGAGGTGATGACCGAGAAGCCGATGGTCATCGACGAAACGCAGTGTCAGGCGGTCCTCGACGCCGAGAAGCGCAACAAGAAGAACATCATCGTCACGTTCAACTACCGGTTCGCGCCGAAGCACAGGACGGTGAAGGAAATTCTCATGTCGGGCGAGATCGGCAAGGTGCTCTCGGTCGATTTCGCGTGGTATCTCGACGTGTACCACGGAGCCGACTACTTCCGCCGCTGGCATGCGTACAAGAACGGCGGCGGCAGCCTGTGGGTGCACAAGGCCACGCATCACTTCGATCTCGTCAACTGGTGGCTCGGGGCCGACCCTGTCGAAGTGGTGGCGAACGGACAGCTGCAGGTGTATGGCAAGAATGGAGCGATCCGGGGGACGAACTGCCGGCTGTGCCCACACAAGAAGGAGTGCCGCTTCTACACCGACATCACGACCAACGCGACCTACATGAAGCTGTACGCCGAGTGCGAGAGCGCCGACGGCTACTATCGCGATGGCTGCGTGTATCGGCAGGACATCGACATCTACGATTCGATGCAGGCGATCGTGAAGTATTCGAACGGCGCGACGATGGCCTATTCTCTCGATGCCCACATGCCGTTCGAAGGATTCCGTGTCGCCTTCAACGGCGAGCTCGGGCGCCTCGAAGTCCGCGACCACGAGCGCCAGCCGTGGAAGGTGACGCCGGGAGAGGAAACCGAGATCTACGTGACGAAGAGCTTCGGGCAGCGGCGGAAGGCCGACGTGGTGAGCGCAGGGGGCGGTCACGGAGGCGGCGACGATGTCCTGCGCGATCAGATCTTCCGGAAGACGCCGGCGCCAGAGCACATGCGGCTGCCCGATTCGAGGGCGGGCGCCATGTCGTGTCTGACCGGCATCGCCGCGCGAAAGAGTATCGAAGAGCAGCGGGCGGTCAGGATCAGTGACCTCGTCAAGCTGTAGCGCCTTCTCACGATGGCTGTCCGAAAGGAGATGCCGGTGATGCGATCGCCCCTCGCTTTGACGCCCGCCGCGCTGATCCTGGCCTCGGCGTTGGCGGTGTCCGGCCAATCGGTCTACCCGACCGGCACGACGATTTACGAACCGGCGCGCGCGTGGAGCGGCTTCACCGTGCTCTCTCCCCTGAACACGCCGTCGGCGATCGTGATCGACATGAACGGGACGGTCGTCAAGCAGTGGGAGGGCTACAACAACTCGGCGGGTGGCCCGGCTCGCGTACTGCCGGGCGGCGACGTCATCGCTGCTGCTGGCGCCAGGCCGGGGCGCCAGGAATCGGTCGAGCTCGTGCAGCGGGACTTCGAGGGAAACATCATCTGGCGCTTCGACCGCAACGAGCAGATTCAGTCGAACGACGGCCAGATGATCTGGTCGGCGCGGCAGCACCACGACTGGCAGCGCGAGGATTTTCCGGCCGGGTACTATTCACCCGACGCCAGACCGGCACGCAGCGGCAGCAACACGCTGCTCCTGACTCACACCGACCACCGCCAGCCCGATGTCGCAGACGTCCTGCTTCAAGACGACCGTCTCATCGAGGTGTCGCCAAAGGGTGAGATCGTCTGGCAATGGATCGCCGGGGAGCACCTCGGCGAGCTCGGCTTCAGCGAATCTGCGCGGGCGGCAATCCGTGGAGCGGGCCGTGGCGGCGCGCCGAGAGGCGATGGGGCGAGAGGCGACGGGCCGAGAGGCAATGGGGCGAGAGGCGACGGCGCCGGGCCTGGCGGTGGGCGGGGTGCCGGGCCGGGTCGCGGCGGAGCCGGGTTCGACTGGCTGCACGTGAATTCCGCCACCTACGTCGGGCCCAACCGCTGGTTCGACGCGGGCGACAGGCGCTTTGCGCCGAACAACGTCATCATCAGCAGCCGCCAGGCGAACGTCCTTGCCATCGTCGCGCGCGACGGCAAGGTCGTATGGCGGTTGGGGCCCGACTTCCTCGAGTCGGAGGCGACACGCGCGATCGGGCAGATCATCGGGCAGCATCACGCACACTTCATCCCCAAAGGGCTGCCGGGCGCCGGCAACCTCCTCGTGTTCGACAACGGCGGTGCGAGCGGATACGGGCCGCCGAGTGGGATCGCGCCGAATGGCACCGGCGTCTATGCCCGGTCGAACTCGCGCGTGCTCGAAATCGATCCGGTCGCGCTCAAACTGGTGTGGTCGTATACGGCGCCGGGGCGTTTCTTCAGCACGAATATCAGCGGAGCGCAGCGGCTCCCGAATGGCAACACGCTGGTGACGGCAGGTGCCGGTGGCCGTCTCTTCGAGGTGACCACCGACGGACGAATCGTCTGGGAGTACTTGAATCCGCTCTTTGCTGGCGCGCAGGGGTCGAACGCCGTCTACCGGTCGTATCGCGTGCCGTACGAGTGGATTCCCCAGCTCCCTCGGCCCGCGGAAAAGGCCGTCACACCTCCCGCGCTGGGTGATTTTCGGGTGCCCTAGACCCAGAGCTCGCTTGTGTTGAGGATGCGAATCCCTGTGGAGACGACCGACCAGACTCGCCTGACCGCGCGAGAAGGCCGTGGGGATCAGCGAGCTCACGGAGCTCGCGTCCAGCGGTCCTCGACGCCCTCGCAGCGCGGTCCGGTCGCCGGAACCGGGATTCGTATCCTCAACACAAGTGAGCTCTGGGTTTAGAGGCGGCCATGTCCGCCTCGATAACATTGACGCATTGACGGATCTACGGATTGGAATTGACGGATTCAATGCCGTCAATTCCATTTCGTCGATCCGTAAATTCAAGGTAAAGGATTCTCATGTCGATTGACGTTGGCGCCAAGGCGCCCGATTTCACGCTTCCCAATCAGGACCGCGAAGCCGTCACGCTGAGCGCGCAGCTCAAGAATGGCCCGGTGGTGCTCGCCTTCATGCCCGCCGCTTTCAGCGGCACCTGCACGGCCGAGGTGTGCAACTTCCGCGACTCGGCGTCGGAGTTGAGCAAGGTGAAGGCGCAGGTGATCGGCGTGACCGTCGACACCTTCTTCGCGCTGAAAGCGTGGGCCGACGCGCAGAAGCTCTCCTTCCCGCTGCTCAGCGACTTCAACAAGACGGTCATCCGTCAGTACGGCGTGGTCAACCCGGACATGATCGGATTGAAGGACATCTCGAAGCGCGCGGTCTTCGTGATCGATCGCAACGGCGTCGTCCGGCACCGCGAGGTGCTCGAGGATGCGCGGAACGAGCCCGACTACGGGAAGGTGAAGCAGGCGCTGGCCGGTCTTTAATCCCGTAGCGTCCGGCTTCAGCCGGACCGAAATCCCGTGGGGTCGGGCTTCAGCCGGACCCTACGCGGGTCGTCTCCCATCAATCGGGTCGCTTCACGAGCTCCGCCCACCAGTTCAGCACCACCGTGATCGGCGTGTCGGGCGCGTTGTCGCCGAGAATCCGCGGCAGGAGGACGCGCTGGCCGTCGCGGCCGACTTCGTACGACAGGTTGATGAACACCGCGCCGGCATCGAGCAGGAAGCTCTTCTTCGGCACGTTCGCAGCCAGTGGATCCCCCGGTGTCAACTCGGCGCTCATCAGATAGCGATCGGCGCCCATGAAGAAGATCTCGCGGCTCGATCCTCCCCATCGCGGCAGCGTACCGCCGTTCACGGATACCCTGACGCGGCCCGACGCCGGGGGCGTCTGCTGGACATAGACCTCGTCTCTCCCTGACTCGTCCGAGACGTAGGCGAGGTAGCGGCTGTCCGGAGAGAAGCGGCCGGTGCGCGAGCCGCCGTTGCGCGATCCGACAGCGATCGGCTCTCCGCCCGCAATCAGCCACAGCATCATCTTCTGCGCCGGCGCATCGTACAGCACGTACTTGCCATCGGCGGACCACGAGCGAGGCGTCCCCTGGACGTCCGCGAGCACGCTTTCGGCGCTGCTCCCGTCCGCATTCGTGACATAGATTTTTCCGCTGCGCGCATAGGCTACCCGACGGCTGTCGGGCGACCAGACGGGGGCTCTGGCGACGCCACCGCCGCGCGTGAGCCGGGAGGTCACGCCGCGCGCGACCTCTGCCACCATGATGTCGCGATCGCCGCCGAATGCCGCGTCCATGGCGAGCAGACGTCCGTCCGGCGAGAGCGACGGGTTCTGTCCGGTCACGTCGAGGGGCGTCTCGCTCAAAAGGGTGCCGGAGCGATTGAACCAGCTCAGGACCATCGTCGTGAACTCGCCGCCGATCTGGTACGCGATCACGCCGCTCGGCGATACACCGAACGTGGGCATGATCGCCGGGTTCGCGACACGCCCGATGCGATCGATTACGACGCGCGGCGCGCCCTTGATGTCGCCCGCACGCTCGTCCAGCTCCTGTGCCACCAGCGCGTCGTTGCGCAAGTAGAGCAGGTAGCTCGCGCCTTGCGGTGTCTGCGCGACGAGCGGCGCGCTGAGCACGTCTGGGACGAGCACCTTCCGGTCCTTCGAATCGAGCGAGGCCAGGTGGATGGCGCTCGCGCCTTCACGGTCGATGCGAACGACGAAGCGTTTGCCGTCGGCGAGAAATGCCGGAAAGCCGGCCTGCGATTCGCCGGCCTTGGTGTCGAGCACGACGACCAGGTTCGC
The DNA here is from genome assembly GCA_036274155.1 of Vicinamibacterales bacterium. Taxonomy (GTDB): domain Bacteria; phylum Acidobacteriota; class Vicinamibacteria; order Vicinamibacterales; family UBA2999; genus Gp6-AA40. The sequence continues at coordinate 14,115 of DASUGH010000094.1, read as the reverse complement.
CTTGCCGCCTTCGGCGGATACGCGCTGCACACCACCGGCGATGTAGAGCAGATCTCCGAAACGACCCCACGAGCCGTGCCATGGGCCGGTGACCTGCGGCACCACCTCGCGCGCGCCGCCGCCGGCGATGTCGATCCGCTTGAGTACGCGATTGCTGACAAACGCCAGCGAGCGGCCGTCGGGCGACCAGAACGGATGGACGCCACCTTCGGTGCCCTGCAACGGTCTCGATTCGGTCGATCCAAGGTCGCGCACGTGGATTTGCGTGATCTTGTCGGGTCCCGTCACGGGGTATGCGAGTGTCCGCCCATCAGGTGAAATTGCCGGCGTGCCCGGAGGAATCTTGCTGCCCGTCGGGGCATGAATCTGAAAACGGACGACCTGAGGCAGCGGCCCTTGCGGCGCGCGTTGAAACCACAGCACGAGCAGCGCCGCGGCAGCCGCCGAAAGCGCTGCGGCAGGAAGCACCCACGGCCACACCCGTCGCGCGGAAGTTGACGATGCGCCGCTGCCCGCGTTGCCTGCAGCGCTGAGATCGAGCGCGCCACTCAGCGCAAGCCGCATCTCCCCGATGTCGCGTAGTCGCGACCGCGGATCCTTCTTCAGGCACTGGCGCAGGCAGACGAGCACCGCGGGCGGCAGAGCAGGAAGCGCCGCCCACTCGGGCTCCGACTTGATGATCTCGGCGAGCGTGAGTGAGACATCCTCGCCGTCGAACGCCCGTTTGCCGGTGAGGAGCTCGAACAGTACGCAGCCGAAGGCCCAGATGTCTGCGCGCTTGTCGACCGGCCTGCCGCGCGCCTGCTCGGGGCTCATGTAGGCCGCCGTGCCGATCACCATGCCCATCTGCGTCATCGCCGGCGACGTGATCGTCGGCGACATCGAGGTGCTGGGCGAGACGGTGGCCGCAGGCTCGAGCGCCTTGGCGAGGCCGAAGTCGAGGATCTTGACGGTGCCGTCGGTGCGCACCTTGACGTTGGCCGGCTTCAGGTCGCGGTGCACGACACCCTGCTCGTGCGCGGCTTCGAGCCCTTCCGCGATCTGCCGGGCGATCGCGAGCGCCTCGTCGACCGGAATCGGTCCGCCGGTCAGACGGTCGGCCAGCGTCGGCCCGTCCACCAGCTCCATCACGATCGCGAGCGTGGTTCCCGATCGCTCGAGGCCATAGATGCCGGCGATGTTCGGGTGGTTGAAGGCGGCCAGCACCTCCGCCTCGCGCTGGAATCGCGCCAGGCGATCGGAATCGGCGGCGACCGACTGCGGCAGCACTTTGATCGCGGTGGCCCGCTTCAGGTTGGTGTCGAGCGCTCGATAGACCTCGCCCATTCCGCCTTCGCCAATCTTCTCCAGAACGCGATACGGGCCGAGCTGCTCGATCATTGCGCTCTCATCGATTGGCGACGGCGTGATCTCGCCAAGGTTCGCGGCCGGCAACCGACAGGCCGCGAACGTCGGCGGGCCGCCGCGGCCAGCGGCGCGGAGGCGGGAGAGCAGGCGGGCCGTACGGCCCGCCTGCCTGCGGCTACTTCGTGATGTGCTCCGTCGACCGCTCGTTCTCGTTGCAGATGAACTCGAACATCTCCTGGTCGACCATCAGGTTGCGAAACACGCGCACGGTAAACGGCTTGGCGAAGACCTTCGAGTCGTCGATGGTCACGTCGACCTGCAGCGAGCCGAACGTCGGACGCGTGAAGCGCTCGGTCATCTTGAGCGCGTCGGACCACGGGGTGCCGTTGACGTCGTGCCACGACGCCCGCTCCTCCGAGTTGAAGTGCGTCGTCTCGACCACGAGCGTGTCGTTCCCCTCCCACCAGCCGCGGGAATAGCCGAACCACCAGGGATTGGGGTCGTTGTTCGGCGCCGGGCGTCCGTCCGTATAGATGTAGCGCAGCCCGTAGTTCGACTCGTAGGTGATCAACATCAGGTTCTTCGTCTGGACGATCTGGCTCGGCTGCGGGTGGTTGTGGTACTGCATCAGGCCGATCGGCAGGCACCAGACGTCGGGGTTGTGCTTGCTGTTGTCGGCCATGCGCTTCTTCTTCAGATCCTGGGCCCACTGCTGCATTGGCGGGAGGCAATTGGGGTTGCCGGCCACTTCGAAGAACGCGGAGGCGAAGACGCCATCCGCCAGCGGCGTACAGGGGGCATTACCCCGGCCGCCGCCTCCGCCGCCACCCCGGCCGCCGCCACCGCGTCCGTCGCCGCGGCCTCCGGCAGCCGCCTGGGCCCCAGCGCCCTGCGGTGCGCCGCCCGCCGGCGGTGCTGCGTCGGCAGGCGCCGCTGCGCCTGCCGCTGGAGCTGCGCCGGCTCCACGAGCCGCGCCGCCTGCTGGAGCTGCGCCGGCTCCGCGAGCCGGGGCGCCTGCCGCCGCGGGCGCGCCCGCAGCGCCGCCGCCGGCACCGGCCGCCGGCCCTGCACCGCCGCCCCCGCGGTTTCCGCGGCCACGGCCGGCGTTCCAGACACCGGAAAAGTCGACCTTGCCGTCAGCGGTGCGCGGAGGAGGGCCGGTGAGATTCGGCGTGCCGTCCGCGTTCCGCGGCACTCCCGGCGTGGGGTACGACGGCCACTGCGCCGCCAGCGAAGCCGACAACGCAACGCCGATGGCGATGGCGGCCGCGCCGGCCGTTCGAGATAACGAGTTCATTCACGGTCCTCCTGAATTATGAGAGAGAAAGTTTAACCGAGCTGAAGGCCGGTACCGCGAGAACGCGGATTTAACCGAGCTGAAGCTCGGTTCTGCGAAAACGTGGACGTAATCGAACTGAAGCTCGGTTCCGCGAGAACGCGGAGCTGGCGCTCGGATCGCCGGGAACCCTGATGCCGCCTCGCGCCAAAGACCCCCCACCCGAATCGTCCGCCGCGAGGCAGCATGAAGTCGTCCTTGCGGCGATCTAACGACGTTCGCCGTGGCGCCGTTTACGTGAATTGTCTAGCGATTTACGCACATCGAGCTGACGGTCGCGCTTGCCGATCTCACAATCCCATCTTCCCCAAACTGGGTTTTGCACAACGCCAACCGGTCTTCCACAGTCGGCGGAGGACTGGTCCTCGTCAAGAGCTTTGATCCGGTGGTCGTATTCGCGAGCGCCAATTACAACCACAGCTTCGGGCGAGTCGTCGATGGAGTCAGCCTGGGAAGAGAAGATAGGGTCGATGTCGCACTCGGCTACAGCCTGGGACTCAACGACACGCTGGCGATCAGCACGCTGGTCTCAGGTGTGTCCATCGATTACGGCATTTTCGACATTGCCACCTCGAAACGCCGCGACATCTTCAGCTTGCGGTTCGCGCTCACGTCAGCGCTGACCAGGCGACTCTACATGGAGCCCTCGGTCAGCTTCGGGCTCGCGGGTCCGAGCGACACGTTTGCCTTCGGTCTCACGGTGCCGTATTCATTTTGAGCGTCAGTTCCAAATAACCGCTGGGCGGAGAGGCGGTTACGGCGTTCCAATCCTCCTGGCCAGAGCGACGATCGCTCGTGGCACCTCCGGAACGATTGGCAGGTTCGGGTCGCTGTAGGCGGCAAGGTTCTGCGCCCGATCGGCAGGAGCCTCCTTCATGACGTGGTTCATGCCGTTGATCAAGAGGACTTCCGTGCTTGGTTTGGCGGCTTTGAGGAGCGCCTTGGCTTCACCCGGATCCACCTGGATGTCGGTGGTGCCTTGCACGATCAACACCGGCATCGTCAGTGCGGCGATTTCCGTGGCCGGGACGTACTTGAGCCATGAGATCAAGTACGGCTGCACGCTCGGACGAAAGAGCGACGCCAGACCAGGGACCGACTGGACGGCCTGCGGCAGCGGGTCGACCACGGTGCCGGCCTCGAGCGCCGCGAGGATCGACTCGCTGCTCTTCTGGAGTTCCGGCAGCGTGGCAAGCTGTGGCCGCAGCTGATCGCGGATCGTGTCGGATGCGCGCCGCGCCGGACCCGCGATCGACACGAAGCCCTCCGCCTTCGCCTTTCGTCCCGCGATCATTCCGATGAGCGACCCCTCGCTGTGTCCGACGACGATCACCTTCGAGAAGCGAGGATCCCTGTGCAGCTGGTCGACCCATGCCGCCGCATCGTCGATGTACGTGTCGAAGCGAAGCGCGGCTTCGCCGCCAGCCGCCGCGGCCTGGCTTTCTCCGATGCCGCGCTTGTCGTATCGCACCGACGCGACGCCGCTCGCGGCGAGCGCCGTTGCCAGCAGCTTGTAGGCGTTGTTCTTTTCGGGCAGCGCGCTGCTGTTGCCATCGCGATCCGTCGGACCTGAGCCGGCGATGATGAGCGCGACGGGAACCTTCCCTGGCGCGGCGGGAGCGGTCAGCGTTCCGGCGATTGTCCCGGATGGTGTCCTCAGCGTGACCGGTGATTCCGATGCCCCCTGAGCCCCTGGAGCTGTCTGTCCTGCGAGGGCCAGCGCGATCGTGGCAGCGATGGTCCGTGTCATGGGTCAGTTCCTACTTCGCAGGAGACGCGATTGTGGCCGGTTCGCGGCTGTCGAGCACGAAGTCGCGCGTGATCACGCCAACCGTCTTGTCGTCGCGAAGGATCCGCGCCCGCGCAATGTATGGCCCCGGCGCCAGCTTGCTCGCGTCGATCGAGGCGGTCGCCACGCGCCATGAAGGAAGCGGTCCATCCACCATGTCCGCCGTCTCGCGGGCGAGGGCTGGCGAACCGGCGTCTCTGGCGATTTCGAAGTCGACGAACGTGAAATCCAGATCCGCGGGCATCGCAGAGTACAGCTCGAGGTAAGCGGCAACAGGACCGATCGGCACGTGCGGGTCGACGCTGAAGCGCGGAGCCTCACCGCGTGGCGGCGGGCTGCCCACCAGCAGATCGCTCGTGGCCACTGCGTCGGCAGCAATGGACCTCCGCACGTCGAGCTCGCGAATGACGGTTCCCTTCTGCTCCCCCTCATCGACGATGCCGAAACGCAGCGAGTAGGTGCCAGGCTCGAGCAGGAGCGGCGCGACCAGACCGCTGGAAGGGGCGCCCGGTGTCTGCTTCTCCGACCAGCTGGCAACCGTCCGGTTCTCCCGGTCCGTCACAACATAGCCCACGGCGTAGTCGCCAGGCTGGATGCCTGGCTCACCGACCTTTGCGGTCATGCTGATGCGAACCTTGCTGCTCTTCGGGTCCCATTGCGAGAACGTCGCGACCTGGACCGGCAGGTCTGTGAGCGTTGCCGGTGCGGAGAGTGCCGATCGGAGAACGTCTTCGACGGGGCGTACGACTCTCGGTGTCGGCACCGCGAGCCCGAGAGGCGCCCGTGATGCCAGGACGCCGGCGGGCGGGCTCGCTGCCGCGTGCAGGAATGCCTGGCTGACGCGCACCTTCGCGCCCTGCGACCGCACCGCGACGCTGACGTTCCGGAAATCGCTCGTCTGGTCCTCGGGGCGCGATTCCACTCCGAGCACATAGGACGCCGAAAGCTCCTGTGCGATGCGATCGAGGATGCCTTCGCCGGATCCGGCCAGACGATAGACGCCTCCACCAGCCTGCGCGGCGAGCTGTTCGAGTCCTTCGGAGATCAGCCGTCGATCCGCCTGCTCGGTCGGCGCCTGGCCATGGTTCTGGCTGCTGATGTTGATGTTCTCGCGCTTCTTGTCGACGATGATGACGTTGAGCGACACCCGCGCCGCAGACGCGAGGCGGGTCAGCGTATCGAGCTCGCTGCGATCGTCGTTGAGCAGGCTTGCCGAGATCAGGATCACCGACTTGGTGCCCTGAACCGGCACCAGTCCCTGGAGAATCGATTCCAGGGTTCGAACGGAGATCCTGGCATCGAGCCTGGCTTCTTGTGCAATCTGCACCGATTCCGCGAGGACACGCCGCCGGCACGCCCGCATGTCGTCGCTGGTTTCGCAGTTGCGGGCCATGATGTCTGCGACCACCGGCGGGTCGCCGCCCGGCTCCAGCTGATTCTCGTTCGTGAGCAGGCGCTCGTTGTCGCTGACGGTCAGCGCTTCGGCGAGGCCGATGTCGAACTGGCCCGTGCGCCCTTGTTTCGGCTGGCCGATCAGTCCTTGCATCGCCTGCCGCAGCCGCGCCTTGTCGTTCGTGAAGTCCACGCGCGGGCCAGGCTCCGGAAACGCGACGAACGCCGCCTGATCGCGCGACGTCAGCCGATCGACGAACGCGGCGGCCGACTTCAGCAGTGGTGTGAGCTCCCCGGGCGGAATGTACTGCTGATCGACAGCAATCACGATCCGGCGGCCTGCGGCAGGGCCCACGACAGGTGCGCCCGGCGGCGCAGTGGAGACACCCGGCTTTGCAGAGCTGCTTTCGACGTCTGCTTTGACGAGCTCGGCCACCGCGACTTGTCGCGTCTGGCCGTTGATCCTGACGGTGAAGTCGACTGGCTTCAGTCCCTCGACCGGACGGCCGCGACCGTCGAGAACGGAGACGTCCACGGTCAGCAGGTCGGTGCCGGCGCGGAACTTCGGCACCGTCCCCCCGTTCGTTTTCTGATCTGTCTGCGCGGAGCCTGGTGGGGCGGGCGCCTGCGGGGCAGCGGATGTCCGTTCCGGCCGCACGGCGGCGGTTGCGACGAGCGCCAGGAACACGGCGAGTGCCCGCGTCACGTTGGAATCCTAGCACCTCGAGGAGCCTGAAAGGGCCCTCTGTTTCTTCGTTCGATGTGGGTCAATCGTTCGTTGTTGGATTACGATCCGGCCAGCGTCCCGGCTTCGAGGGAAGCCGACCATCCGTGAACCCACGTCGCACGCGTCCTCGCGGCAACCTGGCTGGCCTGCTGATAGCGGTCGTGCTGGTGGTCTCTCACACAGCGCGCGCCCAGAAGGCGCCCGATCTGCCGCGCCTTGCTGCGACCTACGTCCGCGGGTTCGTCGAGCAGCTGTCGAACGTGGTGGCGCAGGAGGACTTCGAGTTCCGCAAGCCGGCGCAAACCGTGCGCTCCGAGCTGCTGCTGGTGCGGTATCCAGGATCGCGCCGCCAGTTCCTCACGTTTCGCGACGTGACGATGGTGAATGGCCAACCAAGAACAGGCCGCAAGGAACGCCTGAGCGATCTGTTCGAGCAGGGCTTCGAGGATGCGCAGGAGCGCGCACTCCAAATCGCCGCCGACAGCGCTCCGCACGTGCCGGCGGTGCTCAATCCGCTCTACGCCATCGGCCTTCTTCAGACGTCCTATCAGTCGCGGTTCCGGTTCGGTGAGAAGGATGCGGGAAAAGAGTGGCCGCGTACTGTGAAGGGGCTCACGTTCGTCGAGACCGCCAGACCGACATTGATTCAGTCGGGCCCCTTCGCCAATCAGAACGTGCCGACGCGCGGCACCGCATGGATTGATACAGTGACGGGCCGCGTGCTGCAGACGGACCTCGAGGTGCGCGACGGACGGGACGTCACGAAGATTGTCACCAGATTCGCACCGGACAAGCGTCTGGGCGTGATGGTCCCGATTGAGATGCGGACGGAGAAGCCGGATGCCACAGCGAGGTACACCAACTTCCGTCGGTTCGAAGTGAAGACGGAAGAACGGCTGCAGGATCCGGTGACGCGGGAGGTGGGGGCGGGCCAGAAGGAGTAGGTCCAGCCGGACCATCGCGGAAGGAAATGCTACGCTGTCTCGAACTCACATGAGGTCGAGATGACAAGCATCGTAAAAGCGGCGACGACGGCTGCCGATCTGCCGGGACGAGCGAAAACAGTTGCGGCCATCGCTGACGAGCATGCGGTGAGCGGAGATCGGGACGGCCAACTGTCTGCGCCGGTGGTCGAGGCGCTGCATCGCGAGGGGTTGTTCGGGATGTGGGTGCCGCGCTCGATTCGCGGCGGCGCGGAGCTCGATCCGGTTTCGTCGCTGCAGGTCATCGAGAACGTCTCGTACGGCGACCCGTCCGCGGGGTGGGTGTTGATGGCGGCAGCGCTCGCGGTCGGTACTGGCGCCGCGTATCTTGCGGACTCAGCGGTCGACGAGCTCTTCGGCGGCGAGCGGTTGCCGGTGATTGCAGGGCAGGGCACCAGACCGGGCAATGCCGTTCCGCGCGCCGGCGGGTTTGCCCTCACGGGGGCGTGGAGCTTCGCGTCGGGAATCAAGCACGCCACGCACATTCACACGCTCGGCCTCATCGAGGGAAGCGGCGAGCCGCGGATCTTCGTGCTCCCGGTCGGCAAGGCGACGCTCATCGAGAACTGGGATGTGCTTGGTCTGCGCGGAACGGGCAGCATCGACTACACGACCGACGGCGTGTTCGTCCCCGAAGCCTACACGCACTTCGCGGCCACGGAGTCGCCAAGGCGCGGCGGCGCGCTCTATAAGATCGGCGTCATCGGATTCGCCCTGATCTGCCACTCCGGGTGGGCATGCGGCATCGGGCGCCGGCTGCTCGACGAGATGACGAAGAAGGTTCGGTCAGGCATCGGGCGTCCCGGGACGCTCGCCCAGAGCGAGGCGTTCCAGGAACAGTACGCCAGGGCCGAAGCGAAGTACCGTTCGGCGCGGGCGTTCGTGTACGAGACGTGGGGCGAGGTGACGCAGGCGCTCGAGCGCGGCGAGCGGATCGACCTCCATCGTCAAACGCTGATGCGGCTCGCGCTGGCCAACATCACGTGGAGCTGTCACGACGTCGCCGAGTTCGTGTATTCAGCAGCCGGCACGGTGGCACTGCGCGCCGGCACGATTCAACGCCTGTTTCGCGACATGCACGCAGGCACGCAGCACATCACGTCGGCGCCGCTGGTCTTCCGCAACACCGGCAGCCTGCTGGCCGGACTGGTCGAAGGCAAACGCTGGGCGTTCCTGGACCTGGTCGACGGAAAGAAGACTTGAAACATGAAATGACGAATTGACGAATCTACGGATTTCAATTGACGGATTGACGAATCGGCGACGTCAAAAATGTCTGGAAGGCTCTTCGCGGCCGTCATCGTCACGTGATTACTCGGTATCCGTCAATCCGTAAATCCGTCATTTCCCCATTTATTTCCGTGTCTTCGAACAATCGTCTCTTCTGGAACCGTACGAGCGACGACTACCAGCGGCAGAACGGCGCCGCGCTCGATCGTGCGCCGCTCGCCTGGGGTGTGTGGCGAATTCCCGAGAGCGAGATCTCGGCGCTCGAACCGGTCGAGGGTCGGCGGGTGCTCGAGTTGGGCTGCGGCGCGGCGCAGTGGACGCTTGCGCTGCGCGAGCGGGGCGTTCGCGCTGTCGGAGTGGATCTTTCCGAGCAGCAGCTTGCTCATGCCAATCGACTGGCGGGCGCCAGGAATCTGTCGTCGTGTCTCGTTCAAGGAGATGCCGTCAGCCTCCCGTTTGCCGACGGCAGCTTCGACGTCGTGTTCTGCGATCACGGCGCCGCCACATTCGCGCCGCCGTCCGGCATCGTTCCCGAGGCGTCGCGTGTGCTCGCCGCCGGCGGGCTGTTCGCGTTCTGCATGTCCACGCCGATTCGCGACATCTGCGAGGACCTCGCCGCCGGCGTCGTCACCGATCGGCTGCAGCTCGACTACTTCACGCTCGGTCCGCTCGACGATGGCAGCAGCGTGACCTACCAGCTGACATATGGCGAGTGGATCCGGCTGTTTCGTCGCCACTCCCTGGTCGTCGAAGATCTGATCGAGCTCCAGCCTCCTCCGGCAGCAACGACGACGTATTCGGACTACGTGTCGCTCGCCTGGGCATCGAGGTGGCCGGCGGAGCACATCTGGAAGGTACGAAAGCCTACGGCTCTCGATTGGCCGATGCCCAGTCGAGGATGAGTGCGATCCCGCTGGTTGCACCGGGGGCAACGTTGGTGGTCTGGCCGCCAGGTGTGGCGGGTGCCAGGTTCGGAGCAAGCTGCAGAAGAAAACGGTCATCTATCGTCACGCTGAACACGCTGCTGAACGGCGGTCGCGGCGCCGGGTGGCCGAAGATGGACGCCGGCGCAGCGGCGTTGAGCGCGCCGCCCGTAGGTTTGATCGAGACCGACATGAATCGCGGCCCGATCCCGGTGGCTCCTATGAAATAGAACAGTTCCTTGCCGTTCCGACTCCAACGTGGTTGCGCCTGAGCGTTCGCGGCGTTCGCACCGGCGCCGGCAGAGATCTGCTGCTCGACTCCAGGCTCAGGAAACGACTGAATGTACACTTCATTGGCTCCCGACTTGTTCGAGATGTAGGCAATCCAGCGGCTCTCGGGCGAGATTCGCGGAAGGCTCTCGGTGAACGAGGTCTTCGTCACCTGAATCGGCTTTCCTGCGGGTTTGTGTTCGCCGGGCCTATCGCTCGTCACCGGCAGCACCCACACATCGCCGTCCTGCACGAAGGCCAGGTACTTTCCGTCTTGTGACCAGTCGGAGAGTGTCAGTGACTTCGCTCCGTCGGACTTGTACAACAGCTTGTCGCTGCCGACGACGCCAACGGCGCGTTCGTAGATGCCCGCGCCGCTGTCCCGCGTCGAGTCGAAGGCGATGGTCGCTTCATCAGGCGACCAGCGCGGGTTCTGGTCGTTGCCGAGGTCGGTGGTCAGATTCGTTTGCCGGTTTTTTTCGATATCACGCCACCAGATATCGCCACTGCGTGTGAATGCCACCAACTGCCCCTTGGGTGATAGTTCCGGACCTTCGTAATCGCCCTCCGGTGCTGCCACGGAGAGCCGGGCACCTTTGCGGTCGTACCACACGAGTTCCGCATTCGGCGCCTGCAAGCCTCCGGGGGAGGTCCGATACGCTAGGATTCCGTTCACAGAAGCCGAGAACGTCCAGGTGAGCGCAGCAGGGGGGGCGAACCGGTCGGCAATCGTGAACGCGTCGCCCACCAATTCCAGGCGTTTGAGATCGAACTTCTGGGCCATCAAGGCGCCATCGCGCACGAACACGAGGTGGCCACTCGAATACTTCACTTCAGCAGCAATGCCGGGCAGCGGGTGTCGATCCCTCGAGCCGAGCGTTCCAACGTAGACGATGCGATCGCGTGCGTCGGCGCCGGTGGAGAGATAGAGGTAATGCTTGCCATCCGGCAGGAAGTGCGGGTACCGATGCGACTGCTCTTTCCGTGACTTGTCGAGCTCCGTTTCCGGCATCGGTTGTCCGCTACCGGCTGGAACACGCAGAAGGGGTCCCCCGGGGCCGTCGCCGGCCACGAGTATGACATCGTCATTGTTCCAGGTGCCGAAGTAGTTGCCGGCTGGCAGCGTGGCCAGCTCTTGAGCGGGACCTCCTGTCGCGGCAACTTTCTTCAGCTTTCCTTCCGCGACGAACCCTATATACCGGCTGTCGGCAGACCAGAACAGGTTGTTGTTTTGGCCGGCGTTGGCGTTTGGGCCGAACGTTGGACTCGAGGCGATTCCTTCGGTGCTTGGTATCGGATCTGCGGTGGCGGCGTCGAGGGAGCGAACCCAGATCCGGGCGTTTGCCTGGGGGGCGGACACGAACGCGAGCTTGCGGCCATCAGGCGAGAGATAAAAGCTGTTCGGCACGCCGACGAGTACGCCCAGGTCGAGGCGGACTGGATGCACGTGAGGACTCGGCTTGAAGAACAGACGCGCTGCCAGGCCCGTCGCGGTCAGGAGAAAGACCATCGCGAGGGCGCCGAACGCGATTTCGCGATGACGAGGCGCAACGGCGATGGCAGCCGCCGCAGCAGTCGCTTCCGATTCGCTGCGCGCTTCCTCGAGCGCCACCCGTGCGTCGCCGATGTCACGCAGGCGACGGCGCTCGTCCTTGCGAAGGCAGCGCTCCAGGAGCGCGCGAATCTTGGGCGGTGTTGTGGCAGGCAGCGCCTTCAGGTCGGGCTCACCGACGAGGATGCCGGCAAGCGTGTCCGACACCGTCTCGCCCGTCGGAAACAGCTGACGGCCGGTGAGCATCTCGAACAGGATGCAGCCGAACGCCCACACGTCGGCCCGACGATCGAGCTCTTTGCCGCGCGCCTGCTCTGGGCTCATGTATGCCGCAGTGCCGATGACGAGGCCCGAGCTCGGGTGACCGCCGCTGAGCGTTGGCGAGTACGACAGGTTCTGGTCCGCAGCCGCTGACTCGTGAATCTTCGCAAGACCGAAATCGAGAACCTTGACGCGCCCTTCCGGCGTGATTTTCACGTTGGCCGGCTTGAGGTCGCGATGGACGATGCCCTTGTCGTGCGCCGCCTGCACCCCGCGCGCAATCTGCAGGGCGATGTCGAGCGCCTGGTCGACGGGAATCGTGCCATGCTCGATGCGTTCGGCAAGCGTTTCGCCTTCCACCAGCTCCAGGATCAGATACTTCGCCCCATTGACCTCCTTCAGTTCGTGAATGATGCCAAGGTTGGGATGGTTGAGTGTCGCCAGCACCTGCGCCTCGCGGTCGAACCGGGCCAGGCGTTCGGGGTCCAAAGCGAAGATCTCGGGCAGCGCCTTGACCGCCACGTCGCGGCCAAGCTTCGAGTCGCGAGCGCGGTAGACCACGCCCATCCCGCCTTCGCCGATCTCCGCAATGATCTCGTAAGCGCCGAGTACGTGATCACCGGTTGCTCGCGATTGGTGCCCACCGGCCGACCGCCGAGGCCCCGACCCCCGCCGCCGAGCCCCGTCTGAAGCAAAAAGCGTCTGTCAAGAGTCAGGCTGTAACTGGTCGTCCCTGCAATGCCCCGTTGCACGCGTAACGACGGGGCGCCGACCTTCAGCGAGAGTCCGGACGCGTCAACAGAGGCGGCCCACACTTGCCCGCTTGCGGAGACGTAGGGGAACTGGTTGCCTGTGTAGTAGAAAAGCTCCCTTCCGTCCCGGCTCCAGCGCGGCTCGAGACCACCTGCAGGAGACACCAGCCGCTTCACGGTTGGTTCGGGAAACGACTGGATGTAAATGCGGTACTCTCCAGGTTCGTTCGAAGCGAAAGCTACCCAGAGGCCATCCGGCGATACTCGCGGCGTCAGCTCGATGAAGGGAGTCTTGGTAACTTGAATCGGCTTCGGTGCGTCGACTTTGCCATCATCCTTCTTTCCTTGAGCCCTGTCAGTGGGGGTGAGCGGCAACGCCCAGATATCGTTGTCCTGTGTGTAGACGAGATACTTTCCATTGCGCGTCCAGTCGGACAGAGCCTTCGCTGATTCGGTCTTCAGCACGAGCGTGTCCTCGCCGACGACGCCGACGGTGCGCATATAAAGGTTGGCAACGCCGTCGCGAGCGGAGTCGAACGCGATCCTCGTATCGTCAGGAGACCAGCGCGGATTTTGATCGTCAGCCGGGTGAGTGGTCAGTCGATCAGTGCGCGCGTTCGGAATGTCGAGGATCCAGATGTCGGACGGCGCCCCTCGTCCGAACGCCACTAACTTCCCGTCGCCCGAGAGCTCCGGCCCCCGGAATTCCGCTTCGGTGCCGGCAGGCTCCTGCCGTGAGCCACCCTTGTCGAACCAGACGAGCAGCGTGTTGCCTCCGCTAATCCCGCCGCCTCCAACGGGATTCGTTCTAAACGCGAGTGTTCCGGTCATCGAGAGGGAAAACGGATAGCTCAGAGCGGCGGGCGGCGAGAACGGATCTGCGATCGAGAACGGTGCGCCTGTGAGATCAAAGCCCTTCACGTCGAAGACCTGAGCCATCAAGGCCCCGTCGCGGATGAACACGAGGTGGCCGCTCGAGGAGTATTTCGCTTCGGCGGCGATGCCCGGCAGCCTGACGCGTTCCTTCGACTCGAGATCGCCAACGTAGGCCACGCGATCGCGCGCGTCGGCACCGGTCGCGAGGAATATGTAATGCCTGCCATCCGGAAGGAACTGCGGAAAGCGGTGCGACGTTTCCTTGCGCGCCTTGTCCAGCTCTGTCGCCGGCGCCGCCTCGCCTCCGCCGCCGCCCGTGGAGATACGCAGGAGCGGACCTCCTGGCGTCGTCTCGGCAGCTACGAGGATCACGCCCTCGGCGCCCCAGCTTCCCGAGTAGCTCCCACCGCCGGGCAGGGCGGTCAGCGTCTGAGCAGGTCCTCCGGTCGCCGCCACCCTCTTCAGCTTCCCGTCCGCGAAAAAGCCGATGTCCTGACTGTCGGCCGACCAGAAGATGTTCGAGCCGGTCACGCCTTCCGTGCTCGGGATCGGTTCGGCGAGCGCGGCTTCGAGCGGACGTACCCAGATCTGCGCCGGCTGACTGGTCACGAACGCGATCTTCAGGCCGTCGGGCGAGAGCACCACGCCGCTGTCGCCGGCAAGATTGTTTGGAAGCG